>NZ_LT629736.1:0-656250 GCF_900104945.1 Halopseudomonas xinjiangensis | reverse complement strand
GCTCCAGCTCGATCAAGGCACGGGTAACCGTGTCGGCCAGCGGGTTGAGGCGTTCAGTCAGCATGAGGTCAGCTTCCGCGTCACGCCCTTGCGAGGCAAGCTGCACAATCTCCTTTTGCACTGTCATGTACTGCATCCGACCTTGACGATAGGCGTCGAAAGCGCGCTGCATCTCCGGGTCGGTGACCAGACCATCAAACGTAGTTTCCGCCTCCAACAGATTGGCCTCAAGCTTGTCCAGCTGCTCTCTTAGAGGCGCGATCTCCTGCGGCGTACTCGCCATCATGACTCGCATTGTATAGATGCGAAAGCGAAGATAGTTCTGGTTGAATGCGCCAAGCTGCTGCATACCTGGGACCCAGGTATCCTCCAACAGCACTACATCATCGCGTATAGCGCCCATTTCACGAGTCGCAAGGGTGCCGAGCAACACGACAATAAGCGCAATCACGGCGAAGCCTGCAGCCAAACGGGCCGCAATGGAGAGATTTCGGAGATTCATAAGATTACCTGGCTGGGTTGTACGACTGACCAGTCAATTAATCGGCGCCAGATAGTCAAACTTTATGGCCATGATTGAAAAAAGCTAACCGTTCGTCAGGGCCGGATGGGCTGGGTCGATCGTACGAGGTGCGACGACCGTCCGCCCTAACGTTTGAGCTGAGTTTCGGTGCGGGAGGCTGGGTTCAGGATAATGAGGTACTGGCTAGACTTGGTCACCGGCGCGGCGGGTGTCGCGCCCCTCCGCCGATAGAGCGGAGAAATCCGCACCTGACTCCTCATTCAGGCTCGCCGGATCAAAGCGCGCCATACAGCCCCCACCCAGCACCGGCGGCAAACCTGCCGCGCCAGCGCCCAACGGATCCCAGAACGATTCTTCGTCGTCATCGAAACCATTCATTTGGGCGCCCCGTGCAGGTTGAACGTGTTGACTGCGCGCAGCACATCGCGCCGGCTGATCTGGCCCACCAGGCGGCCTCCGTCCAGAACCGGCAGGCGCCGGATCCTTTTACTGACGAACTGCTCCGCAGCCTTGATGATGTCAGCATCTGCCTCGATGGTATCGACCACCTTCGACATTACCTCGCCAACGCTGACGCTGGCTTCCTCAAAGTAACTGCCAGTCAGAATCCCTTTCAGACAGTCACTTTCGGACAGCATGCCGACAAGTTGTCGGTTGGAATCGACTACCGGGCCGCCTGAGATACCCTGACGCACAAGCGTTTCGATGGCCTTGGCCAATTCCGTTTCCGGGGAGAAACAGATCAGATCGCCGGTCATGTATTCGCGCACTTTTACTATCTTGAGCATGTCGTCTCCTTCGCTTCCGAGGGCTCGGTACTTGCTCGCCGCTAGCTGAACACAACCGTCTTGTTGTCGTGAACCAGAACCCTGTCTTCCAAGTGATAGCGCAAACCACGGGAAAGCACCATCTTTTCCACATCCTTGCCAAGCCGAACCATGTCCTCAGCGTTATTGCGATGAGTTATACGGACCACGTCCTGCTCGATTATCGGGCCGGCATCGAGTTCTTCCGTCACGTAGTGGCAGGTTGCGCCGATGAGTTTCACGCCGCGCTGTGCTGCCTGATGGTACGGGCGAGCGCCAACGAACGACGGCAGGAAACTGTGATGAATGTTGATAACGCGGTTGGCATACCGCTGGCAAAGTTCGGGTGGCAGGATTTGCATATAGCGCGCCAGGACTATGCAATCGGCCTGTTGTTCTTCGATCAGCCGCGTGACCTCTGCAAACGCAGGCATCTTGTCCTGCGGATCGACCGGAACATGGTGGAAGGCAATGCCATGCCACTCGACCATACTGCGCAGATCATCATGATTGGAGATCACACTCGTAATCTCGCAGTCGAGTTCGCCGCTATGCCAACGATGCAGAAGATCAGCAAGGCAATGTGATTCACGGCTGGCCATCAATACAACTTTCTTGCGCTCGGCAGAATCACTCACGCGCCAGTCCATGGAGAATTCCGCCGCAATCGGAGCGAAAGCGGTGCGCAATCCGTCGGCATCGAAAGGAAGCGAATCGGCGCGTATCTCGTGGCGCATGAAAAACCAATTGGAAAGGTTATCCGAGTGATGATTGGCCTCGGTGATCCAGCCATTGTAAGCAGCCAGGACATTACTGACTTTTGCAACAATGCCGACCCGATCGGGACAGGCGATCACCAGACGAAAAGTGCGCATTCGAAAACTCCAGGAATGACCGAACGGTGCCGGCCCGAAAAAGCAGCATTCTACCCGTTGGGGCATACAAAAGCAGCCAGGCGCGACGCTGATACATCTGATCGAGCCGTACAAATAAGCTTTTAGTTCTGCACACTTCTTGTTTAAGGAAGATGAATAACTTAATATTCCGCACACAGACAAACTAATTGCTCAAGCAAGGTAAACGAATATGTCCATGCTGCAAGAATATCGCCAGATCGAAGAACGCATTCGCGAACTTTCACAGCGCCTCGAGTCGTTGTCCAACGACGAGAAGCTGAAGAAAGAAATCGAGTTCGAAAAGAAGCTGCGCGACTTGATGGAACAGTACAACAAGAGCCCGCGTGAAGTCGCGGCTATCGTCGAGCCCGACAACAAGTCCGCGTCGCCCAAGGCTGCGCGCACCGCGGGTGGCAAGCGAGCTCGTAAGGTGAAGCAGTATAAAAATCCGAACACCGGGGAAGTTATCGAAACCAAGGGCGGCAATCACAAGACCTTGAAAGCCTGGAAAGAACAGTACGGCTCCGACACCGTGGAATCCTGGATGTCCATCGTCGGCTGATAAGCTTCTTGCCGAAGTAGCAAAACCCCGCCCGCTTGCGCCGGCGGGGTTTTTCTTTAATGGGCTTCGGTTACCGTCTCGGTTACATCGATGCCAAGTTTCGCCGCAAGACCGCCCGCATAATTCTTCCAGTCTTCGAGCAGTTGCCGTTGAGCGTCACCCAGCGTCGGCGATAAGCGAGCAACCTCCTGATAAAACTCACTCAGCGTGATCGGTGCGCCCGGTCGTTTTCCTTCGAGCCGTTCGCGGCAGAAAACTTGCCATTGTTCCCGCTCTGCGGAACCAAGCGACTCGGGAAAGTTTCGCGCGCGATAGCGAAACAGAAGATCGGCCAAACGCTGGTCTCGCAAGGGCCAGTGTTGCGCGGTGAGAAGTCTGCCCTCCGCTTCCCGGATGGCTGGCAGCAAGCGGTTGTCCGCATCGCTTACAAAACCTTCATACAGTTGTGTATCGCAATCGTTCGATGATTCGCGGGAGCGCTCGGCATCCGCTTCAAAAATCGCCCGGAGATGCGGTTGACCCAGGGCGCGCCACGAAGCCAACTGCTCTGCACGGGTGAATAAACTCGGCATGTCGAGATCGAGCCGCTTCACATCTTCTTCCCGCAAAACTTTGGTATCAGCCAACACCGGACACTTGTTGATATGCACTAACTTGAGTCCGGGCCGCTCGTGACCCTCGGGCAGCTCTTCACGCCGGGTGTAAAGTCGAGAGCGGATTTCATCCGCAGACAAATCGATCAGCAGTGCCGGATCGCAGGCCAGATCCCAGACGATCAAAGCGTTACGATTGGTCGGATGCCAGCCGAGCGGCAACACGACAGCCAGGCCGTGCCGTTCGCGACCAAAGCGGCCCGAGACATGCACCAAGGGTCGTACGCTCTGGAGATCGATCAGCTCGCATACCTTCTGCTTGCTGCGCAGCGCATACAGATATTCATACAGCCGGGGCTGGGCCTGGCGTAGCAGGCGGGCCATGGCGATCGTCGCGCGCACGTCCGCCAGCGCATCGTGGGCCTGACCATGGGCGATGCCATTTGCCTCGGTCAGCAGCTCCAGCCGCAGGCTGGTGAATCCGTCCTGCTGCGGCCAGTTGATACCGTCCGGGCGTAGTGCATGGGCGGTACGCAGCGCGTCGAGCAGATCCCAGCGACTGTTGCCGCCCTGCCATTCGCGAGCGTAGGGGTTGTAGAAGTTGCGATACAGCGAGAAGCGAGTCATCTCGTCGTCAAAGCGCAGGTTGTTGTAGCCAACCGTGCACGTACCCGCCGCGGCCATCTCGTCATGGAGCCGCCGGATGAACTCCGCTTCGGGAAGCCCACGCATCACACGCTGCGGGTCGATGCCGGTAACCAGGCAGGCCATGGGCGCCGGCAGCGTATCCTCGGCAAGGCGACAATCGATGCACAACGGCTCGCCGATTTCTTCCAGCTGTTCGTTGGTGCGTACCCCGGCAACCTGCAACGGACGATCACAGCGCGGGTCGATACCCGTGGACTCGAAGTCGTACCAGAAGATGCTCTTGTCCATGTTGCCCCGCTCCGTGCAAAGCAGCAGGGTAACTCAAGCGAGGTATTCAGGCATCATCGGTGGGTTCGAATCGGAAATAGTGCTCGAGCAACCGGGCGATCTCGGCGAAAGCCTGTTGATTGGAGACGATGCTGAAGCCGGTATCGAAATGGCCGGGGGTAAGGTCCGGGCGGCACCAGTGACTACGAGCCTTGAAGCTGAGCGTTTCGGCCTCGGCGGTTTGTGCGGGCAGACGAATCTGCATGTCGAAAACGGCTTCGACCATGACCGGAATCGAGCTGATCATCATCATGCCAAGCGGTGAAATGTTGCCGATGAAGCCCATCGGCTGCCCGCTGTAGGCATTGTACAACTGTAGATAGGCGCTTAACTCGTTTCGCGCAATCTGTCTCTGTTCCCCATGCCCGGAGGATCCGGAATACGGCAGGGATGGCATCAACAACGCTCCTGGACCAACGTGGTCAGTTCAGCCTTGCGCGCCTCGACTCGCTTGCGATCGACTTCGATCTGCCTGCCGCTGGCATCTTCCTCGTACCGGAACACGCGCTTGTCGAGCTGCGCCAGTTGACGACGAAAGGCGTCGCACTGGGCACGCTGGCGGTTACGCTGCTCGGTCAGTTTCAACTGCTCGGCAGCACGTTCCTCGCTGCGTACGTCCATGATACGGCGGAGATTTTGCTCGCGCTGGCGAACCTGCGCGTCGCGTTCGATTATCTGCGGGTTCACTTCGACCTGCTCCGCGCCCTGCCCGGGGCGCTCGCCAAAGTGCACTCGACCCTGCTCGTCGGTCCAGCGGTAGATCTGCGCATGCGAAGGCGCGATGACCATCAGCAGGCTAAAAGTTAAGACCCATCGACGCATGAAATGATCCGTCATTTCGCCCCGGACCCCGGCGCGGCATCACAGCATAGAGCAGGCCGACCAAGCGGCCAAGCGTCAGCGTCGCTCCGGCGCCAGCGAATCCTCCGGATCATGATGTCCTAGCAGGCGGAGGGTCTCCAGGCGCGCGCCCGCACGATAGGCGTATTCGCTGGTTGGCCTGTAGCGCACCAGATGCCGGTAGATCTGAATGGCGTCGAGATACAACCCTTGGCGTTCGAGACACAGCCCGCGCAACAAGGAAATCTCGGGTTGCAGGTAAGGCCGCGAACGGCTGGTGCGCTCGGCCTGAGACAGTTCGAGGATGACCCTGGAACAGTCGCCCGCCTCGTACGCCCGGTAGGCCTGATCAAGATGCTTGCCGGGCGTGTTGGAAGCGCAGCTGGAAATCAGGCTGGCAGCGAAGATGATGATCAGCGGACGCATGAAGGCCTTGGATAATTGAGGATTCGAACAGTTGTCGGCGGCGATCGGATAATCTTGAACGCGAGTTGATGCAGGTCAGCCCTGCGCCGGCCATGGCTGTCTACACTGGGGGCACATCCATCGTCACGTTCAACAGTTCGAGAGGAGACCCGGCACCATGGACTTCAAACACATTCTGGTAGTCATCGACCCCACCAGCCAGGAGGAGGCCCAGCCCTCTCTGATTCGTGCCGAAGAGGTGAGCGAGCGGTATCCCCAAGCGGCCGTGACCCTGTTCATCTGTGACTACAACTCGGCGCTGGACGGGGGCATCCTGTTCGCCACGCCAGGCTTGGAAAAGGCTCGTGCATCGCTGATAGACAGCCACCTGCGTCAACTCGACAAGCTCGCCGCGCCTCTTCGCGAGCGCGGGGTCACGGTCCATACCCGGGCGGTATGGGGCAAGCGGCTCGACCGGAATATTCTGCATGCGGTCGCCGAGACCGGTGCCGATCTGGTTTTCAAGACCACCCACCACCACAATCCGATCAAACAGTTGCTGCTGACCAATACGGACTGGCAATTGATTCGCCATTGCGAAGCGCCGCTGTGGCTGGTCAAACGTGCCGATCGCAGCATCCAAACCATCTGCGCCGGCATCGACCCCTTGCATGAGGCAGACAAGCCGGCGGCGCTTGACTTCAAGTTGGTCAAAACGGCCCGCGCCCTGGCCAGCAACGGGCGAAGGACGATACAGGTCGCTCATTGCTACAGCCCGCTGCCGCAGACGTTGGTGTATGACGCCAGCGTGATTGCCGATTATGACGGCTACGCCGAGGATGTTCGCAAGCGTCACGCTGCGGCCTTCGAGGAGTTCGGCGCTAAGCTCGATCTGCCCGCCGAACGCCGCCATCTTCTGCAGGGCTACGCCGAAGAGGTGATGCCGGAATTCGTTGAAGAGCAGAACATCGATTTGCTGGTAATGGGCGCGGTGTCACGCTCACGCCTCGACGCCGCGCTTGTCGGCCACACCGCCGAGCGCCTGCTCGACGATGTGCCTTGCGACGTGTTGGTGGTCAAGCCTGACGGCTTCGTGGATCCGAGCAAGCCCTAACGCGACAGGTCCGCTGCTGCCTCGGCCAGCGACTCTTTGCATACCCGCGTGATGCCCGCCCAGTCCTGCTGGGCGATCAGCTCCGCCGGGGCCATCCAGGTGCCGCCGACACCCATGACGTTGTCCAGCGCCAGGTAATCCGGCACCTTGTGCCTAGCCACGCCGCCGGTTGGACAAAAACGGATGCCGGCAAAGGGGCCGGCGAAGGACTTCAGCGCCCCGATGCCGCCACATACCTCCGCCGGATACAGCTTGAAACGTCGATAGCCGAAGCGGTAGCCCTGCAGAATCTCGGACGCTGTGGCCACGCCGGGCAGCAACGGCACCGGACTATCCAGCCCGAGCGTCAAGAGTTCTTCGGTGCAGCCCGGCGTGACGATGAATTGCGCGCCAGCATCCAGCGCCAGCTGGTATTGGCGCCCGTCCAGTATGGTGCCGGCGCCAACGCAAAGATGGGCCCGGTCCCGGCGCAATTGAGCGATCGCACCCAGAGCGGATGAGGTACGCAGGGTTATTTCCAGCGTGGTCACGCCGCCTGCTTCCAGCGCATCGGCCAACGGCAACGCGTCCTCTGCCCGGCGCAGGCTGATCACGGGCAGCACCCGCGCCGAAGCGAATATCCGGTCCAGCGTTTTGATGTGCTCAGCCAGGCTCATGGGGTTCCTCATGATTGGGTGCGTAGAAGATATCCATCGGAGGCTGCAGGAATGCGGCTACGGGCATCTCTCGCGGCTCTGCATTGAAGGCGCGGGCAACGACCGCCTGCTTTTCTCCACCATTGACCTGCAACAGACGCACCCGGGCACGCTGCAACACCGCGCCGGTCAGGGTCAGGCGCGGCAGGCGCTGATCTGCCGCCGGAACCGCCTGGCACAATGCAGGCGCGTCGCTTCGCAGGTTTTCGAGCAGGTGATCTCCAACCGGGAACAGCGAGGCGGTGTGGCCATCAGCACCGACCCCTAGCACCAGGACGTCCAGCGGCAGCAGGCGTTCGATGTCGGTGCTGACCGCGGCGGCATCCTTGTGCGGATCCAGCCCTCGATAGAGCGGCACCCAATGAGCCCGGGCGAACACATTCGGCATACTGCGTTGCACCAAGCCAGCGTTGCTTTCCGGATCGTCTTGCGGCACCCAGCGCTCGTCTGCGAGCGTCAGCGTGACCTCCTCCCAGTCCAACTCGGACTCATTGAGTCGCTTGAAAAACGCTGCCGGGCTGCGCCCTCCCGAGACGGCAAGACTGGCGTGACCACGCTCATGCAGCGCTCGCGCAAGCGCCTCCAGCACGAAATCGGCCATGAGCCGAGCCTGCTCAGCGGGCGATGCCGCGTCGTGAAGGTGCAACCCGTTGGCGCGTGCCAGTTCACCGAGCGGTGTCGACATCGTCTGCCTCCGCAAGACTCTGAGTGAAGCTGCTCGCGCCCTGCTCTGCGACGCTGAGTGCGTTGCGCATGAAGCCGAACAGCTCGCGGCCCATGCCGCGTTTGATCGGCTGGCTCGGCTGGGCTGGCTCACGACCATTCAGCACGCTCGCGTCCGCAAGAATCAGGGAGCCGTTTTTGGCGTCCAGCTTCAAAAGGTCGCCATCCTTCAGATAAGCCAGCGGGCCGCCACGGGCGGCTTCGGGGTAGAGATGGATGACCGCCGGCACCTTGCCGGAGGCGCCCGACATGCGTCCATCGGTAACCAGGGCCACGCGAAAGCCTCGGTCTTGCAGGACGCCCAGGTAGGGAGTGAGCTTGTGTAGCTCGGGCATGCCGTTGGCGGCGGGCCCCTGGAAGCGCAGAACAGCGATCAGGTCCCGTTCGAGTTCGCCGGCCTTGAATGCTTCGACGAAGGCATTCTGATCATCGAACACGCGGCACGCCGCCTCGACGCGCCAGTGCTCCGGCGATACCGCCGAGGTCTTGATCACCCCGCGGCCCAGGGAGCCCTGTACCAGCCGCAGCCCGCCATCGACACTGAACGGGGCGGCAGGCTCGCGCAGGATACTGTCGTCGAGGCTTTGTATGGGACCGTCACGCCAGGCTACTCGCCCCTTCTCATCAAGAGAGGGCTCCCGGGTGTAGTGATCGAGCCCTCGTCCGAGAATGGTGTCGACGTCCGCGTGCAGCAACTGCGCATCGAGCAGATGCCGAAACAACCATGCGGTGCCACCCGCGGCCTGGAACTGATTGATGTCGGCCTTGCCGTTGGGGTATATCCGCGCCAGAGTGGGCACCACCTCAGACAGGCTGGCCATGTCGTCCCAGTCGATGATGATTCCCGCACACTGGGCAATCGCCACCAGATGCAGTGTGAGATTGGTCGATCCGCCGGTCGCGAGCAACATGACCAGCGCATTGACGATCGCGCGCTCATCGACGATCGATGCCAGTCGGCCTTCTCTGCGGCGCGCCAGGCGCGCCGATTGCTCCGCTGCATAGACCGTCAAGGCGTCACGAAGCGAGGTATCCGGGTTGACGAAGGACGAACCCGGAAGCTGCAACCCCATGGCTTCGAGCAGCATCTGATTGGTGTTGGCCGTGCCGTAAAAAGTACAGGTGCCGGGCGCATGATAGGACTGGCTTTCAGCATCCAGCAGCTCTTCACGGGTCGCTTTGCCCTCGGCGAAACGTTGGCGTACCGCCGCCTTTTCGCTATTGGGCAGCCCCGACGGCATCGGCCCGGCCGGTACGAAGACCACCGGCAAATGACCGAAGCGCAGGGCGCCCATCAGCAGTCCCGGCACGATCTTGTCGCACACTCCCAGACACAACGCAGCGTCGAACATGTTATGCGACAACGCCACCGCCGTGCCCATGGCGATCACGTCGCGGCTGTGCAGCGACAGCTCCATGCCCGGTTCGCCCTGGGTCACCCCGTCGCACATCGCCGGCACGCCGCCGGCCACCTGACCGGTGGCACCGAAGGCACGTAACGCATCGCGCAATAACCCGGGGAAACGTTCATAGGGCTGATGCGCCGAAAGCATGTCGTTGTAGGCAGTCACGATGCCGACATTCACCTCATCGATCATGCGCAGGCGGTCCTTGTCGGCCGCCGAGCAGGCTGCCATGCCGTGCGCCATGTTGCCGCACGACAGTCCACGCCGGCCGCGGGGCTGTTCACCAGCTTCGCGCATCTGCTGCAGATACGCCTGGCGACTGCCGCGGCTGCGCTCGCGGACCCGTTCGGTCACTTCGCTGACACGAGGATGCATCTAGTCTCCTTTACCGCATGCCAAAGCGGCTCGCTGGGCTTCCAGCGGCCTGTCATGCGTCGATCATATGCTCTATTGTAGGCCGCAAATACCTGCCAACGCCGATATCGGAGGAATCCATCGATGACACTGCGCCGCACCAAGATCGTAGCCACCCTGGGCCCGGCCAGCACCAGCCCGGAGTGTATCGCAGCACTTATCGACGCGGGGATGGATGTTGCCCGAATGAACTTCTCCCACGGCACGCCGGACGAGCACCGTGAGCGGGCTCGTCTGGTCCGCGAGCTGGCTGCTGATCGCGGCCGGCACGTGGCGCTGCTGGGTGATTTGCAAGGCCCGAAGATCCGCATTGCACGCTTCAGCGAAGGCAAGACGCAGCTGGAGGTGGGTGATCACTTCCGACTGTCCACGTCTCATCCACTGGACGAAGGCAACCATGACGTGGTGGGTATCGATTATCCCCAGTTGGTCGAAGATTGTCGGGCCGGTGACGAGCTGCTACTCGATGACGGACGGATCGTGTTGCGGGTCGATAGCGTCGGACGCGACGAGGTGCGCTGCACCGTCACCGCCGGTGGCACCCTGTCCAACCACAAGGGCATCAACCGTCGCGGCGGCGGCCTTTCGGCCGCAGCGCTGACCGACAAGGACCGCGCAGACATCGTCCTCGCCGCCGAACTGAACATGGAATACGTGGCCGTGTCCTTCCCACGGGACGCATCGGACATGCATCTGGCACGCAAGCTGCTGGCTGATTCCGAATCCCAGGCCTGGCTGATCGCCAAGATCGAGCGCGCCGAAGCGGTTGCCGATCAGGCGGCGCTGGACGGTCTGATCGAGGCCAGCGACGGTGTCATGGTCGCCCGTGGCGACCTGGGCGTGGAGATTGGCGACGCCGAGCTGGTGGGCATTCAGAAGTTGATCATCAGCCGCGCCCGGGCGCAGAACAAGGTGGTGATCACCGCAACGCAGATGATGGAGTCGATGATCAGCAGCCCTCTACCGACCCGCGCCGAAGTGTCCGATGTCGCCAACGCCGCGTTGGACTATACCGATGCGGTCATGCTCTCGGCCGAGAGCGCCGCGGGCAAGTACCCCATCGAAGCAGTTCAGGCGATGGCACGGGTGTGCATTGGTGCGGAAAAACACCCCACCAGCCAACAATCGGGCCACCGTCTGCATGAAAAATTCGAGCGCTGCGATGAGACCGTAGCCCTCGCGGCAATGTACGCCGGCAATCATTTTCCCGGAGTGACCGCAGTGATTACCCTGACGGAGACCGGACATACGCCTTTGATCATGTCGCGCATCCGTTCGCCGCTGCCGATATTCGCTCTGTCCCCCAATGCGCAGACCCTTGGCAAGGTAGCGATGATGCGCGGCGTACAGTCCATCTTCTTCAACCCGGCCGAGCTGAACTCGAGCGACGTGAATCACGAGGCGGTCAACCGGCTGTTGCAGCTCGGGCATGTCAAAGCGGGCGATTGGGTGATCCTGACCAAGGGCGACGTGTACAACTCACGCGGCGGCACCAACTCGATGAAACTGCTGCACGTCGGCGAGCGGCTGGTCTGAGCAGGCCGATTGCGAGCCAAGTAAAAAGCGGAAGCGACGGGGCAGCCTGGCTTGCCGAACCCGTCGCCCCTGCATTAGCCGACCTTACTGCTGCTGTTCCTTTTCGACCTTCGAGCCATCGGGCGCGACGAGATACCACTCGCCTCCGAAGCCGTGAACATCTTGGCCCTGCGGGGCGTTGGCGCCGGAATCCTTCTGGAAGTAGTACAGCGGCCAGCCGCCGTAAGTGACCTGGGTCTGCCCATCGGCGCGCTTGAACGTCGAGACCAGATCCTGTTGCAACTGATCGCCCACCTTCGGCTCGCCCTCGATGGTATACGCCGGCCAGACCTTCAGGCATTCATCCTGGCAGCTGCTTCTCGCCTTGGAACTGCCCTGCCCTTGCGTATCGGTGGTGAACAGGTAAAGCGCGCCGCCATCGGCGTCGACGATGTACTCGCCAAACTGCTTGGATTGCTTGACCTGCAGATCTGCCTCGCCCGACTGCGCCACGGCGGCACCGGAAAGAGCCAGACCGGTGGCTGCGGCGATCATCGACAAGACGTGCATTTTCTTACTCATGGTTGTTCTCCGACTGGTTGATCGACTGACAGAACCGATTGAGTTCGATACTGCGCCTGGGCGGCGAGGCCAACGCAGGCCAGCGCCGCTCTCTTTCAGAGAGAGCCAGGGTCGGTAGAGTTCATGCCATGCGACGGAGCGTCTTCCACAAGCAAAAAACCCGGCCGAAGCCGGGTTTTTCAAGCAAGCGAAGAATCAGACTTCGACCGCCAGGCTATCGGCGATCTTCTTCTGCCAGATCTGCGGGCCGGTGATATGCGCAGACTCGCCAGTCGAGTCGACCGCCACGGTGACCGGCATGTCCTTGACCTCGAACTCGTAGATCGCCTCCATACCCAGTTCCGCAAACGCCAGCACGTCGGCTTTCTTGATTGCCTGGGCAACCAGGTACGCTGCCCCGCCCACGGCCATCAGATACACCGCCTTGTGATCCTTGATCGCTTCGATCGCGATCGGACCACGTTCGGACTTGCCGATCATGCCAAGCAGGCCGGTCTGATCGAGAATCTGGCGAGTGAACTTGTCCATGCGGGTGGCCGTGGTCGGGCCGGCCGGTCCAACCACCTCGTCACGCACCGGATCGACCGGGCCCACGTAGTAGATGAATCGACCTTTCAGATCTACCGGCAACTGTTCGCCCTTGTTGAGCATGTCAACCATGCGCTTGTGTGCCGCGTCGCGACCGGTGAGCATCTTGCCGGAGAGCAGCACGGTTTCGCCGCTCTTCCAGCTCAGTACGTCTTCCGGGGTGACGGTATCCAGATTCACACGGCGCACGCCGCTGCCGACTTCCCAGGTGATGTCCGGGTAGGCATCCATCGGTGGCGCTTCGAGCACGGCCGGACCGCTTCCGTCGAGAACGAAATGCGCATGGCGCGTGGCGGCGCAGTTGGGAATCATGCATACCGGCAAACTGGCAGCGTGGGTCGGGTAATCCTTGATCTTGATGTCCAGTACCGTGGTCAGACCGCCCAGACCCTGAGCGCCAATACCCAGCGCGTTGACCTTGTCCATGATCTCCAGACGCAGCTCCTCGACACGGTTCTGCGGGCCACGCTTGCGCAGTTCGTGAATATCGATGGAGTCCATCAGTGATTCCTTCGCCAACACCGCCGCTTTCTCGGCAGTACCGCCAATGCCGATGCCGAGCATGCCCGGGGGACACCAGCCGGCGCCCATGGTCGGCACGGTCTTCACCACCCAGTCGACAATCGAGTCGGACGGGTTGAGCATGACCATCTTCGACTTGTTCTCGGACCCGCCGCCCTTGGCTGCGACATGGAATTCGACGGTATCGCCCGGGACGATTTCGTAGTGGATAACCGCCGGGGTGTTGTCCTTGGTGTTGGTCCGCTTACCAGCAGGGTCGGCGAGGATCGATGCGCGCAGCACGTTTTCCGGCAGGTTGTACGCGCGTCGCACGCCCTCGTTGATCATGTCGTCCAGGCCCATGGTGGCACCGTCCCAGCGTACGTTCATGCCAACCTTGACGAACACGGTGACGATACCGGTGTCCTGGCAGATCGGCCGGTGGCCAGTCGCGCACATGCGCGAGTTGATCAGAATCTGAGCCATGGCGTCGCGCGCCGCAGGCGATTCTTCGCGCTGATAGGCTTCGTGCACAGCCTGAATGAAATCCACGGGGTGGTAATAGGAAATGTACTGCAGCGCGTCTGCCACGCTTTGAATCAGGTCGTCTTGCTTGATTACGGCCATGCTCGGACAGGCTCCTATGGTTTGGCGACTGACAGTACTGTCGCGAGAAGGACAGTACTGCCAGAATCACGGACAAAGCGGCGAGCGGGCCATGCAGCCCTTGCTCTGAAAACAACAGGTGCCAGAGTATACCCGAGCCGGCACGAGACGGCAGCGTTGCACGGGGCTTTGACGTCCGGTCTCGACAAAATGACTAGGCAAACCGAGACTGGAACGATAGATTGACGTCAAAGTGCCATCATCTGGAAGAGGCATGATGTGATAGCGAAGGATTCGAAGGAAAGCAGGAATCAGGCGCTGCGTTTACAGCGCTTCTATCTTGCGCAGATCAGTTACATCATCAGCTATTCGGTGGTAGCGGTGGCCTGGCTGGTCGGACAGTACAACGGTGAGATGTGGCACGCAGCAAGCCACGTCGCACTGGGACTTGCCACCCAAGGCGCTTTTTTCGCGATGTTCATCACCGGGATGAATCTGCGCTTCAGGGATCCCAGCCTGACCAGCCCGCAGATAGCCGTCGCCACCATACTGGTGACCTATCTTCTGTCTCAGACCACTGACATACGCGGCAGCCTGCTAATGCTCTACCCACTGAGCCTGCTGTTCGGCGTGTTCATGCTGTCGATGCGCTCGTTCATCATGCACGCGGCGTTTGCCCTCGCCTGCTATACGCTCCTGCTGACTTATGAGATCAACCTCGGCTCGCACAATCGCGAGCTGTCGGCGAGCCTGCTGGAATGGTTAATTCTCGCCTGCTTTCTGACCTGGCTGTGCCTGTTCGGCTCGTATGTGCGGGAGTTGCAGGAGCGTCTTCAGCGGCGCCACCAGACGCTGCAGGTGCATCAGGAAACGCTCAAGGGCATGATGGGTCAGCTACAAAGCCTGGCAGCCACCGACGCCTTGACCGGCCTGGCGAACCGCAGGCATTTTCTCAACGAGGCCGAGCGCAGGATTCACTTGCTTGGCCCGCCGCGTACGCTGGGGCTGGCACTGATTGATCTGGATCATTTCAAGCGCATCAATGACCGTTTCGGCCATGCGGTCGGCGACGAAGTCTTGCGCGGCTTCGCCGAACTGGCCAAGGCCAATCTGCGTGGCGACGACCTGATAGCGCGTTTTGGCGGAGAGGAATTCATTCTGATACTCGGTAACAGCGATATGGCGACGCTTACCCATTGCGTTGAACGCATCCGCGAGGCGTTCGCGCGGATGCAGTTTCCCGGCCTGCCCGAGGAGATGCGCTGCACGCTGTCGGCCGGCCTCTGCCTGATACGCGCCGATGACGATCTGGAGGGATGCATCCAGCAGGCCGACCAGGCCCTGTACCTGGCCAAGGAAAACGGCCGTAACCGCAGCGAAGCGTATCAGCACGTCCATGTCTGAAGTCAGGGTCGCCGGACAGAAGCTCGTGGTCGAGCCCGGAGCGAACCTGCTCGATGCGTTGCAGAGTGCCGGACTGCCGGTCGCTTCCTCGTGCCGCGCCGGGCATTGCCAGACCTGCCTGGTACGCAGCGAATCGGAAGCTGTTCCCGCCTCGGCGCGCGCCGGATTGAGCGCGGCCCAACAGCAGGCCGGCTGGCTGTTGAGTTGCCAGTGCACCGTCGCGGCTGATCTCGAGGTGCAACTGCTCGATCCCTCCCGCGACGCCACGCCCGCTACCGTACACAGCGTGGACCGGCTTGCTCCGTCGCTGGTTCGCCTGCGTCTGGTTGCGCAACGACCGATGCGCTTCGCCCCCGCCCAGCACCTTACAATCTGGTTGAATGACAGGCTCGCGCGACCTTACTCGATCGCCAGTCTGGCAAGCGATCCGTGGCTGGAGTTTCATATTCGCGTCCATCCGCACGGGGTTTTCTCACAAGCGATCAGTCGGGTCGAAGCTGGTGAGACTGTGCATCTGGGCGCAGCATCCGGGCATCTGCAGTTCGATACTCAATGGCTGGACGTGCCCCTACTGCTGCTCGCCAGGGGTTCCGGCCTCGCCCCACTCCAGGCCCTCGCCCGCGACGCGCTCGACAGGGGGCACCGACAGGGCATTGCATTATGGCATTGGCATTCCGATGCTGATAATGGCTGCTATCTCGGCGATGCGCTGCTAGAACTGCAGCATGCAAACCCGTCGCTGGTGTTGCAGTTTCGCCACGCCAGCCAACTGTCGCAGGATTTGAAGACACTGCGCATTGCCTCGCGGCGCACAGTCGCGCTGGCCGCCGGAAGCCCTTCTTTCGTCGAGCAGTTGCGTCGGCCGCTGTTCATGGCCGGCTTGCCGGGTCGGCAGATCATTGACGAAGCCTTCGCCACCAGCAAGGCCTGACCAGAGGAGATACCCGTGAGCGAGCACCTGTTGGAAGAGCGTAACGAGGCGGTCCTGACCCTGACCATGCACCGCCCGGACAAGAAGAATGCCCTGACCCGGGACATGTACGGAGCGATGGCCACCGCCATCAACGCAGCACAGGAAGACGCCAGCATCCGCGCCGTAATCATACGGGGCAGTGCCGAATGCTTCACCAGCGGCAACGATGTCAGCGATTTTCTCAACGCCCCGGCAAGCGAACCGGAAAGCCCGGTGTATCGATTCCTGAAGGCGATCTGTCACGCGGACAAACCACTGATCGCTGCGGTGAACGGGCCTGCGGTGGGTGTCGGCACCACCATGCTGCTGCACTGCGATCTGATTTATGTCGCCGAGAACGCCCGACTGAAGATGCCGTTCGTCAACCTTGGCCTTTGCCCCGAGGCGGGCTCCAGCTTCCTTCTGCCGCGCCTGCTAGGACATCCGCGTACCGCCGAACTTCTGCTGCTGGGTGAAGAGATCAGTGGGTCGCGTGCGGTCGAATTCGGCCTGGCCAACCAGGCACTGCCTGCCGGCCAACCGGTATTCGATGCGGCCATGTCTGCCGCTCGTCGCATCGCCGAGCTGCCCCCGGAATCCATGCGCCTGACCAAGCAACTGATCAAGCGCGGCGTGGCGGATGTGGCGTCGCGGGTGATGGATGAGGAAGGTGAACACTTCTCCAAGCTGCTCGGCGGACCTGAGGCTCGCGAAGCGCTCGCTGCGTTCATGCAGAAGCGCAAGCCGGTGTTCAACTGAAGTCGTTCGGCCAGGCGCTCAACGGCGAATACTGAACCAGATCGACACCAGCCGGTTGAGGCTTGACCAGACGCGAATCTTCAATCGGTGCCAGAGCGACAGCGACTTCCAGGCAGCACGAGTCCATTCGAAGCTGTCTTGGAAGTCGACTTCAAAGCTTTGCTGCACTGCCTGAGCAAGAGCCGAATCGATGGCGTTCTGGTTCGCCTCGAGATTCCAGTGCAGGCTCCAGTTATCGAAATTGCACGAGCCGAGACTGACCCAGTCATCAACCAGAACCGTTTTCAAATGCAAAAACCGCGGCTGGAATTCATAGATGCGCACCCCTGACCTGAGAAGCCGTGCGTAGAATCTCTGCCCGGCGTAGCGAATCGAAGGATGGTCGTGCTTCGGACCGCTGAGCAGCAGGCGCACATCGACGCCGCGCCGCGCCGCGCGCATCAAGGAGCGGCGGACACGCCACGCAGGCAGAAAGTAGGGCGTCGCCAGCCAGACGCGCCGCTCGGCACGCGCCACGGTCGCGAACAACGATTGCAGAACCTCCTGCTGTGAACTTGCATCGGCGTAGGTAACCCGAGCCCAGCCGTCCCCGGTCTCCGGCGTACGGGGGATGCTGGCTTTGCCGGTTCCGGTCGGCTTGCGACGCCAACCGGAACCGGACGCCTTCCACTGCCGTTCGAACAGGTCAAGCCAGTCGCTGACCACCGGACCCTGAACGGCCAGCATCTGCTCGTGCCAGGGGCAGAAGCCGCCTTCAACGGGCTGACAGAACTCATCGGTAAAGCCGGTACCGCCCACGAAAGCCAGTTGTTCGTCGACCAGTAGCAGCTTGCGGTGATCACGGTGGAAGTTGCCAACCCAATGGAACAGCCGTAGCGGGTTGTAGAAGCGCAGCTCGACGCCGGCGTCCAGCAGGCGTTGGCGGTCATCGCTGTCCATTTCGTGACTACCCAGACTGTCGAGCAGACAGCGCACCCGCACGCCACGCTCCACCGCTTCGATCAGCGTGGCGATCACCCGATCGCTACTCTCTCCACTGCTGACCAGATACAACTCTACGTCGATGGTCCGGCACGCCTGCTCCATCTCCCGGATGATGCGGGGGAAGAAGACGGTGCCGTCTATGAGCAGTTCGAAGCGGTTATCCTTGCGCCACGGATATACAGGGCCAGCCATGCGTACCTTTAACAGGGTATGGAATAGTCGTCCTGCTCGAGCAGATCCAGCCCGCACTGCAGCTGGCTGATCCAGTCGAGGAACGCATTGATCATAGCAGGCCCGACAAATGGTCGCCCGTGCTGCGGGACGATCATGCTCGGATTCAACTGCCGAACCATATTGGCCCACAATCGGCATGCCTTGTTCCCCGCCATGTAGCGACGGTGAAAGCCCTCCATGCTCGGCAGATGCGCTGTGAAATCGGCGACCGGCTCGGCGTCGTCTACCAGCGAGGCACCCATGTCGCCGGAAAACAGGATCCGGCTGACAGGGTCGAAGAACTGCAAGTTGCCCACCGAATGCAGGAAGTGCGCCGGAAGCGCCTTGATCACGGTCTCGCCGAGCGGGATCAACTGACCGCGATCCGGCACGGCGATCATCCGGTCGGTGGTGCTTTGGCCATGGTGCCTGGTCAGATACGCAGCCGAAAGATGGGGCAGAAAGCGTGCCCATAATTTCGAGCAAACCACCTTGCATCCGGTGTGCAGGAACCATTTGTCCAGTGATGCGATGATGTCCGGATCCTGGTGAGAGGCGAACACGTAGGTCAGTTCGCGCAGCGGAATATAATCGCTTACCGCCAGCGACAACGGCATGTAAGTCAGATCACCACCCGGATCGAGCAGGGCATGCTGGTTATGGTCGATGATCAGAAACTGGTTGGACTGGACGCCGTCGCCGGTCACCAGTTGATCGAAGCAGAGTACCTTGTGCGGTCCGTTGTCGAACAGGACGCGAGCTGTGCGGGCCATCGGATATCCTTGTCTGGGCTGGATAAAAGACAGCGCACGTTATAAGCGACTACCCGTTCCGCGATACTGACTTGCGTCAACGCAGCGCTGCTCGGCGGCTGTCATGCGAGCGCCACAAAGACGTCATCTACCTGACACCCACCCGTCCTAGCATCGGCCTTGAAGATCATTCCAGGCCGCCCTGACGGAGGTGCCCCATGACTCACGCCGCAGTAGCACTCGAGCAAACCCCTACTCGCCACCTTGTGGTCGAACTCGCCAGCGATCAGGAAACCCTTCGCGAAGCCCAACGACTGCGTTTCCGGGTGTTCGGCGAAGAATGCGGGGCGAACCTGCATGACGCAGACGGCGGGCTTGATCAGGACCGCTTCGATCTGTACTGCGAGCACCTGGTGGTTCGTGATCTATTTACCGGACAACTGGTCGCAACCACTCGGTTGCTCGACAGCCAGCGGTCGCAACAGGCTGGTGGCTTCTATAGCGAAGGCGAGTTTCAATTGGTCGGCCTGACCGCCCTGCGCGGCGACATTCTCGAGATCGGCCGCACCTGCGTGCACCCCGACTACCGCAACGGCGCCACCATCTCCGTACTCTGGGCAGGTCTGGCGCAGGTAATGAACGAGCGGCGCTACGAATACCTTATGGGTTGTGCCAGCATCGACATGAGCGACGGCGGAGTGCAGGCGCACGCGATCATGCAACGGCTGCGTGATCGGTATCTCAGCCGCGACCACCTGAACGCGATTCCCCGCCTGCCGGTGCCCGAGCTTGACCTGCCGGCAAACGTGACCGCGCAGCTGCCGCCGCTGCTCAAGGCTTACATGCGCCTGGGTGCGAAAATCTGCGGCGAGCCATGCTGGGATCCGGATTTCAACGTGGCCGACGTGTTCATCCTGCTGCGCCGCGAACAGCTGTGTCCTCGCTATGCCAAGCACTTCAAGGCAGCGTGCGAGTGAGTCCGGGACCGCTGTTGCGACGACTCTGGCGGGTACCGGCAGTTGCCGTGTGGATTGCTTGCGGGCTGGTCATGGCTGGTCTGGCCGCCCTGCTGACGCGGCTTGTTCCTGCACAGACGCAGGCGATCAGATCACGGCTTTCGCAGGTATGGATGAGCGGCTTGGTCAGCTTGCTGCCGTTACGCGTGCGCTGCCTCGGCGCGCTGCCTCGGCAGCCCTCGCTCTGGTTGAGCAACCACGTGTCCTGGGTAGACATCGTACTGCTCGGCAGGTTGGCTCCACTGCACTTCTTGTCCAAGGCAGAAGTCGCTGCCTGGCCGGTGATCGGCTGGCTGGCAAAAGGCGCCGGTACGCTGTTCATTCAGCGCGGAACCGGCGCGGCGACCTCGCTCAACGATCAGCTCAGCGGCATGCTCGCAGCCGGGCACAGTCTGATGATCTTCCCCGAAGGCACTACCACCGCCGGAGACAGAGTGCGTACCTTCCACGGTCGATTGCTCGGGTGTGCAGTGGAAACGGGCGCGCCAGTGCAACCGGTGGCGATCGCCTACAGGCGTTGCGGCGAACGGGACAGCGTCGCGCCCTTCATCAATGACGATGAGTTCACTGCCCACCTGTGGCGCCTGCTTGGCAGCGAACGGATCGACGTAGAGATTCACCTGCTGCCGCCCCTGCGAGCCGGCAGTGCGCCGCGCAACCAGCTGGCGCGCGAAGCGCGCGCGTCCGTCATTCAGGTGTTGGGCCTCGAAGACGGCGCCGACACCAATGCCTCCCCTTCACTCTCCAGACGCGCCGCCTGAGCCGAGGCAAACGCGGTCACCTCGGGCATGAATGCCAGGAAGTCAGCCTCGAACCCGGTGTACTCCGCCTCCAGTTCGGCTGCCCCGCCTGGCAGGCTGGTTTGCCGGCTGAACCGACGCGCCATGTTATCCAGCGCCTGGTGCAGCGATTCGACGTGAACGTACGAGCCGAGCCAGTCATGGGTTGCCATCCGCGTAATGACCAACCGGGCGCGATCAGGCATCAGATGCTGATTGGCTAGCAAGTCTGCATACGCCTGGTCAGTGAACGCCGAAAGCGACACGGCTTCGAAACGCTGCCAGTGCCTGGCGAGCATATGGTCATAAAACATGTCGACCATGATGCCGGCGAAGCGGCGACGCAGCGGACTGACGCGCCTCTTGCTCAGAGCTACCAGCGGATGCGCATCGGTGAAAGCATCGATCTGCCGGTGCAACCAGATTCCCTCGCGTACCCCGGCAGGTAACTGCATGCTCCCTATCGGTCCCTTGACGAAGTCACCGAGCATGCTGCCGAGCAGACGCTCAGGATCGCGCGGCCCCAGATACAGGTGCGCGAGGAAATTCATCAGGGAGAGGATATCTGCTGTTGCAGCGTACGCATCTGCTCCTGCAGCGTGGTCAGGCTGCGGTTGGTCTGCAGCCGGAACGAGTCGATCGAACGCAGCTCCTGCTCAAGAGAGGACAGTCGCTGGTCCAGCTCGCTGCGAATGACGAGCAATTCCTGAGCAACATCTACATCAGGCTGCTCCTGTCGCAGCTGCTCCAATGCGCGTTGTTGTGCCGTCAACCGCTGCGATTGTGCGGCCAGTTGCTGCTCCAGTTCATTGACTGTCGCCAGACGGTCGTCGATGACCCGCATCGATTCGCGCAGCTGGATCAACTCCTCGCGCAGCGTGCTGGCGGTGTCGTCCCCCGCATCGAGTCGCCCTGCAAGGGTAGCGATGCGCTGATCCACCTGGTCGAGTCGACTCTGCTGCTGGGTGTCGCGCTCGCGCGCCGTGGCACCGCCGCGCTGCACTTCTTCGGCTTGCTGGTTGACGCGGGCAGCCAGTTCGCCAAGACGTGCGCTCAAGCCTTCAAGCGTCTGGCGCGTCTGCTCGACATCGCTCAGCGCCGATTGGGTCGTTGACACCTGACCGCTGATGTCCTGCAGACGCCCCGCCGCCTCCTCGCTTATCTCGGCGAAGCTGTTCTGCGTGGCCACTAGCTGCCGTTGTAGTCGAGCCTGCTGCTGCTGGGTCCAGTAGCCGAGTCCGATCAATGCCAGGATCAGCGCACCGCAGACTGCCCACAGGGCACCGTTGCGACCTGAGGAGGCCTCGGCCCGAGGCGGCGGCGCTCGCAACGAGTCGCCAGCGGCCATGCGCGGCGATGGCCTGCGGTCGGAACGCTCTTCATCCAGCGCACTGATCGACGGCAACTCGTCCGGGTCACGTTCTCTCATGTCCATTCAACTCCATGTCTCTCAAATGTCGCAAACCGTGATCGCCAGCGGTGCATGGGCCGCACCGTCAGCTTGCAATCAGGTGGTTCGCCGCGCGTGATTTGGCCGCTGGCCTGGCTTGCAGGCCGCGCCGAATACGGAACCGCTCGAAGTGGTATGTATTCTGCTTGCTTGGCTGCTGCTTGGCTAGGCTCCCGGTGCCAGGCCTGCCAAAAAGGGGGAAAGACATGATCAGCGAAGCACAATTCAACCGCGGCACGCTGGATTGCATGACGGCACTGCGACGGCTACTCAAACAGGATACCGGCGTGGTCATCCGCCTGGCCGAACCGGACGCCATCGAACGGTTGTTGCAACTGAGTCACGACAGTCAGCGGGCAGACATTCGAGAACTCGGCTTGCGCCTGTCGAATATGCTCGAACCGCTGGCTGGCGTGGAAGATGGGGGACGGGCGCAGGGCGCTATTGCGTCACGCCGTTACCGGGTAGCGCGACTGCCCGACCCGGCGACCGAAGTCCCGGCGCCCGCCTCGACCAGCGTGCGCATCTACCGCGGACAGATCATTCGGAACTAGGCGTGCCCGCCTGCCACCAGGCAGCGAAGCCTTCGAGACCTTCGTCCGTGGACACCCTAGGCTGATAGCCAAGCATGTGCCTGGCAGCGGAAATGTCCAGGTTGAAATCGCGTGCCATCACCGCCATGCCCAGCCGCGAGACCGGCGGCTCCGGCTGGCCGGGTTCACGCGCGGCCCGCCATTCGGCCAGTGCTGCCATGGCATAGGCCAGACGAAACGGCACATGTCTGGTCAGCGGCGGGAGATCCAGCCGCTGCAGCAGGTGGTTAAAGGTCGGCCAGAACCGGACCGGCGCGCCGTTGCTGATGTTATAGGCGCGCCCCAACGCGGCATCGGGTGCTTTCAGCGCCAGGAGCATGGCATCCGCCACGTTCTCCACCGGCGTCAGGTCGACCCGGTTCTGGCCCTTGCCGACGATGCGCAGCCGACCGGCACCGTGAGCTCGCAGCAGCCGCGGAAAGATCGATGCGTCCCCTGCGCCGATGACGAAGCGCGGGCGCAGGGCGATGACTTCAAGGCCAACGCGACCGGCGAGAAACACTGCCTGGTCGGCCATGTACTTGGTCGCGCCGTAGTGATCAAAGAAGCGGCGTGGTACGAAGTCCTCCTTGATATCGCGGTGATCCTTGCCATCGAAATAGATGGACGGCGATGAGAGATGCACAAAGCGTCGCACGCCATTGCGCCGCGCGCTGTCGAGCATATGCTCGGTGACGGTGACATTGGCCTGATGGAAATGCTGATAGCTGCCCCAGGTGCCGACCGCTTCGGCGCAGTGAACGATGGCTTCGCAATCATGCGCAAGACGTGCGGCGAACTCGGCGTCGCCCAGGTCGCCGCTTACGCATTCGCCTCCTCGTCGCGCCAGCCACTCCATCGGCTCGGTCCGACGACCATTGCAGCGCACCTCGAACCCCGCATCGAGCGCCTGCGCGGCGAACCGCCCGCCAATGAAGCCGCTGGCTCCTGTTACCAGAATTCGCATGGGTCTCGCTCCTTTTTTGGGACACTCTAGCAGTTTTGCCATGGCCGTCCCCCGGCAACGTGGCAACAGGGCCGCACAGGGGTTAGGCTGCATAACAGACACGCGCAGCGGAGGACAGTATGCAACCCTGGATGATCTACGGAGCGAACGGATACACCGGGCAACTGGTTGCTCGTGAGGCGGCTCGTCAGGGCTTGCGTCCCGTACTTGGCGGGCGCCGACGTGCTGCGATCGAAGCGCTGGCACAAGAGCTCGGCCTGGAATCACGCATATTCGATCTGAAAGACCCGCAGGCGGCGCGGCAGGGCGTCGCCGGGATGCGCGTCATCGCTCACTGCGCCGGTCCGTTCTCCGCGACCAGCGAGCCGATGCTCGACGCCTGCCTCGCCGAGGGCTCGCATTATCTGGACATTACCGGCGAGATCGACGTGTTCGTCGCCGCCCATGATCGACACGCCGAGGCGGTCGCCGCTGAAATAGTGGTCTGCCCCGGGGTCGGTTTCGATGTAGTACCGACAGACTGCATTGCCGCCACGCTGAAAGCCGAGTTACCCGATGCGGACCGGCTCGCGTTGGGGTTCGACTCGCGCAGCGGGCTCTCCCCGGGGACCGCAAAAACATCGGTCGAAGGCTTGCGTGAAGGCGGCAAGGTACGGATCGATGGGGAGATACGCCGGGTGCCGCTCGCCTATCAGAGCCGCCATATCGACTTCGGCAACGGGACGAAGTCCGCGGTGTCGATTCCCTGGGGTGACGTGGCGACAGCCTGGTTTTCTACGGGTATCGAGAACATCGAAGTCTTCGTACCGATGGCTCCCAGCGCCGCGGTGCGCCTACGCCGCCTGGACTGGATTCAACCGTTGCTGGCACTCGGCCCGGTTCAGTCGCTGCTCAAGCGCTATGTCGGCAAGCGCATCGTCGGTCCCGACGCAGCGCAACGCGAGAGCGCATGCACCTACGTCTGGGGCGAAGCGCAGAACCCGTCCGGGCGCAAGGTGACCGCACGGGTGCGCACCGCAAACGGCTACAACGTCACCGTTAACGGCGTACTGATGGCGGTACGCCATCTACTCGAAGCCGAAGCGCCTCGCCCGGGCTATTTCACCCCGTCCCGGCTGCTCGGTAGCCGTTGTGTCGAACGATTGCCCGGCTCGGACAGCATCGTCATCAGCTGAGCAGATGCGAAGCCTGCGCCGTCAGTTGCTGTGTCAAGCGCTCCAGCAACCCGCCGCCGTGACGCCAGTAGTGCCAGTACAAGGGCACCTCGACGCTACACTCTGGGACCAGCTCCACCAGCTCTCCGCTGGCGAGCTGATCGGCAATCTGCAGCGCTGGCACCATGCCCCAACCGACGCCGGCGCGCAGCATGCGGACGAAACCGTCGGATGATGGGCACAGGTGATGAGCAAAGTCTCCGGTCATGCCCAGGGCAGCGAGGAAGCGATGTTGGAGCTGGTCATCGGGACCGAAGACGATCGCCGGAACGCGGACCAGGCGCGCACAGTCAGCGCCACCCTGCAGCTCGCCATGAACGAATCCTGGGCTGGCTACTGCAACATAGCGCATGACGCCCAGCCGAACCGACCGCGCCCCGGCTACCGGCTCGGCGCTGGAACAGACGCAGCCCGCCACCTCGCCGGCGCGCATCCGGCGCAGTCCGACATCCTGATCATCCACCAGCAGATCCAGCAACAGATGCTCGTCCCGGCAAAGCGAGCCGATCGCCTCGGCCCACCAGGTGGCGAGGCTGTCAGCGTTGATAGCTATACGCAAGCGAGGCACGGCGTGATCTTCGTCCATGATCGGCAGTTCGGACCGCAGGTCGCGCTCCAGCAAGCGCACCTGTTGCACGTGGTTGAGCAAGCGCTGACCGGCGGGTGTCGCGCGCGGCGGCGAGGCGCGCACCAGCACCGGCGCACCGACTCGCGCTTCGAGCAGCTTGACTCGCTGCGACACGGCTGACTGCGACAACGCCAGCGCCTGCGCCGCCCGCTCGAAGCCGCCCTGCTCCACCACCGCCGCCAGTGCCGCCAGAAGCTTGTAATCCAGCATCGATTTTCCTAATGACGCATTCAGAACATGCACTTTTCTTATACTGCGGACGGTCGGACAATGCCAACCTTTCGACCGTCGAGTTCCGCGCGATGTACGGACTAAGCAGCTTCATCAACGGCCTTCTGGTAGGGGCCAGTCTGATTATCGCCATTGGTGCACAGAACGCTTTCGTCCTTGCCCAGGGATTGCGCCGGGAGCATCACATCGCTGTCGCACTGGTCTGCATGATCTGCGATGCGCTATTGATTGCAGCCGGCGTGTTCGGTCTGGCCAGGTTGTTGCAGTCCTATCCGCTGGCCCTGCACATTGCACGCTGGGGTGGAGTGGCGTTTCTGGTCAGCTATGCCCTGTTTGCATTAAGGCGCGCGCTGGGCGGCGAATCCCTGCGTGCGGATGATGCGCCTCGCCGGTCCCTAGGTAGCGTGTTGGTAGCAACCTTGGCGGTCACGCTGCTCAATCCGCATGTGTACATCGATACTGTCGTTCTCGTCGGTTCGATCGGGGCGCAACAGGCGACGCCGGGAATCTTCGCACTTGGGGCGGTAGCGGCTTCCATTCTGTGGTTCAGCACGCTGGCGGTCGGCGCGGCAAGACTGGCCCCGCTTCTGGCCCGTCCGCTGACCTGGCGGCTGATCGATCTGGGCGTAGCGTTGATGATGCTGAGCGTCGCCTGGATGCTCGCCAGACCTGCTATAACGGCCTGAAGCGGCTATACCCACATGCACGGTGCGTGGATAGCAGAGCCTGTAAATGCTATGCTGTCGGCTTGCCAAACGATAGACGGGCAGCGCCCAGAGGCAATAAGAGGCGTCAGGTAAACCGATCATACGGTGCCCCTGCCAGTCGAACACGGAGTTCACACTTCGAAAGATTCCGTTTCTGAACCCTGAACCTGAAGATGGAGAGAAACCATGGCTTTTGAACTACCACCGCTTCCCTACGAAAAAAACGCTCTCGAGCCGCACATTTCCGCAGAGACGCTGGACTATCACCACGGCAAGCACCACAACACTTACGTCACCAACCTGAATAACCTGATTCCGGGCACCGAGTACGAAGGCAAGGACCTGGAAAGCATCATCAAGACCTCCAGCGGCGGCGTCTTCAACAATGCGGCGCAAGTGTGGAACCACACCTTCTTCTGGAACTGCATGAGCCCGAACGGCGGTGGCGAGCCCACTGGCGAGCTGGCCGAAGCGATCAACAAGGCGTTTGGCTCCTTCGACAAGTTCAAGGAAGAGTTCAGCAAGGTGTCGATCGCTACCTTCGGCTCCGGCTGGGGCTGGCTGGTCAAGAAATCCGACGGCTCGCTGGCCATCGTCAGCAAGGGCGGCGCTGGCAACCCGATCACCGACGGTGAGACTCCGCTGCTGACCTGCGATGTGTGGGAACATGCCTACTACATCGATTATCGCAACGCCCGTCCGAAGTTCGTCGAAGCGTTCTGGAACGTGGTCAACTGGGACTTCGTAGCGAAGAACTACGCAGCCGCCTGATCGTACCCCAGGCACACAAACACCCCGCTTCGGCGGGGTGTTTCGTTTCTGCGATATCGTATTAATATCGTGTTGATCTCAATCAACATCCTACCGCTGTATCCGGCTGTACATTGCTCGGGGTATTGCAGGACAGGCTATCGAGCCTGCATGATAACTCGGGCCTAACCGATGCACGGACATAACAAGACTTTGAAACTCGAGCGCCGGCACAGCCTATCCGTCAAGTTGCTGCAACTGGTATTGCTGTGGGCACTGGTGGTAGGACTGATACTCAGCTTTGCCCAGATTGTTTACGATCTGCGCAAGGAACGGCAGCTTATCGACAGCACCGCCGAACAGATCCTGGCAATGTCCCGCGACCCCGCCACGCAAGCCGTTTACAGCCTCGACCGAGAAATGGCGCTACAAGTGGTCGAAGGCCTGTTCGAGCATCGAGCGGTGCGTTTCGCATCGATTGGCCACCCCGACGAAACACCCCTAGCCAGCCGGCAACGAGACCTGGTCCAAAGCCCCTTTCGCGACATCACCGACTGGCTGTTCGGGGTCGAGCAGGAATATGCCATCGAGCTGCATGGCCGCCCCCCGTATAACGAATACTACGGCGATCTGCGTCTGGTACTGGATACCGCGCCCTACGGCCAGGAGTTTCTCCAGCGGTCACTGATCATCGTCATCTCCGGCATCCTGCGCGCGCTGGCGATGGCATTCATGCTCTACCTCATTTATCACGTGTTACTGACCAAGCCATTGGCGCGAATCATCGAGCACATCGCGCAAATCAATCCCGATCAGCCTGGCAAGACGCCGATCCCCATGCTCCCTGGCCAGGAAAGGAACGAGCTGGGGCTCTGGATCAACAAGGCCAATCAGCTACTCGATTCCATCGAGCGCAACAGCAGCCGCCGACGCGAAGCCGAGGCAAACCTGCTGCACATGTCCCAACACGACCATCTGACCGGCTTGCCCAATCGCAGCATGTTGCAAGAGCAGCTCGGCAGGATTCTGGCCGACGCCGGTCGCCGACATCGCGGCGTCGCGGTGTTGTGTTGTGGTCTAGACGACTTCAAAGAGGTGAACGAGCAGTTCACGTATCAGTCCGGCGACGCGTTACTGGTTGCTGTCGCCGACCGGTTGCGTGTCAACAGCGCACGCCTCGGTTGCCTGGCGAGACTCGGCGGAGATCAGTTCGCGCTGGTTCAGACCGGGATCAGCCAGCCCTACGAAGCAGCAGAGCTGGCACAAACCATTCTTGACGATCTCGGCCAGCCGTTTGCGCTTGGGGACCATCGTGTCGGCCTGCGAGCGACTATCGGGATCACGCTGTTTCCGGACGATGGCGACGATGCCGAAAAACTGCTGCAGAAAGCCGAACAGACCATGATGCTGGCCAAAGCCCGCTCGCGAAACCGCTACCAGTTCTACATCGCCAGCCTGGATAGCGAGATGCGCATTCGCCGCGAGCTAGACAAGGATCTTCGGGGTGCCTTATCGCGCAACGAGTTTCATCTGGTCTTTCAGCCCCAGATCTGCCTGCGCAGCCACAGGGTCGTCGGGGTCGAAGCACTGCTGCGCTGGCAGCACAGCGAACGTGGGCTGGTTCCGCCCGATCTGTTCATTCCCCTGGCCGAACAGAACGGATCGATCATTGATATCGGCGAGTGGGTGCTGGATCGCGCTTGTCGGCAGCTGCGTGAGTGGCACACCGCCGGCTACCCACATCTGCGCATGGCCGTGAACCTGTCCACCGTGCAGCTGCACCACAGCGAGCTGTCCCGGCTCGTCACCAATCTTATGCAGCGCTATTCGCTGCCTGCCAACAGCCTCGAGCTGGAAGTGACCGAAACCGGTCTGATGGAGGACATTGCCGCAGCGGCTGGCCATCTGAACAATCTCAAGAAAGCCGGAGTATTGATAGCCATTGACGATTTCGGTACCGGCTACTCATCGCTCAGTTATCTGCGTGGACTGCCGCTTGATAAGATCAAGGTCGACAAAAGCTTCGTTCAGGATGTGCTGCTTGATGAGGACGACGCGACCATCGTACGCGCGATCATCCAGCTCGGTCGCAGCCTGAATATGGAAGTGATTGCGGAAGGCGTCGAAACCGCGGCGCAGGAAGCCTACATCATCGCCCAGGGCTGCAATGAAGGTCAGGGCTATTTCTATAGCAAACCCCTGCCAGCCACAGCGCTGCTGGACTGGCTGCGCGACTTCGAACACCGTAGCATGCCCGTCGACACGTCAAGCGATTGACGAAGGCGGATCAAGCCACCTCATGCCACCGTGATTCTGACGGCATATGTCGTAATATCTCGGTCTGTGCGTGCCTTTTTGCATAATTGCCCAAATGCAACGCACAGTTGCCATAACGACGTTGGTAATGTCACAGCCGACGTGGATAATACCCCGCTCCCCTCGTCTCGCCACGCCTTCAGAAGGACCTTTTCATGCTGCGTCGCCTGGTTATCCTTATCGTGTTGTTTGTGGTCGTGGTCGCCGGACTAGGCATTTACAAGGCATTGTCGATCCGCTCCCAGATCGCCATGTTCACCGCACCCAAGCCGCCGATTCATGTCGGCGCGACGTCTGCAGAGCAGCTGCAATGGCAGACCCGCCTGCCGGCAATCGGCACCTTGACCTCGGCGCTCGGCGTCGAACTGACCGCAGAAGTCAGCGGTGTGGTGTCCGAAGTGTTGTTCGAATCCGGACAGAAAGTCGAGGCCGGGCAGGATCTGGTTCGGATGGGCGGTGCAGTGGAGCAGGCCAGCCTGGCCACGGCCGAAGCCCAGGCGGAACTCGCGCGCCTCGAGTTCAACCGGCAGCAGAATCTTCTGCAGCGTCAGAGCATCTCGCAGAGCCAGTACGACCAGGCGCGCTCCTCGCTTCGCCAGGCTACTGCGCGTGCCGACGAGCTGCGCGCCACGCTGGAAAAGAAGCGCATCCAGGCACCGTTCAGCGGACGTATCGGCATCAGCCGTGTGGATCCCGGTGACTACCTCTCGCCCGGCGCGAACATTGCCACGCTGCAGAATCTCGATCGACTGTATGTTGATTTCTTCATGCCCGAGCAGTATTACCCGCAACTGGCTATGGGCCAGACCGTTCGGGTCAAGGTCGCTGCCTTCCCCGGAGAAGTGTTCGAAGCCCGCGTCGTTGCGATCAATCCGAAGGTCGAAGCGACCTCGCGCAATCTGCAGATCCGTGCAAGTGTGGCGAATCCCGACGAAAAACTGCTGCCAGGCATGTTCGCCGAACTGGAGCTGGTGCTGCCGGGTGAGTCTGCGCAAGTCGTGGTTCCGGAAACGGCAATGACCTTCACGCTGTACGGCAACTCCGTCTATGTGATCACGCCGCGGCGTGACGAGGATGGCGAGGTGGTGACGGACGAAAGCGGCGAACCGGTCCTGGAAGTGCAGCGGCGCTTCGTCAAGACCGGCCAGCGGCGCGACGGCCAAGTAGTCGTGCTCGAAGGCCTTCAGCCAGGTGAACAGGTGGTCATTTCCGGCCAGCTCAAGCTGGACAACGGCGCGCGCGTCGCCATCGACAACAGCAACCCCCTGTAAGGCGACCCGAGCATGGCATTCACAGATCCTTTCATCCGCAGGCCGGTGCTCGCCACCGTCGTCAGCCTGTTGATCGTGCTGCTCGGCCTGCAGGCCTTCAGCAATCTCACCATCCGCCAGTATCCGCAGATGGAAAACGCTCTGATCACGGTCACCACCGCCTATCCCGGCGCCAACGCCGAGGTGATTCAGGGCTACATTACCCAGCCGATCCAGCAAAGCCTGTCCAGCGCAGAGGGCGTGGATTACATCAACTCCGTCAGCCGACAGAACTTTTCAGTGATACAGGTTTATGCACGACTGGGGACGGACACCGACCGGCTGTTCACCGACATCATGTCGAAGACCGCCGAGGTGCGAAACCAGCTGCCGCCGCAGGCCCAGGAACCGGTAATCAGCCGCCAGGCCGCCGACTCGACTGCGCTCATGTACATCAGCTTCTTCAGCGAAACGATGAGCAACCCGCAGATCACCGACTATCTGACGCGCATCGTTCAGCCGCGGCTGGCTACCCTGCCCGGCATCGCCGAAGCCGAGATTCTCGGCCGGCAGACCTTCGCCATGCGCCTGTGGCTGGACCCTGTACGCATGGGCGCCTACGGCGTGACAGCCGCCGACGTGAATCAGGCCATCCAGGCGTACAACTATCTATCGGCAGCGGGCGAGACCAAGGGTGAGTATGTGGTCACCAGCGTCAATGCCTTCACCGATCTCGAAGATCCGGAGGCCTTCGCTGCCATTCCGGTGAAGATCGATGGTGATACGCGCGTACTGGTTCGCGATGTCGCCCGCGTCGAACTGGGAGCTGAAAGCTATGATTCGATCAGCTTCTTCGACGGCATCCCTTCGGTATATATCGGCATCCAGGGCACCCCGCTGGCGAACCCGCTCGATGTGATCAAGGAAGTACGTGCGGCAATGCCGGAGATCGAGGCGCAGCTACCGCCAGAGCTGCAAGGCTCGATCGCCTATGATGCGACCCAGTTCATCGAGGAGTCGATCGATGAGGTGATCAAGACACTGGGCGAGGCGGTGATCATCGTCATTATCGTGGTGTTCCTGTTCCTGGGCTCGATGCGCTCGGTGATCATTCCTGTCGTGACCATTCCGCTGTCGATGATCGGCGTTCTGTTCTTCATGCAGCTGATGGGCTACTCGATCAACCTGCTTACCCTCCTCGCCCTGGTCCTGGCGATCGGGCTGGTGGTCGATGACGCCATCGTCGTGGTGGAGAACATTCACCGGCACATCGAGGAAGGCCAGACGCCCTTCGACGCCTCGATTACCGGCGCCCGGGAAATAGCCATGCCGGTCGTGGCGATGACCATCACGCTAGCGGCTGTTTACGCCCCGATCGGGTTCCTTGAAGGGCTGACTGGTGCGCTGTTCAGAGAGTTTGCCTTCACCCTGGCCGGCTCGGTGGTGATTTCAGGGATCGTTGCGCTGACGCTGTCGCCCATGATGTGCTCGAAGCTGCTCAGGCACGAATCCAATCCGTCAGGCTTCGCTCACAAGCTGGACGTCATCTTCGAACGCCTGCAGACCCGTTATCGCGGGATGCTGTCGAGCAGTCTGGACACCAAGGCCGTGACGTTGACGTTCGGTGCACTGGTTCTGCTGTTGATTCCGCTCCTGCTCATGTTCACCCGAAGCGAACTGGCCCCGGAGGAAGACCAAAGCATCATTTTCATGATGTCCAATGCCCCCAAGACGGCCAACTTGGACTACCTGACGCACTATACCGACGAGGTCACACAGGTCCTGAAGCAGTTCGACGAGTACCAGTCGCACTTCCAGATCAACGGCTCTGATGGCGTACAGAGCGGCATCGGTGGCTTCCTGCTCAAGCCATGGGAGCAGCGCGAAAAAACCCAGATGGAGCTCCTGCCGGAGATCCAGGCCGAACTGAACAAGGTTTCCGGCCTGCAGATATTCGGTTTCAACCTGCCCTCTCTGCCCGGTACCGGCGGAGGCCTGCCGGTGCAGTTCGTGATCACCTCTCCTGGAGATTACGAATCGCTGCTGCAGGTCACCGAGCAGGTCAAGGCGCGCGCGCAGGAAAGCGGAAAGTTCGCCTTTCTGACGATCGATCTGGCCTTCGACAAGCCCGAGATCTCCGTGCACATTTCACGGGAGAAGGCTGCGCAGATGGGCGTGTCGATGGCGGATATCGGCAGCACTCTGTCGACGTTGCTGGGCGAAGGCGAAATCAACCGCTTCACCATCAGCGGACGCAGCTACAAGGTGATTGCGCAGGTTGAGCGCGCCTACCGCGACAACAGTGGCTGGCTGAATCACTATTACGTTCGCAACGACGCCGGCGACATGGTGCCGCTGGGCACGCTGATCGAAATGGACGAACGCGCCCGACCGACCCAGCTCAATCAGTTCCAGCAGCTCAATGCCGCGCGAATCCAGGGCGTGCCGCTGGTCAGCATGGGCGAGGCGCTGCAAACGCTGGAAGACATCGCCACAGCCGAAATGCCCCAAGGATTCACCTTCGACTATGCCGGCGCTGCGCGTCAGTACAAGCAGGAAGGCGCGGCTCTGTACGTCACCTTCGGCCTCGCACTGGCGCTGATCTATCTGGTCCTGGCAGCGCAGTTCGAGAGTTTCCGCGATCCACTGGTGATTCTGGTGACGGTTCCGCTCTCCATATGCGGCGCGCTGATACCGCTTTTCCTGGGGATCTCGACCATGAACATCTATACCCAGGTGGGTCTGGTGACGCTGATAGGTTTGATCAGCAAACACGGCATCCTGATCGTGGAGTTCGCCAATCAACTGCAGCGTCAGGGGATGTCGCAGCGTGAGGCCGTTGAGGCCTCGGCCGCGATTCGCCTGCGTCCGGTACTCATGACCACCGCGGCCATGGTGTTTGCGATGATCCCGTTGCTACTGGCGGAAGGAGCTGGTGCGGTAAGTCGGTTCGATATCGGCGTGGTGATCGCTGCAGGCCTCACCATCGGCACGCTCTTCACATTGTTCGTGTTGCCGGCGGTTTATCTGGTGTTTGCCGAGAGTCACCAGAGCGAAGCCGCACACGCTCCGGCCTGATCGAGCATCGTTGCGGTGGATAACGCTGCGCGGTTATCCACCCTACATCGAGGCGGGTTGTATAGTAGGGTGGACGACGTGAAGCTTGTCCACCAGCGTCGGTACCGAACGCACCTTCACGGCGGATAACGCTAAGCGGTTATCCGCCCTACATCGAGGGGGTTGTATCGTAGGGTGGACAACGCGAAGCTTGTCCACCAAGGCGTGGGCGCCAGCCGCACCGTTGTTGCGACGGATAACACGTGGCGGTTATCCGCCCTACTGGAATAGCGACTCGCCGGTAAGGCCGTGTTGTTCGAGGATGTCGCGCAGTCGCTTGAGCGCCTCAACCTGAATCTGACGAACCCGTTCTCTGGTCAGGCCGATTTCCCGGCCGACTTCTTCCAGCGTGCTGCTTTCATGTCCACGCAAACCGAACCGACGCGCAACCACTTCGCGCTGCTTTTCAGTGAGCTCCGACAGCCAATGATCGATACTGGCATTGAGGTCGTCACCTTGCAGCAGCTCGCACGGATCGTTGTTCTGCTCGTCGGTAAGCGTGTCGAGCAGCGTCTTGTCCGAATCCGGCCCGAGTGACATGTCTACCGAAGCAACCCGCTCGTTGAGACCAAGCATGCGCTTGACGTCTTCGACCGGCTTGTCGAGCAACTGTGCGATTTCCTCGGGCGAGGGTTCGTGATCCAGCTTCTGCGTCAACTCACGCGCCGCGCGCAGATAGACGTTCAGCTCCTTCACCACATGGATCGGCAGGCGAATCGTCCTGGTCTGGTTCATGATCGCGCGTTCGATGGTCTGGCGAATCCACCAGGTGGCGTAGGTGGAAAAGCGGAAACCGCGCTCCGGGTCGAATTTTTCCACCGCGCGGATCAGGCCGAGGTTGCCCTCTTCGATCAGATCAAGAAGGCTGAGCCCGCGATTGACGTAGCGACGGGCGATTTTCACCACCAGGCGCAGGTTGCTTTCGATCATCCGCTTGCGGCCCGCCGCGTCACCCTTCTGGGCAAGCCGGGCGAAGTGGACCTCTTCTTCCGGGGTCAGCAGCGGAGAAAAACCGATTTCGTTGAGATACAGCTGAGTGGCGTCCAGCTGTTTGGTGAATTCGAAGGAGTTTTCGCGGCGATGTGTACGTGGCGACGCGGCTCGAGGTTCCGCACGCGCATCCAGACCCAGCTCTTCCACTTCCCTGGCCTCAGACTCGACTAGAGTCATTTCGTCTTCGCTGAGAACCTGTTCGGGCTGGTTATTATTGACTGCCATTTTGCTTGCCCCATGTAAAGTACGTCTGGATTAACGAGGAGACTCCGCAGTACCTTGCCGCCCCTCATCTTTCACACTTATTGACCGACCAAGCCACCGCTTGTTCCGGTCTGAACTATACTTTTGCAGATTATCTGCCGAGCATTACAACAATGTGCCGGTTTCCAGCGCTGGTCAACGTTTCGGTAGATGCCCGAGCGGATCGACCGGCTTGCCTCGCTGACGTATTTCGAAATGCAGTTTCACGCGGTCTGTACCGCTGCTGCCCATCTCTGCAATCACCTGTCCACGCTTGACCTGATCGCCTTCGCTGACCATCAGCTTGCTGTTATGGGCGTATGCGCTGAGGAAGGTGTCGTCGTGCTTGACGATGATCATGTCGCCGTAACCGATAAGTCCGCGGCCGGCATAGACCACGGCACCATCGGCAGCCGCCTTAATCGGCTGACCCAGCGTGCCGGCGATATCGATGCCCTTGTTCAGGCTGGTGCCGGACTGGAAGCGTGAGATGAGCGGACCATCTGTCGGCCAATCCCAGCGCGAGACTTTCGCCGGCACACTAATGGTACCCGCAGTTTTGGCCGGTGCAGACTGGGCTGGTGTCGGGGCCGGTATAGCACGGGTTGCAGGTACCGAATTCGTCGGCCTTGAGGGCGGTGGCGAGGGTTGCTTGGGCGGCGGCGCGACGGCAGCCACCCGCGGCGATCCGTTGCCGGGGGCGACGCGCAGATTCTGACCGGGGTAGATGGTGTAAGGCGATCTCAGATTGTTGTAGCCGGCCACGGTCTGCCAGTCCGTTCCGTAGCGGAAAGCGATCTGGTACAGGGTTTCGCCTCGACGCACGGTATGCAGACCGGAAGCGGGAATCTCGGCTGCGCGCGCCTGTGCGCGGGCAGCCTGCCCGCCACGACTGCGATCATCGATAGGGACATAACCGGATGGCCCGGCACAGGCTACCAACAACGAACCGACAAGGCCTACCGCACATTGCCGCCAACCGCTAACGATCGCAAAACGCTCTGACACACACTGCCCCTGGCCTACGCCAACGTTTCCTTCGGTACGGCAGACGCTTCAGGTCCGCCGCCCCCATCTTTCCAGTGCCATCACTAATACCACGCCCAGCGCCATCAGCGCCAACCCGAGCAACCAGTGCGAAGGCTCACCGGTCAACTGTTCGTATTGTATCGGGCCGACGTTGGACTGGATAAGCGGCGCCATCTCGCCGTGACTGTCCTGTCGCCAGGTGACCGTTTCCTTCCACGGCCATACCTTGTTCAGAGAGCCGAGCAACAGCCCGGCAAGGAAAGCCAGAGTGATGTTGCGGGCGTAATCGAGCAACCAGGAGAGCAGACGCGCAAAGCTCAGCAATCCGCCAATGCACCCGAGCATGAACACGCCGAGCAAGGCGAAATCGAGGTTGCGAACCGCCTCGAGCACCCCGGCATAGAGGCCCAGCAGCAGCAATATGAAGCTGCCGGAAATGCCTGGCAGGATCATCGCACAGATCGCCACTGCGGCGCCGAAAAACAGGGTCACCATCGTCACTGGAAGCTGGATCGGCACTGCCACGGTTACCAGATAGGCAAACGCCGTTCCGACGACAAAGGCCGCTATGCTGGCGGCGTTCCATCGCTGTATTTCGCGACCTACCAGCAAGACCGAGGCGACGATCAAGCCGAAGAAAAACGACCACAGCGGCTCGGGGTGATTATCCAGCAGGTAACTGATCAGCCTGGCGAGGCTAAACACGCTGGTGAGAATACCGGCCAGGAGCGTAAGCAGGAAGCCGCCGTCAACGGCCTGCCAGGTTTCCCTCACGCGGCCCCGCGTCAGCCAGAGCAGCTTGTCCGGCGTGCAGGCAGCGATAGCGTCAATCAACCGATCGTAGATGCCGCTGATGAAGGCGATCGTGCCGCCAGAGACACCGGGGACAATATCTGCCGCTCCCATCGCCATGCCTTTGAAAAATATCGGGATGTACTGTGCGAAACGACTGCGAGATGCGCTCAAGAGGTGATGGCTCCTGCCAAGAGTGGTACGAATCGTACCGGTTCGACCTGATGTCTTATGAACTGTTCGCCTTCGCGGATGACCAGAGTCAGATACTGCTCGCTCTCACCCACCGGAATCACCATTCGGCCGCCGTCGGCTAGCTGCCCCAGCAGCTCCACTGGTACGTCGGCCGGCGCCGCGGTAACGAGGATCGCGTCATAGGGGCCGTACTGCGGCCAGCCCCAATTGCCGTCGGCATGCCGGAATACCACGTTACGTACGTTGATGTCCTTGAGTACCACCTTGGCCCGTTCCTGCAACGGCAGGATCCGCTCCACACTGAATACGCGCTCGACCACCTGTGCCAGGATGGCGGTCTGGTAGCCGGAACCGGTGCCCACTTCCATGACCTTGTCCAGCGGCCCACCGCCGAGCAACAGCTCGGTCATGCGCGCGACGATGTAAGGTTGCGACAGCGTCTGGTTATGCCCGATCGGCAGTGCCGTGTCTTCATAGGCCCGGTGCGCCAGGGCCTCGTCGACGAACAGATGCCGCGGGGTACGGCGGATCGCCTCGAGCACGTGCAGATTGCGAATGCCTTCCTCGAACAGACGCTCGAGCAAGCGCTCGCGAGTGCGCTGCGAGGTCATGCCAATACCGTTTTTGTAGATATCGTCTCTCACATCTAGCCCAGCCGCTCCAGCCATTGGCCGAGATGGTCGAACACCTCGTAATGGGTTTTATCGACCCGAAGCGGGGTAACCGAGACGTAACCCTGCATGACTGCATGGAAGTCTGTGCCTTCGCCGCCATCCTCGGCATCACCGGCCACGGAGATCCAGTACCCCTCCTTGCCGCGGGGGTCAACCCATTTGACCGGGCGCGCAGCTCTGGAGCGATGGCCCAGGCGCGTCAGGCGGATCCCCTTGAGGTGGTCGAGCGGCAGGTTGGGGATATTCACACTCAGTACCGTGCGTGGCGGTAGATCCAGGTCGCCGTGCATCTCCACCATGTTGCGGGCGATTGCTGCAGCCGCCGGTAGATTGTCCACCTGACGCCCCACGAGCGAGAACGCCATGGCCGGGCGCGCCAGAAACCGACCTTCGAGTGCTGCGGCGACGGTTCCCGAATACAGGACGTCATCGCCCAGGTTGGCCCCAAGGTTGATGCCTGCGACGACCATATCAACGCTGTCCGGATATAGCGCATTAAGACCGAGGTGAACGCAGTCGGTAGGGGTGCCGTTCAGCCCGATGAAACCGTTGGCAAGGGTAAATGGACGCAGCGGCTTGTCCAGACTGAGGGCACTGCTGGCTCCACTTCGGTCTTCATGGGGGGCCACCACAACGCAGTCAGCGTAGTCGCTGAGAGCATCATGCAAGGCAGTCAGCCCAGGGGCCAGCACCCCATCGTCGTTGGCAATAAGGATACGCATCAACTCTCGCTTTCCAGTCCGCCACCGGGTTCGTCGGTCAGTTCGACAAGCTCGCGTATGACCGCGGTAGCGAAGCAACCGGTCGGCAGGGTGAATTCCAGTTCAATACTCGTTGGGGACGGATAATGCCACGCCAGAGCGTCTATTGGGAGCCGAAGAGTACGCCGGGCCTGCTCCAGCCCAGCATGTTCGAGCCAGGCCGCCAGCGCTGCCTCGCTTTGCGCCGCGTCGCGCTCCAGCGCCGCCAGGGTCGGGCCGACGGACGGCTCTCCGAGCCCCCAAAGCGGGCCGGTCGGATGAATGTCCAGCGCCAGCGAACGCGGATCGTCGGCTGCCAGCCGGCTCGCAGGAAAATGGCTCCGGCTGTCGGTAAAAGCGACGCAATCATCTTCCAGTATGTGGTTCCAACTGCCATCAGCCACCCGCTGAGCGAGCACTCGATTGAACAGCAGACTGCGTGCCGTACTGAGCAGACGCGACCGTGTCCCACGGGCCGGGGGTAGCGCGCCTCTTTCGGCCCAGCTACGCGCGTCGAATACATTGCTGCCGTTGCGGCCGAAGCGCTGCGGCCCGATGTAGTTCGGCACGCCCTCAGCAGCGATACGCCCGAGACGCTCTTCCAGGGCATCACGCTCGGCGACGAGTTGGCTAAGCACGATGGCAAAGCGGTTGGCGCTATGGGCACCACGCTGCAGCTTGCGCCGGTGACGAACCCTTTCGAGACAGTGCAGATCCTCGCTCCAGAGCGAAGCGAAATCCGGATCGGGCCGACCTGGCAACTGGATACTGAACCACTGGCTGGTTACCGCACGACGGTCCTTCAGACCTGCGTAGCTGACGTCACGAAGCGAGACGCCGGACGCCCGCGCCAGTCGCCTGGCAACCTCTTCGGTATTCAGGTCACGCTTGAGTAGATGCAGCCAGAGATGTTCGCCGGTTCCGTCGAGCTCGATATCCACGACCTCGGTGACCCGGAAGTGCTCTGGCACTGCCTTGAGGACGGCAGTCCCGCACGCAGCACCCCAGGCGCGTGGGCCGAGAAGCTCGTCGGCGCCGCTCACAACGTCAGCAGGAGCGCGACCGCGTGAACAGCGATGCCCTCTTCCCGACCGGTGAAACCCAGCTTCTCAGTGGTGGTCGCCTTGACGTTTACCTGATCGAGCTGCACCTGCAGATCCTCAGCGATCAATCGACGCATCTCGGCGATATGTGGAGCCATCTTCGGGGCTTGGGCAACAATGGTCGCGTCCACATTGCCGACCTTCCAGCCCTTCTGGTTTATCAGGCTGAGCGCATGGCGCAGAAGAGCACGACTGTCGGCGCCCTTGAAACGGGGATCGGTGTCCGGAAAGTGCTGGCCGATATCGCCGAGGGCGGCGGCCCCCAAAAGCGCATCAGTCAGCGCATGCAGCAGTACGTCGCCGTCCGAGTGAGCGATCAGACCATGGTGATGCGGGATTTGCACCCCGCCGAGAACGATGTGGTTACCATCGCCGAAGCGATGTACGTCATAACCGTGGCCGATGCGCATGAATAGTCCTGGGTCGATATTCGGGCGTCGATTCTACCGAGTCGACCCCTGCGATTGAAGCGCCGACTCGATTAGTTGGCGTTGAAAAACAGTGGATGGGTATTGGATCGGACGGCGGTCACGCAATCACGTGACCGGCCATTCAACCGGCCAAGCCCAAAGCGCGAGCGTGGTGCCGCAGATGGTCATCAATGAAGGTGGCGACGAAATAATAGCTGTGGTCATAACCCGGTTGGCGCCGCAGCGTCAGCGGATAACCCGTGGCGCTCGCCGCCTGCTCCAGTGCTTCCGGCTTGAGCTGTTCGACGAGGAAACTATCGTCCTCCCCCTGATCGACCAGGCAGGGAAGTTTTTCGCTCGCCTTGGCCATCAGCACCGACGCGTCCCACTGCTTCCACTGCGCCTGGTCCGGGCCCAGGTAACGTTCGAGCGCCTTTTGACCCCAGGGGCAGCCGGACGGATTGGCGATCGGCGCGAACGCCGATACCGAGCGATAGCGGCCAGGATTTTTCAGCGCGCATATCAGCGCGCCATGCCCTCCCATTGAATGGCCGCTAACGCTACGCTGCTCGCTGACGGGGAAGTTCGCCTCGACCAGTGCGGGAATCTCCTGCGTCACGTAATCGTACATCCGGTAATGCTTCGACCACGGTTGCTCGGTTGCGTTGATGTAGAACCCGGCACCCCAACCGAAATCGTAAGCTCCGTCCGGGTCGTCCGGCACCCCGTCCCCGCGCGGGCTGGTGTCCGGGCAGACGATCACCAGACCAAGCTCGGCTGCAAGCCGCTGGGCTCCGGCCTTCTGCATGAAATTCTCGTCGGTACAGGTCAGGCCGGACAGCCAGTAGAGCACTGGCAGGGACTTGCCCTGCTCAGCCTGAGGCGGAAGAAAGATGGCGAAGATCATGTCGCGACCAAGCACCTCGGAGTAGTGCCTGTAGCGCTTATGCCAACCGCCAAAGCTCTTGTTGGCGCCAACCAGTTCCAGATCAGTCATGGAATTTCCTCAATGGCAAAACGGATCGATAACCTCTGCACCCAAACGAATTACGGCGCGCCCCGCCCTAGAAATGGATAACCGTGCGGATGCTTTTGCCCTCATGCATCAGATCGAACGCCTTGTTGATCTCGTCCAGACCCATGTTATGAGTGATGAAGGTATCGAGTGGAATTTCACCCGTCTGTGATTTTTCCACGTACCCCGGCAGTTCGGTGCGCCCTTTGACACCGCCGAAAGCACTGCCGCGCCACACCCGACCGGTGACCAACTGGAACGGCCGGGTACTGATTTCCTGCCCGGCACCCGCTACGCCGATAATGGTCGACTCACCCCACCCCTTGTGACAGCACTCCAGCGCGGCACGCATCAGCTGAACGTTGCCGACGCATTCAAACGAATAGTCCACGCCGCCATCGGTCATTTCGACGATGACTTCCTGAATCGGCTTGTCATGGTCCTTCGGGTTGACGAAGTCTGTCGCGCCTAGCTCACGGGCGATATCGAATTTGGACGGGTTAATGTCGATAGCGATGATGCGACTGGCATTGACCATCTTGGCGCCGATGATCGCAGCCAGACCGATCCCGCCGAGACCGAAAATCGCGACAGTAGAGCCTTCTTCCACCTTGGCCGTGTTGAGGACGGCACCGATGCCGGTGGTCACACCGCAACCGAGCAGGCAAACCTTTTCCAACGGTGCTTCCTTGGGGATTTTGGCCAGGGAGATTTCCGGCAGCACGGTGTATTCGGAGAAGGTCGAGGTGCCCATATAGTGATAGATCGGTTTGCCCTGGTAGGAAAACCGCGTGGTGCCGTCAGGCATCAAACCCTTGCCCTGGGTGGCACGTACCGCCTGGCACAGGTTGGTCTTGCCCGACTTGCAGAACTTGCACTCGCGACATTCGGCCGTGTACAGCGGAATGACGTGATCACCCACTTGCAAAGAAGTGACGCCCTCGCCGATTGCTTCGACAACGCCGCCGCCTTCATGCCCGAGGATCGCCGGGAAGATGCCCTCCGGATCATCGCCAGAAAGGGTGAAAGCGTCGGTATGACAGACGCCGGTCGCTACGATGCGAACCAGGACTTCCCCAGCCTTTGGCGGGGCGACGTCGACCTCGACGATTTCGAGCGGCTTTCCTGCTTCGAATGCCACGGCTGCGCGAGATTTGATCATCAACACTTCTCCGACTGCGTTATGGTCGCGACAGTTTAGGCCATGCGTGCACGGCACGAAAACTCTTTGGCCCTGGATCATTGCTGCCACCGTGGCTCGCGCACGAAAAAAGGGGCCTAAGCCCCTTCTTTCAGAAATGCATCTGAACGATGCACGTCAATCACGCGTATCAGTTCATGCTGGAAACGCGTTGCTGCAGCTCAGGATCGCTCTGCAGACGGGTTGCGATCTCGTTGTACTTGGGAATTTCCATTCCTTCGTCACGTACCGCTTCAACCATCTTTTCCTGGGCTTCCATCTGCAAGGACTGCGCTTTCTCCTGGCTTTCAGCTTCTGCCAGCTTCTCAGAGAATTCGGTGCGGATCTCGCTCACCTTGGATTCGGCGGAAGCGAACTTCTCCAGCTCGGTATCGCTGATCTGGGCGGTAGCTGCACCCATGGACCCAGCCGCACCCTGTTGAGTGGCGGAGCCCTGCTGAGCGGCAGTGCCCTGCTGCGTCGCGGCAGCGCCCTGCGCGCCGGAGGTAGCGTTGGACTGTGCAAACACGCTTGGTGCGGTTGCACCCAGGGTGGCCAGAGCGACTGCGGCGGTCAGTGTCTTGAGTGTATTCATGGTGTGCTCTCCTCTCGTTTGAGTTCACGAGAATCAATACACGCATCATGCCAACCGCGCCAAGAAACTCATATACACCTGATTATAAAGGACTTTTTATTGAACTTTAGCCATACCTGCCGGCCCGAATCACACTTGAAAGCGTGACAAATGTATACATGCGACATAAGTATCCGTATCCATCTTGCGCACGCTCGGACGCAGTGCTGATTCGCGCACAAAAAAAGGGCCCTGAAGGGCCCTTTTTACTCACGCGGTGCCGTTATTCGCTCGGACGTTCGATATCGCGCTGCTCGCGCTCGATTTCGTCAGGTGCGCCGGTCACACCGGAACGGTCCGCGGTACGAGCCGGATCATCCATTCCACCGCCAGCACGTGCCGAATTGCCAGCCGCACCGGTTGCACCGGAAGCCGAGGTAGCGCCGCTACCGCTGGACTGCTGGCTGGAGCCGGACTTCTGCGAGCTGGTGCTGGCACCAGCCGCGCCGCTCTGGCCTTGGCTCTGACCGGACTTGGATTTGGATTTCATCTCCTTGTCCATGGTGCTGTTCGCCATACCTGCTTCGGCTGCACCCTGATTGGTCGGGCGGATGCTGGCGCCCTCCGGCCCGGCCGATGTATTGGTTCCGGAGTTGGCACCCTGGGTGCCGCCTACGCCTGGCTGATCAACGTCAGCGTGGGGAGCGGCAGGAGTAGCATGAGTGGCGCTCTGCCCGCTGGCCTGTTTTCTCGCGCTTTCTGACTGAGCCAAGGCGTCCGAGCCAGCCAGTGCCAGTGAAGCGAACGCGATGGCAGTACTGAGTGTGGTCATTACTTTCATATTGCGTCTCCGTCTTTTTTCTGTCTGGTCGTAAGAGTTTGGGCGGAACACAACGCACAAAGTTCCTTACGCGGGTTGCTACGAGATGTGTGCGCGCCTGCGCGCACTATCAGTAGTCACCCCGGTCATGTTCCTCATCGAGCTCTGTGGTGTTGCCTGCATCCGGCCCGGTAACGCTAGGGCTGCTCTGGTGTGGACCGCCCTGATCGGTGGGCCCCATGCCCGTGCTGGCTCCGGGCGTAGTGATACCGGTTCGCGCTCCGGTCGCCGTGTCGGTCGCTGCCCCTCCGGCGGTCCCTGTGGTGGTTCCGGTTCCAGTCCCGGTGCTGGTGCCGGTGCTGCCGGCGGTACCAGTACCAGTGCTGGAGCCCGTGCCGGTACCAGTGCCCGAGCCAACGGCCGTCCTGCTGTCGGTGGTGGTCGTCGGACCGGTTGTCGTACCGGCGCCGGTTGTAGACCCTGCCCCGGTCGTGGTGCCGGTCGTGGCTCCCGCGCCGGCAGCAGTACCCGACCCGGTGTTGGTCCCAGTGGCCGCATCGACGCCAGTCGTGGTGCGAGCTCCGGTGGTGCTACTGGTGGATCCGGCGGCACTCTGTGCCAGCGCCATCGGGGCGCCGAGGCCGAGGGATGCAAAAGCAATAGCGGCAGTAAGAGTCTTCAAAGTGTTCATAGGCACTTCTCCTTCTCGTTGGGTGAGCAAGCACGACACACCGACCGGACATTCGGCCTACTACCTGATGTTGCGTCAATGGCGCATCGCTTGTATCCAGGGCTGCGAGCCGAATTTGCCATGCGATCGAAGCTGTATAGAATCGATACATGAGAAAAAAATACTCGCTCAAGAGAAACACGCCGTTCCTCAAAGCTGCCTGGTCCAGCGCCAACGGTTTGCAGCAAACATTGCTGATGTTTGTGGTGCTTCCGCTCATGCTGCTAACGGCACTGGGTATACGTATTGGCCTCCAACAAGCGAACCAGTTCCAGGAACAGCGCCTGAAAAACGATTTGGAGCTCATTGGACGGGCCATCAGCATCCCGGTTGGCGCGGCCCTGAGCCAGGGAGATCAAGGGCAGATAGAACTGGCGCTTGGCTCGGTGTTCGTCCTCGGAGAGGTCTACGGCGCGTCTGTCTTCGATGTGAACGGTGTACGCATCGCTTCGGCCGGCATCACCGAAAGCGATCTGTCGCGCTCGACCATACCCGAGCGCATCGTATCGACCGGCGAAGGCCAAGAGGGATACAGTCGGGTCGCCGGGCGTGAACTGTTTTCGCATTTCCTGCCGCTGTTCGACGCCGCCGGGCAGATCCAGGGCCTGATTCAGATAACCCGCCTGGCGAGCGATTTCCGCCAGGCATTGAATCGTTTCACCATCATCGCCTGGCTGATCTGGGGTCTGCTCAGCATCACCATCCTCGCTGCGGTGCTGCTCGGTCACCATGGCGGGATCGGGCGCTACGTCGATCGGCTCCTCGAACACATGGGCCGCGTGGCGCAGGGCGACCATTCACATCGCGCGGCGCTCGATGGTCCGCAAGAGGTGGCTTCGCTAGCCGAGGGTCTGAATCGCATGCTCGACAGTATCGAGGAGGCCAACCGCGAGCTCGATGAGCATCGACGCGCCGAGACAGAGCTTCTCAGGCGGCTCAAGGATAATGAGAAGATGGCCGCCATCGGCAGTATGGCTCGCGGCATCGCCCACGAGCTCGGCGCTCCGTTGAGCGTAATCGACGGCAGAGCGCGCCGCCTCGAGCGGTCATCGACGATGGATGACAAGCAGAAGCATCAACTCCTCGGCATCCGATCCCAGGTAGCACGCCTCACCCGGACGGTACGCCAGCTGCTTGATTATTGCCGCCCCGCCGCGCCGCAGCCGCGAAAGCTGGACCCTCGCCTGCTGGTCGAAAACGTATTGGAGGCAATGCGTCCCGAGGCGGATTCCAGCGCTCGCTTGCTGACGGTGCAGACGCCAACGGACCTGGCTCCGATCCTCGGCGATCCGGGACGCCTGGAGCTGGCCTTGCTCAATCTTGTGCGCAACGCGTTGCAGGCTTCGCTGCGTGAGGTACGGATTTCGCTCTCGGCCGACGCGTGCTGGCTGTACATATCGATCATCGATGACGGGCCAGGGCTGCCGGACGTCCCGGTGGAACAGTTGTTGGAACCCTTCTACACCACCAAATCGCCGGGCGATGGCACCGGCCTTGGTCTGGCCATCGTGCAAACCGTCGCCGAGGAGCATCAGGGACAGCTGATGCTGAGCAACGCCCCAGACCGCGGTTGTGAAGCCCGTCTGTTGCTACCGCTTCTTACGAAATCAGATTCGGAGACCGCATGACCGACAAGGAACACATCGTACTCATCGAGGACGACCGCGGACTGCGCGAACTGCTGCAGGAGGAGCTCGAAGTCGAAGGCTATTCGGTGACCGTCTGCGGTGACGCGGAAACCGGCCTGCTGGCGATTCGCGAGCATTTACCGGAGCTGGTCGTCAGCGACCTGCGGCTGCCGGGTGCCGACGGGCTGAGCCTGCTGCCAGCGATATCGCAGTGCTCGCCCAAGCCGTCGGTGCTGATCATCACCGCTTTCGGCTCGGTCCAGCAGGCGGTCGAGTCGCTAAAGGCCGGCGCCGATGATTTCCTGACCAAGCCTCTGGAGATGGATCATTTCCTACTCACCGTGAGCCGCCTGCTGGACAACCGGCGGCTACGCAGTGAAGTACAGCGTTACCGATCGATTCTCGGCGTCGAGCAGTTCCACGGCATCATCGGCCAGAGCCCGGCGATGCAGCAGCTGTTCCATCAGATTCGCCAGATCGCTGGTGCCGACGGGCCGGTACTGATCCAGGGCGAGAGCGGCACCGGCAAGGAATTGGTCGCACGGGCTGTTCACGAGCAGAGTTCACGCAAGAATCGGCCGTATCTGGTGGTCAACTGTGGGGGTATTCCCGGCGAACTCATGGAAAGCGAGTTCTTCGGCCATGCTGCGGGCGCGTTCACCGGAGCCAGAACCCAGCGCGCAGGCCTGTTCCAGCAGGCAGACGGCGGCACGCTGATGCTCGACGAACTCGGCGAGATGCCACCGCCGCTGCAGGCCAAGCTGCTGCGCGCCCTGCAGGACGGACATGTCCGCCCGGTGGGCAGCGACCACGAAATTCAGGTCGACGTCCGGGTGATTGCTGCCACCAATCGCAATCTGACCGAGGCAGTGAACGAAGGCACCTTTCGCGAGGATCTGTACTACCGCCTGGAAACCTTCGGCATTCAGGTGCCGCCGCTGCGCTCGCGCCGGGAAGACATCCGGCCGTTGGCCGAGTTCTTTCTGACTCGATTCAATACGCGACAGGGCCGCAACGTAAGGGGCTTCAGCGACGACACCCTGGCCCTGATGGCAGACTACGGATTTCCCGGTAACGTCCGCGAATTGCAAAACGCGGTTGAGCGGGCAGCGACGTTTTGCGATACGCCATTGATCGAACCGCGCCATCTGCCGGAGCGAATGCTCGGCGCGGCGTCGTCCGAGCCATCCGCGACCGAACAGCTGCCGGATGCCAAGACCGATCCGGCGCTGGCGGAATCGCTGCCGGATCTGGAAACGGTACACCGCAATCACATCCATCGAGTCCTGACCGCTACCCAGGGCAACAAGCGCAAGGCGGCGGATATCCTGGGAATCACCCGGCGCACGCTGTATCGCTGGCTGGAATGATGCGGCCCGGATAAGCCGGCCGCATGCCGGGCGATTCCGTCTGTTACTGACGCTGGCCTGCCGCGCCTATACACCCTAGGGTGAAAGCACTTGAACGGAGGGGTCACATGAGCTTTGCCAAAGCGTATTTCGACATCGGTGTTTTCACCAATCAGCGCGAGGCGCAACAGCAGTTCTGGGCTGAGCGCGCAGGTCTGCCTTTCGACCATACGCAAAAGCTCGGTGGCGGCGTGCTGCAGCATCGCTACCGGGCGGATGAAGCTGTATTGAAACTGAACGACGCGCGGGACCCGCTTGCCGAAGTCGGGCCCGGCCCGATTCGCGAGATTCTGGTCGCCAGCGCTACGGTCACCGCTCCTCTGGAGCTGAGCGATGCGGATGGCAACCGGGTCACACTGGTGCCGCCAGGCCATGAGAATATTCACGGCTTGGCCGCACGATTGATAGTGAGCGACCCCAAGCGTAGCCTGGCATTCTACCGGGACGCCATTGGCATGACCGCTGTCGCCCAGGACCGCCTGCACTGCGGTCGCGGGCAGCTGCGGCTCGAGGCCGGCGATACAGGCGATGCGCCAGAGCAACCGCTGGCCGCGCGCGGCATTCGTTATCTGACCTTCCAGGTATTTGATTGCGATCAGGCGTTCGCCAGTGCCGTGGCCGCCGGCGCCACCGTTGCGAGGGAGCCGGCCACGCTCGGCAGCACTGCGCGCATCGCCTTCGTGCGTGACCCTGACGGGACCTGGATCGAGTTATCGCAGCGCGCTTCGGTCACCGGCCAGCCGGTCTGACTGCATACGTCTGACGCGGATCTTTACGAAGTCTTTACGCTGTCAGGATCGTGGTTGACAGTTGGCGCAGTACACTGGCGCCACGATTCCTGCAGAGACCTACCCACGATGAATCCCGCTTCATCCGGCAAGCGCCGGCGCCATGCCTGGCTTGCCACCATCGTCGTTCTGATCATCGCGCTCGCCGCCTGGTACGCCTGGTCCAGAAGCGCGAATCGCCAGCCCGCCTTTGCCACCGCGACAGTCGAGCGCGGCGACGTCGAAGACAGCATCACCGCCTTGGGCACCCTTGAGCCCCTCAACTATGTGGACGTCGGCACCCAGGTGTCCGGCCAGCTCAGCGCGCTACATGTACAACTGGGGGATGAGGTCGAAGAAGGTCAACTGCTCGCCGAGATCGACCCGACGATATATCTGGCGCGCGTGGAAGCCACCCGTGCGCAACTGGCCAATCTGCGCGCGCAACTCGCCGACCGGGAAGCGCAACAGACGCTGGCACGCCTGCAGGCAGAACGGCAGCAAAACCTGATCAAACTCGACGCGACCAGCCAGGAGCAGGTGGAAAGCGCTGACGCTACGCTGCGTTCGGCCACTGCCCAGATCCAGGCGATCAAGGCTCAGATTCGGCAGACCGAATCGGCCCTCAAGGGCGAGGAAGCCGATCTCAACTACACCCGTGTCTACGCGCCCATGGGCGGTACGGTGGTACAACAACTGGCCAACCAGGGGCAGACGCTCAACGCCAATCAGACAGCGCCGATCATCGTGCAAATAGCCGATCTCAGCACTATGACCGTCCGCACCCAGGTCTCGGAAGCGGACATTGCCCAGCTGGAAGTGGGCATGCCCGCCTACTTCTCCACGCTTGGCCAGCCTCGCCGGCGCTGGGAGGGCACGCTGCGCCAGATCCTGCCGACGCCGGAAGTGCTTAACAATGTAGTGTTGTTCAATGCCCTGTTCGACGTACCCAACCCGGACGGCGATCTGCTACCGCAGATGAGCGCGCAGGTGTTTTTCGTGCGCGCTGCAGCGCAAGACGTACTGACGATTCCCGTCACGGCCTTGCAGCCGTCCACCGCCGGGCGCGCCCCAGGCGAAGCTGTAAAGCGCCAGCCGAGTGGCGACGGGCGCCAGGCGCAGGTCCAGGTGCTCGGCGCCGATGGTGAACCCGGGCCACGCGACATTCGCGTCGGCACACGCAACCGGGTCTCGGTCGAAGTTATCGAAGGGCTCGAGGAAGGCGACCAAGTGGTAACCGGGCGCATCAGTGCCTCGGCCGCCGACACCCGCAGCGGCCCGCCGCGCCGGTTCATGTGATATGTCCGAGCCACTGATCAGCCTGCGGGACATCACCCGCACCTACCGCAACGGCGAACTGTCGACCACCGTGCTGCACGGCGTCTCGCTGGACATCCAGGAAGGCGAATTCGTCGCCATCATGGGCGCGTCCGGCTCCGGCAAGTCGACGCTGATGCATTTGCTCGGCTGTCTGGACAAGCCCACCAGCGGCAGCTATCGGTTTGCCGGTGAGAACATTGCCGACCTCGACAAGGATGAACTGGCCAGCCTTCGGCGCAAGACGTTCGGCTTCATATTCCAGAGCTATCACCTGATCCCTTCCGCCACCGCCACGGAAAATGTCGAGGTTCCGGCCATCTACGCAGGCATGCCGCGGCTCGCGCGGCACACCCGGGCGCAGGCGCTGCTCAGCGAACTGGGCCTGGGCGAGCGGCTCGGCAACCGCCCCAGCCAGCTGTCCGGGGGCCAGCAGCAACGGGTATCGATTGCCCGCGCGCTAATGAACGACGCGCGGGTCATTCTCGCCGATGAGCCAACCGGCGCGCTGGATAGCAAGAGCGGCGCCGATGTGCTGGCTCTGCTCAAGCAACTGCACGGTCGTGGCAAGACAGTGATCGTCATCACCCACGACCGCGAAGTGGCGAGCCACGCCGATCGCCTGGTGGAAATCCGCGACGGGCACATCATCCATGACAGCGGCGTCATCGGGCGTACTGGACAGCCGTCACCCACCGCAGACGCGGCACGGACGCCGGAGCCGGAAGCCGTCCGGCGCGCTGCCCTGGCCGATATCGGCGAAGCCGTCCGAATGGCTCTGCGCGCTCTGAAAGCCAACCTGTTTCGCACCGTGCTGACCCTGCTTGGCATCGTCATTGGCGTGGCCTCGGTGGTCGTGATGCTCGCAGTCGGCAACGGAGCACGCCAGGACGTGGTCGATCGCATCAGTTCGCTTGGCACCAATCTGCTCCTGGTCCGCCCCGGCGCGCCCAACGTGCGCCGCTCGGTCGAGGGTCAGGTGACCAGTCTGGTGGCCAGCGACATCGACGCCATCGCCGAACTGGACAACGTCCGGGCTGCCGTGCCGGAGATGAACGGCCGGGTAACGCTGCGCGCAGGCAACACCGACTATTCGACTCAGGTCACCGCCACCATCGAAGCGCTGCCACTTGCACGGGACTGGGGGGTGAGTGCCGGCGTGTTCATCGACGACCAGGATAACCAGCGCTACTCCGCAGTCACCGTCCTCGGCCAGACCGTGGCGACGAATCTGTTCGGCGATTCCGATCCGCTCGGCGAGTATGTGCTGGTCAACAATGTTCCGTTTCAGGTGATCGGCGTGATGGCAGCGAAAGGCGCCGCACCCTGGGGGGCCGATCAGGACGATGTGGTATTCGTACCCTTGAACACCGGAAGTCTGCGACTGATCGGCCAGCGCTACCTGAATTCGGTCACCGTCATGATCGACGATCTGGCCGCGGCCGAAGCCACCCAGGAGGCGGTGCGCCAGACTCTGCTGCAGGCGCATGGCGGTGTCGAGGACTTCCAGATTCGCAACATGGCGTCGTTGCTGGAAAACGTGGCGGAGACGCAGAACACCTTCACCGTTCTGCTCGGTTCGATCGCGGCGATTTCCCTGCTGGTGGGCGGCATTGGCGTGATGAACATCATGCTGGTCAACGTTACCGAGCGCACGCGAGAAATCGGTATTCGCGTGGCAACCGGGGCACGCACACGCCATATTCTCCAACAGTTCATCGTCGAGGCGCTGGTCGTCTCGGCTATCGGTGGTGCGCTCGGGGTTGTGCTTGGCCTGGCTTTCGCCGCGTTGCTGCAAGTACTGGGTACGCCGATTCAATTCACTCCCGGACCGGTGGCCCTCGCCTTCGGCTGCGCTTTCGCGACTGGTCTGATTTTTGGTTACATGCCTGCTCGCAAGGCGGCGCATCTCGATCCTGTGGTGGCCCTTAGTGCAGATTAAATTCGTTGCCTCGCTCGCAGGCGCCCTCCTCATGCTCACCGGCTGCGCGATCAACACACCACAGCCGGACGCAAGCGTAGCGATGCCGGCGACATGGAACACGCAGACCCGGAACGAAGATTGGCCGTCGGCGGACTGGTGGCGCGCCTACCAGGCCCCGGCGCTTGACGCGCTGCTTGAACAAGCACGCCTGGGGAATCTTGATCTGGCGACTTCCGCCGCGCAGTTGCTGCAAGCCGATGCCCAGCTGCAACAAGCTGGCGCCAGCTTGCTGCCTCAGGTGAGCGGAAGCTTCAGCGCTTCACGTTCGCAGAGCGAGAACCAGACCAGCAGCCAGACCAGCAGCAACCGCAGCAGTTTTGGCGCAGCGCTCAACGCCAGCTACGAAGTGGACTTCTGGGGACGCAACCGCGCCACTGTCGAATCTGCCAGGGCGACGCTGCAAGCGAGCCGGTTCGATCGCGAGACCCTCGGTTTGGGCATCGATGCCAGCGTCGCCAGCACCTGGTTCCAGTGGCTGGAGGTGCAGGAACGACTCGCTCTCGCCCGCCGCAGCCTGGACAATGCCGAGCGCGTTCTTCAGCTGATCGACGCACGGCAGCGCTTTGGTGCAGCCGACCAGCTCGAAGTCAGCCAGCAACGCACCCTGGTGTTGCAGCTGCGCGCCTCACTGCCCGCGCTCGAGCAGAGCGAGCTGCAACTACGTAATGCACTGGCGTTGCTGCTCGGCACGGCGCCGGGCGAAAGGATGCCGGCGACCGAGACGCTCGGTACCCTCGTGGTGCCGGAAATAGGCGCGGGCCTCCCCGCCGAACTGCTTGCCCGACGCCCGGACATTCGGGCCAGCGAGGCCCGACTGGCCGCGGCGAACGCCGATCTCAACGCAGCCCGTGCGGCCTTGTATCCCTCCATCCAGCTGACTGGGCAACTGGGCGTGCAAAGTCTGGCCTTGTCCGGCTTGGTCAACGACCCGACGAGCACCTGGAACCTGGTTGCCGGGCTGACCCAGCCGATATTCCAGGGCGGCCGGTTGCGTGCTCAGGTCGACCTGTCCGAAGCGCGCCAGCAGGAACTACTGGTCGATTACCGGCGTACTGTATTGCAGGCGCTTCAGGACGCCGACACGGCGCTCGGCGCGGTTTATCAGGCGCGCGTTCGCTTCGCCTTGCTCGAACAGGCAACCGCCGAGGCGCAGCGCGCCTTCGAACTCGCCGAGACCCGCTATCGCGCCGGCGCGATCACTCAGCAGTCACTACTCGATACTCAGCGCACCTGGTATCAGAGCCAGGACACTCTCTTGCAGCAGCGCTCTGCCTGGCTTCAGTCGACAGTCGACCTGTTCCGCGCCCTGGGTGGCGGCTGGCAGGAGCCGGCGTTAAGCTACGCGGAGCCACCCCGCCCAGGAGAGTAGTCCTTGTCCGCCGTCTTGCACCTCGCCACGCTGGTAGATCGAGAATTTTGCACCGAGTCGCAGGAATACACGGCTTTGGTCGTCCACTTGCAGCGGCTGGACGAGCTTGCACGAACGCTGGGAGTGACCGCACCTAGCCAGTTCATCGATGTCACCGAGCTGGAATTTCGCGAAGCGGCGCAGCTGATCGAGCCCGATTCAGCCGTACGTGCCGAGCCGGACCCGGTCACCGGACTGTTCTACGGCATAGAGGACATGTCCTGGTCTCCCGTCGCCATTGGCATGGTGACTCTCGAAGCGTTGGGGGGCTATCTTTCGCGCAACCAGCCCAGCGGAATCAGCGAAGCCGATCGGCAGCGATTACGCGAAGAATTGAGCCAACTCGAGCTTCACCTCCGGCCATTGGAAGCCGAGGGCGCGCAGTTTCATCTGGCAGCGCGCTGAATCAGGACACTTGAGGTCGTGTCAGCGAATCGTTCGACGTTTCGGCGGCAGACGCCTCTTCCGGTTGCTCCCCGAGCAGGTCCACCATTCGCCGCCGCGTCTCGGTCATCAGGCCGGCCAGGTCATAGCGGGCGCTGTCGATAGGCTCACCGATGTGCAGCGATACCGACTGACCGAAGTTGAATTGCCGCGTCCTGGCCGGCAGCACCCGGTGAATACCTCTGATCGCCACCGGCACCACGATCGCACCGGTGTCCAGCGCCAGATGAAAACACCCTTTCTTGAACGGCAACAGGCGTCCATGCGGCGAGCGTGTTCCCTCTGGTGCCGCCCACAACACGATCCCCGATTCCATCATCTTCCGGGCGCGTTGCAAATCGGCCACTGCTCGTTCGCGCTGATGCCGGTTGATGGACGGAAACTCAGCCGCGCGCATCGCAGCACCCAGCAGCGGAATACGATACAGCTCCGACTTGGCCAGCATGCGAATGGAGCCCGGCATGGCGACAAAGCTAGCAGGAATATCGTAGTGGCTGGCGTGATTGCAGAGGATGATGTACCGGCGCCCGTCATTGAAGTCAGGGCAGCTGCCCTCGACGCTCAGGCGCATCCGGATCAGGCGGAGTAACCAGCCGGACCAGCTGCGGGTGTAACGGTCGACACGACTGCGGTCCAGTCGACCTAGCGCGGCGCGCCAGAGCACGTCGACACAATACCCGACGGTGACCAGGAGCGAAGCAAGGAATACAGTGATACGTTGCCACACGGTCGCGGCCGTAACCTTCCCTGGGTTCGATGACATCGCGAAAATCCTCGTGCGCAAGCGGACGTTTCTTGAAATACAAAGCTTGCCATACTTCAATCCCCAGCGCCTATGCTCGAAGCTCAGGACTCTCGACACGGGTGGTTATGACAGAGCTGGTTCGCATCGTCTACATCAGTCGCGCAGACTTCCGGCCGACCACGGCGGAAGATGGAGTGGACGCCAACGTGGCACAGATACTCGCTGTCTCGCGACGCAATAATCACCATAGCGGCGTGGTCGGCATGCTTCATTATGGCGATGGCTGTTTCTTCCAGTGTCTGGAAGGCGAGCGCAGCAAGATCGCTGCGTTATACCGCCGACTGCGCCGGGACGGACGTCATCATGACTTGAAGTTGCTGGTGCACGAGCCGATTCGGCGCCTCTCGTTTCCCGACTGGTCGATGAAGTTCATACCCACCGATGACCATGTCAGGGGCTTGCTGGACGAGCATGGCTTCAGTGAGTTTGATCCCTACCGCTTCGATCACCACCTGGTGGAACGCATGCTCAAGTTGATGCAGGGCAGCGCCGACCCGACCCACGACGACCCTGTATTCACGCCCTCGGCACCGGCGCGCTCGACGACCTTTGCGCACGAACCGCCGACCCAGGCCGGCGGCCCGGCTCCCTCCGGTCGCTGGCCACTGATCATCAGCTTGCTGGCCCTGAGCCTGAGCGTGCTCAGCCTGCTACTGGCAATCGGGCGCAGCGGGACATGACCCGCCGCTGGCAAGCATCGATTCGCCGCCACCTATACAGCGTTCTTTTTACTGTGAATGGTTGTGACCCTGGCCGGGCTAATTTGCCATAGTGTCGACTGATAACCTGACCGGACCAACGCCATGACCGACCAGCAGATCCTTCACGTCAACGACATCGACCTGAGCGTCCACTTCGCCGGCCCCGAAACAGGCAAGCCGGTCTGGCTGCTGCACGGGTTTCCCGAATGCTGGTATTCCTGGCGACACCAGATGGCAGCACTCGCGGACGCCGGTTTCCGCGTCTGCGTTCCGGAAATGCGCGGCTACGGCCGGACCAGCGCACCGCAACCGATCGAAGCCTATGACCTGATCACGCTCTGCAGCGACATTCAGGCGGCGATGGACCATCTCGGGCACACCGAAGTGGCGATGGTCGGCCACGACTGGGGTGCGCCTGTGGCCTGGCACCTGGCGTTGCTGGAACCTGAGCGGGTCAAGGTGGTTTGCGGGATGTCGGTGCCCTTCGGCGGACGGCCCAAGCGCCCGGCGATCGACATCATGCGCGAGCATTTCAAGGACCGCTTCCATTACATCCTGTATTTCCAGGAGCCCGGACGCGCGGAGCAGGAACTCGAGGCGGATATTCCCAGAACCCTGCGCCTGGCGATGCATGGACTCTCGGAGAGCGGCAAGAGCAATGCGCTGTTCAATGACAAGCCGGCCGACGCGCGATGGCTGGAAGACCGTGTCGACCCCGGCGTGCCGCCGGAGTGGTGCCCACCCGACGCGTTCGACGTATACGTAGCGACTTTCGAGCGTTGCGGATTCCGGGGCCCGCTGAACTGGTATCGCAACTTCCAGCGCAGCTGGGAACGTACCGCCGACCTGGCTGGCCTGCAGATCGAACAACCGGCACTATTCCTGATCGGCGACCGGGACCCGGTTGGCGAAATGGAGGCCTACACCATTCAGAAAATGCCCAGCCTTGTACCCAAGGTGGAGCAGCACGTGTTCACCGACTGCGGCCACTGGATTCAGGGCGAGCAGGCCGAGGAGGTAAACCGGCTGCTGCTCGAGTTTCTCGGCCGCACCTATACCTGAATAGCCGGTATTGAAAAACCGCATCTGACGACTGATCTGTGCCAAGGGAGATTGCATGCAACCGATAGACCTGTCCGGCAAACGTATCCTGCTTACTCACGCCGAAGCTTTCATGGGCCCGGCCCTGCACGACATGTTCAAACGCTGCGGCGCCGAGGTGATCGCAGCGCAGGGAGCATTGGCCAATCCTGGCGAGGCGGAAGCCGTTATCGAGCAGGCCGGCCAGATCGATGCGCTGGTCGCCAACCTCGGCGTGCCTGCACCGAACACGCCGGCGGTCGACGTGACCGATGACGAATGGAAACTGATGTTCACCCATATGGTCGACCCGCTGCAGCGGCTCGTCCGCGCTGCTCTGCCAAAAATGATCGAGCGCCAGTCCGGCAAGATATTGCTGATGGGCAGCGCCTCGGCCTTGCGTGGCATCAAGCGCGCGTCGAGCTACAGTGCAGCACGGGGGGCACAGTTGGCCTACATCCGCTCAGTGGCCCTGGAAGCGGCTCCGCACAATGTAAAGATCAACGCCATCGCTCAGAATTTTGTCGATAACCCGACCTACTTTCCCGAAGATATCCAGGCCAATCCTGCTTTTCAGGCCCGGCTCAAGCGGGAGGTGCCGCTCGGCCGGCTGGTCTCGGCAGAGGAGGACGCCTCCTTCGCCGCTTACCTGTGCAGCGACGCGGCGGACTGCTTTGTCGGACAGATCTTTCCGGTATGCGGCGGATGGGCTGACTGAACATGGTAGGAACCGTCACTCTCCTGGGGCAAAACATCACCATCGCTTCGCGTTTTTGCGGGCCCCCGCAAAGCGGCAATGGCGGCTATGTTGCCGGATTACTGGCCAAAGCGATGCCGGCCGGCTGCCAGGTAACCCTGCACGCCCCGCCGCCGCTGGACGCCCCACTGACCCTGAGTGCAGCCGACGACGGTATGCAACTGCATCACGAAGGTCGCTTGTTGGCCAGCGCGCGCCCGTATGAACTAGCGATGACGGTACCACCGGCGCCGTCCATCGACGCGTCCAGCGCCGCTCAGCAACGCTTCGAGGGCATCGTCCGCCATGACCTGCCGGGCTGCTTCGTCTGTGGGCCCAATCGCGATCCGGGCGACGGGCTTCGGATCTTTGCCGGCCCACTGGATGATCCGAAGCAGAGTGTCGCTGCACTATGGACACCCGACGCATCACTGGCGGACCGGGACGAGACGGTCGCCAGCGAATTCCTCTGGGCGGCACTCGACTGCCCGGGATTCTTCGCCGTTCGCCCCGTATCCGGACTGGCGTTACTCGGCCGGTTCGCGGCCAGGCTGCTGGAGCCGGTGCGCGTGGGCGAGACGCTCATCGTCAATGGCTGGGCGATTCGTCACGACGGGCGTAAACACCAGACAGGCACGGCCCTGTACCGCGAGAACGGTTCGTTGGTTGCTTTCGCTGAAGCCACCTGGATCAGCATCCCAGGCCGCTGAACGGTACTCAATTTTCTCTCGGATCGGCCGATTCCTGAAAATGCGACAACTGACCAGCGAGACGAAACCCTCTCGGCTAGGATGCAGTCAGCTTCGCCTATACGTCCGATAAGAGATTGCCATGCCGAAATTGAGCTTTCACACCCGCCCTGTTTGCCTTGCCGCGCTGCTTGCCAGCTCGCCACTTGTTCTGCTTCCTATTGTCGCCCACGCCCAGAACGGGTCCACTCCGGTGTCGGCTGCGTATACCAACGTACTGAGCCAGGACCAGATTCAGGCGCTGGTCAATGCGGCCAACCAGTCGGATGCCGTGCTTCGTCAGCGCGCCGGCGAGTTGATGTCCCAGGGAGACGCCATCGCCCGCTCCGTCTATGTGGAGACGCAGGGACTCGTCAGCGCCGAGCAATCGGCGATGCTGGAAGGGATGCTTGAACAAAGCCTGGCCAACAACGAGACCCGCTCGTCCGGGATGCGCTCCGACCGCCGTACGCTCGGCTGGGTTGCGGGTGGCGCGCTGATTGTCGGCATCGGCGCCGCTGCAGCGGGAGGCGGCGGTGGCGGTGGTGGTGGCGGTGGCGAACCCGCCCCGGCCCCTGCTCCAGAGGAACCAGCGCCTGGCGACGATGAGGCTCCGCCGGTCGAAGAGGAGCCCATCGGTGACTCGCTACCGACATTGACTCCACCTACCGAACCAGTGCCGAACGAGCCAGTAAGCGGCGATCCAGGCACCGCGCCGGACCCGGGCCCGTTGCCAGGAGAGGATGATTCGGCCAAGGCATTGCCGCTATCTCGCGAGCATCAAAACACCAATGGCTACAACCTAACGTACGGGCATGTAGCGCACGAGCGAGGCTTTAGCGGCCTCGGCGAGCGAATCGCGATCATCGATAGCGGTGTCAATAGTAGTCACCTCGAATTGCAGGGTCAGATCGCGGCACATTACAACTTGCTGACCGGCAGCACCGCAGAGGCGGACGCTCAGGATAGCGGCGGTCATGGGACCCACGTCGCCGGCACTCTGGTAGCACGAAGAAATGCTTTTGGCGTGGTCGGCTACGCTTACGGCGCCCAGCTTCTGAACGTCAGGTTTTCCGACGCCAACGACAACATCAGCGCAAACGACCAGCAACTGGCCAACGGCTTCGCCTGGGCAAGGAACAATGGCGCCACGTGGTTCAACAACAGTTGGGGCATCGACGCTACCGTCGCCGACTTCGGCAAGGGCGCCGTCGAGTCGTACTTCCCCAAACTGAGAGCCGAATGGCAAGCCGGAGCTGCGGCCGGACGCATCTATGTCTGGGCCACCGGAAATGAAGGCTTGAGCCAACCGCTGGTTTTCTCAGCCATCCCCCAGCTGTATCCAGAGCTGCAATACAACTGGGTTGCAGTGACCAGTGTCGACTCCGACACCGGCGTGCTCAGCAGCTTCTCGAACGCCTGCGGTGATGCCGCGGCATGGTGTATCGCCGCTCCTGGCACCGATATCGTCTCCAGCTACGTGGAGGGCGATAGCAGCTACGCCATCGCATCGGGCACCTCGATGGCAGCTCCCGCAGTGACTGGCGGCCTCGCGGTGATCAGGCAGGCTTTCCCTACCCTGGAGCCGGAACAGGTCGTGCAGCGATTGTTCGTCACTGCTTACAAGGAAGGGATCTATGCCAACCAGAGCCTGTACGGTCAGGGGCTGATGGACCTTGAGAAAGCGACTCGGCCGGTTGGTACGCTCACCGTTGTCAGCGATAGCGGCGAGACGCTGTCCGTCGACAACACCGCCCTCGTACTAGGCGGGGCCTTCGGCTACGACAATCCGCTGGCCAGCTTGCAGGTCATGGCAACCGACTCGCTGGACGCAGGTTTCAGCGTCGATCTGGGTTCGCAGGTAAGCGAGCGTCGCTATCGCTATGACACCCACGCCGCCTGGCAGCGTCTTGGTCGCAGCTGGCATGAGCAAAACGACGGCGATACCGCTCTGTATTGGACCGCATCGACCGGCTCGATGCCGAGCAGCCAGGTCAGGCGCTTCGACCAGGGCGAAGGGCGCTCGCTCAGTATCGGTCAGGTTGACGATCTGGACATGCTATCCGCTGGACGCAGCTGGGCTGGCTACAGTCAGCTCGACAGCAGCCTCTCGTCACCGCTGTGGTTGCAGCAGCCGGGCGAGCGGACCATGGCCGTGCGCCAGCGCCTACCGCTGGGCAGTTTCAGCCTGGACATGACCAGCACCGCCAACTCGCTGCGTCAGGGTATGGCAGTGGGGCTCAACCTGCCCACCGCGGGTGGTTATGCTTCCACATTGGAGCTTGGCTATGTGCGCAGCGATGACGGCCTGTTCGACAGCCACGGTCGCGGCGCCTTCGACCTGGATGATGTCAGCGAAACCCTCTTTGCCGGCGTGCATGGCGAGCTCCTTCAGGGAGCGCTGACATTCGGCCACTCTGCTTACATCGGACAAAGCAGGACCGATGCCGACGGGCTGTTCCGCGATCTCGGCACCGTCACTACGAGCAGCTGGATGTTCGCTGGTCGCTATGCGCTGAACACCGCTACGCTCGGCCTGGTCGTGCAGCAACCGCTACGCGTCGAATCCGCCGAAACAAGCATCAATGTCGCGACCGGCTATGCGGGGAATCTCTTTGACATGCAGGCGCTCACGCTCGACCTGAGCCCGGACGGCCGTCAGGTGAATCTGGAAGCGTTCTGGCAGAAACCGGTGTGGAAGGACAGCGACGTCAAGCTGTCCTGGCTCGGTATTCGCGAGCCAGGTCATCAGGCGCAAGCCGGGCCCATGCAGGTGTTCATGGCCCAGTGGCAGCAGCGCTTTTAAGCGCTGCCGTTACTCTGCGTTGAGGTAGGAAGATCGCGTCAGGCCGAGACGCAAGGCATCCAGATAGCGGGTGCGCTCGGCCTGGCTCAATTTCGCGCCCGCCACCTTGTCTCGATACAGCGTCACCAGCTCGTGCGGCTCAATGTGCACGTAGCGCAGCATGTCCTCGATGGTATCGTGGGTCTCGATGCCGCCGTGCGTAACACGGCCGTCGCTGCGCAAAAACACGTTCACCGAGTCGGTATCACCGAACAGGTTGTGCATGTCGCCCAGGATTTCCTGATAGGCGCCGACCATGAAGATCGCCAGCAGATAATCCTCCCCTTCCCTGAGCTCATGCACCGGTAGGCTGTTCTCGATACTTTGTTCGTCGACGTAGTGGCGAATCTTGCCGTCGGAATCGCAAGTCAGATCCTGCAGCACCGCGCGCCGCAGCGGCTCTTCATCCAGCCGATTGACCGGCATGATCGGCAGCACCTGGGCAATTGCCCAGGTATCCGGCAGGCTCTGAAATACCGAGAAATTGCAGATGTACTTGTCCGCCAGCTTGTCGTTGAGCTCGTCCAACACCTGCCGGTGCGAGCGCTGACGCGCTTTCAGCAAGGTGTGCAGGCGCGTGCACAATGCGAAGTAGCACTGTTCGGCCAGGGCCTTCTCCGACAGGGTCAGCTTGCCCTCGGCATACTGCGCGCCGACATCGGCCATATAGTGCGTGGCGCGCCAATAGGTTTCGGTGACCATCTCGATATCGGTCTGCCCGAGAAGCCCGACCAGATTGCGTACGACCTGCGGCAGACTCTCGACATTCTCCAGCGGCGGCACCGTATCGTTGTGCCGCTCCACATCGGTGACCTGCACAATCAGCACCGCATGGTGCGCACTCATCGCACGACCGCTTTCCGAGAAGATGTGCGGATGTGGCAGATTCTGTTCGTCACAGAAATCCTTGAGCATGCCGACTACCGTCTGAGCATATTCGTCCACGTCGTAGTTGATGGAACTGGCGTTGCGCGAATGCGTGCCGTCGTAGTCGACGCCCAGACCGCCACCGACGTCAATATGATCGACCGGCATACCCAGGGCACGCAGCTCGCCAAAGTAGCGGATCGCTTCGCGAAAACCGTGCTGATAGTCGGCGAGATTGGCAATCTGCGAACCCATATGGAAATGCAACAGGCGCACGCCGTCTTCTAGGCCGGCGCTGCGGAAACGATCAATGACTCGTAACAATTGCGCAGCGGACAAGCCGAACTTGGATTTCTCGCCACCGGTGTCAGCCCACTTGCTCGATGCCAGTGAGGACAACCGCACGCGCAAGCCGACTTGAGGCGTGATACCGAGTTTTTCCGCCTCTTCGATGACCAGTCGGACTTCCGATTCCTTCTCTATGACGATGAATACCTGGTGACCCAGCTTTTGCCCGACCAGTGCCAGATGAATGAATTCGCGGTCCTTGTACCCATTGCAGACAATCGTCCCGCCCTTGGGCGCCAGCGCCAGCACGGCCATCAGCTCCGGCTTGGAACCGGCTTCCAGGCCGATCGAGACGTTTTCGGTGGCAATGATGTTCTGCACCACCGCCTCCTGCTGGTTCACCTTGATCGGATACAGGGCGGTGTAGCCGCTCTGGTAGCCCATGCTCTCTATATTGCGATCGAACGCGCCGGTGAGCTGGCGCACCCGGCTCTGGAGGATATCCGGGAAGCGCACCAGCAGTGGAAGGTCCAGTCCGCTGTCGCGCAAATGCTGCACCAAGTCGTTGAGGTCGATGCTGCCGCCTCCTTCTCCGTGCGGCCTGACTTCGACGTGTCCCTGGTCGTTCGCATTGAAATACCCGGCACCCCAATGCCGGATGCCATAGACGCTGCGGCTATCGGCCACGGTCCAGGCTGAGCTGTCCTCTTTGCGCGAACGTCGCTGTGACACCATCGAACACCTCTTCTGTTGATCGAACGTTGGCTAAAGGATAAAGCAAAACAATGCTTCCTGCCGGCCCGGGTGAGCTTCTGGGCAACCGGATCACGCCAAGACCGTTCGTCCGTATCGATACCGCTCGTCCCTCTTCGGGGCGAGACGCAGGCAACCGTCTCGCTTCGCTAGGGTCTATCGCTACAGAGCACGCGGGCTGCAGCCAAGCGAAGCCGCCGCATGACAGTAATATTTAACAGGTATAAATATTACATGAGCAACGATGCGAGGCTGTAAGCGGCATTCAGTGCGGGTTGAGATAATTTTTTGGATATGTTTTATTAGAAAAAGAATTTACGAGTAAATATAAAGGCACACGTTTTGACACCCATTACGCTTCGCCGCCCGCACGATACGGACGGTTTCGCCCTCAACGAGCTGGTGGCTCGCTGCCAACCGCTGGACACCAATTCCGTGTACTGCAACCTGCTGCAATGCACCGATTTCGCCGATACTGCTATCGCTGCGGAACACGATGGCAAGCTGGTTGGATTCATTTCCGGCTACCGCCCGCCAGCTCGCCCCGACACCCTTTTCGTCTGGCAGGTCGCAGTCGATAGCAGCATGCGCGGTCAAGGTCTGGCCTTGAAAATGCTCATGGCGCTCATCGAGCGGACCGCTGCCGAAGGCGTGCGCTTTCTCGAGACCACCATTTCGCCGGGCAACAGCGCTTCCGAAGCGCTGTTTGCCAAGGCCTTCCGCCAGCTCGGCGTCGAGCCAGAAACCAGCGTGGTCTTTAGCCGCGCACAGCATTTCAACGGTCAGCATGATGATGAGGTCCTGTATCGCGCCGGCCCTTTTGCACTTGCCACTGCCCAGAAAAAGTTGAATCAGGAGACAGCATGAACACCTTCGAACAGTTCGAACAACACGAGTCCGGTATCCGCAGCTATTGCCGCTCTTTCCCTGTGATCTTCAAGCAGGCGCGCGGTGCCGAACTGATCACCCGCGAAGGCAAGCACTACATCGACTTCCTTGCCGGTGCCGGCACGCTGAACTACGGCCATAACAACCCGGTTCTGAAGAAGGCGTTGATCGAATACCTGGAAAACGACGGCATCACCCACGGCCTGGACATGTACTCCGAAGCCAAGGAACGTTTCCTCGAAACCTTCCATCGCGTGATTCTGGAGCCGCGCTCGTTCGGCGATTATGTCGTGCAGTTCACCGGCCCGACTGGCTCCAACTCCGTCGAGGCCGCTTTGAAGCTGGCTCGCAAGGTCACCGGTCGCAGCAACGTGATCAGCTTTACCAACGGTTTCCACGGCGTCACTGTGGGTGCTTTGGCCACCACTGGTAACGGCCACCATCGCGGCGCCGCAGGCGTACCGCTGACCGACGTCAGCCGTATGCCGTATGCCAACTATTTCGGCGACAAGGTCAACACCATCGCCATGATGGACAAGCTCCTGAGCGATCCGAGCAGCGGCATCGACAAGCCGGCCGCGGTCATCGTCGAAGTCGTACAGGGCGAAGGTGGTTTGAATGCCGCTTCGGCCGACTGGATGCGCAAGCTGGAAAAGCTCTGCCGCAAGCACGAGATGCTGCTGATCGCCGACGATATCCAGGCGGGCTGCGGTCGTACCGGCACCTTCTTCAGCTTCGAAGAAATGGGCATCAAGCCGGACATCATCACGCTGTCCAAGTCGCTGAGCGGCTTCGGTCTGCCCTTCGCTGTCGTCGTCATGCGCCGCGAACTGGACCAGTGGGAGCCGGGCGAGCACAACGGCACCTTCCGTGGTAACAACCACGCGTTCGTCACCGCTGCCGCCGCCATCGAGCATTTCTGGACCAACGATGAGTTCGCCAAGAGCGTTCAGGCCAAAGGCAAGATCATTCGCGAACGCATGCAGAAGATCGTTCGCAAGTACGGCCCTGACTCGCTGTTTGTCAAAGGTCGCGGCATGATGCTCGGCATCAGCTGCCCGGACGGCGACACCGCCTCCGCCATTTGCCGTGAAGCCTTCGAAATGGGCCTGGTCATCGAGACCAGCGGTAACCACAGCCAGGTCGTCAAGTGTCTCTGCCCGCTGATCATCAGCGAAGAGCAGATCGACCAGGCGATGTCCATTCTGGACAAGGCGTTCGGCAAGGTAATGGGCGACAACGTCGCCAACCAGGCTTCTTGAGGAAAAGCGCATGATCGTACGGACATTGAAGGACTGCGAGAACTCCGAGCGCCGCGTCGTGTCGGAAACCAAGACATGGGAAAGCACACGTATGTTGTTGAAAGACGACAACATGGGCTTCTCGTTTCACATCACGACTATCTATGCGAACACCGAAACGCATATCTGGTACCAGAACCACCTCGAGTCGGTATATTGCATGAGCGGCGAAGGTGAAATCGAGACGTTGTCGGACGGCAAGGTGTACCCGATCGAACCGGGCACCCTGTACATCCTCGACAAGCACGACGAGCACCTGCTGCGCGGCAAGACCGAGATGAAAATGGCGTGCGTCTTCAATCCGCCGCTGAGCGGCAAGGAAGTTCACGACAAGAACGGCGTTTATCCACTGTCCGATAGCGCCTGAGACAATCTAGCAGGAGGAACGATGATCACCGATGTTTATCCTTCACGAGAGGATGAGTTTGCGAACTGGCTGGATCGGTTGGACCCGGTAATCTACCGGAGCGATGTTGAAAATGCCCCGATCAGCGCCGAACAGATCGCCAGCTTTGAACGTGACGGCTACCTTGTATTGCCTGAAGTCTTCAACAAGGAAGAAGTGTCGGTTTTCAAGAAAGAACTCCAGCGCATCAGCCAGTTGCCGGAGGTGCTCGAAGCGCCTTCGGCCATCCGCGAACCGGACAGCGGCGCCCTGCGTTCGCTGTTTGCCATCCACCGCGACAATGAACTGTTTTCACGCGTAGCCCGTGACGAGCGTATTGCCGGCATCGCCCGCTATATCCTCGGCGGAGACATCTACGTACATCAGTCGCGGCTGAACCTGAAGCCTGGCTTCAAAGGCAAGGAGTTCTACTGGCACTCCGACTTCGAGACTTGGCACATCGAGGATGGCGTACCGCGCATGCGCATGGTCAGCTTCTCGATCCTGTTGACGGATAACCATCCGCACAACGGACCGCTGATGTTGATTCCAGGCTCGCACAAGCAGTACATCAGCTGCGTGGGCAAGACGCCGGACAACCATTATCAGAACTCATTGCGCAAGCAGGACTTCGGTATTCCGGATGCTGGCAGCCTGAGCGAGATGGTCGAGCGGCACGGAATTGACCAGGCAACCGGACCCGCTGGCTCGGTCGTCATTTTCGACTGCAACACGCTGCATGGCTCGAACAGCAACATCACGCCGAGTCCGCGCAGCAATCTGTTCTATGTATACAACAGCGTCGAGAATCAGCCGGTCGAGCCGTTTGGCAAGATCGCTCCGCGTCCCGACTTCGTCGCCGAACGTGGCCCTGTCGAGCCGCTGAAGATCGAGCCGCAGCGGTATACGGGGTAACAATCCCTGCACACCCCAGGGACGACACTCACCAAAAAAGAACCAGGATTATGCATACAGTAGAAAAAATCGGCGGCACCTCAATGAGCCGCTTTGATGAAGTACTGAACACCATTTTCATTGGACAACGCAGTAAAGCCGAGCTTTATCAGCGGGTATTTGTCGTCTCTGCCTATGGCGGCATGACCAACATGCTGCTCGAGCACAAAAAGACCGGCGAGCCGGGCGTATATGAGCGTTTTGCCGACGCGCACAACGAAGATGCCTGGCTCGACGCGCTGGATGTGGTGCTGGAGAAGATGAAGGAAAAGAACGCTGCGCTATTTTCTGCCGAGTACGAACGGCAGGCAGCCGACCGCTTCATCGAAGGACGCGTCACCGATGTACGCGACTGCATGCTCAGCCTTCAACAGCTGTGCACGTACGGTCACTTTCAGCTGACCGAGCACCTGATGAAGGTGCGCGAGATGCTAGCCTCGCTGGGCGAGGCGCATAGTGCCTTCAATACCGTTCTGGCGCTCAAGAAGCACGCTGTCAATGCCCGCCTGGTCGACCTGACCGGCTGGAACCAGAGCGAGCCGAAGAAGTTCCACGACATGATTCGTGACAGCTTCCAGGGCATCGACCTGTCCCGCGAGCTGGTTGTCGCCACGGGCTACACGCACTGCACCGAGGGACTGATGAACACCTTCGACCGTGGCTACAGCGAGATCACCTTCGCTGAGATTGCCGCGAGCACCGGCGCCCGTGAAGCAGTCATTCACAAGGAATATCACCTCTCGAGTGCCGACCCGACCAAGGTTGGCGTCGACAAGGTCGTGACCATCGGCCGTACCAACTATGACGTAGCCGATCAACTGTCCAATCTCGGCATGGAAGCGATTCACCCCAAGGCGGCACGCACCTTGCGTCGCGCGGGCATCGAGCTGCGCATCAAGAACGCCTTCGAGCCCGAGCACAACGGCACGCTGATCAGCCAGGATTACTGCAGCGAGAAGCCCTGCGTGGAGATCATTGCCGGTCGCAAGGACGTCTTCGGCCTGGAAGTATTCGATCAGGAAATGCTCGGCGACGTCGGCTACGACATCGAGATCACCAAGCTACTCAAGCAACTGCGCCTGTATGTGGTGAACAAGGATTCCGATGCCAACAGCATCACCTACTATGCATCCGGCTCGCGCAAGATGATCAACCGCGCCTCCCGGCTGATCGAAGAGCGCTATCCGATGGCCGAAGTGCGGGTGCACAACATCGCCATCGTTTCGGCAATCGGCTCCGACCTCAAGGTGAAAGGCATTCTCGCCAAGACCGTCGCGGCGCTGGCTGAAGCAGGCATCAGCATCCAGGCGATCCACCAGTCGATTCGCCAGGTAGAGATGCAGTGCGTAATCAATGAAGAAGACTATGACGCGGCGGTGGCAGCGCTGCACAAGGCGCTGATCGAGCCGGAAAACCACGGAGACGTGATCGCAGCGGCGTAAGCCTTCGGCGACACGAGAGCCCCGGGTAGCAACGCCTAGCATGGTTGCTACCCGGGGCTTTTTTATGCGGCAGCATCCGAGCCACGCCTCACCTGTTGTCTGCGGAGCGCCGTCATCGAACTTGCAGCGCCTCGCCACCACCTTCACAATCCAGACATTCTTAGCCGAGCCGGAAGCACGCCGTGATCGAAGCCGTATGGATAGCCTTTGCTTTTGTATTGGGACTGATCATGCGCCAGGTCGGGTTGCCCCCGCTCATCGGCTACCTCGCGGCCGGCTTCGCTCTGGCCGGATTCGGCGACATGTTCGGGGTCCAGCCGCAGGACAGCTCGGTACTGGCGCACATTGCGCATCTTGGCGTGCTACTGCTTCTGTTCACCGTAGGTCTCAAGCTCAAGCTGAAAAACCTAATTCGCCCGGAGGTCATCGGCGGCAGCCTGTTGCACTTCGGCTTGTCCGTAGGACTGTACTTTCCGGGCCTGCTGTTCTTTCTGGATATCGGTACTCGCGAAGCCCTGTTGCTGGCCATTGCACTCTCCTTCTCCAGCACCGTACTGGCGGCGAAGGTCCTCGAGAGCAAGCGCGAACTACGCGCTTTTCATGGACGGGTCGCTATCGGCGTGCTGATCATGCAGGACCTGATTGCCCTGGTGGTGATCAGCATCGCCAGCGGCAAGTCACCGTCGGCCTGGGCACTGCTGGTGTTTGTCGTCCCGCTGCTCAGACCGCTGTTGTACAAGCTGCTGGATATGAGCGGGCACGAGGAACTGCTGGTACTGCTGGGCCTGTTTCTGGCGCTGGTCATCGGCGGACTGGGTTTCGAGTCGGTCGGCTTGAGTTCGGAGCTTGGCGCCCTCGCCTTTGGTGCCATGCTTGCCGGGCACAAACGCGCCGGCGAACTCTCGCAGTCACTCTGGAGCCTCAAGGAAGTCTTCCTGGTAGGCTTCTTCCTGCAGATCGGCATCGGTGGCCTGCCGGACATGGACGCGCTGCTCTTCGCCGTGGTGATGGGCGTGCTGTTGCCGATCAAGGCGATCCTGTTCTTCTTTCTGTTCCTGCTGTTCAAGCTGCGCGCGCGCAGCGCATTTCTCAGCAGCATGAGCCTGGCCAACTACAGCGAGTTCGGCCTGATCGTCGCCAGCGTGGTGCTACCGGAGTGGCTGATCCCATTGGCCGTCACGGTCTCGGTATCCTTTCTCGTTTCCGCTCCGCTCAATCGTATCGCGCACCCGTTGTACGAAAGGCTATCCAAACGACTGATCCCGATGGAGCGGGACATCCGGCATCCCGACGAGCAGCCTGTCACGCTCAGCGACGCCGAGATTCTCATTCTGGGGCTGGGCCGCACCGGACGTGCCGCCTATGATCGATTGCATGAAAAAGGCTATCGCGTGGTCGCAATGGACTCGGATCCGGCAGCCATCGAGGCGAGCATCAAGGCAGGGCGCCGCGCGCGCTTCGCCGACGCCGAAGACCAGGTGCTGTGGCAAAGCCTGGAAATGCCTGAAGTGCATTCGGTGATCATGGCCATGAATGACGCCGAGGCCAAGACCATCGCCGTGCGCAAGCTTCGCGAACGCGGCTTCGATGGTCTGATCGTCGCACATGCGATGTTCGATGACATCGCTGAGCGCATCATGGAAGCCGGTGCCGACAAGACTTACCTGACCATGAGCGAAGCGGGTGCAGGCCTGGCCGAGCAGGTCGACCGCGAACTTATTCGCCGAGGAGAAATGCGCGCGTCTGCTGCGCCGCCATCGCCGAATCCTCCAGCATGAAACAGTGACCACCAGAGACGACATGCTCGCTGACCGAAGCATTGCGACGCGACAACCGGCGCGCTGACTGGGCCACGAAGGGATAGCTCTGGTCGCCGTGCAGGATATGCGTCGGCACTTGTACCTTTCCCAGCCAGTGCCAGGTTCGGCTGGGGAACGACTCGAACACCTCTGCCTCGCGGCTCGGCCGGCATTTGAGCGTAACGCCCTGCCCTTCCTGTTCCTGCAAGGCGTGGTCGATATGCGATCGAAACGCTGACTCTTCCCAGCCGCGAAACATGCCACGACCATGCAGCGCCTTGTATGCCGACTCCCGGTCCGGCCAGCTGTCACGTCGCCCTCGCGCCTTGTTCGACACCGGATTGGCACGACGGCCGATGAGCGCCATCAGCGAGCGCATGGCAAGCAGGTGTGGCGGAAAAATCACCGGATCGAGCAATACCGCGCGCTGGAACACGCCCGGCTGCGTACCCAGTAGCAGACCGCTGAGCACGCCTCCGAAGCTGTGTCCGCAGGCGTAGCGTGGCACCTCTCCGAACCGAGCCCGCCCCGCCTCGAATGCCTCCAGCGCCAGCTCCGCGTTGCGGTTCCAGCCTAAAAATGTTCCGCCATGTTCGCTGTCACCATGTCCTTGCAGGTCGCACAGCCACAGGTCGAAATGTTCGGCGAGCTTCGCCAGGAAGGGCTCGTAGGTTCGGCAGCAAAAACCGTTTCCATGCAGAAAATGCAGAAGCGGCTTGCCGCTTGGCGGCGAATACCAGCCGCTCAATGCGAAGCCGGCGGATGTCTTGTGTGACCAGGGGAGCAACATCATGTTCTTGTTTCCACTACAGCGGTGCGGTGAACGCGACCTGTGCGATTGACCCTGTTCGTTTTATGCTGGGCCGATGCGCTTTACAAGGACATCAACATGCTGAATACGACAATACATGGCGAAGGCTACCCCTTGATCTGGGGGCATGGCTTGATGGGCAATATGGCCCTCGAGTCGGCGACCGGCTGGTTCCATCCGCCAGCCGGACTGATTCGCCGCATTCGCTACGACGCCCGCGGCCATGGTCAGTCCTCTGGTGGCGCGCATGCCGACGAGCACCGCTGGGACCGACTCGCTCAGGACATGCTCAACGTCGCATCAGCACATGCTGGACAGGAGCGTTTTGCCCTGGGCGGGCAGTCGATGGGCTGCGCCACCGCGCTGTATGCCGCACTGGCGGCTCCGCAGCAGGTCAGTCACCTCGTCCTGGCATTACCTCCGACTGCCTGGGCCAGCCGACCCGCCCAGGTGGAGCGCTACGGCAAGATGCTCGATGTGATCCGCGCACGGGGCGTTGCGTCGCTGGTCAACCTGGCCCGGCAGTTTCCCAGCGTTCCCGGCTGGCTTCATCGCGCTCAGCCGGAGGCCAACGAGCAGGCTCTCTTGGAGATGGCGCGATTCGACGAGCGGCGCCTGGGAAGGATCCTCGAGGGTGCGATGCACTCCGACTTGCCGCCACGCTCCGAGCTGGCAGCGCTCAGCATGCCCGCGCTTGTCCTGGCCTGGGCCGATGACGATATCCATCCGCTTGCCACGGCGCGTTACCTGAACCAGACACTGCCGAATGCGCGCCTGGTCGAGATCGACACGATGCCCCAACTGCAGGCCTGGCCAAGGCTCATCGACGAATTCGTGAACACAGCCGGCGGAGCATAGACTCACCCGTCGAGCCGAACACCCGTCGCCATATCCGGTCAGAAGGTTTATTCGAACCGGCCGAGGTGACCATGCAACAGTCAACCCTGCTTTCGCTGGGCAGCATCAATGCCGATTTTCAGGTGCGCATTGATCAGGCTCCCGGCAGCACCGAAACGCTGCTGGCTCATGAATTTCGTCGCTTTGCCGGAGGCAAGGCAAGCAACACTGCCTGGCTGGGGGCGCTCTTCGACCATGAAAGCTGGCTGCTGGGCCGGGTTGGCGATGATGATCTTGCCGAGCAGGCGCTGGCGCCCTTGCGCGAAGCCGGTATCGACGTGTCGGCCGTCACCCGCGCAGCCGGGCAGCACACCGGGGTGTCCATGATCACCGTACCGCCGGATGCGAAAAAACACATCGTCCTGGCAACCAATGCCAACGATGACTGGGACGAGGAAGCGGCACTGGCGGTGGTCAAGGCCGTCGAACAGGCGAGATTGCCCGCATGTCTGGTAGCGGACTGCGAGGTCCCCGCCTGGGTGGTGCAACGTGCGGTCGAGGCAGCCAGCCGTCGATCGATCCCGGTGGTGCTCGATCCCTCCTTTCCCGACCGGGTCGAACCGAATCTGCTGGGTGGGCTGCTGGCTATCACGCCGAACGAGAGCGAGGCGGAAGGACTGCTCGGGCGCGCCATCGACTCGCTGGACGATGCAGCGCAAGCTGCGCACGAACTGCGTCAGGCCGGGGTACGCATCGTCTGTCTCAAGCTGAGCGATGGGGGCTGTCTGCTAGACGCCGGGAAAGGAGCCATGCACATCCCCGCCGGAGAGGCGGAGCCTGTCGACACCACCGGCGCGGGTGACTGTTTCACTGGCGTGCTGGCTATTGCCCTGCTTGAAGGACGCGAGCCTATCGAGGCTGCCGCCTGGGCCGTCGCTGCCAGCAACGCCGCTGTCACCACATACGGCTCCAAGCCTGCGTATCCTACCCGCGACGCAGTCGCGCCGGTGGTGGATGGCCTGATGCGCAAGGCGCGACGTGTCGATGGTTAGTGAAGCGACAAGCTGGCAAGTCGTATTCGATCAGTTCGAGCCAATCGACGAAAGGCGGCGCGAAGCATTGCTTGCGCTTGGCAATGGCGTCCTGTCCTGGCGCGCCAGCGCGCCTGAAACCTCGGCCTGTCATGCAGGTCATCCCTCCCATTACGCGGGACTGTACTGTGCTGGCTGGTACGACAAGGCCCCACGAGACGTCAACGGTACGACGTCCGAGTTGGCGGCTCTCGCCAGGCTGCCTGATCCTTTTGGTCTGAGTGTCTCGCCGGACGGACAACAGTGGTTCGACCTGCACGCCGTCGAACTGCAGCGCTACCAGCAAAGCCTGCACATGGACGCCGGCCAGCTACGCCGACGGATCTGCTTTGTCCTGGCGGGTCGTACCTGGGAACTTGAAGAGGTGCGCTTCGTCAGCATGGCCGACCCTCACCTTGCCGTGCTGCGCTGGGAACTCGATTTGCCTGCCGGCCTGGAACATGTCCATTTGCGAACGGTGTTGGACGGCTCGGTCGATAACAGCCTGATTAACAAGAATCTGGCGTACGAAGGTCGCCGACTGAAAGACGTGCATATCGAAAACAGCCGCGACGGCCATGCTACGCTGAACGCCCACCTCACCTCGCCGGGACGTCGACTGGCGATGGCAGTGCACACCATTGTGCCGGGCAAGGCCGTCGACTGGGACGGGGTATTGTGCCGCGACCGACTTTGCCAGGAGACGATCGTCCGCCCGGCTGGCGAGCAGCGACTGGTTATCGAGAAGCGTGTCGTCGTATTGACTGACGATCAGATCCCCGCCGATGCCAGGCGCGCGCACGACCAGGTTCTGACTTCCCTCCCCCACCAGCCATTCGAAGCGCTGCGCACCGAGCACGAGCTGAAATGGAGCGAGCTATGGGCGCAGATGCCCATGCGTCTGAGCGATGACAAACTCGAGCGCGCCCTGCGACTACATGCATTCCACCTGCTGCAAGCCGTATCACCGCATAGTCTGGAGCGTGATCAGGGCTTCCCTCCCCGCGGCTGGCACGAGGGCTATTACGGACAGGTATTCTGGGACGAGATATTTGCTTTTCCCTTCCTGGTCAGTCACTTTCCCGAACTGGCCCGCGGCCTGCTCAGCTACCGTCATCGCCGCCTGGACACGGCGCGCGAACGTGCTCGCCGCGCCGGGTTGAGTGGTGCCATGTTCCCCTGGCGTAGCGGGTCGGACGGCGAAGAGGAAACCCCTCCGTTCCAGCAAAACCCGTTGTCCGGCCGCTGGATGCCGGACTACACACATCTGCAATGGCACATCGGGTCGGCAATCGCTTACGACGCCTGGCAACTGTTCCTCGCTACCGGTGACCAGGCGTTGCTGGCCAACGAAGCCGGCGAGCTGATCCTGGAAGTGGCGCGGTTCTGGGCAAGCGCAGTCGAATTCGACGAGGCCTCGGAGCGCTACGTCATTCGTGGCGTCATCGGCCCTGACGAATATCACAACCTGTACCCAGATCGAGATCGGCCGGGGCTGGACAACAACGCCTATACCAATCTCATGGCGTGCTGGACGCTACGCCTGGGCAAGCAGGTAATCGCCAACCTGCGCGATTATCAGGCCATCGAGCTGAGAGAGCGAATCGGTCTGCAGCCCGACGAACCGAAGTTGTGGTGCGACATAGCCGATCGGATGTACCTGCCGCTTCTGGAAAACGGCGTACTCAGCCAGTTCGATGGTTTCAAGGACCTGCTGCCGCCGCCGGACGCGTGGTTGCACGACGATCGGCCTCGCCTGGACTGGATGCTCGAAGCCAAGGGAGACCGGTGTGACCGCTACCAGTTGAGCAAACAGCCCGACGTCCTGATGCTGTTGCACCTTTTTCCGCCCAGAGTCTTGCTGGAGTTGGTGAACCGGCTTGGCTACCGGTTCGATGAGGCGGATATCCGGCGCACCGCCGAATACCACCTCGGACATATCACGCACGAATCGAGCCTGTCCACGGTCGTATGTGCCGGCGCGCTCACGCATCTCGATGCCGGAGCGTCGTGGCGATATTTCCTCGATACGGCAGCGGTCGACCTGGCTGCGCCATCGCAAAGCGGGACTCTTGAAGGTATTCACCTCGGCGCGATGTCCGGCTCCCTCGACGTGCTGCAACGACACTACCTCGGCATCTGGCCGGAGCAGGACGGGCTTCACGTCCTGCCGGCTCCCCCGCACTCGCTTGGCGATGTCGAGCAGAAGGTCTGGTTCCGTGGTGCCGAGCTGTCGATTGCCCTGTCAGGCGATGTCTTGCGTCTCGTCGTGGAAAAAACCGATAGAGGGCCGGTCCTGGTCCACCATCCCACTGGCCAGGCCTGGCTTGACCAGGGTAATGCGCTGGCGATCCACACGCAGCGAAAGTAGAGGGCTGCTCACCTTACCGAGCGCACCGCGGCGCGGTCGAGACCGGCCACTGGTCTGGTTCAAGGCGACATTCCGGATAGCCGGACAGGTTGACCCACCAGAGCGGGAACACGACCTCGCTCGTCCGGTCTCCTGTAAAACGGCTCAATGCTGCCCTGAGGTTCGGTTTCGTTTCGAGGCGTGATCATGTCTTCAGCCAACAAAGCAGGACTGCCCAGATTCGCACTGCATCGTCCCGCTGAGCTTCAGGTGGATGCGGTTCCGTTGCTACGCCAATATGCCGAACCATTGCCGGACCTCGAGAGCGAAGAGTTCGCCGCGATGTTCGATCGGTACGGAGCAGCGCGCATCGTGCTGATCGGCGAGGCGAGCCACGGGACCAGCGAGTTCTACCGCACACGAGCAGCTATAAGCCGCGCGCTCATCGAACGGCATGGGTTCAATATCGTGGCCGCAGAGGCCGATTGGCCGGATGCCGGGCGGATCGACGCCTACGTTCGCCGATCCGCTACCCGCCAGTGGCATGAGCAGGCGTTCAGGCGTTTTCCGGCCTGGATGTGGAAGAACGCTGAGATAGTCGAGTTCGCTGACTGGCTGCGCGATTACAATGCGCCACGCGCCGATGAGCAACGCGTAGCCTTTCGCGGGCTCGATGTCTACAGCCTGTGCGACTCGATCGGTCAGGTGTTGCAGTATCTTGACCAGACCGATACGACGTTGGCCCGACAGGCTCGGGAACGTTACGCCTGCCTGTCGCCCTGGCAGGACGACCCCGTCCTGTACGGCCACATGGTCGAGCGTGATGGGAAAGACCCCTGCGAGGACGCGATCGTCGAGCAGCTCCAGGCGCTGCTCAAAGCGCGCCTGGCGGGCACACCCGAGCAGCATGAAGAGCATTTCAGCGCGACCCAGAACGCACGCGTGATTCGTGCCGCCGAGCAGTATTACCGATCTATCTACCGCGGCTCGGCCGAGTCCTGGAACCTGCGCGATCAGCACATGTTCGACACGCTCGAGGCGCTGCTGGAGCAACGCGGATCAGACGCGAAGATCATCGTCTGGGCTCACAATTCGCACATCGGCGATGCGCGAGCCACCAGCATGGGCTGGGGTGGCCGATTCAACATCGGCCAGCTGTGCCGTGCCGCGTTTGGTTCCGAAGCGGTCCTGATCGGCATGGGCACTGATCGCGGGCAGGTAGCCGCCGCTGACGAATGGGACGGCGTCATGCATATCAAGGATGTCGTCCCCTCCCGGCCCGATAGCTGGGAACAGCAGTTTCTCCAGGCTGGCATCCCCGCCTCGCTTACCGACTGGCGCGGCTCAGACCGCAAGGCGCTGCGCGATGCGCTGGGCCAACCACTGCTGGCGCGGGCTATTGGTGTGATTTATCGCCCGGAAAGCGAGCGGCGCAGTCATTACTCCCAGGCAGTCCTGGCAGAGCAGTTCGATAGCTACGTCTGGCTCGAAAAGACCGGTGCGGTCACCCCGCTGGCTCACAGCACCGACTCGCCCTCCGAAGCCGACACCTACCCGTATGGAGTCTGACCATGAGCCGATCATTCACGCCCTTGCCGGCCTATCGAAACCGTCGGGAAGCCGGCCAGAGCCTTGCTGCAGCGCTGCGCCCGGTGGTACAGGGCAAGCCCATCGTCCTCGCTTTGCCCCGCGGCGGCGTGCCGGTCGCGTATGAAGTTGCCCGATCTTTCGACTCACCACTGGATCTGGTCATGGTTCGCAAGATCGGCGCGCCGGGCCATGAAGAGTTCGCTATCGGCGCCGTAGTCGATGGGCTCACCCCACAGTGGGTGGTGGATCAACGGATGGCGGCGCAGTTCGACGTGCCCAGAAGCTGGTTCGAGGAAGAAAAACAGCGACAGCTTGAAGAAATCGAGCGCCGACGCGCTGTCTATTGCGGAGACAGGCCTCCGTTGGACATCGCCGGCCGAGAGGTGATCGTCGTCGACGATGGCGTCGTCACCGGAAACACCGCCAAGGCAGCACTGACAGCCTTGACGCAGTCTGGTCCAGACCGGTTGATCTTCGCAGTTCCGGTAGGCGCGCAGGACTCGCTGGACGAACTGCGCCCGATGGTCGATGAGCTGGTTTGCCCCCTGGCGCCTGATCAGTTTCGCGCGGTCGGCCAGCATTACCAGGACTTCGGCCAGACGACCGATGCCGAAGTCGTGGATTTGCTCGGAAAAGCGCGGGAAGCGCTGCGTTAGTGCAGCGCTCATCGCCTTCACCTATCCCAACCATCCATTGCAAGCGCAGGAGATAAACGATGCCACGCGGAGACAAGTCCAAATACACCGAGAAGCAGCAACGCAAAGCCGAGCATATCGAGGAGAGCTACGAGGAAAAGGGGGTGCCGGAAGACGAAGCCGAGGCACGTGCGTGGGCCACCGTGAACAAGCAATCCGGTGGCGGGGAACGCAAGGGCGGCTCGGGCCGGCAGAAAAGCCAAACCGAGAAGCGCGCCGATCGCAAGGATTCGGCGCATCGTGCGGCCAAGGCGCGCGAGGGAGACTCGCCAAACCGCGGCTCGGCTCGGAACAATTCCGGCAGCAGCTCGTTGACCGAGCTTTCCAAGGACGAGCTGATGGAGAAAGCGCGTGAGCGCAACATCACCGGCCGATCGAAGATGCGCAGGGACGAACTCATCAAGGCGTTAAGTTGAGCTGACAAGGGTGAGGCGAGCCGCCGGCGGCTCAGACCGCCCGGCTTGGATTCCGCCGAAAAAATATCTTTCGCGAGACCGAACAGGCCTAAGGAAATCCGCTGCACGGCCGATTCTAAATCCCGCCGGCTGCCGTTAGAATGCCGGCGCTTTTCACAGGGCTGGCTGGACATGACCGCCCTGCCCTTCCTGTTGCATCGGCTGCATAGTTTTCCTAGGAGCAAGTGTGGATATCGCCACTCTCGTCGGGCTCGTTGGCGCCCTGGCTATCATTCTTTCGTCGATCCTGCTCGGCGCTTCGCCGTTGACCTTCGTCAACGTGCCGTCGCTGCTGATCGTTATCGGCGGAAGCATCTTCGTGGTACTGGCCAAGTTCAGCCTCAATCAATTTCTTGGTGCAATGAAAGTGGCCGGCCGCGCCTTTTTCTTCAAGCTGCCGGACGTCGAGTCGACCATCAACGAACTGGTTGAACTCGCCGGTATTGCGCGCAAGCAGGGGCTGCTCGCGCTGGAAGACAAGGAGATCAGTTCCCCTTACCTGAAAATCGGCGTTCAGCTGCTGATTGACGGTCACCCGCCGGAAACGGTGCGCGCGATTCTGGACAAGGAGCGCGTGCTGACACTCGAGCGCAACCGCTGGGGCGCCAAGATCTTCTCGGCGATGGGTGACGTTGGACCGGCAATGGGCATGATTGGGACCCTGGTCGGTCTGGTGCAGATGCTTTCAAACATGGAAGATCCAAAGTCCATCGGACCGGCGATGGCCGTGGCACTGCTCACGACCCTCTACGGCGCGATGCTGGCAACCATGATCTGTCTGCCGATTGCCGACAAGCTCAACCTGCGCATGACCGAAGAAGCACGCATGCAGGCGCTCTGGACGGACGCGGTGCTGGCGATACAGGACGGTACCAACCCGCGCACCATCGAACAGCTTCTCTCGAGTTATCTGCCGCCGAAAAAACGTGGCAAGCCCGCGGATGCGGAGCCGGCCTGATGGATCTGCCCGAAGAAGAGGACAAGCCCGGCATTCCCGCCTGGGTAGTTACCTTCGCGGATCTGATGTCGTTGCTGATGTGCTTTTTCGTACTGCTGTTGTCTTTTTCCGAGATCGACGCCGCGAAGTTCAAGCAGATTGCCGGCGAGTTGTCCAAGGCCTTCGGCGTCCAGCGCGATGTGCCGGCGACCGAGATACCCATGGGCACCAGTCCGATCTTCAATAGTTTCTCGCCAAGTGTTCCCGAGCCAACGCTGGTTGAAAACGTGCGCCAGGAAACCAGCCAGGAAGCCCCCCAACTGGACACGCTACGCGCGGATCGGGAGAGCTCTGTCGCCCAGCAGGTCGAGCAGACCACGCGTGAGCAGATCGAGGTCAGCCTCGACGCGCTGTCCGCCGTATTGCAACAGGAGCTGACCGAAGGACGGCTGCAGCTCGAACATGACCGCAAACGCGTTATTGTTCGTGTCGAAGAGAAAGGCTCGTTCCCCTCTGGCTCGGCAGACATGACTACCGGCTTCGAAGAGGTGCTGTGGCGTATTGCCGATGTACTGGCCGAGCTGCCCGGGGAGATCACCATCGAAGGACATACCGACAACATACCGATCAGCACTCCGCGCTTTCGTTCGAACTGGGATCTGTCGGCAGCCCGTGCCTCGTCGGTCGCCAACGCGCTGCTGGCCAGCGAAACCGTGGAGCCGGAACGCATCCGCGTGCAGGGCTATGCCGATACCAGGCCGCGGGCAAGCAATGATTGGCCGGATACGCGCACGCTTAATCGGCGGGTGGAAATCATCCTCGATCTGACCGGACCGATACAGGCCTACGAAGAGCAGTTGCGTAAGCTGATGCAAGCCGAGAGCGACAGCGTTTCGGCGGGCATCGCCCCGCAACCTGCAAGCCTGCCGGACGCCGGCTCGCCACAGGTGATGCCGTAACAGCAAGCGCATTGATAGCAGGCCCATGCGCTGGAAGGCCAGGTTCCAATGCGTTTACACTCATGCCTTGCTCATCAACGAGGAAGGCACGATGTCGTTCGCCCAGGCACTCAAGGCTCAGTTGGATATTCCGGTTATCGGGTCGCCGTTGTTCATCATCTCCAATCCGCGGCTGGTTGCCGAACAGTGCAAGAGCGGCATTGTCGGTTCGTTCCCGGCACTGAACGCTCGACCCGCCGAAGTTCTCGAGCAATGGCTCGAACAGCTGACCACCGAGCTGGCTGAATACCAGAGCGCGAACCCGGAGAAGAAGGTCGCGCCGTTCGCCGTCAACCAGATCGTCCACCAGTCCAACGACCGCCTGCAGCATGACCTGCAGATGTGCGCCAAGTACAAGGTGCCGATCATGATCACCAGCCTGCGCGCGCCGCACGAGGCGGTCGAAGTGGCGCACAGTTACGGCGGCAAGGTCTTCCACGATGTGATCAGTGTGCGCCATGCGGAAAAGGCCATCGAGGCCGGCGTCGACGGGCTGATCCTGGTCTGCGCTGGTGCCGGCGGGCATGCCGGCACGCTGAGCCCGTTCGCGCTGGTGTCGGAGGTGCGCAAGTTCTATGACGGCCCGATCGCACTCTCCGGCTCGATCAGCCGCGGCGAGCACATCCTGGCCGCCGAAGCGATGGGCGCCGACTTCGCCTACATGGGCACGCGCTTCATCGCCACGCCGGAAGCCAACGCCGACCAGGCGTACAAGGACATGATCGTCAACAGCTCGGCGCAGGACGTGGTCTATTCCAATCTGTTCACCGGTGTGCATGGCAACTATCTGCGCGGCAGCATCGAAAACGCCGGACTGGATCCAGCCGACCTGCCCGTCGCCGACAAGAGCACTATGTCCTTCGGCTCGGGCGGCAGCAGCAAATCGAAGGCGTGGCGAGACATCTGGGGCGCCGGCCAGGGCGTCGGCAATATCGACGCGGTCCAGCCGACCGCTCAGGTCATTGCCGAGCTCAAGCGTGAATATCTCGCAGCGCGCCAGCGCTTGCTCGGCGCCTGATGCTGAAATGAAAAAGCCCGGGATTCCGGGCTTTTTTTAGTCGTCCTTGCGCAGCTCGTCCGGTATCGGCAGATCCGGCATCTTTCCTGGACGCTTGCCCTGCCCCGCGCGGTACTGCCGGAGCTGGAACACATAAGCCAGTACCTGCGCCACGGCCAGATACAGGCCCGCCGGGATCTGCTGATCCAGTTCGGTGCTGTAGTACACGGCCCGCGCCAGCGGCGGCGATTCGAGCACTACCACGTCGTGCTCCGCAGCTACCTCTCGAATCTTCTGCGCAATGAAGTCGGCGCCCTTGGCTACCACCACCGGCGCTCCGGACTGCAGCGGGTCATATTTCAGCGCCACGGAGTAGTGGGTCGGGTTGGTGATGACCACGTCGGCCTGCGGAATATTGTTCATCATCCGCCGTTCCGCCATCTCGCGCTGCAGCTGACGTATGCGCGACTTCACTTCCGGCTTGCCTTCGGAGTCCTTGTACTCGTCACGGATCTCCTGCTTGGTCATCTTCAGCTTGTTCTTGTTGCTCCACAGCTGGAAGGGCACGTCGACGGCAGCGATGGCGATCAACGAGCAGGACAGGAAAACCAGCGACATGCCCAGGATCCACGCGCTGTGTTCCAACGCGTTGGGAAGCGGCTCACTGCCCAGCGCCAGAAGGTCGTTCTTGCGCAGACTCAACACCAGAAGCGCCATTGCCAGGACCACAAGAAACTTGGCGAAGGCTTTGAGCAACTCGACCAGCGCCTGAACCGAGAACATCCGTTTGATACCGGCGAGCGGGTTCATGCGCTCGAATTTCGGCGCGAGCAGCTTTCCGCTGAACAGCCAACCGCCGAGCATGACCGGCGCCACCAGTGCGGCGATGAATATCATGATGAACAGCGGCCCGATGATATCCAGACCCACGCCTACCGACGAGAGAAGATGCAATCCCATACTGTCGGTGGCATAGAGACTCTCCCGGTCAATGCGGAAGTTGAAGACCATTAGATCCATCATCTTGCGCACCATGGCCGGGCCGAGCATCAGCAGCCCGACCGCCGACACCATCACCACTGCGAGCGTGCTCAGCTCCTTGGAGCGCGGTACCTGCCCTTTGTCGCGCGACTCTTTCAGTCGCTTGGCCGTGGGCTCCTCGGTCTTTTCCTGACCGCTATCTGGCGATTCAGCCATCAGCTAGCCCTCACCAGTTCGCGCAGCCACACCAGCGATTCAGCCGCCAGCGCCTGATATTCGGCGCCGACGTTACCGAGCATGACCCAGAGAATGAACAGACCAAACACCAGCGTCAGCGGAAAACCGATGGAGAAGATGTTGAGCTGCGGCGCCGCACGCATCATCACGCCGAAAGACAGGTTGACGATGAGCAGCGCAATGATCGCCGGCAAGCCTATCAGCAGCGCGGCGGCCAGCACCCAGGAGAAACGCAAAACCAGCGTGTAGAAATCTGCCGCGCCAAGCGTCTCGCCAATCGGCAGCGTGGTAAAGCTCTCGACCAACACCTCGATGACCACCAGGTGCCCATTCAGCGTGAGGAACAGCAGCGTCACCAGCATGGTGAAAACCTGGCCGACCACCGCGACCGAAATGCCCATACTCGGATCGTTCATCGAGGCGAAGCCAAGGCCCATCTGCATCGCAATAATCTGACCGGCGAGTACGTGAATCTGGAACAGCAGCTGCAGCATGAAGCCCATTGCCGCACCGATCAGTATCTGCTCGGCAATGACTACCCAGGTGCCCAGCGACAACGGATCGAGTTCGGGCGCGAGCGGAATCTGCGGAGCGACGAGCAACGTCAGGATCATGGCCATGAACAGGCGCACACGCGCCGGCAGCAATTGGGTGCCGAACACCGGCATGGTCATGAACACGCTGGCGACGCGAAACAGCACCCAAGTATAGCTGCTGATCGTGCGCGCCAGCTCGTCTAGCGAATATTCGAACATCAGCCGATGAGGCCGGGGATTTCCCGGTACAGCCGATCGGTGTATTCGATGAACTGATTGACCAGCCACGGACCCAGCACGATCAGCGTGATGAAGGTGCAGAGCAGACGCGGCAGAAAGCTCAGCGTCTGTTCGTTAATCTGCGTCGCCGCCTGGAAGACCGCCACCAACAGACCGACGAGCAGACTCGGCATGACGATGATCGCCACCATGACGGTGGTCAGCCACACTGCCTGGCGAAACAGATCAACAACGACTTCCGGGGTCATGTCGGCTCCTAGGCGGTAGCGAAGCTGGCGGCCAGCGTTCCGATGATCAAGGCCCAGCCGTCAACGAGCACGAACAGCATGATCTTGAATGGCAGCGAAATGATCAGCGGCGAAAGCATCATCATACCCATGGCCATCAGCACGCTGGCTACGACCAGGTCGATGATCAGAAACGGAATGAAGATCATGAAGCCGATCTGGAACGCCGTTTTCAGCTCGGAGGTAACGAAGGCCGGTACCAGAATATGAAACGGCACCGCGTCCGGGCTGGTGATGTCGTCCCGCCGCGCCAGCCGCACGAACAGCTCCAGGTCGGTCTCGCGGGTCTGGGCGAGCATAAAGCCGCGAAGCGGAATGCTGGCCGCATCCACCGCTTCCTGCGGACCCAGCTCTTCGGCGAGATAGGGCTGCAGAGCCGTCTCGTTGATCCGTTCGAACACTGGCGCCATGATGAACAGCGTCAGAAACAGCGCCAGACCGATGAGAATCTGGCTCGATGGAGTCTGCTGCAGACCCAGCGCCTGACGCAGGATGGAGAACACGATGATGATTCGCGTGAAGCTGGTCATCATCATCACGAACGCCGGGATGAACGTCAGCGCACTCATCAGCAGCAGGATCTGCAGGCTGACCGAGTAGGTTTGTTCGCCTTCGCCGTCGGTACTCAAGGTAACCGCCGGAATGCTCAGGGGGTCGCCTGCCGTTTGGGCAAATGCCGTTGGAGCTAGCAACACGAAAAGCAGCACGAGCCAGCGCATCACGGGCGGTTCTCCCGCTTGAGCAGTGCCTGAAGCTTCTGCGCAAAGTCGCCGCCAGGCGTACCTTCCGACGGTAGCTCGGCGATCGGCTCGTCGAACACATGCAGGGTACTGATACGACCCGGCGAAGCCCCTAAGAGCAGCTGTTTGCCCGCCACGTCGACCAGCATCAGTCGATCGCGAGGACCCAACGGCAGGCTGCTGATGATGCGGATATTCTGGCCGCCCTGTGCGGCCAGAGGGCCGATCCGGCGCATCAGATAACCGAGAAGAAAAATCAGCCCGACAATGAACGCCAGACCCAGCACCAGCTGACCTACCTGGCCGGCGACCGATGTCTGAGCCTCGCTGGTCGCCACCGGGGCGGCCCAGACGGCTGCGGAGGCAACCCAGCCGACGAATACGAAGGGAACGGCAACGCTTTTCATCTAGCGCAGCTTCTTGATGCGTTCGCTGGGGCTGATCACGTCGGTCAGGCGGATGCCGAACTTCTCGTTGACCACCACCACTTCGCCGTGAGCGATCAGCGTGCCGTTGACCTTGACGTCCAGCGGTTCGCCGGCCAGCCGATCGAGCTCGACGACCGAGCCCTGGTTGAGCTGGAGCAGGTTGCGGATGGTGATATCGGTGTTGCCCACTTCCATCGAAATGGTGACCGGGATATCCAGGATCACATCCAGATTCGGGCTATCGCCATGCTCACCATACTCGTCACCGGATACCTTCGCCGGAGCGTTGAACTCTTCCATCTTCACCCGGCTGGAGCCGCCGGTGCCAGCCAGCAACGCGTCGATGTCGTCCTGGTCGGCAGCCCCTGCCTCGTCCAGAGCGGCAGCCCATTCATCAGCCAGCGCCTGCTCTTCGGGACTCATCTCTTCAGCCTGCTTGTCATCTGCCATGTCGGCATTCCTCCCCGGTAAAACGATTGACGCAAAAAGTGGTTTTCATAATCTGCTGCTACCGCGGCCGAGCGACAGGGCCGAGAATCTGCAAAGCCAGGTTGCCCTTGACCGAGCCAAGCTTTGCCTTGAACGTCGGTACGCCGTTGGCGCATAGCACCATGTGGTCGGGAAGTTCTACCGGGATCACATCGCCCGGCTGCATGCTCAACAAGTCCTTGAGTTTCAACTCGCGCCGGACCACCGTCGCACTCAAGGGCACCTTGGCCGCCGTCATTTCCTCGCGTAGCGCACGCACCCAGCGCTCGTCCTGGTCGTCCACGTCCGACTGCACGCCCGAATCGAGAATCTCCCGCAGCGGCTCGATCATCGAATACGGCACGGTTACGTGCAGGTCGCCACCGCCACCGTCGAGCTCGATATGGAACGTGGATACCACGACCACTTCGCTCGGGCTGACAATGTTGGCGAGAGCCGGGTTTACTTCGGAATTGACGTATTCGAACTGGACCGGATGGATCGCCTGCCAGGCTTCTTTCATATCGAGAAAGGCCTGATCCAGCACCATGCGCACGACCCGCAATTCAGTCGGCGTGAATTCGCGACCTTCGATCTTGGCGTGGCGTCCGTCCCCACCAAAAAAGTTGTCGACGAGCTTGAACACCAGCTTGGCGTCGAGGATGAACAGCGCGGTTCCGCGCAGCGGCTTCATCTTGACCAGGTTCAGACTGGTCGGCACATACAGCGAATGCACGTACTCGCCGAATTTCATGACCTGGACGCCGCCCACCGCTACGTCCGCAGAGCGGCGCAGCAGGTTGAACATGCTGATGCGGGTATAACGGGCGAAGCGCTCGTTGATCATTTCAAGCGTCGGCATCCGACCGCGGACGATCCGATCCTGGCTGGTCAGGTCATAGCTTTTGATTGAGCCTGGCTCGACATCCGCGTCAGTATCGATCGCGCCGTCGTCCACGCCATGCAAGAGCGCGTCGATTTCGTCCTGTGAGAGTAGGTCCTGAACGGCCATGAGCTATTCCTATTGCAAGACGATGTTGGTGAACAGCACGGACTCGACCACCGGGTTGCCGATTTCCTTTTCCAGCAACGACTGCACCGCGAGTGTAGCGCGCTGGCGAAGGGTTTCCTTGCCATCCGGGGTGAACAGCGAGTCAAACTCCTCGCTGGTAAACAGCATGACCAACTGGTTGCGTACCAGCGGCAGATGCTTGGTCAGCGTGGCCATGCCAGCGGCATCTCGGCCCATCAACACGACGTTCACCTGCATGTAGCGCTGACGCCCTGCGTGGGTGTAATTCACCACGAAGGCAGGGTCCAGTGGCTGGTAGATAGCAACCGGTTTGCCGGCCGGGACGACTACAGCTTCTTCTGCAGACTGCTCCGATCCGCCGGACAAGACGAAAAACAATAGGCCGCCCACCGAAACCAGCAGAGCGAGAACACCCGCACCGATGAGGATGAACAGTTTCTTGCGACTAGCCGCCGGCTTGGCGTCTTTGTCTGCTGCAGCCGGCTCGGCCTGTTTACGCGCCATGACAAATTTCCGTCATCGAAGGGTGTGGGAGTAGCAACTTGAAGGGTTTCCTGCATTGACCGTGCCAACAGCGCCGCCCGTCAGCAAGCCGCACCTAGGATAAAGCGATGAAGGGAAAATGTCTTTGCCTGCGAAACCCGAGCGGCGTTGCGCCGGGCTCGGGTCCGCTTACCAGCGCAGTCAGGCGTAGAAGTCGACAAGCCGCTCGGCGGACACGCGAGCCGCTGCAGCAGTGGTGACGATGCTATCACCGCCGTCCATACCGTTGCCGGCCCGGTCATCGGTACGTCCCGAGCCGCCGCGATTACCGGCGAACTGCTCGCGAGCCGACTGCTGGCCAGCCGACGAATCGCCAACGGATACGTTGACCTGGTTCATACCCTGCTGGGCAAACATCTCGCGCAAGCGGTACATCTGGGATTCCAGCGCCTCGCGTACGGAGGCGTTCTGACTGACGAACTGTACCTGCTGTTCCTGGCCGCGCTGCTGGATATGAATCTCCAGCGGTCCCAGCTCGGCGGGGTCAAGGTGGATCTCCACGCTGCGAAGGTTCTGGCTCGAAGCCCACATGACCTTCTCGACCATGGCCTCACCCCAGCCCTGCTGGCCGAAAGGTACGCCCAGTGCCTGAGGAGGCGCAGCGACCGGTCGGGCAGTGAGGGCAGATTGAGCCGCGGACTGGCTGCCGAGCGTCGGACGCGAAGTGGCATCGATCGAATCGTTATCGGAGCCGGGCGCCTTGCCGCCCGCTTCGAGCTGCTCCGCCAATTTACTGGCGAACGCCACTGACTCGCTGGCTGCCAGCGGTACGGAATTGGCACGCTGGTTCAACTGCGATGCTTCAGCGGCAATCTTCGAACTGCCCTTGCGCTGGTCTTCGCCGATGGTCATGTCGCTGGCGCCATCCGTCGTCGACTCGGCGCCGGCAGCGTTCGCGCTCCCAGCCTGACTCTGGCTGGCGATCAGGCTGCCGGCCAATCCGGCATCGCCTGTCTCTGAAGTCGGCTCGGTCAAGCCGAGCGATACGATGCTATCGCTAATCGGGTCTTCCTGAGCTTCGACGCTTTCAGCATCGACCAACTCGGACTCCGCTTCGGTTTCTTCGGTAGCCGGGTCAACCAGCGTCAACCGCGACTCGCTGAGCCAGCGATACCATTGATCCGACTCGCCTTGCAGCGCCTGTTCTACTGCTAAAGGGTCAACCGGCAGAGCTGCTCCATCGACGCTTTCAAGCGAGGCCAGCTGACCGAGCCAGTCCTGGATCGACTCCGGCAATTGCTTGCCATCGGCGGCAAGTTCCGACCCGCCGTCGGTGATCCCCAACTGATCCAGAACCGCCTGTATTCTGGCAGGGTCCTGGCCGGCCAAAACCGCGGCGAAGTCCGCCACGGCATCGCCCGCAGCCGTAGCAGCAGTGCCAGCGCCGGCCGTAGCTGGGGGCGGGGCAGTGAATAAAGCCATCATGGGTTGGCTAACCGACATCGCAAGCATCTCCGATAACGCGACGGTAGTTCGTCTAATACCGGTAACCAAGCAAGTTCGAGGCCAACTGCGAAGAAGGGTTATATATCGAGCCTGGAACGCATGAGGGGAACGATGCGCGCATGCAGGAGTTCAAGTTCGACCAGCGCGCCTTCCGCCGCGGTAGCATCACGTTCGAGCCCGGCACGCTCAGCTATGCTGCAGGTTCGCTCCAGCGCCAGGGCACCCATGTTGCCGCAGCTTCCGCGGAAGCTGTGAGCGCTCTGACGGAACGCATCCCAGCGTCCGGCAAGCAGTGCTTCTCTCAGGTCGGTCAGCCGCCGGAGGGCATCGTTAAGAAAGGTTTCGACCAGCAGACGATAGTCATCCTGCATCAGCTCACGGAGCGCGTTCTGCACGCTGGGGTCAATATCAGGAAGATCGGTAGTCATCGTGTCCTTGTTTCGTCATTACTCGAGCGCCATGTGCCTCAAGCATGCCGGTCAGTATGCCCAAGGCGCCAAACGAACTCTACCCGCACCCGGCTCCCCTGCTCGCTGAATGTGACACTGTCTGCAAGCGCAGAAATGAGGGCCAGCCCACGCCCCGCATATCCCTCTCCGGAAACGGCTGGCTGCACGCTGAACCCCGGCCCGCTATCCTCCACTTCCAGAATCAGACGACCGCCTGAAGCGTCCGGGCAATGATCCAGACTGACGTTGATCGAGCCTTCGGTGAGTTCGGCAAGCCGCTGGTTGCGTTCCGAGTAGTAGTAGGTGAAACCTTCGGAGTCGCGCTTCCAGCCGGAGTCGAGCCCAAGCAGGCCATGCTCCAACGCGTTGCTGTACAGCTCGCTCAGGACAGTGAACAGAGTGCCGGCGTGCGGGCGCAGACCGGGTACCTCCATGAGCATTTCGAGTAGAAACGGCAAGGGATTGTGCTGGCGGATCGACGCTGCACGAAAGGTGTAAGCCAGCCGCCAATCCTGAGCCGCCTGGTAATGCGCTCGCTCCACCGCCGGAACCGGACGTTGCTCGCTGGGTTCGAGCATGACCATCTCAAGCAGACTGAGGTCATCCTCGGGGCTACCGTGAAATGCTTCGATTGCCGTCAGCAGGCCGTCGAAGGCCTGCTGTGGCGCGCCGCGGAATGACTGCAGGACCTGCATCACCCGATCCTCGCCAAACAGCTCTCCTGACTGACTGCGGCTCTCGATGATGCCATCGGTCCAGCACATCAGACGTTCGCCCGGTGCCATGGGCAGGACAACGGGGCTGGCATCGAAACGATCGGCCTTTGCCACGCCCAGCGGCAGATGGCTCGAGGCGACCTGGTGCAGCATCTCGCCGTTACGACCCAGTATCAGCACCTCCGGAAGCCCGCCGTTCCAGATTTCCACCAGGCCCTTGCCTGGATTGACCTCGACCAGCACGGCACAACAGAAAATGCCAATCGGAAGAATCTGTCCGAGTTTGTGGTTGAGTTCTGCGACGATATCGCGCAGCACGAACCCCCGCGCGCTCATGGCGTAAAAGGCTTCCGCCAGTGGCATCGCACCGATTGCTGCCGACAGACCGTGCCCGGTGAAATCGCCAAGCAACAGATGCATGCCTCCGGAGGGCTTGTAGGCCGCCAGCAGGATGTCGCCGTTGAACATCGCGTAGGCCGACTGCAGATAGCGCAGATTCCCTGCCGACAGGCATCCTGCATGCGCAACGCGATCGAAGATGATCTTGGCCATTTCCTGGTCGCGGATCATCCGCTGGTGCTGGCTGGCAATCAGGTCACGCTGGGTCTGCAACGTCTGATGCATCTCCTGCATGCGCTGGAAGGCCTGGATCTTCGCTTGAAGGATGATCGGATTATAGGGTTTGGTGAGGAAGTCATCGCCGCCGGCTGCCAGGCAGCTGACCAATGCGTCAGTCTCGGTGAGGCTGGTCAGAAAGATGATCGGAATGAGGTCTTCGCCGGCCGACCGCTTGATCTGCCGCGCCGCCTCGAAGCCATCCATGACCGGCATCAACGCATCGAGCAGAACCAGATCGGGACGCTCCGCGACAAAGCGCTCCACGGCCTGCTGACCGTTCTCTGCCGGCAAGACCCGATGCCCGAGGCTTTCCACCAGACGCCCGAGGATCATCCGATCAGTGGGGTTGTCGTCGGCGACCAGTACCGTCAGGCCCGGTGCCGACGCGACAGGCCGCTGCGCCTGTTCGCCCATGTCTACTCGATCGCGAACAGTTGTTCGAAGTTGGATATCGCGAAAACCTTGCGCACGTCGGGGTTGCAATGAATGATCTGAATCATCGCCGAGTCGCCACCCGCGTGGTCTCGCAACAGCAAGAGCATGCCGAGCGCGGAGCTGTCGATGTAATCGGTGTCCTGCAGGTCCACGACATAGCGTTGCGGTGTCAGGCCGCTACGCTCGTACGCCTCACGAAAGTCCTGGTGGGCACCGAAGTCGAAACGCCCGCTTACGCGGATGGTCAAGACCTGACCATCGTTAGACAGGTTGGCCTGAATCGGCATTGAAGACTCCTGAGCTGGCATCGGAAAAGCGCGGTTGTTCATTAGTTTGTAGCACAGCCTGTCGAAGCTGTCAGGAGTTGCTACGACGAGAGTCGAATGCGCGCTGTGACAATTCATCGAGCAATTTCTGCTCCTGACGGTCGGCTCGGGTCCGCGCTTCCTGCTGATAGCGCTCGATCAGCTTGCGCAGCGCCTCGACACGCTGGTAGCGCTGCCGCCATTGCTCGCGCACCTTGTCCAGGCTGGTCTCGTGCCACTTGACGGTCTGCGTCTGCTGCTCAATGGCGGTTTGCATCTGCGCCATGAATCGCTGGTAATTCAGCAGCCAGTCGCGGCCGACACCCTGGCTGCCGCGCTGGGTCCAGCCCTTCTCGTATTCGCTGCAATAAAATTCGAGATCGCGCAGGCGCGTCCTGGCATCCTCGACCTGCTTCTGGCTTTCGCCCAGGCGGGCCGCAGCCTTGCGCTCCTCATCGACGGCCATCTCCACGACTGGCGCAAGGCGGCGGATCCGGCTTTCACTCATTGCTTACCAGCTTTTCAAGCGCGGCCTGGCTATCAGGTAGGGGTACGCTGGTGTGCAGATTCTGGCGCAGAAAGCTCTGCATGGAAGGCATCTTGTGGATGGCTCTGTCCGTGAGCGGGTCGGAGCCGGCCGAGTAGGCCCCAACGCTGATCAGATCGCGGCTTTGCTGGTAGCGTGCGTACATCTGCTTGAACAGCTGCGCCTTTTGCAGATACTCCTGGCTGACGATCTGCGGCATCGCGCGGCTGATCGAAGCTTCAATGTCGATGGCCGGATAATGCCCTTCCTCCGCCAGTCGTCGGGAGAGCACGACGTGGCCGTCAAGAATCGCCCGGGAGGCATCGGCGATCGGATCCTGCTGATCGTCGCCCTCGGACAGGACGGTATAGAACGCAGTGATCGAGCCGCCGCCCTGCTCGGCATTGCCAGCCCGCTCCACCAGTGCCGGCAATTTGGCGAATACCGAAGGCGGATAGCCCTTGGTCGCTGGAGGTTCGCCGATCGCCAAGGCAATTTCGCGCTGCGCCTGGGCGAAGCGGGTCAACGAATCCATGAGCAGCAGCACGTTCTTGCCCTGATCACGGAAGTATTCAGCGATACGCGTGCAATACATGGCGGCACGCAGGCGCATCAGCGGCGCATCGTCTGCGGGCGACGCCACCACCACCGAGCGGGCCATGCCCTTCTCGCCAAGGATCTGCTCGATGAACTCCTTCACCTCGCGCCCACGTTCGCCAACCAGACCGACAATGGTGATATCCGCGTCGGTAAAGCGCGTCATCATGCCGAGCAACATGGACTTACCCACGCCGCTGCCGGCGAACAGGCCCAGGCGCTGGCCGCGGCCCACGGTCAGCAGGCTGTTGATCGCGCAAATACCCACATCCAGCGTGTCCTCGATGGGGTGACGCTTGAGCGGATTGATCACCGGACCGTTCAGGTCGACCCAGTCGTCGGCCTTAAACATGCCCTTGCCATCCAGTGGCCGGCCGATACCGTCCACGACGCGGCCAAGCATGCTGAATCCCATCGGCAGCTTGCCGCCGCCAGCCGACGGCACGACCCGTGCACCGGGCTGCACGCCCTGCAGACTGTCGACCGGCATCAAGTAGATCTTGCTCCCGGCAAAACCCATCACCTCGGCTTCGATCTGGCTCTGGCCCGCCGGCGTTTCACTGATCACCAGACAACGGCTGCCGACCGGCGCCTTGCACCCTTCAGCCTCGAGCGTCAATCCGACCATGCGGATCAGCCGACCCTCGACGACCGGTTCGTCCGCCAGTTTCAGCGCGCCGGGGTAGCGTGAAAGGCGTTTGGCAAAGCTGACGCGCTCCGGCGAAGTCATGGATTGTTCGGGCCGGGCGTTGCCACGAGCGTCATATCAGGCTCGGGCGGGTGAGCGCGCTGCTCCCGGCGCTCCTCGAATAGCTGCTCGATGATCTGCGCCAGCCGCGTCTCAAGCGTGGCATCCACCTGGCTATGTTCGGTTTCGACGCGACAGCCACCGGGCAGTAGCGCGTCGTCCTCGAGCAGGCGCCAGCTTTCCTCGTGCCGCTCTCGCAGCGCCTTCACCGCCTCGAAGTCGGCCGGATTGAGGTAGATGCGGATATTGCCGGCGCCCATCGGCAACGCCTTGAGCGCGCCGCGCAGCACACGGACAATCTGGCTGGAGTCGGTCAGCAGTTCGCGCTGGATGACCTGACGAACCATGGTTTCGACGAGCTTGAGCAACATATCTTCAATCTGCTCGTCCTGCTCGTGCATGGGTTCCATCAGTTGGCTCATCAGGGCTTCGATTTCACCGAGACGAACGTCCAGGCGAGTCTTGGCCTCCTGCTGCCCCTTGATCTGCCCCGAATGGAAACCGTCACGCTCGCCCGCAGCAAAGCCCTCGTTGTACGCTTCCTCGCGGATCTGCTCGAGCTCTTCAACCGTGAACGGCTTGGGTGCTTCTTCCACCTCTTCGGGAAGTTCGATCACCGTCTCGTCCGCAGCGTCCGGCTCCGCTGTTTCCAGCGGCACCTGCAGCGGCTCGGCGTCGAAGCTGGGCAGGTTCCACAAGGCGTAGGCGGTCGGGCTTGCGCCACGGATCAGTTCGCTGTCGGGTTTGTCGGCCATGCGAGAGGACCTCGGTATGATGGGAACAGGCGCCCCGCGTGGGCGGAGCGAATGGGCGCGGGCCTCAGATCATTTCCTCGCCGCCCTTGCCACCGAGGACAATCTCGCCGGCGTCGGCCATGCGCCGCGCGATGGTAAGAATCTCTTTCTGCGCCGCTTCCACTTCGCTGATGCGCACCGGCCCCTTGGCTTCAAGGTCGTCCTGCAGCAGCTCGGAAGCACGCTTGGACATGTTGCGGAAGATCTTGTCCTTGATGGTCTCGTCTGCGCCCTTGAGCGCGACAATGAGCACCTCGGAGGATACTTCGCGCAGCAGTGCCTGAATACCGCGGTCGTCGACATCGGCCAGGTTGTCGAAGACGAACATGAGGTCTTCGATCTTGGTCGAGAGATCCTCGTCGATCTCGCGAATCGCCTCGATCAGCTGCGATTCGGTCGTGGTTTCGAGGAAGTTCATGATATCGGCAGTGCGCTTCACACCGCCCATATTTGCGCGAATGGTGTTCGAGTTGCCGGCAAACTGCTTTTCCAGAATCTCGTTGAGCTCCTTGAGTGCCGACGGCTGTACGGTGTTGAGCGAGGCCACTCGCAGCAGCACGTCGAGGCGCACCTTGTGATCGAAGTAACCGATGACCTCGGCCGCCATGTCCGGGTCGAGGTAGGCCACGACGATCGCCTGGATCTGCGGATGCTCGTAACGAATTACGTCGGCCACCGCGCGTGGCTCCATCCACTTCAGGCTGTCCAGGCCCGAGGTACTGCCGCCGAGCAGAATACGATCGACCAGGTTGCTCGCCTTGTCCTCGCCCAGCGCCTGGGTGAGCATCTTTCGAATGTAATTGTCCGCACCCACGCCCAGGCCGGTCTGTTCACCGACCACCTCGATGAAGTCACCCATGACCTGTTGAACCTGCTCGCGCTGCACGGTGCGCAGGCCTGCCATGGCGCTGCCCACTCGCTGTACTTCCTTCGGCCCCATGTGCTTGAGAAGCGCCGCGGCGTCGGACTCACCCAGACTGAGCAGGAAGATGGCCGCCTTGTCGAGCTTGGAAAGCTTCTGCGGGCGTTTGGCTTCTTCATTCATCGTCGTTGATCCACTCTTTGACTACCTGGGCGACACGGCCTGGGTCTTCTGCCAGAAGACCTTTGATCGCATTTAGTTGCTGTTCATAGCCCGCGCCCGGAGCGGGCAACATCACCGGAGCGCCTACCGGGCCGGATAGACTAACGCGGTCTTCGCGCAGATCGTCGCCGATGCCGCCAATATCGTCGAGCTCCGCCGGGTAGCCCGCGCCGGCCGTCATCGGCTTGCTGCTGGTAGTGAGGTTCTTGAGCACCGGACGCAGCACGCCGAAAACCAGTATCAGGACGAAAAGTATACCGAGGAACTGTTTGGCGATGTCCCAGAACCAGGGTTGCGACCAGAACGGTATCTCCGGCAATTCTTCGGCGACGCTCTGCGCCACGAAGGCACTGTTGATCACACTGACGCTATCGCCGCGGCTGGCATCGTATCCCACAGCATCCTGGACCAGACGGGTCAGGCGGGCGATCTCGGCTTCGCTCAGGGGCACACGGGTGGATTCACCGGTTTCCGCATTCACCTGGACCGGATCGTCGACGACCACAGCGACGGAAAGCCGACGCAACCGGCCCTGCTGCTGGCGGGTGTAGCTGATCTGACGATCGAGCTCGTAATTGCGAGTGCTCTGCTCGCGGACGTCGCGCGGCTGCGGCGCGGCAATCGGTTCACCGGTTTCGGGATCGACGACCTGCTCGGGCACCTGCACCGCGCCAGGCGGCTGATTGGCCAGCGCGCCAGGCACGCCCTGAGGACCCTGCCCGGTCGCACGCTGCTCGCTAAGCACCTGCTCACTGCGTACGGCCGATTCGGGACTGAAGGTTTCGGCGGTCGATTCGATGGCGCTGAAGTCCACGTCCGCGGACACTTCGGCCTTGTAACGGCCAGTGCCCAGCACCGGCTGCAGGATGTTGTGCACGCGGCGGGTATAGGTGTCTTCCAAACGACGGGTATGGTCGAACTGGCGACCGGCGATGGTCAGCTCGCTGAGCTCGGCCTGGTCCGACAGCAGGTTGCCATTCTGATCAACAACGGTCACCTGATCCTTGGACAGCTCCGGCACACTGGTGGCCACGAGATTGACGATCGCCATGACCTGAGCAGGTTCGATGCCGCGACCTGCGTACATTTCCAACAGTACCGAGGCACTTGGCTTGCGGTCGTCACGCACGAACACGGTGGTGCGCGGCATGGCGATGTGAACGCGAGCGCCCTTGATGTTGTTCAGGCTGGAAATGGTCCGCGCCAACTCACCTTCCAGGCCGCGACGATAGCGCGTGGTCTCCATGAACTGGCTCGAGCCGAGCCCCTGTTCACGGTCGAGAATCTCGAAACCGAGGTTGGCGTCACGCTGGGTCACGCCGGCGCTGGCCAGACGCAAACGGGCATCCGCCAGATGCTCGGTACGCACCAGCAGCGCACCGCTATTGGGCTCGACCTTATATTCGATGCGCGCCTGTTGGAGGATATCGACGACCTGCGCAGCGTCGTAATTTTCCATGCTGCCGTACAACGGACGGTAGTCCGGCTGCTGAGACCACAACACCACGGCGAAACCGATCGCCACGCTGGCGGCAAGTCCGATCAGCAGACCGAACTGGCGCAGCAGCGGCAGTTGCGACAGGTTTTCCAGAAAGCTCAGGCCCAGCAGCGGCTTCCGCTCGGTTTCGACAGCCGGCGCGCCGCGAGTGGCTGGGGTGTTGGGGGTGGCTTCCATGATTATCCTCGGTCAAACAAGCGAGCAGTAAGAATGCGGGTCGAATGAGCGCTCAGATCGGCATCTTCATGATGTCTTCGTACGCGGTGATCAACTTGTTGCGGACCTGAGTCGCAGCCTGAAATGCCACGCTGGATTTCTGCGAGGCGATCATCACTTCGGTGAGGTCGATGCCAGGCTCGCCGCGCTCATAACCGGTCTGCAGATCGCTAGTGGTTTTCTGTAGTTCGTTGACGCGATTGACCGCCTGCGAAAGCATGTCGCCGAAAGCCGACTCGTTGACGTTCCTGTCGATCTGGGCAGGCGCCTGCGGCTTGCTCATGGCTTCCATTTGCATGGTGCGCATTTGCAGCATCAGACGATTGAATTCAACACCCTGAGTCATCGCTATCTCCAAGCCGTAGAAAATTTGACGGCAAATTCAGCTTTGCAATGACCAGAGCAAGATTGGTGCCAGATTTGCCGGCTTGCCGAGGGATGATTATCCGGTGCCGAAGTGGTGTCCCGCGTTGCCCATGAACCGGCCGTCGCGAGACGGCATGCGGCCCAGGCAACGCCGGTTTGTTTTCTGTGGGGAGGTGCCTGCTCTGCTGTGAGCGGTACGAGCGCTTAGGCTTCGACAGGGTATCCAGCATCCCGCATCTGCGCGAGTTTGTAGCGCAGCGTGCGCGGGCTGATGCCAAGGCGTTCGGCCGCCTCCTTGCGGCGGCCCTGCTCGGCCCGCAGCACATCCATGATCAATTGATATTCGCGCTGTTTCACACCGGCGCCGAGACTGCCGGAGCGTACCTCCGCTACCTCCGGCACTGCCGCAGCGGCAAGCACTGACGGCTCGGGCGGCGCGACTGTCGGAAAAATGGCGGCACCGGGCGCTGTGCTCAGGCACAGGTCCTGCGCGTGGATCACCCCGCCCTGTTGCAGGATCAACGCACGCTGAACGGCGTTATCCAGTTCGCGAACGTTTCCGGGCCAGGCATGCGCGGTCAGCGCCTGCTGCGCATCAGGAGCCAGCCGCGGCCTGGGCTGGTTCATCTTGCGGCTGTGCTTGTCGAGCAGACGTTCGGCAATCGGCAAAATATCGCCGGTCCGCATACGCAGCGCCTGCCATTGCAACGGAAACACGCCGAGACGATAGTAAAGATCTTCACGGAACCGCCCGGCAGAGACCTCGGCCAGCAGATCGCGGTTGGTGGTAGCAATAACGCGGATGTCCAGCTCGATCAGCTTGCGCCCCCCTACCCGTTCGACCTCTCGCTCCTGCAAGACCCGAAGCAGTTTGGCCTGCAGGCCAAGGGGCATTTCGGAAATCTCGTCGAGCAGTATGGTGCCGCCATTGGCCTGCTCGAACTTGCCCGGCTGCGCGGCTACCGCCCCGGTGAACGCACCCTTTTCATGGCCAAACAGTGTGGCTTCCAGCATGTTGTCCGGAATCGCTGCGCAGTTGATGGCGATGAACGGCTGGGCGGAACGCGCCGAGTGCTGATGAATGTAGCGCGCAAGCACCTCTTTCCCGGTACCCGACTCACCGGAGATCAACACCGTCGATTCGCTGGCAGCGACGCGTGCGGCCAGTTGCAAAAGCTGCTGGCTTGTCGGCTCCACTGCCACCGGCCCCTCCCCCGCAGGCGAGGGCAGGCGGCCCTGGCTGTGCTGGGCAACGAGGTCGAGCAGGGCGCGGGGCTCGAACGGCTTGACCAGATAATCCACGGCACCGTCACGCATCGCCGTCACCGCCTGCTGCACCGTTCCATACGCCGTCATCAGCAACACCGGGATGTGCGGATGATGTTCACGCACCTGCCGCAGCAGCATATGGCCGTCCATGCCAGGCATATTCACGTCACTGACCACTAGCGACACCGGTTCGCGCTGCAGCAATTTGAGCGCGGTTTCGGCATCCGGCGCTTCGATGTGTGCGTGTCCGCCCAGGGAAAGGGTGTCCGACAGGGCTTCACGTAGATCACGATCATCTTCCACCAGCAGGATGCGTGCGAGCTTCACGGTCATGCCTGGGCCTCTCTGAGCGGCAGCAACAGCTCGGCACAGGTGCCCCAATTGGCCTTGCTGCGCATGTAGAACGAGCCGCCGTGCGCGTGCGCCACCGCTTTCACAACGGATACGCCAAGCCCGGTGCCCTGCGCACGGGTGGTGAAGAAAGGCTCACCAATCCGGGACAATTGCGCTGGCGTCATGCCTCGACCGGCATCGACGATGCAGATGCTCAGCTGGCCGCTAATCAGGCGCAGGCTAACCTTGAGGCGGGCATGGCTCCCGCCAGCCTGGATGGCGTTGTCTATCAGATTGGTTATCGCTCCGATGAGCGTCTCGGTATTGCATCGGAGCTTGTACCCGGGTGGGCACCGGTCTTGCCAGATGCAGCGTGCTCCGCCCTGCTCGATCAAAGGCTCGGCCTGCTGCCGGAGCAGCGCGAACCAGTCTCCGACCTTAACGCTGTCATTGATCGGAAGGTCGCCTCTGGCAAAGATCAGCATGTCACGGACCTGTTGCTCGATGCTTTCCAGCCGACCCTTCAGCCTGGCGCTGAAGCGCGTGCGGTTCTCTTCGGCCAGTGTCGGATCAGTGAGATGACTCGCGTAGAGCATGGCAGTGGACAGCGGTGTACGGATCTGATGAGCGAGGGAAGCGACCATGCGGCCCAGGGCAGAAAGCCGTTCGTGCCTCGCTAGCTGACTCTGAAGCGCGCGTGTCTCGGTCAGATCGGTCAACAGGATCAGCTGGCCTGGCTCGCCAACCAGCGAACGCGTAGCCATCGACACGCGGCGACCGCTGCGCAGCGATACCTCGTGATAATCGTCTTCACGGGGGGCAAAGCGGTCACGAATCAGATCCCGCCAGAGCATTCCTTCGAGAGGCTCCCCGAGCAGCTCACGTGCGGCCGGGTTCGCCTCGCGGACGACGCCGCGACCATCCATGACCACGACGCCACCAGGCAGAAGATCGAGAAGATTCTGCAGCCGCCCCGCCAGACGCGCTTTTTCTGCCAGTTCACGGGTACGCTGTTGACTGACATCCGCGAGCTGCGACTTGAGTGAGGCGACCTGCTCTTCGAGCAACGCATAGGAGGCGGAGAGCTGACCGGATACGCGACTGAACTGCTCGTACGCCCGCTCCAGCCGGGCGCGCTCCTGATCATCGGTAGCTTCGCTGGCCTGCGCGAGTTCGCTGGTTGCCTGCGGCAGGTTGTGAGCTGTGACCGACATGAAAAATCCCCTGAAAAAACCTCTTCAGGGGATACTTAGCAAGCGTTGTGCCACGGATCAGCTTTGCTTGTGTTTCAATGGCTTACATTTGAATAGCAAGACGTCTCCGCTTCGCGCGTCAGTCTTCTGACATCTCTACGCCGCGGTTGATACCGTACTTGCGCATCTTTTCCACCAAGGTGGTTCGCCGAATTTGCAAACGCTCTGCAGCGCGTGCGACGACACCGGCCGACTCGTCCAACGCCTGCTGGATCAGCGTCTGTTCCAGCCCGCCAAGATACTCCTTCAGATCCAGACCTTCCGGCGGCAGGAATGCCGGGCTGTTCAGCCCGACCAAACCGTTGAAGGCCTCGCCCCGCTCATCATCATCATCTTCCCGCTGCGAGCGGAGGTCTTCGTGATCATCCTCGACATAGCGAAATTTGCGCGGAAGCTCGTTCACGCCGATCACGCCATGCGGATGCATGATCGCCATCCGCTCGACAAGGTTGGCCAATTCGCGGACGTTGCCGGGCCATTCGTGCTGGCAGAGCGAAAGGATCGCTGATGTGGAAAACCGGATCGAGCCGCGCTTTTCCTTCTCCAGCCGCGTGATCAGCTCGTTGAGCAGCAGCGGCAGGTCCTCGATACGCTCACGCAGAGCAGGCATCTCGATGGGGAACACGTTCAGGCGGTAAAACAGGTCCTCGCGGAAGCTGCCTCGTTCGATCATGTCTTCCAGATTCTTGTGCGTCGCGGCGATGACGCGCACATCTGCGGTCTGCACCTTGTTACTGCCCACCCGCTCGAAGGTGCGCTCCTGCAAAACTCGCAGCAGCTTGACCTGCATCGGCAACGGCATGTCGCCGATTTCGTCGAGGAAGAGCGTGCCGCCCTGGGCCAGCTCGAAGCGACCGGCCCGGGTGGTGATGGCGCCGGTGAACGCACCCTTTTCGTGTCCGAACAACTCACTCTCGAGCAGCTCGGCAGGAATCGCGCCGCAGTTGACCGGTACGAACGGGGCATCCTTGCGACGGGAGTGATAATGCAGATTCCGCGCAACCACTTCCTTGCCGGTCCCCGACTCGCCCAGGATCAGTACGGTGGCTTCGGTATCGGCGACCTGCTGCATCATCATGCGGACAGCCTGTACGCTGCGGCTCGTACCTACGAGGCTGCGGAACAGGTTGGGCTCGCGCTGGCTACCACGGCGGGCGCGTTCGCTATAGATCTCGCGATACACCTGAGCGCGATGCAAGGCATCGATAAGCTGATTGTAGCTAAGCGGCGGCGGCAGGATCGCGAGCAGTCGCTGCCGAACGTGCTCAGGCCAGGCGGAAGGATCGCCCGCATCGCAGGAGATCACCGGCATCGCATCGTCCCACTTGTCCAGCTGGGCCAGCAATCCGGGCAGGCCCATGCTGTGCTCGCAACGGCCTAACAGAACGCACTTTACCGCTTCGGAACCTTCAACCTGTGCCTCAACGGCAGAAGTCCAGGAGTCCGAAGTGGTGATGATGGCGTCTTCGCCGAGGAAATCGAGAATGACCTGAATATTGCGCCGATTTTCCGGGCAATCTTCGATTAACAAGATATGAGAGTTTGGCAGCATAAGCAGTGCGGCGTCCTGTTGACAGACGGGCAGGTCGAACGCGTGATAGCGCAACGCCATTGCCTTTTAATATTTTGTCAAAGGTAGCCAGATTCGGAGCGGGAGTCAAATAGTTGGCGCATGAATTCCTGCCATCCATCCGAAACCGGCTCAGCTGAACATCTGGTAGACCTTGGCGCTTTCCTTGCTGCGCTGAATTCCGTGCAGCTCTTCGGCCAGCTTGCCCTGCACTGCCTGGCACAGCCCGATCACTTCCCGGTAGGTGTCCGACAGCGAGGTCAATGCTTCGGCCAATGCCTGCTCGTCGCGCTCGGGATTCTGCATCGCCCGCCCGACCAGATCGCGGCAGAGTACGTCGAGTTCACCAACCTGTTCCCAATCGCCGGCCTGAACCGCGACGATCAAGGCTCGATGGGTCTGCTCCAACTGCTCAACAGCATGTGCCATGACGCTTTCCTCAGGCCTGGATGGTATCCCAGCCTTCCTTGATTTCACGCAACAGGCCGGCCACTTCGTCGATCATCGCCGGGTCGTTCTTAAGATTCGCCTGGCTGAGCCGTTGAATCATGTACGCGTAGAGATTATCCAGATTGGCGGACAGTTCGCCACCCTTCTGCAGGTCGAGCCCATCGCGCAATCCATTGATGATGCCCACCGCCTTGCCAACCAGCTCGCCTTTCAGCGCAAGGTTGCCGTGCTGCATCGCGCCTTTCGCCTGCGCCAGCCGCTGCAGTCCACCTTCGAACAACATCTGAATCAGGCGATGAGGATTCGCCTCGCTGACCTGGGCATGGACGTTGACAGTCTGATACTGCTTCATTGCGTAGGCGTTCATGGCGCTGTGTCCCTGGGTGTGTTGCACATACCCTATATATCGGCCACCGCGGTAAAACTTGAGGGGAATTATGCAGAAGCGAACAATTGAAAGCTCATGACCGGCGAGACTCAGTGAGAGGGTCGACCCGCCGCGACATCTCCGCAGGACGCCCGGGTTCGGCGTGATCTGATCAGTCCGGTCGCCGCGGGTCGCGCCTCCCATGGCTATGCGCGGTACTCCGCCTTTGTGGGAAGACCGACCCGGCACGACCTTTCCGCCCTCTACCCCTCACTTCGGCTCGATCGCGTCCCAGGCTTCCTTGATTTCTTCCAGCAAACTCTGCACTTCCTCCAGCGAGCGTGGAGTATCGTCCAGCGCCACCCCAGCAAGCTTACGCAGCATGTAGTCGTACAATGCGTCGAGGTTCTGCGAAATTTCGCCGCCCAGCTCCATATCCAGCGAGCCTTGCAACGCACCGATGATGCTGACGGTGCTACCGACGGCCGCGCCTCGACGCTCCGGGTTTCCGGTGGCCTGGGCATGACGCGCCAGCTTCAGACGTTCGATAGCGCCGTTAAGCAATAATTGCACGGCGCGGTATTGCGAGACTTCCTGGCTGATGTTGACTTGTTTGTAGGTGTCGATGGGGCTGGTCATATTTACTTACTCTGTTTTACGACACCAGGGAGGCTACCCAGAACACCCGCGAGATAATCGCTGGTTCCGGACATCTGTCCAATGAGCGTATCCATCCGGTTGAATTGATCGAGCAGACGTGTCTCCAGTTTGCCAACGCGACGCGTTAACGCCTCACGCTGATCATCGACGCTGTCGAGAGTGTTTTGGAGCCCTTTGGTACGACTATCAATGATGCCATCAGACTTGGTATATGGCTCAAGAGTCTTCTCCAGCTTTGCCATCAACCCACCGTCGCCGGTAAGAAAGCTGCTTAGCTGGCCAAAGTTATCAGCGAGGACCTTGTCGAGCTTGGTATCATCAATTTTCAGTGTCCCGTCCCGCTGGGTGCTAATACCCAGATCAGACAGTATCTTGAGTCCCCCCGAACCAACCGGGTTACCCAGATCTCCGCGAATGCCGGTCATGAACGAGCGAACCGACGCGTCGCCTACCAGACCACCGGTGAGTGGCTGCCCGCTATCACCGCCGACAGCGGTGACTTTCGTAAGCGAACCGACCGTGGTCATCAGCTTGTTGTAACCATCCACAAAGCTTTTCAAGGACGTTTTCACTCCGGCGCGGTCCTCGCCCACCGTGAGGCTGATCGTATTGGCGTTGTCGAGCTCTTCTTGGGGCTGTGCACCCTTCAGTGTCAGCGTGACGCCGTCAATCGCATCCGCGACGGCGTTGCTTTTGCTGCTCATCTGAATGCCGTCTATGGCGAACTTGGCATCGGCGGCCTGGGTTATGACCTTCGGCGCAAGCGGATCGGTGGTATCGAAAGCCGGCGGCGGGAAGGCAAGCTTCTGAAGCTCGGCTCCGCCTCTCGACACTGCAACCGAGATATCATTGCCGACTCCAGACTTAGTTGAACTCAGCACAAGCCTGGCGCCACCTGCCCCACTGGGATCGTTCACAATCGTCGCGGACAAGCCTTTTTCCTTGCCAGCCGCGTTTATCGCATCCCGAATTCCGGCGAGGCCGCTCGCCTCGTCGGTCACATTGATCTTGAGCGGAGCATCACCACCGAAGCTGATTTCGAGCTCACCCGCGCCAAGCGACGAGGTAGGATCGGTGAACCCTTGTAGCGCGACCTTGCTCGACTGCGCCAGACTATAAACTTGCACGCTGTAACTTCCCGCAACCGCCTTAGTGTCCGCGGAAACCGTGAAAATATCCGTCTTACCAGACGTAGCCGTGCGCTTCTCGAACAGCGATGCGCTATTCAAGTCTTTGACCGTTTTCTGGAAATCAGAGAGCGCGCTACGAAACTGCCCGAGCGCAGAAAATTTGGTTGTCGTCGCCTTTTCAAGACGATTGAGCTGAGCGGTTTTCGGCGCTGCTTCAGCGTTGACCAGGGCGGCTACCATGCCCTGAATATCAAGCCCCGAACCGATACCTGTAATAGCCATATTTGTGTCCTTCCGACCAAAAGTTGACGGATTGTGAATCCGCACAGCGTCTCCCGGTCATCAGGCAAGTTACGTGCCAGCTTAACCGGCCAGGAAGCCTACGCTTCCGCCTCGAACAACACGCTACGTATCTGTGAGAGATTTTCGGCCAGGCGAAGGGCCTCTTCCGAAGGAATTTGTCTGATCACGTCCCCGCTGGATCGCTCGGTCACGTTGATGACCACGCGTCCGCTGGAGTCGTCGATCTGAAAATCGATATTGCGACTGACGGATTGCACAAAATCCTGGATGTCGGTCACTGCGGTATCCAGTGCGTTTCTGTTCACTTCCGCGGACTGCTGAACAGCATCAGGTGACTGCGTAGCAATAGGCGCGATCGACGAGTTGATCATCGCCGCATCGGCTTGCCGCGATATTGGACGGCTGCTGAGGCCCGCCTCGACCGATACCGCGCTTACGCTGGTACGGCTGAGTTGCAACGGTTTGGGTGTGCCCATTTCCATGGTACTAACCTCGCATAGGAAAAAGCGGAGAGAAGGTCACCCCTCTCTCCGCACTGTTACCACTTCCCGACTTAGCCCAGGAGGCTAAGGACAGCCTGCGGCAACTGGTTCGCCTGGGACAGCATTGCAGTACCAGCCTGTTGCATGATCTGGTTCTTGGTCAGCTTGGCCGATTCAGCAGCGTAATCGGTGTCCTTGATCGCGCTACGAGCAGAAGACGCGTTCTCCGAGATGTTCTGCAGGTTGCTGATGGTCGACTCAAAGCGGTTCTGTACCGAGCCGAGGCTTGCACGCTGCGAATCGATCGACTTCATCGCTTCGTCGATGATATATACCGCTTCCTGGGCACCTTTGGCACTAGTAATGTCAATGTCTTTCACGCTGTTGCCAGTAGTAACCTTCGAGAAGGTTTGATCAGTGGCACTGCTTGCGGCAGTCTCCGCGGCGGTAGCAGTAGCGCCCGTGGCAAAGGTCATCGACAGTTCATCGGCAGCAGTACCCATCTTACGGTCGGTGATCAATTCGATAGCGCCGCTGTCGTTGACAAATGCACCGACACCAATGTTCGCATCGTTGATCGTGCTAGCCAAAAGCTGGGTTTGCTCAGTAGCAGTGGCGCCGGACGCGTACTCTGCGCTGATTTTGAAAACCCGGTCGGTGCCGTCTGCGCTGCCCGAGGCGACCGTAAACTCTACTGCCACCACACCAGAGGCAGTAGCCGCACCTTGTTGAGCGATCGTACCGCTGCTGATCGAATCGCTCTTCAGCTCCTTAGTGCTTACTTCATTTAGTTTAACGCTGATCGCTTCGTTAGCCGCGCTACCTACCTGGAACGTTTCTGTACCAAAACTTCCATCAAACAACTTTTTGCCACCGAACGCAGTGGTGTTAGAAATGCGGTCCAGCTCTTTCTTCAGCTCGGCGACTTCGGAGTTAAGAGCTTTCCGCTCGCCTTCGCCGTTTGAGCCGTTGGCCGACTGGAGGGACAGGTCACGCATACGCTGCAGGATATTGGTAGATTCCTGAAGAGCGCCTTCCGCGGTTTGCGCAATGGAGATGCCGTCGTTGGCGTTCTTGGTCGCTACCCCCAGACCGTTGATCTGGCTGGTCAGACGATTGGAGATCTGCAGGCCGGCCGCATCGTCCTTGGCGCTGTTGATCTGCGAACCGGAAGACAGACGCTGCAAGGAAGTCTGCAGATTTGAAGAAGAGGCACCCAGGTTACGCTGGGCGTTCAGTGAAGCTACGTTCGTGTTTACTGTAAGGGCCATGGTAAGTACCTCGTAGACCTGGTTATGTTTGCCTGAGCCGCGACCCCAGGGCCGGACTTGCCCAGGCACCCATTGAGTTCGCATTCAGTTACTGTATCGACGCCGTTCGTCAAAGCTTTAGGAATTTTTTTATTTCCCTTGACTCCGAAGCCGGCGCATCACACAGCGCCTTTCGAGGCCGACCAAACATCATGTCGGCCTCGTTCCAAAAAACTTGAACTCAGTGTTGCAGCCAAGCTTTCTTCCAAAGAGCGATGGCGTCTTCGTCGAGCATCCAGTCACGCCGCACCGCAGCTTGAAGACGTCTACCAGCTTGCTCGGAAGCCTCCGGATCAGCCAGATGCTGGCGGATCGCGTCAACCCAGTCGCGGTATCGGTTCTTTACCCGGGTCACCGGGAGCTGCCCTTGATAACAACGGACATCAGAACACACCACCGGAAACCCACAGATGCCGTACTCCAGCAACCGTAAATTGCTTTTGCACTCGTTGAAGAGATTTTGTTCCACCGGAGCGATGGCCAAATCGAGATCTAGACTCGCCAGTTTGGACGGGTATTGCGCTATCGGTACTCCAGCGTGAAATTCGTGAACGTGGGGCCTCAGTTTATCGGGGCACATACCGAAAAATACCCAATCGACCTCTTCCGACAAATCCTTCACGACGTCATAAACCAACTCTAGATCCCCCGTGTGGCTCGCACCGCCTGCCCAACCAATTCTTGGTTTTCCAGACTGTCGGCGGGTAGCTTCAGGCAAGGAACCCCACCAAACTGGATCCAGCCTATTCTCCACGACGTGAATACTGGGATGATCAGCCGCGAACACATCGGCTAGCGCGGAAGTCGAAACGACGAACCGATCAACGTATGACAATCCTCGCTTTATTGAGCGAAGCACGTCCTTGGGCATGTGCTGCCGGTGTGCACTCTTGAGAGGAAGACCGGGAAGGTAATCATCAAGCTCGTACACCTTGAACGCACGAGAAAATGCCTTCATGCGACGCAGAGCCTCAAGCCGGTCGGATCCGATCTGTCGCTGCAGTAAGACCACGTCAGGGTCGTATCGCTCGAGGTCCGCAACATGCATCAGCCCGACAGACAACGCACCATCCACAATACCTTTGTCCCGAAGCGCATCGAACGGCTGAATTACTCGATAATGACCGCAGCCGTACAGATCCGCCGGATGCGCCAACAGGACAGGAAGCGGACGCCAAGAGTCGAGAGGTCGCCATGAAATTGAAGTATCTGCCAGCTTGAAACCGCCTGGCTTCACCAGCGAAAGATTGCGGTTATAAGCGGGGTCTCTCGCCAAGACCGGCAACCATTTCGAATACATGGCGTCTTGTTCCGCAACAAACCGCGCTCTTTTCTCTCTTTGCTTACTTTGGTCCACGTGGGTCTGGCTCACACTGCCCTCGTGGAGCACGACCGAATGAGGACTCCATACCAGCAAATAGCCCGCCTGCCGGACCTTCAAGCACAGATCGACATCGTTGTACGACACTTTAAACGCGGTTTCGTCCATTCCCCCTACGCTGACATACACCGACTTCCGAATCATCAGGCATGCCGCCGTCAGCGCAGTATAGTTCTGGGTAACCTGCAGTCTGTGCATATAACCCGGCGCATCGGACGCCTCGCCAATGAAAGGGTGTTCCGCGGGGCCGCCCAGACCAAGGATGACCCCGGCGTGCTGGATGCTACCGTCAGGAAAAAGCAATTTAGACCCGACGATACCAACTTCGGGTCGCAGCGCGTGGTTGATCATCTCCTTGAGCCATGTCTTGCTGATTATTGCCGTGTCATTGTTTAACAGCACCAAGTATTCGCCCCTGGCCTGCGAAACCGCCATGTTATTAATCGCCGAAAAATTGAACTCTTCAGGGTATCGGACGACACGTATCTTGCTCTCATCTAACTTGCTAACGCCTTCCAGCCATGCCAAAGCATCCGGATCGTCGCTACGATTGTCGACGATCAATATTTCATAGCGCGAATATTCGGTCTCTTCCAACAGGGTTTCGACACATCGCTGCAACATAGGAAGCTGATTACGCGTTGGTATGATAATCGAGACCATTGGCTCGAAACCGTGGGGATATACAATCTTGTATCGACCAGGCCTGTCACAGAGAACGCGCGCGTCACAATAACCTCTGCGAGCAAGGTGGCTGCTCAAAATTTCATGCACTTCACCCGTATCCTCTAAAACCGGCGCATCGCTTATGGTGAGCGGTTCCGAAATGTGACCAAAGACATCGAGACCACCGAGCTCCGCCATGCGGAGCAGTACCTCCAGCTCAAACCATTCACTGGAAGTGACACACTCGACGATCGATTCGCGAAGCTTGGCTGAATTGAAGAGCCAATGCCTCGAATTGCCGGATGGGAAGCTAAGTAGGTAATCGAGATTGAAAGCAGGACGGAACGCACCTCCAGTTTCGCCATTCGCCAGTCGATATACCTCGTCCATTGACACGGCCCAGCACGAGTCCGCCCCCTTCAGGCTTGAAATGGCCATGAGGAGACCGCTAGGCAAAAATATTTCACCTGGGCGAACAAATCCCACCCAAGCCGAAGCATGCCTGGACAGGACTTCACCGACTTTTTCAAGGAAATTTGGCTTCTCGATTCTGGCGGAAGATGCGCTTATCTTCTCTATAGTTAAGTATTGCTGGTATTCAAACTCGGCGAGGCTACTGAGCGTCGTATCTATCGCTTCTTTTTCGGTTGTATCATCGACGAGAAGAAAGAAGAGAATTTCGCTCAGTTCTCGATCTTCGTTCGCTCTACGCTCGACCAATTCTCGTTGTATGGGAGTAAGAGTTCTAGCAGCCAGCCAAGCGTTGATATCGGCGGGACGCAACAGATAAGCGTCGCGGATCGACTTTTCCAAATTAATGCGCCGGTAAGCAGGGGCGCCCAGATCAAGAGGAGCGACAAGCAAGAGACGTCCATCTGACTGGCGGTCGCTCCACTGCAAGCGGTTGATCGCCTCGGTGAATTCGGCATAGTCTTGGTTCGCGATATCCTTATCGAGTCTCGCATCATTGCTAAACTGGAGCGTCGAAATACGAAATCGACTTAACGGCTCCGCCAGAAGCGCGAGGTCACCGCGATGCAGCAGATTGACGTACATGGCCAAATCGCCGATCCAATCGATGGGAGTTCCGTCGAGTGACATTGGGTCAGGGCCAATCTGTAGTATATCTTCGCGCCGACATAGAACGGAACTCGGTTCACCGATATAGTTTATCGGCCGTCGAGCGAGATTCGTGATGCATGAAGAGCCGTCTATCCTTACGCTCGAGTCGAAAGGGTAGCTGGTTGCAGGAATGTCCGGCAGAAAACGCCCTGCTTCGTCAATCAAACGTCTCCGAGACGACACAAGCGATATGCCCGCATCGCTCTCTGCAACTTCGACGAGAGCGGAGATGCAATTAGTTTCCAAGACATCATCATCGTATAGAAACTTGATATACTTTCCGCTCGAAAGACGAACAGCTTTAGCAAGATTATACCGCTCACCGAGATTAATCTTGTTTTTTTCATAAAGCACAGGGATAGAGGTAGATAGACCTTGTATCACCTCGTTTATCTCGTCAGTATGACAGTCATCACAGACGATTATTTCTAAATTCGGATAATCCTGGCTGGTCGCACTCTCTATTGCTTGGCGGATGAACTTTGACTTGAATGCCGGGATTACAATGCTGACCAGGGGAAGCTTCATTGACACCTCAATAGAAGGCATATGCATGTGTGAAAAAATTTTAAATCAACGAATGACGCGTGCTGGATTGCCTATCACCACGCTCCCGGCAGGCACGCTCTTGGTAACCACTGCCCCCATTCCAACAGTAGCCCCCTTTCCGATGGTGATCGCAACAGAAGCACTATTCTTAATCATCGCGCCAGTTCCGATATATGCATGATCCTCAACCACTACGCCCCCGTTACATTTAACGCCTGGCGCGAAGGTTACATAATTACCGATGACACAGTCATGGGCGACGTAAGAGTGATAGTTCAAGTGAACGTATTCACCAATTCTCGTGTCAGGAGAAACTATAGAATACGGGGAGACTATTGCTCCACGGCCTAAAGAAGCCCTCTCGAAGACTAAAGAGGTAGTTGATATAACCGAAAATGGCTTGATTCCGCTTTCTTCCAAGACACCGGCGATACGTTCCCGAGCCACACCATCAGCAATGGCGATGCTGAAAGCGCTAATGTCGGCTTTCCCCGAAATTATGTCTTGCAAATCTACAACCTTATATCCATGCAAGACGCTAGGATCCGGGCGGCCTTCTAGCGCGAAAATCGTTTCAAAATTGCCCTCGTATTGCCCGCTAAGCATAGATTCTGCATAGCACATAACCTCTCGTCCAAACCCCCCAGCACCGATAATGGCGAACCGTTCCATGATTATTCCTCGCCGATCATGCTGAGATAGGAGTGGGCTCCCTTGGCGATAGTTAGCAGCGCCCGGATAACTTCCGTCTGATCCGACTCTTCCAGATGAGGATACATAGGTAAGCAGATAATTTTCCTAGAAGCCTCATATGCGTTAGCGCATTCGGACGCACCGACACAACCTCGATACATAGGAAACTCACTGATCAATGGAAAGAAGTACCGGCGAGCATAAACTCCTTGCGCTTTCAAACGCTCGTAAACATCGTCCCGACTCGCTCCGAACATGTCTGAATCGATCAATAATGGGTAGTACGACCAATTCCATTCAACACCTTCCGGCACAGCGGCGACCGACAACCCAGGCACTCCTTCAAACGCCTCGCAATACCGCTTGTAAATCGCTTCTCGAGCGCGCATCTGTTCGCTCACCCTCGATAGCTGAACTAATCCAAGGGCCGCCTGCATTTCGTTCATCTTTCCATTGATACCTGGAGCTACTACCGTGACTTCATCAGCGAATCCAAAATTCTTCAAGTAATCGATACGTTCTTTGGTCTTTCGGTCCTGGCATATGATTGCCCCACCCTCAAAAGTATTGAAGACCTTCGTAGCGTGAAAACTCATCACAGATAGGTCCCCGAAATTTAGTATCGATCGCCCATGAAGTTTCACTCCGAACGCATGCGCCGCATCATAGATTACCTTGATACCGTAGATGTCGGCGATTTTCTGAATCGCGATGACGTCGCAAGGGATCCCGTAACAATGAACTGGCAAAATGGCCGTGGTAGCTGGCGTGATCGCTTGCTCTATCAGAGCAGGGTCTATATTGAAGGTTTTTGGGTCTATATCGACAAAGACTGGCTTTAGTCCGTTCCAAAGCAGCGAATGAGATGTTGCCACAAAGGAATAAGGAGTGGTGATGACCTCGCCGGTGACTCGGAGCGCTTGCAAAGCTGTCACCAATGCAACTGTGCCGTTGGTGAACAGACTAAGATGCTCGACCCCTAGTAGCTCCGCTAGCGCCGATTCCAATTCCTGGTGAAAAGGTCCGCCGTTGGTTAGCGTTCGGCTCGCCCATATCTTTTCCAGATACGGCAGGTACTCCTCAAGCGGAGGCAATGAAGGGCTGGTTACTGTAAGAATTTTTGGCATGTTGCTAAGCTCCACCGTACGGGTCAGCGAATTGATATTCCGCTCATCTACGCACACCTAAGCAAAATCTGCGCCACGCCAGCCTAGCCGTTGTTTATATTCCGATTTCCCTCATTGCCGTTTGGCTACATTTCCCACGACGTCGGATTCCCGACGCCGCTTACTTTCCCGATGTACCAGCAGATTCAAGCACAAACCTACTTCACTGCACCGGATTCAACGAATCAAAGGCCTTTTTCTCGTCCGCCGCCGCCTGTGCACGCAACCCGATCAGTTGCTTGATCTTGCGATGCGGGAAGACGTAGAACTGGTCTTCTTCCACGGCCTTGAGCGTCATCTCGGCGATGTCGGTCGCCTGGATCTTGCCCTTCTGTACCGCCTGCTTGGTCAGCTCGGCGCGCTTTAGGGCGGTCTCGCTTGGGGTGATGGTCTGAGCTTTGTCTGCCGGGCGGTTGCGGGCGGATTCGTGGATGCCGGTAGGGAAGAAGGCCGGGCACAGGCAGGTAACGCCTACGTTAGCGTTGATGTCACGCAGATCCAGCGCCAGCGTTTCGGACAGCGCAACGACCGCATGCTTGGAGACGTTGTAGATCGCCATGTTCGGCCCGTTCAGCCAACCGGCAGCCGACGCGGTGTTGACGATGTGGCCTTCGTTCTGCTCGATCAGCATCGGGGTGAAGACCTTGACGCCCCAGACCACGCCATACAGGTTCACACCCATGACCCACTCCCAGTCATGCGGGGTGTTTTCCCATGCCGGTCCGCCGACGCTCACACCAGCGTTATTGAAGATGACATGCGCGGCGCCGAAACGGCTCTTGGCAAGGTCGGCGAATTGCTGCATCTGTTCGAGCTTGGAGACGTCCAGGCGCATGGTGGCCGACTCGGTGCCTGCGTGTGCTTCTTCGACCAGGCGCACAGTTTCCTGCATGCCCTTCTCGTCGACGTCGCCCAGCACCAGCTTCATCGCGCGCGCGGCGCAGCTCAGCGCCAGTTCGCGACCCAGTCCACTGCCGCCGCCCGTAATAACCGCAACCTTGCCATTCAACGCTTGCATCGCCATCTCCTCTGCGCCCCGGTGATTCAGAGCTCCAATGATCATAATTATGATGAATAGGATGCCGACGATCTTCGGCGCGTGCCAGCCTAATGAGTGGAAGTGATCGACATTCAGTAGCCCGGCTTATGGCATCCAGCGTTAGTCGCTGGTTTTCGCTACAGTGTGAAGACGATAAACAGGGCTGGAGAGATGATGCGTAAGCTTATCGCGCTGTGTGCATTGATGACTGCGGGCTGTGCACAACAGCCGCAGCCGCCGTTACCGGACGATCGTGCGCGAGTCGAGTTTGACACCGCGCCGATGGATCAGCTGTCTGCTTATCGACTCGACGGTGAACTGGTCGATGGCATTCACTTTCCCGATCTGCGACCCGGCACCCATGAATTGCAGGTGCGCTTCCGCTACGAGATGCCCGGTGGCGCCGGAGGTGGCGGCACCATGGGCGAGCCGCAGTATCGCACCTGCATCCTCGGCCTGACCTACGACCAGTTCCAACCAGGCGAAACCTATGTGTTCAGTGCAGAGCGTCTCGGCTGGCAGAGCGTCGGCTCGCTGAAAAGTAGCCGGGGCGAAAAGCTCACCAGTGCCCAGACTATTCGTTGCACGCCGGGGTTCTGATCCAGTGCTGGGCGCGCCAATGCTCGATCCAGCCGAGATCGGAAGAGGTCATGCCCGCAGCCCGGTATTCTGCGGCCAACCATCCTTGGTAACCGGCTTCATCCAGCGCCCGGAAAGCTGCGGCGAAGTCGAGCCCACCGCTTCCCGGCATGCCCCGGCCGGGCACATCAGCAAACTGCACATGACCAATCGAACCGACCAATTCCCGGATTGCCTGGGCCGGTGGAATGTCCATGCGCGCCATGTGATAAAAGTCGAGCTGCGCTGAAAGATTGGCGTGGGCGACTCGCTCGATGACCTGACGTTGTTCGGCTGGCGTGGCAATCAGAAAGCCCGGCATGTCGTGCCGGTTGATCGCTTCGAAGGTGACACCAATGCCAAGCGACTCGAATGCCGAGCAGGCTATCTGGAGATTATCGACAAGGGTATCGATTGCAGCTTCCGGCTCGATGCCTTCGGCCAGCCGACCCGGCAGGATATTGACGCGCTGCGGACGGACGCGCTCGGCATAGCGTAGCGCTGCTTGAAGTGCCTGGTGGAATTCACTGGCGCGAGCCGGCACGCTCGCCAGGCCGGGGCCGCCCGTCATCATATCCCCTGCTGGCAGGTTGATCAGCGCCAGCGGCATGGCGCTATCGGCAAGCAGCCTGGTCAGATGCTGCGGTTCTATTTCGTAAGGAAACTGAATCTCCACGCCATCGAATCCTGCACCGGCCGCAGCAGCAATGCGGCCCGGCAAGGGTTGTTCGGTGAAAAGCAATGACAGGTTGGCAGCCAGTAGCCAGGACATGTTCACCTCCAAGTGTGGGCTGGAGCAGATTAGCAAAAGCTCACCCGTCTGTGCGGGCTGGGAGACGCTATCGCGGCGAGTCGCCGCTTCCACAATGAGTAGAGCAGCGGTATCCGATAGCCCGGTGGGCGGCGCGACTCGCGGCGGCGGGGTTGGCATAGCCATCGCGCCTTGCCTGGCTCGCGCTTTTCAGTACACTTGCGCCACGCCCCGGCCGGCTTCGACACCCGGTCGGGAGTCTTCCGCTATTGAACCGGAGAAATGACATGTCGAAGCTTAAACGTCCCCTGGCCGTCATGGCCGGGTGCTGCCTGTCTGTTGCCGCTGCTTTGCCTTACGCCCATGCTGCCGAGCAGTCCGTGCTGCGCGTATCCGCCATCCCCGACGAAGCACCTACCGAACTGCAACGCAAGTTCGAGCCACTCGGCAAGTATCTGGAAAACGAACTCGGCATGGAGGTTCGCTTCCAGCCGGTGTCGGACTACGCCGGGGTGGTCGAAGCGCTCGATGCCGGCCGGCTGGATCTGGCCTGGCTGGGCGGGTTCACCTTCGTTCAGGCACGGCTGCGCACCGGCGACGCAATTCCGCTGGTCCAACGTGAGCAGGATGCAGCTTTCACCAGCACCTTTATCGCCTCGAACCCTGACGTTGACGAACATGCTGATCTCAAAGGCAAAAGCTTTGCCTTTGGCTCGGTATCGTCCACCTCGGGCCACCTGATGCCACGTTATTTTCTGCAGCAGGCCGACATCGATGTCGACGCCTTCTTCGGCCGGGTGGCCTTCTCCAATGCCCACGACGCCACCGTCGCCTGGGTTGCCTCCGGTCGGGTGGACGGCGGCGCATTGAACTCGTCGGTGTGGAACAAGCTAATCGAAGAAGGCAAGGTGGACACAGACAAGGTGCACGCCTACGCCACCACCCCGACCTACTACGATTACAACTGGACCGTGCGCGGCGACCTCGATCCTGAACTGGCCGAGCGCATCGAACAGGCGTTTCTCAAGCTCGACCCGTCCAACCCCGAACACAAGGCGATTCTCGATCTTCAACGCGCCAGCCGCTTTATCGAGACCAGCCCGGAAAACTACAAAGGCATCGAGCAGGCTGCCCGATCGGCCGGGCTGCTGCAGTGAGCATTCGCTTCGACGGGGTGGGAGCTGCTCATCCCGGCGGCAAGCCGGTGTTGCACGGCATCGACTTATGCATCAAGGCCGGCGAGCGCGTTGCGGTAATCGGCCCGTCCGGAGCGGGCAAGACCAGCCTGCTGCGCGTGATGGGAAGCAGCCTGCCGGCGTCTACCGGCACCCTTCGCGTGTTTGGCGATGAACCGGTAATACTGTCTGGGTCTCAGCTGAAACGCTTGCGCTCGCGCATCGGCTTAATTCACCAGAGCCCTCCTCTCCCGGCGCGCCAGCGAGTCGTCACTGCCGTTTCAGCTGGTCGGCTTGGCCAATGGTCGACACTGCGCGCACTGGCTTCGCTGTGCTATCCGCTGGATATCGCCGGGGTACGCGCCACCCTCAGGCTTCTTGATCTGGACGACAAGCTGTTCGAGCGCTGCGACCAGCTCTCTGGCGGCCAGCTGCAGCGGGTCGGCATTGCCCGCGTGCTCTATCAGCAGGCGGAACTGATCCTGGCGGACGAACCGGTATCGGCGATGGATCCCAACCTGGCTGACCACACGCTTGGTCTGTTGAACCGGTTGGCGGCGGAGCGCGGCGCCACGCTAGTTGCCAGCTTGCACGCGGTCGATCTGGCGCTGCGTCATTTCCCGCGCGTCGTGGGCTTGCGCAGTGGTGCAGTGGTTTTCGACTGCCCGGCGTCGGACGTCACCGAAGCGGATCTGCAAGCGCTGTACGCCAACGCCAACATCGATGTCGCCGATGAGCGTCAATCAAGCGACCTGCGCACCCAGGCTGATCCGCCGCATTTTTCAGTCAGGTCTGCGGCACCAAGATGCCTGTGATATCTGACCCGCCGGTCGCCCGACGCGATCCGGCCGCGCTATCCCGCTTGTTGATGACCGCGTTGGCCCTCGTGCTGCTCTGGCCTGGGCTGGTGGTAACCGAGTTCGATCTCCCGGCACTGTTCGATTCGCGCAATCTTTCCACCATCGGCGCTTTCCTGAACGGCTTCTGGCCGCCAGAGGTTTCCCACGATTTTCTCGGCCTGCTGTGGGTAGCGACCTTACAAACGCTGGCCATGGCGACGGCAGGCCTGGCCCTGGCATTGATTGCGGCGGTGCCGTTGAGCCTGATCGCGACACGAGCACTGTCGATATCGGGCGTTATTGGCAGGCAGCATGGATGGATGGGGCGATCGATTCGCTACGCAGCGCGGTTGCTGATGATCGTGCTGCGCAGCGTGCCTGAACTGGTCTGGGCGCTACTGTTCGTTCGTGCGGTCGGCCTGGGGCCGACTGCCGGCGTGCTGGCCATCGCCATCACGTACAGCGGCATGCTGGGCAAGGTCTATGCGGAAATCTACGAGTCGGTCGATCAGCGCCCTGCGCAGGCATTATTGCATGTGGGCAGTTCGCGTTTGGCTGCGTTTTTCTATGGCTTGCTGCCAAGCGCGGCACAAGAGCTTACCTCCTACACGCTCTACCGCTGGGAATGCGCCATCCGCGCCTCGGTGGTTATGGGGTTTGTCGGCGCTGGCGGGTTGGGCCAGATGATCGATCTGTCCATTCGCATGTTTGCCGGTGGCGAGGTAGCGACGATCCTGGCGACCTTTCTCATTCTGGTGTTATTCGCCGATCAGCTCAGCTCACTGCTGCGCCAGAGGCTGGCATGATCCGCCGTCTCGAAGGGCTCGCCTGGATCCTGGCCATCCTTGGCGCCCTGCTCGCTTCGTTTCGCTATCTCGATCTGGAGCTGGCTTCGCTGTTCAGCTCCGAGAGCGGCGGTCACATGTTCTCCTACGTAGGTGGTTTCTTTCCGCCGGAAACCGCTCCCGCATGGCTTGCCCAGATTGGTCACGGCGCGCTGGAAACCCTGGCGATATCGGCGATCGGTTCATTGATAGCGGCCTTGTTCGGCGCACTGCTCAGCCTGCTCGCCGCCGGACGGCTTGGGAAGACTGCGAAGGTCCTGGCAAGATTGCTGCTCAACGCCCTACGATCGGTGCCTGAACTGGTGTGGGCCGCCCTGATGGTGCTGGCGGCAGGCCTGGGTCCGTTCGCCGGTACCCTGGCGATTGCACTGCATACCAGCGGGGTGCTCGGCAGGCTTTTTGCCGAAGCACTGGAGAACGCTCCCATCTCACCGGCCGAAGCGCTACGGGGCGCCGGCGCCGGGGCGGTAGCGGCATTCTTCTACGGAACCCTACCCAACGTGCTGCCACAATGGGTGGCGTACAGTCTGTACCGCTGGGAAAACAATATCCGCATGGCCGCGGTGCTCGGTTTCGTCGGCGCGGGCGGTCTGGGGCAGATGCTCTATGTGACGCTGAGTCTGTTTCAGCAGCAGCGTGCCATGAGCGTGATACTGGCGATGCTGTTGATGGTTATCGTGGTCGATGTCGCGAGCAGCTGGCTGCGCTCGCGACTCGCCTGACCTGACCTGACCTGACGGCTCAGTCTGCGCTCCGCTCCTGCACCAGTACCCATGGGCGAATCACCACCGCCCATAGCGAATCGGGATCGCGCTGGTGCCAATCGGCGGCCTGGTCATCCTTCAGCTGGCCGAGCAAGCCACGTTCCATCCAGCCCGCAACGGCGTCGCGGTCATCCTTTATAAGCGCCTCGGCCGTGCCCACCAGATCCAGCCGCGGATCGACCCACAGCAGCTCGCCCCGGGCGAAGTGTGGCTCAAGCGATTTCCATTCGATACGCCCGGTAGCGCCTACTATAGCGGCGTAAGTATCGTCCTGACCGATCATCTCGTTCCCCTGCATTGTCCGAGCGCGCATGGTAACGTCCCGCGCGCAGCCAGGCGAGTGGTCGAGACGCGTGACCAAAACGACGTTTCTGTCGCCAATCGATAACATTATTGCGGTTTAAGGACATTTCCCGACAAATTGCTACCGTTTCGTTTCCACGGCAACCCGCCGTTGCTAAACTGCTCCGGTACAGTTACCGGGAGAGGTGTGGCGCTGCGCCATCAGGCGTCCACTTCATTCTAACGGACCATCGAAGTGAGCAGAAAAATGAAAAAGGCACACAAGAAAGCGCTTTCTCAGATTATTGCAGCAGCCGCTCTGGCTGGCGTCAGCAGTTTCTCGCTGGCCGCCGACACCATCAAGATCGCTTTGGCCGGCCCGGTAACCGGCCCAGTAGCACAGTACGGCGACATGCAGTTCATCGGCGCCAAGATGGCCATCGAACAGATCAACAAGGCTGGCGGCGTAAACGGTAGCCAGCTGGAAGGTGTGGTATTCGACGACGCGTGTGATCCCAAGCAGGCGGTAGCCGTCGCCAACCGCATCGTTAACGAAGATATCCAGTTTGTGGTCGGCCACCTGTGCTCCAGCTCGACCCAGCCGGCGTCCGATATCTATGAAGACGAAGGCATCCTGATGGTCACCGCTGCGTCGACCAGCCCGGAAATCACCGAGCGTGGCTACGAGTTGGTGTTTCGCACTATCGGTCTCGATAGCCTGCAGGGCCCGACAGCAGGCAACTACATTGTCGAAGAGATCAAGCCGAAGAAAGTCGCAGTAATCCATGACAAGCAGCAGTACGGCGAAGGTATCGCCACCGCAGTGCGCGACGTATTGAAAGAAAACGGCGTCGAAGTTGCGGTGTTCGAAGGTATTACCGCCGGCGACAAGGACTTCTCTTCGCTGATCTCCAAACTGCGCCAGGCAAACGTCGACTTCGTTTACTACGGCGGTTACCACCCGGAGCTGGGTCTGATCCTGCGTCAGTCCGCCGAGCAGGGCCTCAACGTCCGCTTCATGGGACCGGAAGGCGTGGGTAACACCGACATCTCCGCGATCGCTGGTGAAGCATCCGAAGGTTTGCTGGTTACTCTGCCCAAGGCATTCGATCAGGATCCGAAGAACGCCGAGCTGGTCGAAGCGTTCAAGGCCAAGAACGAAGATCCTAGCGGTCCGTTCGTATTCCCGGCCTATGCTGCGGTCCAGGTCATCGCTGACGGCATCCGCATCGCCGGTTCTACCGACACCGACGGCGTTGCCGAAGCATTGCGCAGCAACAGCTTCGAAACGCCTACCGGCACGCTGGCCTTCGACGAGAAAGGCGATCTGAAAGACTTCAACTTTGTCGTATACAAGTGGCACGCTGACGCCAGCAAGACCGCAATGACCGAGTAAGCAGTAAACATCCCAGGCCCGCCGGTTCCGCCGGCGGGCCTGATTTTTTGATGCCGTCCTTCCCGACCCGCATTTGTTCCCCTTGAAATACCAGGTGTCCTGGCCATGCCCGAGTCACTGTATTACCTGATCCAGCAGTTGCTGAACGGTCTGACCGTTGGCAGCACCTATGCCCTTATCGCCATCGGCTACACCATGGTCTACGGCATCATTGGCATGATCAACTTCGCCCATGGCGAGGTTTACATGATTGGCAGCTACATCGCGTTCATGGCTTTGGCGGCCCTGGCGTTGATGGGCATCGAATATTTACCGGTGATGATCCTCGGCGCCTTCGTGCTCAGCATGATCGTCACCAGCGCCTTCGGCTACAGTATCGAGCGCGTCGCCTACCGGCCGCTCCGCGGCGGCAACCGGCTGATCCCGCTGATTTCCGCGATTGGCATGTCGATCTTCCTCCAGAACCTGGTGCGTCTGGCACAGGGCTCGCGGGATATCGCCATGCCCAGCATGGTTACCGGTGGGCTGACGATCGGGCCGGAGGAGAGTTTCCACGCCACCCTGTCGTACATGCAGATCATCATCTTCGTCGTCACCCTGATCACCATGACGCTGTTGACGCTGTTCATTACGCGTTCACGCATGGGGCGCGCCTGCCGCGCCTGCGCCGAAGACCTGAAGATGACGAACCTGCTGGGCATCAACACCAACGGTGTCATCGCGCTGACCTTCGTCATCGGCGCTGCTCTGGCAGCCGTCGCCGGCGTATTGCTGGGCATGTATTACGGTGTGATCAACCCCTACATCGGGTTCATGGCTGGCCTCAAGGCCTTCACCGCAGCGGTACTCGGCGGCATCGGCAGTATCCCGGGCGCAGTGCTTGGCGGTCTGCTGCTCGGCGTGACCGAAGCGATTACCGCCGGCTACTTCAGCAGCGAGTACAAGGACGTCGTCGCCTTCAGTTTGTTGATCCTGATCCTGTTGTTCCGGCCCAGCGGTATTCTCGGCCGTCCGGAGGTTGAAAAGGTATGATCCGCGACAACCTCAAACCGGCAGTCATCTCCGCCGTCGTCGTGTTGGTACTCACCGGATTGCTGATGGGTGTACGCCTGGAACAGGTCGGCACCGGTCTGTCGATCACCGGCATGGGGCCCGATGTCTGGTGGAAAATCGCCGCCGCTGCAGCCTTCATGTTTTTCTTCAACCTGTTTCGGGATCACCTCACTGCCTGGTGGAAAGCCGCTCCCGGCCTACCGAAAGCGCCGGCCAGCCTGACCAGGGCCAGCGACAACCCCGCGGTGCGCCGGCTGTTCTGGTGCTTCCTCATTGCCGCAGCACTGGTCTGGCCATTCTTTGCCGGCCGCGGCGGTATCGATCTGGCGACGCTGGTACTGATCTACGTGATGCTGGGCCTGGGCCTGAACATCGTGGTTGGCCTAGCCGGACTGCTCGATCTGGGCTATGTCGGCTTCTATGCGGTGGGCGCCTACACCTATGCGCTGCTGGCAATGTATCTCGACGTCGGATTCTGGACCGGGTTACTGGTCGCGGGCGGCATGGCGGCGCTATTCGGCTTCCTGCTCGGCTTCCCGGTACTGCGCCTACGCGGTGACTATCTTGCGATCGTCACGCTCGGTTTCGGCGAGATCATCCGTATCCTGCTGAACAACTGGACCGACGTTACCAACGGCCCGAACGGCATCGGCGGCATTCCCAAGCCGACCCTGTTCGGTCTCGAGTTCAGCCGACGCGCCAGCGAGGGCGTGCAGACCTTCCACGACTTTTTCGGCATCGATTACGAAGGTACTCATCGCATCATCTTCCTGTACGTGCTGGCTCTGCTGCTGGTACTGGCGACCCTGTACGTCATCAATCGCCTGTTGCGCATGCCTATCGGACGAGCCTGGGAAGCGCTGCGCGAAGACGAGATTGCCTGCCGCTCGCTGGGCATGAACCCGACGGCGATCAAGCTCAGCGCCTTCACCATCGGTGCGACCTTTGCCGGTTTCGCCGGGTGCTTTTTCGCTGCGCGCCAGGGCTTCATCAGCCCCGAATCCTTCACCTTCATCGAATCGGCGATCATTCTCGCGATCGTGGTGCTCGGCGGCATGGGCTCGCAGTTAGGCGTCATCCTCGCCGCGATCATCATGACCATCCTTCCCGAGATGGCGCGTGAATTCGACGAGTACCGCATGCTGCTGTTCGGCCTGCTGATGGTTCTGATGATGATCTGGCGGCCTCAGGGCCTGCTGCCAATGAAACGTCCGCATATGGAGCTGAGGACATGAGTCAGCCATTGCTTGAGGTAACCGGCCTGACCATGCGTTTTGGCGGGCTGCTGGCGGTCGACGGCGTTGCCCTGACCGTCAAGGAAAAACAGATCGTATCGATGATCGGGCCCAACGGCGCCGGCAAGACCACCGTTTTCAACTGTCTGACCGGGTTCTACAAGCCGAGCGACGGCAAGATCATCTTCCGCGGCGAAGAAATCCAGGGACTTCCGGGCTTCAAGGTCGCGCGCAAGGGCATGATCCGCACCTTCCAGCATGTGCGCCTGTTCAAGGAAATGACGGTGGTGGAGAACCTGCTGGTCGCGCAGCATCAGCACATGAACACCAACATGCTGGCCGGCCTGTTCAAGACGCCGGGCTTTCGCCGCAGCGAGCGCGAGGCCCTCGAGCGGGCCGCGTACTGGCTTGAGCGGGTCGACCTCAAGGAATTCGCCAACCGCCCGGCCAATACGCTGGCCTACGGTCAGCAGCGTCGGCTGGAAATCGCCCGCTGCATGGTCACGCAGCCGTCATTGCTGATGCTCGACGAGCCCGCCGCCGGCCTGAACCCGCGGGAAACCGAGGATCTCAAGGAGCTGATCGGAGAGCTGCGCAACGAGCACGGCCTGACCATCCTGCTGATCGAGCACGACATGAAGCTGGTCATGGGGATTTCGGACCATATCGTGGTGATCAACCAGGGTTGTCCTCTGGCCGCTGGTACGCCGGCCGAGGTGCGCCAGAACCCCGACGTGATCAAGGCTTACCTGGGCGAAACCTGAGGACAACCGATGCTGTATTTCAAGAACGTTTCGACCCACTACGGCAAGATCCAGGCGCTGCATGACATCAACCTGGAGGTCCAGCGCGGCGAAATCGTCACGTTGATTGGCGCCAACGGTGCTGGCAAGACCACGCTGCTGATGACCCTGTGCGGCGACCCCAAGGCCACCACCGGGAGCATCCGTTACCAGGGCGAGGAGCTGACCACCAAGACCACCGCGGAAATCATGCGCATGGACATCGCGATCGTGCCGGAAGGCCGCCGCGTGTTCTCGCGTCTGACAGTGGAAGAAAATCTGGCCATGGGCGGATTCTTCACCGAGGGCGACGACTTCCAGCGGCAGCTGGATACCGCTCTCGGATTGTTTCCACGCCTCAAGGAACGCTATCACCAGCGTGCCGGCACCATGTCCGGCGGCGAACAGCAGATGCTCGCCATCGGCCGCGCGTTGATGAGCAAGCCGAAGCTGCTGTTGCTCGACGAGCCCTCACTCGGCCTGGCACCGATCATTATCCAGCAGATCTTCGAGATCCTCGAAGAGCTGCGTCGCCAGGGCGTAACCGTGTTTCTCGTCGAGCAAAACGCCAACCAGGCGCTGAAACTGGCAGACCGCGGTTACGTTATGGAGCACGGTCACATCGTGCTGCAGGACACCGGCGAGGCGCTGCTGGCCGACCCCCAGGTACGCGACGCCTACCTCGGCGCCTGAAGCTCATCTATCGCCGGCGTTCTGGATACTTCAGGACGCCGGTCGGGCCTGCCCTTCGTAAGCACAACCACTCAAACGTTTGCCGTCAACGATAAGGGTTGCACTCATGTGCGCGAAATCGCCCGCGTGATTGAAGCACTCCTGCGGATACAACCACAGCTCAAGCCGATCATCGCGCTCGGTCCGAAAGCTGCGCGAACCATCCGGCAACTCCTCGGCAATCACCGGAGACGGACCGGTGCGCTCGGCAGCTTCGCTGTCGAATTCGATTCCCTGTGACCCGATAGTCAATCGCCAGGACGGATGCGGGCCTGCTGCGATCCACTGCGCAGACGGATCGGTTTGCGCAGCGCACCCGCGCCCTGTGGACTGCATACGGATCAGGCGCGTGGGTCTCAGTGTCTGGTCACGGATACGCCCTTCCAGCTCGACGAAAATGCCGGTCTGCCCGGGCTGGGCGACATTACGAAAAACCTGCTGCAGTTCGGCGGTGGGTACCACTTCAAGCGAACCAGTCGCATCGCACGGCGTGATTTCCCACCCGTCTCCGCCGGTTTCCAGCAGGCCAGCGAGTCGCCGCTCGTCTCCCGCTCCCCCGGGCAGCAACGCGCAACCGGACAGAGTCAGCGCCGATACCAAGGCCCAGCTCACCCGAAGCGGGTGGCGGCTCTTTGTCATTTGTGTGAACTCCTTGGCCAATTTCCAGCAAAAAATTGTGTTACTGCCCAGACACAACCCACAAGCGCAATGCTAATCTGTGCGCAGTCTAACTCATGTGTTCGCGCCAGCATTTTTCTCGGAAGCATCATGCAAATCATAAGAACGTTTGTCCTGTCGTCTCTCGTTGTCGTTGTCTCCGCCTGTGCCTCCAAGGCGCCTGAAAAAGCACCGGAACCTCGTGTGTCCTGGGCTGACTCAAGGGTAGCCGAGGTGACCGCCGTTGCCGAAGCACAAGGCTTCGAAGTCGAGCGCGAAGGCGAGGAGATCCGCGTGATCATCCCGGTCGACGGTAACTTCCATCCCAAGCGTACCCTTCTGCTGCCTAAAGGTCTGGTACCGATCGGCAAAGTCGGCAGCGCTTTGAAAGATGATGGCGAATGTCATTTCCGCGTCGTCGGACATAGTGACACCGAGGGAGACGAAGAGATCAATGAGAAGCTCAGTTTCGAGCGCGCACAGGCCGTTGCGAACATGCTGATGCTGAGCGGCGTGCGCCGCAAGCAGATGAGCCTGGAGGCAATGGGTGAGAACGAACCGCGTGCCGACAATTCGACACCCATCGGCCGGCAACTCAACCGCCGGGTAGAAATCGTCCTGACGCCAGCCACAACCGAAGTAGCGCTCGCCACCAAGTAAACTGAACACGCCGGCAGCACCTCGCTGTCGGCGGCTCCTCGTTTTGCTCGCTTCCACCGCCAGACCGATTGCCGGTTTTCACGTAACATACCCGCCCCAAGCCGATCCAGGCCAGACCAACGGGAGTTATCGTGACTGAACGTCCACAACCACGGGCGATCGCCCTCCTGCCGCTTCTTTTGTTTCTGCTGATCTTTCTCGGCAGCGGCGTCTACTACACCCTGAGTGGTACCGATTTCGCCTTCTACCAGATCAAGGCACCGGTAGCGATTCTTCCTGCGATCGTGCTGGCCATACTGCTGGCCCGCGAAGGACTGAATCGTAGCCTGGACACCTTCATTGCCGGCATCGGCGATAGCAACATCATCATGATGGTGCTCGTGTTTTTACTCGCAGGAGCCTTTGCCTCCGTGACCGATGCCATTGGCGGCGTCACTGCCACGGTCAACATGGGGCTGAGCTTCATCCCGCCGAGCTTCGTTTTGCCCGGACTGTTTCTGATCGCCGCGTTCATTTCCACCGCCATGGGGACATCCATGGGGACCATCGGTGCGGTAGCGCCCGTCGCCCTGGGTTTCGCCGAAGCGACGGGAATCTCGATACCGGTGGCAATGGGCGCGGTGATCGGCGGCGCGATGGCCGGCGATAACCTCTCGATCATTTCCGACACCACCATCGCTGCGACCCGCACCCAGTCGGTCGCCATGCGTGACAAGTTCAAGCTCAACCTGCTGATCGCGCTGCCTGCGGCGATGCTGACCTTGCTGTTGCTGTTCATTCTCGGCGACACCGCGACAGAGCCAGCGCAGGCCGACTATCAGGCGATCCTGGTGCTGCCCTACGTAGCCGTGCTGGTCCTGGCGCTGAGCGGGCTCAATGTGCTTGCCGTTCTCTTGACCGGCATCGTGCTGTCCGGCCTGACCGGTCTGCTGCTGACCGATGGATACGCGCTGAGCACCTGGGGCAACGACATTTACCGGGGTTTCGAAGGCATGCTCGAAATCACAATCCTGTCGATGTTCATTGGCGGCCTGTCGGCCGTCATGAAACGTGAAGGCGGGCTGGCCTGGCTGCGCCAGACCATTCAGAGGATCACAGCGCGTATCGGCCAGAGTGGTCGCCGCAGCGGAGAAGCCGCGATTGCCGCGCTGGTCAGCATCGCCAACCTGTTTGTCGCCAACAACACCGTGGCAATTATCGTCAGCGGCAGCGTCGCGCGCGACCTCGCCGACCACTATCAGGTGGACCGTCGCCGCAGCGCCAGCCTGCTGGACATCTTCTCCTGCGTGGTCCAGGGATTGATTCCCTACGGCGCGCAAATACTGCTGGCCGGCTCGCTGGCCGGCGTTTCACCGCTGGTACTGGCCGGGCAGGTTCACTACTGCTGGATACTCGGAGCCGCTGCGGTGCTAGCAATCATCGCCGGAGTACCCAGGTTGAAGGCAGCCGGTGAACCTGGCTGACCCGACCCTGTCGGCAAGCTGCGGTCAGCGGAGGCACACCAAGCCGCCGCAGACTATTGCTTCCAGGGCTCGCCCCGGGTGCGCTCGGTGCGTTTCAGCCGCTGATGCATCGCCGCCTTGGCCAACAGGTTGGCGCTGACCGGCGCAGTCATGAACAGGAAGATAGTAATGAGTACCTCGTGAAGGCTGATGCCCTCGCGCTGCGCGCTGAAAAACAGCATCGACCCGATCACCAGCGCACCGACGCCAAGCGTGGTGGCCTTGGTGGGCCCATGCAGCCGCATGAAGAAGTCCGGCAGCTTCCACAGGCCGATCGAGCCTACCAACGCGAACAGGCTGCCTACGAGGATCAGCGCTGCGACCAGCCATTCCAGCCATTGTGGCGTATCCATAACAGCTCTCCTCTATTCGATGATGTCGCCGCGCAACAGGTGCTTGGCCACCGCCACGGTGCCAACGAAGCCCATCACTGCGATGAGCAGCGCCGCTTCGAAGAACAGATCCGAGCGCAGATACAGACCCATGAGCATGATCAAAGCGATGGCATTGATGTAAAGGGTATCCAGCGCTAACACCCGATCCGGCAGGTCCGGCCCCTTGATCAGGCGCATCACGGTCAGCACGACCGAAATCGACATGATCGCCAGACACAGCAGCACTACGTTCTGGAACATTCGAATACCTCCAGCAGCGGCGTTTCATAGCGCTGTTTGATGGTACGGATCAGCTCATCCGCGTCGGTAACGTTCAAACCATGTATCAGCAGCGTCCGTCGATCGTCGCTCAGGTCTGCCGAGACCGTCCCGGGGGTCAAGGAGATGGTGCTGGCGAGCAGGCTGATCGCAAAGTCGTGGGTAAGCTGCAGCGGATATTCAACGAAGGTGGGCTGCAACTGACGCGTCGGACCGAGGATCAGTTTCGCCACCTGCATGTTGGCGATGACAATATCGAACAACACGCGGAGGACGAAACCCAGCAGTACCAGCGGCCGCTGTAATGTCGGCGGATTCGGCCAGAAAACATGGGTTATCAGTGGAATCACCCAGCCAAGAATTGCACCCATGATCAGCGTCCCAACCGAGGTCGCGTTCATCAACAGCTGCCAAGTCAATAGCAGGATCAGGCTGAGCAACGGATGCGGTAGCCATTTCGAACGCAACCTCATGCTCCACCTCCACGCGTCACCGCTTCCACGGACAACACCGCGTCGATGTATCCGGCGTGATCGAGCAACTGACTTGCCGTCGCATCCAGATAGTCGAGCAGCGGAGCGGCCATCAACACCATCAGCGGACTACAGGCGAGCAACGCACCCGCGGCCAGCATGCGCAGCGGATCGAGTGGTTCGCCAGCGGCAGGTACGCCGTCGTTGCGCCAGAACAGGGTACTGCCCGCCCGGCTCAGCGCGACCAGCACTATCAACCCGCTAAGCAGAACCAGCGTGTACAGCCAGGCAGCCTGCACGCCGGTACCAGCCGAGCCCAGAATCAGCACCTTGCCGATGAAACCAGACAGCGGCGGCATGCCCACGATGGAGATTGCGGCGATGAAGAACAGCCCCCCAAGCAAGGCCCCGCCCGGCAATTGCGGTCCCGCGATGAGGCGAACCGAAAAACGCGGTCCGCGCGTCCGCGCGAGGATGCCCGAGAAAAGGAACAGCGCTCCGCTGATCAAGGTCGAGTGGACCAAGTAATACAGGCTGCCGACCATCGCATCATGCGAGCCCAGGGTGATACCAGCGAGCAGAATGCCGACCGACAGAACCACCAGATAGGCGACCAGCCCATTAAGAGTGCTGGCGGCCAAGGCACCTATGGCGCCTAACCCGATGGTAAGCAGACCGACCGGCCATAGCCAGTCGCTGGCCATATGCGCCAATGCCCCTGCCTCATCGCCGAAAACCAGCGGGTACACGCGCAGGATGGAGTACAGCCCGACCTTGGTCATGATGGCGAACAAGGCAGCCACCGCCGGGGTCGCCGCCGAGTAGGCTCGGGGGAGCCAGAAATACAAGGGGACCATGGCCGACTTCAGGCCGAACACGATAAGCAGCAGCATGCCCGCAGCGCCGAGAATCGGCATATCCGCTTCGGAGGCCTGGGCGACCTTCAACGCCATATCCGCCATATTCAGCGTGCCCGTCAGGCCGTAAAGCGTGCCGACGGCAATCAGAAACAGCGCCGAGCCAAACAGGTTGAGCAATACATAGTGCAGGCCTGCGCGCACCCGCCCCGAGCCGGCGCCATGCAGCAGCAGCGCGTACGAGGCTATGAGCAGGATCTCGAAGAATACGAACAGGTTGAACAGGTCGCCAGTGAGAAAGGCGCCGTTGATGCCCATCAACTGAAACTGGAACAGCGAGTGGAAGTTACGCCCCAGGCTGTCGTCGCCCCGGATCGCATAGATCACCGAGGCGCTGGCGAGCACGGCGGTCAGCATCAACAGTAGCGCCGCCAGCCGGTCGACCACCAGCACGATGCCGAACGGTGCTACCCAGTTGCCGGCGGCATAGACCTGGACGGCGTCGCCTGCCTGGTTCATCAATACCCAGGCGATGGGTATTTGCGCCAGCGTTGCTGCGACCGACAAGCCGCGCTTGAACGTCATATCGGCGCGTGCAAGCAACAACAGCAATGCGCCGACGAACATCGGCAATACGATGGGAAGCACCGGGAGATGATTCATTGTTGATCTCCCTTGCCATCGACATGGTCGCTATCCAGCTCGCCGAGCGCGCGCAGCGCCAGGATCAATGCAAAGGCAGTCATGGCAAAGCCGATGACGATCGCCGTCAATACCAGCGCCTGCGGTAGCGGATCGGCATAACCGTCCGCCCTCCCCAGGACGGCCGGCATGCCGGTGTTAAGACGGCCCATCGCGAACAGAAACAGGTTTACTGCATAACTGAGCAATGTCAGCCCCATCACCACCGGGAAGGTGCGGGCGCGCAAGATCAGATATATCCCGCTCATCGTGAGCACGCCGAGCATGATCGAGTACAACAATTCCATCAGAGCAACTCCCTTGCCGCGCGGCTACCGGACAGCTTCCCGAGGTTGGCCAGGATCAGCAGCGTTGCGCCGACGACTGCGAGGTAAACCCCCAGATCGAACAGCATCGCCGTGGCCAGCTCGACCTCGCCAACCAGCGGGACATGAAAATAGCCGAATGAACTGGTCAGGAACGGATAACCCAATGCCAGGCTGCCAAGCCCGGTGAGCCCGGCGATCAGCACGCCGAGGCCGGCAACGTAGTGATAGTTCACACCCCATCGCTGAGTGGTCCATTGCTCGCCACTGGCCATGTACTGCAGGATCAGCGCCACCGCGGTGATCAGGCCGGCGATAAAGCCGCCGCCTGGCAAGTTATGCCCGCGCAGGAAGATATACACCGACACCAGCAGTGCCAGCGGCAGAATGACCTGCGACAGATTGACCAGCATCATCGGATGCGGATCACGCGCCCAGTTTCGCCCCATCGAGTCGAATTCGGGCACGCGCAGGCGCAACCCGTCGATCAGCGCGTAGATGCCCACCCCGGCGATGGCGAGAACGCTGATTTCGCCCAGCGTATCGAAGCCCCGGAAATCGACCAGGATGACGTTGACCACGTTGGTGCCGCCGCCGCCCTTGTAACTGTTTTCGATGAAGAAGCCCGCAATGGTCTCGTAGGGGCGCGTCAGTACCGCGAAGGACAGACCGCCCACCAGCAGACCGGCCAGACCGGCCAATGCCCAGTCGCGGCCGCGCCGCAGCGAAGACGACTCCGTCGGAGTCCGATGCGGCAGAAAGAACAGGGCCAGCATCAACAGGACGATGGTGACCACTTCGACCGACAACTGCGTCAACGCCAGGTCCGGTGCGGAAAAGCGGGCGAAAGCGAGTGCCACCATCAGCCCGACCACACTGAGCATGATCAGCGCAACGAGCCGCTGCCGATGCCAGAACGCCGTAGCCAGGGCACCAGCCATCAGCACCAGCATCCCCATAAGCGTGACGCCGTCGACTGGCGACAGCGCGACCGATCCCTTCAACGACGGCACCTGCCACAACCAGAACCCTGTCACCGCCAACGCGGCGATCAGCATCCAGGCGAAATAGCGTTGCAGCGAGGCGTTTTCCAGCAGCAGCGTGAACTGTCCGGCTCGGCGCACCGCACCTTGCACCGCCTGTTCGAATACCAGCTTGCCGTCCAGCGGCGGCAGGCCGTCGAACCATTCGAACAGCCGCCGGCGCCAGGCATACACCAGCACGCCCGCAACCAGAGCGACCACGCTCATCATCAACGGAAGATTGAGGCCATGCCAGATCGACAGACTGTAATACGGCAACTCGCCGCCCACCACGGCGCTGGCCGACACCTCCAGCAGAGCGGCAACGGTAAATGCCGGGACCAGGCCGACCGCCAGGCATAGGGCGACGAGAATCTCGACCGGCACCTTCATGTAGCGTGGTGGCTCGTGCGGTGGGTACTTCGGCAGATTGACAGGCTTGCCATTGAAGAAAACATCGTGGATGAAGCGCAGCGAATAGGCGACGGAAAATACCCCGGCAAGGGTGGCGACCAGGGGAATGACCCAGCTGAAGTTGCCGAACTGATGCTGCTGCAAGGTCTCAGTGAAGAACATTTCCTTGCTCAGGAAGCCGTTGAGCAGCGGCACGCCGGCCATCGCCGAGGCGGCGACCATCGCCAGCGTCGCTGTATGCGGCATGAATCGCCAGAGCCCATTGATGCGCCGCATGTCGCGGGTACCGGTCTCGTGATCGATGATCCCTGCCGCCATGAACAGCGAGGCCTTGAACGTCGCGTGGTTGATGATATGGAACACCGCCGCGACAGCCGCGAGCTCGGTATCCAGCCCGAACAGCAGGGTAATCAGACCAAGGTGGCTTATCGTCGAATAGGCCAGCAGACCCTTGAGGTCATGCTTGAACAGCGCGGTGAAGGCGCCCAACAGCAGCGTCGTCATGCCAGCAATGCTGACCAGGAAGAACCACATATCGGTATCCGAAAGCGCCGGATAGAGACGCGCCAGCAGGAAGACGCCTGCCTTGACCATGGTCGCTGAGTGCAGATAGGCGGACACGGGCGTTGGCGCCGCCATCGCATGCGGCAACCAGAAATGGAAGGGAAACTGTGCGGATTTGGTAAACACGCCGAGCAGCACCAGTACCAGCACCACCGGATAGAGCGCATGGCCACGGATCAGGTCGCCGCTGGCAAGTACATCGCTGAGCTCGTAGCTGCCGACGATCTGACCCAGCAACAGCACACCGCCGAGCAACGCCAGCCCGCCGCCGCCTGTCACCGCCAGCGCCATTCGTGCGCCCTTGCGCGCGTCTGTACTGTGCGACCAGTAGCTGATCAGCAGGAACGAGGACAGACTGGTCAGCTCCCAGAAGAACATCATCAGGAGCAGGTTTTCCGAAAGCACGACGCCCAGCATCGCTGCCATGAACAATGACAGATAGGCAAAGAAGCGCCCCATCGGGTCGGTCTTCGCCAGGTAGTAGCGCGCGTAGAGGATGACCAGCAGACCGATACCGAGGATCATCAGCGCAAACAGGAACGACAACCCGTCCAGACGAAAGCTGAGATGCAGGCCAACACGCTCCAGCCAGGGCAGCGATTGCACGAGCGTGTCGCCGGCGAACACCCCTTCGGCATGACGCCACAACAGGAACATGCCGATCGCCGGGGCGAGCATGGTCGCCAGGGCACAGAGCGACCGACCGCGACGGTCGGTCGCCAATGGCAGCAGACTGCCAAACAGAGGTAGCAATACAATCAGCGCCAGGGTCATTCCGGACTCACTCCTTCTGGCCTTTCAGGCTTCTTGATAGGGCGACTTCTCGCGGCAACTATCCCGTCGCCTCGCAGCATTATCCATGCTCAGCGCTGCGCTGTCATGAATCAGGCGGACCCGCCTGATAGATAATAGCTAACAATCAAGACACAGGCAGCGCCTGCAACGCAGGCGCTTTCTCCCCCGACGCTTACTTGGTGACGCGCGACTCGCCGTTAACCGTCAGCACACGCACCCGGTCGCCAGGTGAAAACGACACGTCCGGCGAATCCGCCTGAACATAAGAGCGTATCGAGCCGTCGTCTTCGCGCACGGTGATCTCGATACCCTGCCGACGCATGATCCCCTCTTCCGCCGCCGCGCCTGCCAGACCGCCCGCCACGGCACCGATCACGCTGGTGATCATGCTGCCGCGACCGCCGCCGACAGAGCTGCCGGCGATTCCGCCGACCACGGTTCCGGCCGCCGGACCGACGACCGATTTGGTCCCCTCGATCTGCACGTAGCGGACCGACTCGACGGTGCCCATGCGTACCGTTTGCGGCGTACGCGCCTGCTCCCGGCTGTACGTGTCACCCTGTAGATTCGACGCGCAACCGCCGACCATGAGCAGTGGAGACAGCAGACAAACCAGCACCAGTACTTTTCTCATCGATTACTCCAGTTTTGGAAGTGTCCGAAAGAGTAGACGTTTTCGAAGCCCAAATGTTGCGCCTAAACGGACGGTTACACAAAACCGCCCCGCCGACGAACGCAGCATTGAGCGTCCAGTTTTGCGCTAGAATGGCGACCGACTTTTCGTCGGGACGCTTCGCGCTCCCGGAAATCCACTTTGCTTCGCCGTGTCCCGTACAAGAACAACAACAGCGTGAGGATACCGAACACAGGTTTGGAGATTCTGCATGCCCGTTTTTCAGGCGATCTGGATGTACTGTCTGGACAACCCCGCCCGCGCACTGAATGCGTTGGCGCTGTTCTACGCTCTGGCCGGCGGCTGGCTGTGCGCCGCCACCCAGCTGCGAGCAAGCCGTGCGTCGGCGCGTCTGGCGACCAATACGCACACCGAAGTCGCAGCTGACGACTCCGAAGCGACCCGGCGCGTGAACCGGATGTTTTACAGCGTCGGCGGAGCCTGTCTGGGCCTCGCCGTACTGTTAAGCCTGGTCAGCACCCACTTCTGAAACGAGGCGTTGGCGGAACTGGCTGATGACAGGGTTGGCGTACTGCATCAGCCAGTAGGGCCGCTGGTCTGCCGAGCATGAGGCGAGACGCTGATCGAAACGCGCCTGCTCTGCGGCTAGGATGTCGGCATCGAAGGTAGCGCGCCAGTCACCGATCGGCAATTCGGGCGTGTCGTCCAGATTCTCGAACGCCAGGTAGTTGCTGGCGAACAGTCGGTACGAGGTGAGAATGCGGCGGTCTGCCTCCCTGGCAACAGCCTTCGCATCGGCGAACTCGCCGAGCATGGGTGCGCTGAAGGCGACGTGTACCCGTCCCTTGTAGCCGGTCAGCCCCATGGCGATCGAACGATCGTCCTCCCCTGGCTGCTTGGTGTAGCTGCCGGTACGTGCGCGCTGTTCGAGCTCCCGGGCCTTGAGCAGGTCGCATGGATCCCATTCGTAGGCGATGGATACCGGAACGATGTTCAGCGACCGGATCACCTCGCCGAACGGCTCGCTCTTTCTGCTCATGCAGAACATCTTGATGATTGCCGAGTCCGTCTCGTCGCAGCCGTCCTTCGCACGGCCTTCCGCCTGGGCTATCCACACCGAGTGGCCGGTGCTTATCGAATGATTGATATAGCCCGACAGGCCCTGGTACACCGCGAGCTTCTCGCGTCGTCCGCTGACCGAACGATGGACGATGAAGCTCTTGTTCAACCGCATCAGGTCGCTGACGAAAGGCCGTTGCAGCAGATTGTCGCCTATGGCGATGCGTGGCGTCGGGTGCCCGGCGTGGTATAGCGCGTAGTTGACGAACGCGGGGTCCATGACGATGTCGCGATGGTTGGCCAGGAACAGGTGCGAAACGTCCGTGCGCAGGTTATCCAGACCGCTGTAAGTCACCTCGATGGTGCTGTTCTCGATCAGTCGGCTCAGATGAGGCTCGAGGCGATGCTGTAGCGTGTCCACGCTGTCGATTCCACGGGATTCCCGTCGCAGGCGTAGGCGCACCAGTTGGCGCGCCAGGCCCGGCGCGACGCGCGCGCCGCGCGGAAATCGATAGCGCGCAAGCATGTCCATCAGTTCGCGGTCGTCCAGCAGACGCTTCAGAACGTCAGTGACCTCGCTGTCGTCGAATGGCCGGATGGCGTCGAATTCGCCCATATCGCTCTCATCGTTCAGGATTAAGCCGCGCATTATGCGGCGCGAGCGCATGCGGAACAATTCCTCCCGGCAGTTTCCCGCATGCATTGATCGGACTACACTTGCCGCCAGGGCTATTCACCCAGCATCACGGAGATTGCCATGCAGGCCGTCGAGGAAGTAGTAGAACAATGCCCGCATTGCGGTGAGCCGATCAGCCTCCTGCTCGATCTGTCGGGCGGCTCGCAAGCCTACACCGAGGACTGCCAGGTCTGCTGCCAACCCATCCATGTGAGTATCTGGATCGAACACGGCGACGATAACTACCATCTGGATCTGCGACGCGAGCAGGACTGATCTGTTGAATTCGACAACTACAGCGCGCATAGCGCGGAAATCATGACTGGCAGGCTCGCCCAGTTTACGCCCACCCAACCCGCGCCGCCTCCTGGCTGGAAGCCCGGCTGGAACATCGCTCCGGGCAAACGTCTCCTGATCCTGCGCAAGACCGCAGGCAGCATGGAATGCGCAGAAGTACTCTGGAATCTAACCCCGGATTGGCTCCGCGACCTGAGCCGCGCAAGCTTCAGCGCCAATGCCGAACACCTTGCCGAGCGGCCGATGTTCCGTCAGGCACTGACGGAACGGCGCTGCCTGATACCCGTTGATGGCTATTATCTGTGGCGACAACAGGGCCAGCGCAAGCAACCCTGGTATCTCAGGCGTCGAAGCGGAATGCTGGCGGTGGCAGGACTCTGGGAACGCTACCGACTCGAGGATGGAACCGAGTGGGATAGCTGCGCCCTGATCACCGCGCCGGCAAAAGGATTGGCTGCCCGCCTCGGCTCGCGCATGCCGGTCACACTCAATAGTGGCGAGCAAGCCGTCTGGTTGGCATCGGCCACCGCCGACATGGCACTTCAGCCGCTACTGCTCAACGCGGCTTCGCGGGTCGAGATGATGCACCCGGTCGCGACGTCAATCGGCAATCCGAACGCTGCCGGGGCGCAATGCTGCGCCCCGGCAGGCCAGATCGTCCTCGCATCGGAACCGGCCTGAACTGATCAGACCCGGAACTGGTTGATCAAGCGGCGTTGATGCTCGGCCAGCTTGGTCAGCGAAGCGCTGGCGTCCGACGCTTCACGTGCGCCCGAAGCAACGGACTTGGCCACCGAATCGATGGTGGTCACATTCCGGTTGATGTCCTCGGCCACGGCGCTCTGCTGCTCGGCGGCACTGGCGATCTGGGTGTTCATGTCATTGATCACCGACACCGCCTGGGTGATCGAGGTCAGCGCCGCGTCGGCTTCTTCGGCCTGCTCCACGCTCTGCTCGGTGCGGCTACGGCTCTGCTCCATCACCTTCACGGTTTCGCGCGTACCAGCCTGCAACTGCTCGATCATCGTTTGAATCTCGGCAGTCGAATTCTGCGTCTTCTGCGCCAGGTTGCGTACTTCGTCAGCCACCACAGCGAAGCCGCGCCCCTGTTCGCCGGCCCGAGCTGCCTCGATGGCGGCATTGAGTGCCAGCAGGTTGGTCTGCTCGGCTATACCGCGAATGGTATCGAGAATGCCGGTGATATTCTCGCTGTCACGCGCCAGGGTCTGGACGCTGCCGACCGCACGCTGGATATCACTCGCCAGGTGCTGAATGGTCTGGGCGGTCGCCTTCACCACCTCACGGCCGTGGTTCGCCGAGCCGTCCGCATTGTTCGCCGCCTCGGCCGCCAGCGCGGCATTGCGCGCGACGTCGTGAGCCGTTGCGGTCATCTCGGTCACGGCTGTGGCAACCAGGTCGATTTCGCTGAGCTGACGCTGCACGCCGTCATTGGTGCGGATGGCGATGTCGGCGGTATGTTCCGAGGCGTCGGTGACCTGCTGCACCGAGCCGACCACTTCGCGAATCATTCGCTGGAGCTTGTCCAGGAACGCATTGAAGCCGCTGGCGATGGCACCGAACTCGTCTGCCCGGTTGACCTGCAGACGGCGGGTCAGGTCACCTTCGCCCCGTCCTATATCTTCAAGCATGGCTGCCAGCTGACGCGCCGGACGCGCCAGGCTCAAGCCAACCATCCCCATCACTACCAGACCCAGCACGGCGACAGCGACGCCGATGGCGCCCATGGTCATGGTGGAGTCGATCTGATGTTCGTCGATCGCCGCGCCCATCGACTGCAGATCTGCCATGACCGCGTCCAACGGCAACGTCATGACAAGCACCCAACGCGTCGAGGTGCCACTGATGCGGATCGGCATCATCAGTTCGATATGGCCACCGGCCGGATCGAGTTCGTACGTCATGTCATTGCCGAGACGCTTGAGAGTCTCGACTTCGTGCGCATCGAGCACCTTGGCTGCCGGATCGCCTGGCTTGCCCTCGGTGCCCGTATAGCCCACCAAATGGCCATTGCTGCTGATCAAGGCTTGCTTCCCGCGGCCGTCATACAGATGACTATTGCTCTCTTGCAGCAGGGTCTGAATGAAATCCAGCGACAGGTCAGCGCCGACCGCCCCCATGAATTCACCTTCGACCATGATCGGGGCGACAAACGACGACAACAGGACTTTCGTTCCACCCACTTCATAGGGCGCGGGATCGATGACGCAGGCTTTTTGCGTCTCACGTGCGCATAAATAGTATTCGCCGGCGCGAACACCGGTTTCCAGGATCGTCTCGTTTTCAAGATCTTCCAGCGGCTCGACCGCCATTGAACCGTCCGCGGCCCGGTACCACCAGGGCATGAAGCGGCCGCTGCCATCGTAGCCGTCGGTCGTGACCCCTTGGTAATACTCGTCCATTTCGTCGAGCGAATTCGGCTCCCAGGCGACGTACAGCCCGAGCAGGTCCGGATTGCTCTGCAGCATGCGCTGAGTCACTCGGCTCATCTCTTCGCGCGGCATCATCAGGCTGGGCGTACCGTCGCCTTCGAGCTCACCGAGCATTTGATTGAGCATCGCCAGCTGACTAGCGACGGTCAGCGGGTATTCCAGGCGCCTACGAATGCGCTCAGCCTCGCTGCTGGCGATGGAGGTCAGCCGTTGTTCAATCAGCCGGGTAACTAGTTGCTCGCTGTGCTCCTGCACGAATTGCTGGTTCCGTTCCGCCGAGTACAAGCCGAAAAGTGTCATGATCCCCACCGCGACGAACAGGCAGGCGCCGGCGAGTGCGGTGATGGAAAGCTGGATGGATTTGAATCGCATGAAGAGACCTCTGAAGCGGAAGCACCGTTGAACCCTTATCGGCACCGCAGGACAAATCTTCAGGACCATTTCGACAAAGTCTCGCAACATGCCGGTGCTTGCCGGCTGCGCTTAATGCTCCATAATCAGTGCACTGTCAGGTTGAAGGAACCACATCCATGCGCAATCGTTTTCTCGTGTGTCTCGCAGTAGCCGGCCTGGTTGGCTGTGAATCGGTACAGACGACGCAGGGCGGCGCGGTCGGCGTCGATCGCGACCAGTACATGTTCAGTTCGCTGTCCGCCACTCAGGTCGACCAGATGGCCGCCGAGTCGTACCAGAAGATCCTCGCCGAGGCCAAGGCGCAGAATGTGCTGAACACCAAGGATGCCATGGTCAAACGCGTTCGGCGCATCGCCGGTGAGCTGATTCCGACTGTCGAAGCCTTCCGTCCCGACGCTCGCGACTGGAACTGGGAAGTGAACGTCATCACCGACGAGCAGCTAAACGCCAGTTGCATGCCTGGCGGCAAGATCCTGTTCTTCAGCGGCATTATCGAGCGACTGGATCTGACCGACGCGGAAATCGCTCAGATCATGGGCCACGAAATCGCTCACGCGCTGCGCGAACACGGACGCGAGGCTATTTCGCGCGCCTACACGACGCAGATGGGTACGCAAGTGGTTGGGGCGCTGTTCGGTCTCGGCCAGATGTCCATGCAGGCAGCAGACATGGCCGTGCAGTATGGATTGATGCTGCCCAACAGCCGCTCCAACGAATCCGAAGCCGATTTGATCGGTCTCGAGCTAGCCGCCCGCGCTGGTTATGATCCAAACGCCGCGGTGAGCCTGTGGCAGAAGATGGCCGGCGCATCGCAGGGCAACCCGCCGGCATTCCTAAGCACTCACCCGTCGCCTGGCGGGCGTATCGAAAAGCTGAAAGAGGCCATCCCCCGCGTCATGCCGCTGTATGAAGCAGCACGCTGAGCGTCTCGCGGCGCTGGTGGTCTGCGCTTCGGTGTATTCGACGAGCGCCGTGGCAGATCCGATTGCGGATGGCAGCGTTGAACTCGAACTGCGCAACTTCTATATCAATCAGGACCAGCGCAGCGGCGACCCTGACTACTCTCGCGTGGAAGAATGGGGGCAAGGCGTCATTCTCGATCTGGAATCGGGATACACGCCTGGCACCGTCGGATTCGGCGTGGATGTATTGGGCCAGTTCGGCTTTCGGCTGGATGGTGGCGGCCGCTCAGACAAGCCAGGCTCCACACGCGAGCCGGGCGACCTGTTCCCGCTGGAAGGTGGCAAGGCCGCCAGCGAGTTTGGCCGCATCGATCCCACCGCCAAGGCCCGAGCGTGGAACAGCGAACTGCGACTAGGCGCGCTGCAACCTGATCTGCCCGTGCTGATCCGCAACGATAGCCGCATACTGCCGCAAACCTTTCGCGGCGCGCAGCTCGAATCGACTATCCGCGACGACGCCACCTTGCATGCCGGGCAGATCCACAGGGTCAGCCAGCGGAACTCGGCGGACTACGAGCCCATGCAGATCCGCGGTGGCGACGCCGGCTCCAACCGTTTCCGCTTTGCCGGACTCGCCTACAAACCACTCGATGACACCAGCTTGACGTATTTCGCAGCGGAACTCCGCGACTACTACCTGCAGCACTTCATCGGTCTCGAACACGCCATCGCGCTTGCCGAAGGTGAACTTGGGGTCGATGTGCGACTGTTCCACAGCTCGGGAAGGGGCGCCAACGCTGCGGGAAATAGTGAATATGGCGCGCGTGGCGTGTATGCCGAAGGCGCCACCATCGGCGAGGTCGACAACCGGACGGCAAGCCTGGCGTTATCGTATGAAACCCGAATGCATCGCTTCGGACTCGGTCATCAGTGGGTAAATGGCGACAGTGATTTCCCTTATGTGGACAATGGCGATGGCGCGTCGGTGTATCTGATCACCTACGCGCAAGTCGGCAAGTTCCAGCGTGCTGGCGAACGCACCTGGCTGGCCGAATACACCTATAAGTTCGACGACATCGGCATGCCCGGCCTGAAGTTTTCCGGCGCCTACCTGAGCGGACGCGGCATACGGTCACCACAAGGCGGCGATAGCGGCGAATGGGAAAGAGACCTGCGACTGGACTTCCAGCCAGACGACGGGCCCCTTCGGAACCTGACGTTAACCCTGCGCCATGCCAGCCTGCGCAGCAACCTTGCCGACCAGCCCGACATTGACGAAGCGCGGGTAGTCATCAGCTACACACTCGAACTGGACTGACGGCCCCTCTGCAAACTCCCGTGATGCCAGTGGCGACCCGCCGCGATCACCCTCAATCGCCGCCCTGCGTGACGTCTGCCGATCGCCGAAAAACTTTACATTTTCGCAGACGATCTTTACGGAACTATTACAAGCGCCAGTACATCCCACAGTGATAGCAGATAGCAAGCAAAGGAGAACGCTGTGAGACGTCAGGGCGCCACGCATTCATTTGTCGAGGGCCTCGTTAACGGTCGGGTACATAACCCATATCCGATGGTATCGGTGATCCTGTCGATCTCCTTCGTGCTGCTCGCACTGGTCGTTCTGGTCAGTGTGGCGATGAGCATTCCGCCGGGCGACCTGACCCGCGACCCGACGGCAGTGGCCGGGGTGCGCATATATATCGGGTTCTTGTCGCAGGTCGGCATATTCTTCTGGTCCACCACCGCTACCCTTTGTCTGTTCGTGGCGCTGGTGATACCGGGCCGAGCGCAAACCAGGCGCATTCGCGGCTTTTTCGTCGCCGCAGGCGCGCTGACATTGATGCTGGGCCTGGACGACGTATTCCTGCTGCACGAGCATTTGTTTCCTTTTCTCGGCGTTAACGAGTTGGTCGTGCTCGGCGTTTACGGCCTATGTACCGTCGCTTTTCTGCTCTATTTCCACAAGATCATCCTCAACAGCGAATTTCTCCTGCTGACGATGGCGCTGGTTTTTTTCGGTGCCTCGGTGGTGATCGACGTGCTGGACATCGAGTGGATCGATCCCTATCTGCTGGAAGACGGAGCAAAACTGATCGGCTTGGTCAGCTGGACGGGTTACTTCTTCCGCACCGCGCTGGCAGCGGTTCAACTACACCCTTGGCGGCAGGCGTCCGTTTTGAGGGCGACTGCGCCCGCCCAGGAACGCTTGCATATGCATCCGGTTCCGCACGCGCATTCCGGCATGCATCAGACGGAGCGCCGCGTACACAGCAAAATATCCTGAACGACCGCGGGAACCGGACTGGACCGACGCGGCCGAATAGCTGGTTACCTCATTGGAGAAGCATATGGGTCGTTTAGGCAGGTCGATAGCGATACTGGCAGCGGCGGCGCTAATGACGATCGCAACAGGTTGTACGGTTGCTTCCGGGCAGAAGACTGCTGGCGAGTTCGTCGACGACAGCATCGTCAGCACTCGCGTGCGAGCGGCGCTGATCGAAGATCCTCAGGTCAAGTTTCGCGAAGTTCAGGTGGAGTCCTTCAAGGGCGTGGTGCAACTCAGCGGCTTCGTCGGGAGTCGGGCCGAAAAAAGTAGAGCGGCGCAAGTGACTCGCGGTGTTGAAGGCGTGCGCGAGGTGAAGAACGACATCCGGGTACGATGACGCTCCTCACCTTCCGCCGCCGGGACCCTGCCGGCGGCATCAGCCGCCGGTAATAGCCATCCATCCCGCGTAAAGGCCGAGCAGCAGGAAAGCGATCGCCGCTACCGTGCGAATCGCCGTCAGCGGCAACCGCCCTGCCGCTGCATGCCCCATGAACACGACGGGCACGTTGGCCAGCATCATCCCCACGGTAGTGCCCACTACAACCCAGACGTAGCTTTCGAATTGCGCCGCGAGCACCACGGTCGCGATCTGCGTCTTGTCGCCCATTTCGGCAAGGAAGAACGCAACCAGCGTGGCCATGAAGGCCCCGTAACGTCCGATTGGCGCCGTATCGTCATCTTCGAGCTTGTCGGGAATCAGCGTCCAGCCGGCGACAACGAGAAAGGAAACAGCAACGATGGCGTGCAGCCAGGTGTCGTTCAGCAGGTTGCTGGCGATCTCACCGACGGCGCCAGCGAATGCATGGTTCGCGATTGTCGCGACGAGAATGCCCCAGACGATTGGCCAGGGCCTGCGAAAACGCGCCGCCAGTACCAGCGCGAGTAGTTGGGTTTTGTCGCCGATCTCCGCCAGCGAGACAATCCCGGTTGATACCCAAAAGGCTTCCACGGATTTTTCCAGAGAGGGCGGATCGACTAACCAATGACACGCGCGCAACTCCGCCCTCGGCAGCCGCTCGCATGTCATAGGTCTCGTCAAACCCGAAGCCGCGAAGGCTGAGGGTCGCAAGCGCCATGGTCTGCGGACCAATTATGTTGACGCTTGCCAGATGGAAGACTGGCTTCCGGAGAGACTACTCCCCTAGGACGGGCAAAACTTTAGCAGCACCAAGCGAAGCGATCAACCCGGCGCAACCGCCGAGTACACCTTGAATCTATTGGTTTCACGCAATACCTGACAGGGGCCGATGTGGCTTTCGATCAGCGCCGGATACTTGAGAAACCCGTTGGCTACGATGCGCAGCTCGCCTTTCGGCAACAGGTTGCGCGTCACCTGATTGAGGAATCCCTCGGCAACACTGGTGTCATGACGAATCCCGGTGTGAAACGGAGGATTGCTGACCACAGCAGCAAAACGCCCGTGCACGTCGCTCAACCCGTCCGACGGATAGACCTCGGCGTCAACGGCGTTGAGCCGCAACGTCTCCTGCGCGCAGTACAACGCCAGCGCGTCGACGTCGACCAGATCGAAACGCGTATCCGGGTTGCGGCGCGCCAGGGCTGTAGCGAGCACGCCGGCTCCGCAGCCGAAATCCAGCGCCTTGCCGCGAGGCAGGCTAGCGGTCTCTTCGAGCAGCAGTTCGCTGCCCTCGTCCAGCCGGCCATGACTGAACACGCCCGGGAGGGTCACCATTTCCACGGTCTGGTCTGGCAGCTCTACCCGCACACGCCGGGCCCAGGCCCCCAGATCAAACGCAGGCGCTTGCCGATCCAACTGCACCCGCCAAAGCTGGCAGTGCCGCGCCGAATCGAGCTTCTCCGGCCTGGCCCCATAGCCTTCGAGCAATCGTTCGGCGCGGGTGATGCCGCCCTTCTTCTCGCCAACCAGATACAAGGGTGTGCCCATAGCAAGCAGCGGAGCGATTTGCGCCAGCGCATATTCGGCACGTTCGATAGCCTTGGGCATGACCAGAATCGCCGCGTCCAGATCGCTGTACGCTGGGCAGAGATGCGAAAAAGCCAGATGGTCTGAATCCAGCGAGGCAGCGAGCCCGCGCAACACGGCGAAGTCCCAGGTCCATAGATACCAGTCGGCGCTCAGGGTGGAACAAAGCGAGTCGACGACAGGATTGACCAGCAATACACGCTTGCCTGTGAACGCCTCGGCGCTGCGCTCAAGTATCTGACTGGTATTGTCCATGCAGGGCTCCGTATTCAAAGGGGGTCGCATTGTACGAGGTCATCCGCGGCGCCGAAAGACTGGCACGGTGCCGTAAGACGCAACATTACTTGCGCGGCTTGGCCCGCGCCGTGGGCTCGGCCTGCAGTGGATCATCCGGCCAGTAGTGCTTGGGATAGCGCCCTTTCATGTCCTTCTTGACGTCGCTGTAGCTTCCCTGCCAGAAACCTTCCAGATCCTGGGTGATCTGCAACGGTCGTTGCGCCGGCGAGAGCAGATGCAGTTTGAGCGCCACCCGGCCACCAGCGATGCGAGGTGTTGCGGTGCTGCCGAACATTTCCTGCAAGCGCACCGCCAGCACCGGCGGCGTTTCGCTGTAGTCGATACGAATCCGCGAGCCGGTCGGCACCGTCCAATGGGTCGGCGCCAGCTCATCGAGGCGCGCCGGGAGCGGCCACGGCAACATCGAAGCCAGGATGCCGGCGAGGTCCAGCGAGCCGAAGTGTGCCAGCCGGGTAACGCGATCGAGCCAGGGCGCCAACCAGTCTTCGAGTGTCTCCAACAGATGCTCATCCGACAGGTCAGGCCATTCGCTCCCGTCGCCCTTGGCAGTCTCGGCTGACCGCAGCAGCATGACACGTGCCTGCCATTGTCGCAGTGCCGGCGTCCAGGGCAGCAGCGACAGACCCTGTCGGCGTACCACCTCACACAGAGCAGCGGCGCGGCGCTGCGGGTCGATTTGCGGCAAACGTTCGCGGCTGAAGATCACCGCTCCGATCCGTCGCTGTCGCTCGGCCACCAGGGTCTCGCTACGCGAATCCCACTCCAGCGTATCCACGGTAGTAAACACCTCCGGCAAGTACTGTTCGAGCCGGCCTGGCTCCAGCGCCGCAGCGAGGAAAATGCTCGCGTTGCGCTGACCGGCATGCCCGCCAAGGGCAGCGACGACCAGCCAGGCGTGACTTTGCAAGGAATCTGCCCTGGGAAAGCCGGCCGCCTTGCCGTTTGCCAGTCTGTACTCTTGCCCTGACTCGCCTCGTCGTTGGGCGATGCGATCCGGATAAGCCATCGCCAAGAGTATGCCGGCCCAGCCGGCGTCGGCCGGATCGTCGACCGCCTCCTCCAGCGGCTGCCCAGCGAGCAAGCGCGACCATTGCCCGGCGAGTTGTCGAGCACGGCTCAGTGCGCCGCGATCGACACCGGCTTCACAACGCGGGTCGTCGAACAGGTCCAATCGCCGGGTGATATCGGCCGAATCACCGCCGCGCAGCACGTCGCGCTCGCCTAGCAAAGCTGCCAGGCGGCAAGCCGTGTCCGCCAGCCCGATGGCTTTGGCGCGCAGGAGCATATGCGCCAGCCGCGGATGCATGGGCAATTCCGCAATGCGTGCGCCATGATCGGTCACCTGCCATTGCCCGCCGTCGCGGCGTAACGCACCCAGTCTCTCCAGCAAATCGCGCCCTTGCTGCAGCGCAGCCACAGGCGGCGGGTCTAGCCAGGCCAGTTCATCCGCCTGCTGAATGCCCCATTGCGCCAATCGCAGGGCCAGTGGTGCCAGGTCGGCCTGAAGGATTTCAGGTTGCGCATGGGCTGCAAGCTGTTCGTGCTGCCCCGCCGACCACAGGCGATAGCAAACGCCCGGCGCAACCCGACCGGCACGCCCGGCTCGCTGTTCGGCTGCGCTGCGCGAGACGCGCCGGGTCTGCAGGCGCGTCATCCCCGATACAGGATCGAACGCCGCCTCGCGCGCCAGGCCCGCATCGATCACCACGCGGATCCCTTCGATGGTCAGGCTGGTTTCGGCAATACTGGTTGCCAGCACGACCTTGCGCTGGCCGTCTGGCGGCGGCGCTATTGCCCGGCGCTGCGCTGCAAGATCCAGGTCGCCATACAAGGGCGCCAGCACGACCTCGGGGCTTCCATCCAGGCTCCGCTCGAGCTCCGCCTGGACTCTGCGTATCTCCGCCGTTCCGGGGAGGAAAACCAGCAGGTTGCCCTGCTCTTTCGCCAAGGCGTCGAAGACCGCATCCAGTACCGCTCGATCAGATGGCGGGCCCGGCTGTGCGGGTGCGCCGTATCGAATCTCCACGGGATACTGTCGTCCCTCACTGCGTACGATCGGGGCGTCGCCAAGCAGCCGACTGATCGGCTCGGCGGCGAGCGTGGCAGACATCACCAACAGCTTCAGTGAATGCTCGTCACGCAGGTACTGCTGCGTTTGTAGGCACAGGGCGAGGCCAAGGTCAGCATCCAGGCTGCGCTCATGAAACTCGTCGAAAATCACCAGCCCGGTGCCAGGCAACTCCGGATCCTGTTGCAGTTGCCGGTGCAGGATGCCCTCGGTGACCACTTCGATTCGCGTGGAAGGGCCCACCTTAGATTCAAGGCGAATGCGGTAGCCAACCGTCTGACCCACGGGCTCTCCGAGCAGTTGCGCCAGCCTTTCCGCCGCGGCGCGGGCAGCCAGGCGCCTGGGCTCGAGCAGAATGATCTTCTGCCCGCCAAGCCAGGCGCTGTCCAGCAGCGCCAGAGGAACGAGCGTCGTCTTGCCTGCGCCAGGCGGTGCCACCAGCACCGTCGCGGCGCTGGACGACAGTAGTCTGTCAAGTTCCGGCAGCACCTCACTCACGGGCAATGTTTGGTCTAACCACACAACGAAGCTACCTCAGGGGAAATCGTCGACTATTCTAGCGGTCATAGTGGCCGGTATAGTAATGCCACTTTCTCATCAAAGGAGTTGCGCGAATGACCATCAAACCCCTGGCCTGCGCCTTGCTCAGCGCCGCACTGGTTACCCAGCTGAGCGCATGCGGCACCATCTTCTACCCGGAACGCCGTGGCCAACTGACCGGTGAGATCGATCCGGGTGTGGCGATACTCAACGGAATCGGCCTGCTGTTTTATGTCGTGCCAGGGCTGATCGCCTTCGGTGTCGACTTTGCCACCGGCGCCATCTACCTGCCGGACCGCCGCTACAGCGTCGCCCCGGAGCGCCTCGACCAGGCTGTGGATGAAAACGGCGAGGTCGATCCGCTCAAGCTCAAGGCGATCATTCGTGAAGAGCTGCAACTGGACCTGCCGCTCGAGCGCGCCCAGCAGATCAACAAGCCTGCCAGCGAACGACTGGCCGCATTGGGCCTGGCCAGCCGGGCCTGATGGCCGCAGCGCAACCGCTCGACCCGGGTCAGCGCCAACGCCTGCTGACGCTGGCGACCTATGCTTCGGTCGGCGTGGCGCTGTTGCTGATCGTGCTCAAGGCATCGGTGTGGATGATGTCCGGCTCGGTCAGCCTGCTCGCGTCTCTGATCGACTCGTTGATGGACGCCGGCGCGTCGATCATCAACCTGCTGGCAATACGCGTTGCCCTCAAGCCCGCCGACCGTGGTCATCGTTTCGGCCATGGCAAGGCCGAAGCATTGGCCGGCCTGGCACAGAGCGCTTTCATCACCGGCTCTGCGGTCTTGGTGCTGCTACAGGGCATCAAGCGTCTGGCTGATCCGGAACCGCTGGATGCTGCCTGGCTCGGCGTCGGCGTCATGCTGTTTTCGATCGCAGCCACGATCTGCCTGCTGTTGCTGCAGCGGCATGTGGTCAAGCGTACCCAGTCCACCGCCATCCGCGCTGATGCCCTGCACTACCGCTCCGACCTGCTGATGAACGCGAGCATCATTCTGGCGCTGATACTGGCCTATTACGGTGTCGCGCGCGCGGATTCGATTTTCGGCATCGGCATTGCCATCTACATCGGCTATGGCGCGATCACCATCGGCCTGACCGCCATGCAGATCCTGATGGATCACGAGTTACCGGACGAGGTGCGCAGCAACGCCCTGCGCCTCGCCCGCGAGGTGCCTGGCGTGATCGGCGTGCATGACCTGCGGACACGTGAGTCCGGCCAGCACTGGTTCATGCAGGTGCATGTGGAACTACCCGGCGATCTGTCGCTGAACGAAGCCCATGAACTGGGCGAGAACGTGCGCAAGGCCATCCAGAGCGGCTATCCACAGGCCGAAGTGCTGGTGCACAAGGACCCGGTCTGAATAGAAAAAAGGCGGACCGCCGAAACCGGCGGTCCGCCTTTTTTGATGTCGTCCGTCTGGCATCCGGGTGGGATGCTGCCTGTCCCTGAGCCTTGTGGGCTGGGCAACCGGGTGACGACTGAATCGGTAGATTCGGACGCCTCCTGCTCCCTGGATGCGGGAGTTGGGTGGACAAGCCGGTTGGGGCTGAAAACCTGAAACCAATATTACGCATGCATCGCGGCAATTTCTTGTCTAATATTGCTCAATCACCGGATATATCAGCAACGAATAGCCGGAAGTCCACACATTTCAGCAATATATTTGGCCAATACCATGTCCGAGCACAATCTTGACCGTTACGACCTGAAGATTCTTTCAGAGCTGCAGCGCGACGCCCGCATCAGTAATCAGGAGCTCGCCGAGCGCATTGGTCTCTCGCCTTCCCCCTGTTCGCGGCGCGTCAAGCAATTGGAGGATAGTGGCTACATCGTCAAGCAGGTAGCCCTGCTCGACCCCAGCAAACTCGGGTTGAAGCTGACGGCCTTCGTCCTGATCGGCATGGACCGTCATACGCCGGAACGCTTCGCTGGCTTCGAGCAGGTCATCCGCGACTGCCCGGAAGTACTCGACTGCTGCCTGGTGACTGGAATGGATGCCGATTACCAGCTACGCGTGGTGGTCCCGGATATGGAGCATTATCAGCAGTTTCTGCTAGGCAAGCTCACCCGTATCGAGGGTGTCTCCAGCGTGCGCTCGAGCTTCATGCTCAATCGGGTGATCAGCTCGACCGAACTCCCCCTGCAGCACATGGGTCTGCAGTAAGGCGCGAAGAGGTATCCTGCGAGCCCGCGCTGTATCATTCGCGCCTTTTACGAGGGAGGTCGGATTTGGATTATCAACAATTTGAAGCCATAGCCATGCCGGTGATGCTGCTCGGCCTGGTCGCTTTCATGGGTTTCATCGTCTGGGACCTGGCCAAGAAATCACAGGCTGGCCGCTGGGGCACCGCTGTGCTGTTCTTTGGCCTGGGCCTGGGCGTGGCTGCCTTCATCATCAAGGAAGTCGTCATTATTTTCCTCGACTGAATTCCTGGCCGGCGACCCCTGCTGGCCGAATTCCCCTGCAATCTGATCAATCTCCCACCTGTACCTTTCAGCGAATGCTGCTTCACTGTGTCCATGATATGAATCCGGATTCAGACCATGGCGTATCGGACCACCGAAGCACGAGCGGAGCGCGATAAGGCGCTGCGCGAGCACATCCTTGATTGCGGCATGCAACAGGTCGCCGAGGGCGGGTTCGCAGCGCTGAACATGAGCGGGCTGGCCGCGACCGCAGGCGTCGCCACCGGCAGCCTGTACCGTTACTTCCCAGGCAAGGGTGCGCTGGCCGCCGAGATTTTCACCCGCGCTACGCGTATCGAGTTCGAAGCGCTGCGTGAACAGTTCAGCCGGCCGGGCAGCGCAGCGCAGCGGCTCGCCGGAGGCGTAGGCGAATTCGCTGCACGTGCCTGGCATAGCCGCCAGCTGGCGTATGCATTGATCGCCGAACCGGTGGAGCCCGAAGTAGACGAACAGCGCCTGCGCTTTCGTGAAGCTTACGGGGAGCTTTATTGCTCGCTGATTCGCGAGGGTAACCGCGACGGCAGTCTGAACGTCGAGCACGTCCCGCTCACTGCCGCCTGCCTGGTTGGCGCCGTGGCCGAAGCCCTGGTTGGCCCCTTGTCGCCGCAGGCACGGGCCGCACGCGCCAGCGGCCTGCCCAGCGACAGCTTGGAAAGCGTCACCCGGGCGATCATTCGTTTCAGTTTGCGCGCCCTGGGCGCGAAGGAGCACAGCGCATGAATCTCCACGCCTACGCCGAAACCCACGACGTCACCAATCAGGTGCCGCCGCTGGACGGGGCCAATCTCTACCGACAGGACCTGCCGTTGCAGGAGTGGGTCCGCCGCTACCAGGGCGAGTGGGCCGACCAGGCGCTCAGCGAATACGGCGAGCTGGCTGGCGGCCCGCTGATGCAGGCTGGCTTCCTCGCCAACGAGAACAAGCCGCTGTTCAAGAGCCATGACCGTTACGGCCATCGTGTCGATCTGGTCGAGTTCCATCCCGCCTACCACGAGTTAATGACGGCCGGCATCAGCGCCGGCATCACCTCGGCACCCTGGACCGATCCACGTGCCGGCGCGCAGGTGGCCCGTGCCGCCACCATGTATCTGCACAATCAGGCCGAAGCCGGGACCAGCTGCCCGATGACGATGACGTTCGCCTGTATTCCGGCGCTGCGCCTGCAATCCGACGTGGCTGACGTCTGGCTGCCGAAGATCCTGTCTCGCCAGTACGATCCGCGAAACCTGCCGATCGAACAGAAAACCGGCGCGACCATCGGCATGGCGATGACCGAAAAGCAGGGCGGCACCGATGTCCGGGCCAACACCACTCGCGCCTACCCCGCCGGCATCGGCGGACCGGGCCAGGCTTACGAGCTGGTTGGACACAAGTGGTTCTGCTCCGCGCCGATGTGCGATGCGTTTCTGACGCTCGCCTATACCGACAAGGGGTTGTGCTGTTTTTTGCTACCCAGGCACCGCCCCGATGGCACCCGTAACCAATTTTACATCCAGCGGCTGAAGAACAAGCTGGGCAACTGGGCCAACGCGTCCAGCGAAGTGGAGTTCCGTGGCGCCCACGCCTGGATGATCGGCGAAGAAGGTCGCGGCGTACCGACCATCATCGAAATGGTCTCGCTGACTCGCTTCGACTGCATGATCGGATCCAGCTCACTGATGCGCCAGGCGCTGACCCAGGCTGCGCATCACTGCGCCTATCGCACCGTCGGCGGCCGCGTGCTGGCTGACCAGCCGCTGATGCAGAACGTACTGGCCGACCTGGCGCTGGAAAGCGAAGCGGCGCTGGCCCTGACCATGCGCATGGGCAAGGCGCTGGATAACCCGCACAACGAACAGGAAGCGAAGTTCGCCCGCCTGGTCACCGCTATCGGCAAGTATTGGATCTGCAAGCGCGCGCCGGCAATAATCAATGAGGCTCAGGAATGCCTCGGCGGCGCCGGCTATGTCGAGGAGACCATACTGCCGCGCCTGTATCGCGAGGCCCCGGTCAACTCCATCTGGGAAGGCTCCGGCAACGTACAGTGTCTGGATGTGCTGCGTGCGCTGTCCAAGGAAGCCGGCGTTCTCGAAGCTCTGTTCTCCGAGCTCGGCGACGGCCACGGCGACGCCCGGCTTGGTGCGCATATCGAGCGACTGAAAAGGGACTTCCGCGATACCGACGACATTCAGTATCGCGCCCGCCAGCTGACCGAGGACGTAGCGGTCGCTCTACAGGCGAAACTGCTACTCGAAGCCGGCAATGCAACCGTCTCCGACGCCTTCATGGCCAGCCGTCTGGCCGGGCACGGGCGCGCCTTCGGCACCCTGCCCCGAGGCATAGAGGTGGAACAACTGGTTGCACGCTCGACGCCCAACCACGGCTGAATCGATCCGGCTCCGGGGCACCGGAGCCGCTCAAACAGATAACAAGAACGAGAGCCCGATCCATGCACATCGCCGAACTGCTGGCGCTTAATGCGCGCAAATACCCGAATCCCGAAGCGATCATCACGGCTTCCAGCCGCCATACCTGGAGTCAGCTGCACGATGAAGCACTGAAGCTCGCTGGCCATCTTCAAACCCGGTGCGACATTCAGCCCGGCGACCGCGTCGCCCTATTCATGCCCAACGGCTACCCATGGGTGCTTGGCTATTTCGCGGTGATCAGCCTGGGCGCAGTCGTCGTACCGATCAATGCCAGACTCACCGCAGGCGAGCTGGAATACATCCTCGCGGATTGCGGGGCACGCCTGCTGCTAAGCAGCGCCTCGCAACAGAAGGAGCTCGATCAGTCGGATTCGTTGCGTCGGTCGTTGCTGATGCTGGACGACCCTGCTTCGTTGCTGGCCGAGGAGCCGAACAGCTTCCGGGCACCAACCATTTCGCCTGCCGATCCTTGCACTCTGCTGTATACCTCCGGCACTACCGGCAAGCCCAAGGGCGTGCTGTTCAGCCATCACAATCTACTCACCGTGGCGACGTCGACTGCGGTAGAGATGGGCGTGCGTCACGAGAGCCGGCTGTTGCACATGATGCCCTTGACCCACTCGGCGCCGGTGCATGTATTCCTGCTCGGGGGCACGCTGACCGGCGCCAGCCACGTGGTGCTCAACGAGTTTCGTCCCGACCTGCTGCTCGATTTCGTCGAAAGTGAACGCACTACGCACTTCTTCGGCGCGCCGGTGGCCTTTCTGCTGACCGCGGCACAGCCGGACGTGCGCAAGCGCGATCTGAGTTCGATGCAGGCCTGGATCTACGGCGGTGCCCCGCTGTCGACCGAGCAGGTACGCAAGGTGCGCGACGCGCTGGATTCGGATCAGCTGTATTGCGTCTACGGCCTCACCGAAGCCGGACCCAGCGGCACCTTGATGACGCCAGAGGAGCATCGGCACAAGGCGGGCTCCATCGGCCGACGCGGCGCCCTGCACACCGAGGTCCGCCTGGTGGACGAGCAGCAGCACCACGTGGCAGACGAGCTTGTCGGCGAGATCCAGATCCGTGGTGAAGGCATGATGCTGGGCTACTGGAACAACCCACAGGCCACTGCTGAATGCCTGACCGAGGAGGGCTGGCTGTTCAGCGGCGACCTGGCCTGGCGGGACAGCGATGGCTATCTGTGGATCGTGGGTCGCAAGAAGGATCTGATCATTTCTGGCGGGGTGAATATCTACCCGCGTGAAATCGAAGCCCTGCTCGAACAGCATCCTGCCATCGCTGAAGTCGCGGTGATCGGCGCACCTCATGAGCAATGGGGCGAAACGGTCAAGGCCTGCGTAGTGCTGCGCGAGCCCGTCGACAATATCGAGCAGGCGCTGCGCGACTACCTCCAGCCACTACTCGCTGATTACAAGATGCCGCGCCTATATCAGCAATACCCATCCCTGCCGCGCAATGCCAACGGTAAGGTGATGAAGCACAAGCTGGATTGAATCAACGGACCGGCACCGCAATAGAGGAGCCCAAACATGACCGAACAGCAGCAACCCAGCGCCCAGCAGCGCGCCATCGTCGAAGCCGGCTTCGCCAAGGCCAATTTCATCGGAGACGTCGGCATCCACATGACCGATTGCGGCGTGGGCTGGGTAGAAGCCGCGGTGGATATTCTGCCCCGACACGCCCAGCAGAACGGCTTCGTGCACGCCGGTGTTCAGACCACGCTGGCTGACCACACCGCTGGTGCTGCAGCAGGAATGCTCGCGCCGGAGGGCTACACAGTTCTCACTCTTGAGTTCAAGGTCAACCTGCTTCGCCCGGCGCTGTGTGAACGGCTGCTATGCCGCGCCGAGGTATTGAAAGCCGGTAGGCAGGTGAGCGTTGTCGAGTCGGAAGTCTTTGCCATGATCGATGGCGAGAAACGTCTGTTCAGCAAAGCCACCGTCACCATGGCCGTGGTGCAAATGTCCGATTGAAGCGCAACGGTTGCTCCGAGTGGGCGCGAGCTCTAGCATGAGCGGCCCGCACCCTGTTGCAGGTTTCGATCATGCCCCGCTCGCCACGCCAGTCCACCCCTCGCCACGCCGGCAAGCCACGACGCCAACCAGCGCCGCCACCGGCCAACCCGCGCCTGATCGCCTTGAACAAGCCCTTCGACGTACTGACCCAGTTCACCGACGATCAAGGCCGCGCGACGCTGAAGAATTTTGTCGACGAACCCGGGCTCTACCCTGCCGGCAGGCTGGATCGCGACAGCGAAGGATTGTTGCTGCTGACCAATGACGGGCGGCTGCAGGCACGGATCACCGATCCACAACACAAGCTGAGCAAGACCTACTGGGTGCAGGTGGAAGGCGAAGCGACGCCGGAGCAGCTCAATCAATTGCGTGCGGGCCCTGTGCTCAATGATGGTCCGACACGGCCGGCCGAGGTGCAGCCGATCAACGAGCCGGCGTTGTGGGACAGGCATCCGCCAGTGCGGTTTCGCAAAAGCGTGCCCACAAGCTGGCTGGCCATCACCATCCGCGAAGGTCGCAACCGCCAGGTGCGGCGCATGACCGCTGCGGTCGGCTTGCCGACGTTGCGGCTGGTGCGGGTGAGAATTGGCGAATGGGAGCTCGGCGGACTAAAGCCGGGCGAATGGCGAGAACTGGCCCTCGGCCCGGCTGAAGCTCAATAGCGCAAGCCGATCTTGCGAAAGACGAAACCCAGCAACCAGATCGGGCCGATCAGCAGAAACTGCATGTCCTTCAAGAACGACGGCTTCTTGCCTTCGATATGATGCCCGATGAACTGACCGATCCAGGCCAGGACGAAAATGATCACACTGGGCCAGAAGACCGCCGGCATCGCCTCGAGGATCAGCAGCATCAACACGGCAATACCCAGCATCGCCGCAGCAATCCGCCAGGACAGCGCCATGTAGAACACCAGCGACGTGACCACCGCCATGATCGCCACGGTCGGATGAATAGCCCACAGCATGCCCAGCACGCTGAAGGTAATCAGCGGCACGCACACCCAGTGGGCCACCTTGTTGAGTGGGTTCTGGTGGCTTTCGCCGTATTCGTCGAACCATTGATCTATTGCTTTCATGGGAGCATCCCTTGTTGTTGTTTTGCCGTTGTCCACGATGCTGACGTGCGCACCGCTACAGCGCCAATGGCCGCGGCGGCCAGCTTGCTGACCTGCCGTTACTCTCACTCAGATGATAAGCTTAGCGCATGAATAGACCCGACCCTTCCCGCCCCGTTGTGCTCTGCCTCTCCGGTCATGACCCGAGCGGTGGTGCCGGCCTTCAGGCCGATATCGAAGCCCTGCTCGCCCAGGGTTGCCACGCCGCCCCGACCGTTACAGCTCTGACGGTACAGGACACGGTGGATGTCACCGACTTTCGCGTGCTTGACCGCGAATGGGTGCTCGCCCAAGCCAACAAGGTGATAGCCGACATGCCGGTCGCGGCGGTCAAGCTGGGCATGCTCGGCTCGGTGGAGATGGTCGACACGGTGCTGGAACTCATGCAGCAGTTGCCCGGCGTACCTTTGGTCTGCGACCCGGTGCTCCGCGCAGGCGGGGGCGGTTCGCTGGGCAAGGATGATGTCGGCTATGCCATGCGCGAGCGGTTATTCCCCGTCGCAGCAGTCGCCACACCCAACCTGCCAGAAGCGCGCATTCTTGCCGAGCTACCTAACGGCACTGCGGACCAATGCGCAGAACGCCTGCTGCCGCACATCGAACACCTGCTGATTACCGGCGGGCACGGCGACGAGACGGAGATTCACAACCGGCTCTACAGCCGCGATGGGAGTCGCCACGACTTCACCTGCCAGCGCCTGCCGGGCAGCTATCACGGCTCCGGTTGTACGCTGGCAAGCGCGTTGTCGGGGCGCCTGGCTCTGGGTCAGGATCTGCGCAGCGCCGTGAAAACTGCCCTGGACTATACGTGGCGCACTCTGCGCGATGCCGAACAGCCGGGCCACGGGCAGTTCGTACCACGTCGGCTACCGCTGGATTACTGCTCGTGACCGAGCACCTGCGCGGCCTGTATGCGATTACCGACAGCGAGCTGCTGGGCGCAGATCGCCTGCTGAGCTGGGTCGACGCTGCGCTGGCCGGCGGCGCGCGACTGGTGCAATACCGGGATAAAACCGCTGACGTCGAACGCCGCCGGGAAGAAGCGTGTCAGCTGCTGCGCCTGTGCGATTACTACGGCGCCAGACTGATCATCAACGACGACCTGCCTCTGGCTGCCGAACTGAACGTCGGGCTGCATCTGGGCCGCGACGATGGATCACTGCGCGAGGCGCGCCAGGCGCTCGGCGACCAGGCGATCATCGGCGCGACCTGCCATGCCAGCCTCGATTTTGCCGAACAGGCCGTCGAGGAAGGCGCGAGCTACGTTGCCTTCGGCCGGTTCTTCCAGTCGGTCACCAAACCCGGCGCACCCGCGGCAACGCCGGTTCTACTGGAGCAGGGGCGCCGCGCCTTCGCCGTACCTATCGTCGCCATCGGCGGCATCACACTGCACAACGCACCGCAGCTACGCATCGCCGGGGCCGACATGCTCGCGGTGGTGCATGGCCTGTTCGGCGCCAACTCGCCGAGCGAGGTCGAGCGTCGCGCCCGCCTGTTCAGCGAGATGTACCAGACCATCTGAATTCCACCAGTGAGGATATCCATGTCCCGTTCCGAAGAACTGTTTGCCAGTGCCCAGAAACACATTCCCGGTGGCGTGAACTCGCCGGTGCGCGCGTTCAAGAGCGTTGGCGGGACGCCGCTGTTCTTCAAGCACGCCGAGGGCGCCTACGTCACCGATGAAGACGACCGCCGCTACGTCGACTACGTCGGATCCTGGGGGCCAATGATCCTCGGACACAGCCATCCGGACGTGCTCGACGCCGTGCGCCAACAGCTCGAACATGGTCTGTCGTACGGTGCGCCGACGGCGATGGAAACCCAGATGGCCGATCTGGTCTGCTCGTTGGTGCCGTCGATGGAAATGGTCCGCATGGTCAGCTCCGGCACCGAAGCGACCATGAGCGCGATTCGCTTGGCCCGCGGCTTTACCGGCCGCGATAGCATCATCAAATTCGAAGGCTGCTACCACGGCCACTCCGACAGCCTATTGGTCAAGGCCGGCTCCGGCGCACTGACGCTGGGCGTGCCCAGCTCTCCCGGCGTACCGGCGGCCTTCGCCAAACACACGCTGACGCTGCCTTTCAATGACATCGAGGCGGTGCGCGACATGCTTGCCGAAGTTGGCAAGGAAGTCGCCTGCATCATCGTCGAGCCGGTCGCCGGCAACATGAACTGCGTACCGCCGGCCCGTGGCTTCCTGGAAGGCTTGCGCGAAGCCTGCGATGAGCACGGTGTGGTGCTGATTTTCGACGAAGTGATGACCGGCTTTCGTGTCGCGCTCGGTGGCGCCCAGGCGCACTACGGTGTCACGCCAGACCTGACCACTTTCGGCAAGATCATCGGCGGCGGCATGCCGGTCGGCTGCTTCGGTGGCAAGCGCTCGATCATGGAGTTCATCGCACCGCTGGGACCGGTCTATCAGGCCGGGACGCTCTCGGGCAACCCGTTGGCGATGGCAGCTGGCCTGACCACGCTGAATCTGATCAGCCGCCCTGGCTTCCACGACGAGCTGACCGACTACACCGAGCGCATGCTGACCGGAATGCAGGAGCGTGCCGATGCTGCGAGCATTCCGTTCGTCACCACTCAGGCCGGCGGCATGTTCGGGCTGTATTTCACCGGAGCAGACGACATCATCACCTTCGAGGACGTGATGGCCAGCGACGTGGAGCGCTTCAAGCGCTTCTTCCATCTGATGCTGGAGAACGGCGTCTATCTCGCGCCCAGTGCCTTCGAAGCCGGCTTCACCTCGATCGCCCATGGCGAGGCAGAACTCAAGCTCACTCTGGACGCTGCGGAGAAGGCTTTCGCCGCGCTATGACGGTCTTCATCTACAGCGTCATGACGCTGTGTCTGCTTGGCGTGTCGGCCTGGCTGTTTTCGCGCCGGAATGGGTTGTCCACTCCGGCCCGTGGCGCGGTCACGGCTAGCGTCGTGGTACTGCTGCTCGCTGCGATCGCTGCTTTACTGACGACGCTGATCGTCGCCGGGCTCGGCGGCGACGCGCTGAGGGACGGGCAGCGGCTATTCGGCCTGGCTGCCCGCCACCTCACACTCCCGGTTATCGGGTTGGCCGCGTGTTTTCTGATGCATGGCTGGGGCTGGAAGCCGATGGTCTGGGGCCAGGTCATCCTCGGCCTGATGGGCGCTTTCGAGCTGGCACGACTGCTAGATGCTTCATCGCGCTATGAGTGGCTGGTCAATGGGCTCGGGCTGCTGCTGATTGCCTGGGCCTGCATCGGCGCCGGCCGTGCGAGGCTGCTGATGGTGCTGGGTATCGCTGCGGCAGGTTGCCTGCTGGCAGCCGCCTCCCTGTCCGGCACCATGCCGTTGGTCGCCCTGTTCCGCCCGGGACCCACGGCCAGCTGGCTGATACCCGGTTTAACGGCCTGTGCTCTGGCTGTTGGCGTATTGGCGGATCAGGCGCACAATAGAACGCACCTTTCCGACTAACGGCCCGGACAGTTCCCCACGGTCATGACAACCTCGTTCTCTCGCTACGCCCGCTCTGCCCTGTTCGCCTGTCTCGCTCTGCCGGCAGGCGCATGGGCGCAATCGGGCAATTCGCTGCTGATCAGCACCGAGGAGCGCTGCGCGCTCAATCGAGTGGACGACGAAAGCCTGCCGCTGGCATTAGAGAGCTGCGAAGACATTGCCGAAGCCGGCAATCTCCACGCGCAATACGAGCTGGGCGAGTTCTACTATCACGGAGAGCGCACCGAGCGCGACATCGAGACCGCCCTGGCCTGGTACGAGCGAGCCTCGTTGCAGGGTCACCCCGGCGCCCAGTACCGACTCGGACTGATGCATTCTCAGGGGGAAGGCGTCGAGCGCAATCTGCCGCAGGCGTACGTCATCCTCAAGATGGCTGCGGTCAATGGCAAGGACGCGGCGATGGATGCCAGCGACACTGTCGCCACGCAAATGAACCAGCAGGAGCTGGCCGCAGCGACCCAGGTGCTGAGTACGCTGTTCCGCAACTATCTTTCACAGATCCGCGAGGAACAGCTCAGCCGCTCGCCGACTGAAGCTGCTCCGACCATGCAACTGCCGGAGCCGGCACCCAGCGAATCGCCTCAGCCCTAGCGGGAGGGACCCGGGCCGCTCGGCATGGGGAAGGCCATCACGTTACCACCCTTGGCCTCGCTGATCTTCGCCTGCCCCGCCCGTTCCACCTCGTCGATTCTCACGACAGCGGGAATCGGGATGAAGCTGCGACTGACGCCCTCGAACTGGGTTTTGAGTTTTTCCTCGCTGGGATCGACGAGCATCTGCGATCGTTCGCCGAATACCAGCTCTTCCACCTCGAGAAAGCCCCACAGCTCGCTCTGGAATATCTGCCGGGCGTAGAGTTCGTAGACCTGTCCCTGGTTATGGAATATCACCCGGAAAATCGGTTGTGTCTCTTTGCTCATGAAATACACCTGACGCGGACAAGCGATTGACACGGACCGGTTGCAGAAGCGCGGCCGGCCGGAAAGGGCGCGGATCATACCACAGGCCGGGACGTAACATAGGCCGAGGCATACGTGTATAATCGCCGCTTTTCCTCATACCCCTCCGCGAAAGTCCATGGCCAAGAAACTTTTTATCCAGACCCACGGTTGCCAGATGAACGAGTATGACAGCTCGCGCATGGCCGACCTGCTCGGCGAACATCAGGCAATGGAACTGACCGACAGTCCGGACGACGCCGACGTCATCCTGCTCAATACCTGCTCGATTCGCGAGAAGGCGCAAGAGAAGGTATTTTCCGAGCTGGGACGCTGGCGTCCGCTCAAGGAACGCAACCCTGACCTGGTGATCGGCGTCGGTGGCTGCGTGGCGAGCCAGGAAGGTACGGCGATCCGCGACCGCGCGCCCTACGTCGACGTGGTATTCGGCCCGCAGACACTGCACCGCCTGCCCGAGATGATCAATGCCGCTCGCAGCACGCGCAAGCCGCAGGTGGACGTGTCGTTCCCGGAGATCGAGAAATTCGACCGCCTGCCCGAGCCTCGCGTGGATGGCCCGACTGCGTTCGTATCGATCATGGAAGGTTGCAGCAAGTACTGCAGCTTCTGTGTGGTCCCCTATACCCGTGGAGAGGAAGTCAGCCGGCCGTTCGATGACGTGATCGCAGAAGTCATCCATCTTGCAGAGAACGGCGTGCGCGAGGTGACCCTGCTCGGCCAGAATGTGAACGGCTACCGCGGGCAGACGCATGACGGCGAGATCGCCGACCTGGCTGACGTGATCCGGGTGGTCGCGGCCATCGATGGCATCGATCGCATTCGCTATACCACATCGCACCCGCTGGAATTTTCCGACAGCCTGATCCAGGCGCACGCCGAAGTGCCGGAGCTGGTCAAGTATCTGCACCTGCCTGTGCAGTCCGGCTCCGACCGGGTGCTGGCCGGCATGAAGCGAAACCATACCGCGCTGGAGTACAAGTCCCGGGTGCGCAAGCTCAAGGCGGCGGTACCGGACATCCTGCTCAGCTCGGATTTCATCGTCGGGTTCCCCGGCGAAACCGACCGCGACTTCGAGCAGACCATGAAGCTGGTCGAAGATATCGGCTTCGACTTTTCCTACTCGTTCATCTACAGCGCCCGACCCGGCACGCCGGCCTCGGATCTGGTGGACGATACCCCGACGGAAGTGAAGAAGCAGCGCCTGAAAATCCTTCAGGACCGCATCAATCAGCAGGGATTCGCCAACAGTCGGCGCATGGTCGGCACTCGCCAGCGCATCTTGGTGACCGACTACTCGAAGAAAGATCCGGGCATGCTTCAGGGCCGGACCGAACACAACCGCATCGTCAACTTCCGCAGTGCCAGCCCGCAGCTGATCGGTCAGTTCGTCGATGTGCATATCGATGAGGCACTACCGCACTCGCTCCGGGGAACTCTGCTCGACGGCCAGACTCTCCACTGAATAGGCCGCGCATCACCCTGCTGCGCCGAGCATGCTCTTTGCAGTAGGGTAGTTGCGCGTTATTCTGTACCACCGTGAGCCATAGGCGACCAGCTGACCACATTGAATACCACCTCAGATATCCATCGCTTCAGCATCGAACCTGTCGATTCACGCCGCTTCGCCAACCTTTGCGGCCAGTTCGACGAACATCTACGCTTGATTGAACAACGTCTCGGAATCGAGGTGCGTAACCGTGCCAACCAGTTCGAGCTGATCGGCGATCCGGAAATAACCCGTTCGGCCGAAGCTGTTTTGCGTCAGCTGTACCGGGAGACCCGCGACAACACTGACCTGACGCCAGACACGGTCCACCTGTTCCTGCAGGAATCCGGCCTGGAAAATCTAAGCGAAGCACTGCACGACGGTCATGCGCCGACGGTATTGCGTACCAAGCGCATGGCCATCCAGCCGCGCGGCCCCAACCAGCAGAGCTACGTGCGCTCGATTCAGGAGCACGATATCAACTTCGGTATCGGCCCGGCCGGTACCGGCAAAACCTACCTGGCGGTTGCCTGTGCTGTCGATGCGCTGGAACGTGAGCAGATTCGCCGTATCCTGCTGGTGCGCCCGGCGGTCGAGGCGGGCGAAAAGCTCGGCTTCCTGCCAGGGGACCTGTCACAGAAGATCGATCCCTATCTGCGCCCGCTCTATGACGCGCTCTACGAAATGCTTGGTTTCGAGCAGGTAGCCAAACTGATCGAGCGGCAGGTGATCGAGGTCGCTCCGCTGGCGTACATGCGCGGCCGCACGCTCAACAACAGCTTCATCATCCTCGACGAGAGCCAGAACACCACACTCGAACAGATGAAGATGTTCCTGACCCGGATCGGCTTCGGCTCCACAGCGGTCATCACTGGCGATATTACCCAGGTCGACCTGCCGCGAGGCACACGCTCGGGTCTCACTCACGTCATGGAAGTACTCAAGGACGTGAAAGGCATCGGCTTCACTCACTTCCGCTCCAAGGACGTGGTTCGCCATCCGCTGGTACAGCGCATTGTCGAAGCCTATGACCTGTTCGATGACCAGCAGGAACAGCGCAAGGCCAACGAACGACGTGAACGAGAGGCCCGTCAGCAGGAGCAGCGCGATGCCGATTGAGGTCGACATCCAGCGCGCTTCCGAAGCTGCCGAGCAGCCAGACGACGAGAGTTTCATACGCTGGGCCGGGCTGGCTCTGCGTGACAAGCCCGGCCATGAACTGACCATCCGTCTGGTAGATGAACAAGAGAGCCGGAGTCTCAACAGCGAATACCGCGACCGGGACTACCCTACCAATGTGCTCTCGTTCCCGGCCGATCTGCCTCCCGAATTGAATATCCCCTTGCTGGGAGATCTGGTCGTATGCGTGCAGGTGGTTCAGCGCGAGGCCGTCGAACAGCGGAAATCTGTCGAATCGCATTGGGCTCATATGGTCATCCACGGATGCTTGCATCTGCTCGGATATGACCATATAGACGATGCAGAAGCCGAGGAGATGGAGACTCTCGAGCGCCAGCTGATGGCTGGGCTCGGATTCCCCGATCCTTATGTTGCCAACGATGAGTAAGGACCGATGAGCGAAGATCGATCGACCAATGGACACAAGTCCTGGCTGGACAGACTGGTCCAGGCTTTTGTCCACGAACCCCAGAGTCGCCAGGAATTGCTGGAACTGCTGCGCGAGGCGCACGCCAACGATGTTCTGGATATCGAGGCGCTATCGATCATCGAAGGCGCCCTGCAGGTCTCGGACATGCAGGTGCGTGACATCATGATCCCCCGGTCCCAGATGACCACCATCAAGGCCACCCAGTCGCCCCGCGACTTCCTGCCCGGCGTGATCGAGGCAGCACACTCGCGTTATCCGGTGATCGGCGAAAGCGTCGATGATGTGCTCGGCATTCTGCTGGCCAAGGATCTGCTGCCCCTGCTGCTGGAAGACAACACCGACCGCTTCAACATCAAGGACCTGCTGCGCCCCGCGACGTGCGTACCGGAGTCCAAGCGCCTGAACGTGCTGCTCAAGGAGTTTCGCTCTACGCGCAATCACATGGCGATCGTCATCGATGAATACGGCGGTGTGTCGGGGCTGGTAACGATCGAAGATGTTCTGGAGCAGATCGTCGGTGACATCGAAGACGAGCATGACGTCGACGAAGACAGCTACATCAAGCCGCTACCCAGCGGGGACTACTTGGTCAAGGGTCTTACGCCCATCGAGGATTTCAACGAGAGCTTCGAGACCGAGTTTCCTGACGAAGAGTTCGACACTGTCGGCGGACTGGTGATGAATGCGTTCGGCCATCTGCCCAAGCGAAACGAGGTGGTCGAACTGGACGGCTTCCGCGTGCGTGTGCTCAATGCCGATAGCCGTCGCGTCCACCTGCTGCGAGTAACCGTAGTCAATCCCTGAGGCCCTTCCGGCATTGCTGACCCACTTCCTTCATCGCCTGCAGGCACCGGGCTGGCCCGGCCATCTGTTGGCCATGCTCGCTGGCGCGCTGTCCACTCTGGCATTGACGCCGTTCGACATATGGCCGCTGGGCCTGGTATCCGTGGCCCTGTTGTACTGGCTACTTGCTCCCCTGCCCGGCTCTCAGGCCGCGCTGCGCGGCTGGGCCTGGGGCCTCGGACTGTTTGCCAGCGGCGTGTCCTGGGTCTATGTGAGCATCCACGTGCATGGGTACGCGCCTGCATGGTTGGCAGCACTGCTCACTGCGCTGTTCGTCGCGTCGCTGGCTCTATTACCAGCGGCGATGGCCTGGCTCTGGGCCCGCTGGTTGCGGCCGCTGCACTCCGGCTGGCTTTCCGTGTTCGGTTTCGCTGCACTCCTGGTTGGCCAGGAGATATTTCGCGGCTGGTTTCTCACCGGCTTCCCTTGGCTCTATCAGGGCTATGCCCACACCGACACTTGGCTGGTCGGCTGGGCGCCTCTGGGCGGGGTATGGCTGACCGGTTATCTGAGCGTACTCACCGGTTGCCTGCTCATCGAGCCTCGCGTATGGCGAGGGGTCCGCTCAGCCGGTATCGCGGCCGCGCTGCTGGCCTCTCTCTGGCTTGGCGGTCTGGGCCTGGCTCAGGTGGAATGGACCCGGCCGGTTGGCGAGCCACTGTCCGTCGCATTGGTCCAGGCCGACATCGCCCAGGCGCGCAAATGGGATCCGGCGCACATCGACCACACCCTGGCGCTGTATCGTGATCTGAGCTACGCCCAGGCGCCGGTTGACATACTGGTCTGGCCGGAAACCGCGATTCCTCTCTTGGAGAGCAACGCGCGGGGCTTCGTTCAAGGCGTCGCGGCAAACCTGGCCGAGCGCGGTACCACGCTGATCACCGGCATACCGGTCGACACCTACGAGGCCGACGGTTCGATGCGCATCTATAACGGCATCATGGTCGCCAAGCCGGAGCCGGACATCTACCTCAAGCACAAGCTGGTGCCCTTCGGCGAGTACGTGCCGCTGGAAGACTGGTTGCGCGGCTTGATTGCCTTCTTCGACCTGCCCATGTCGAGCTTTTCGCGCGGGCCTGCCGACCAACCGCCGCTACACGCTGCCGGCTACCGTCTGGCTCCGCTGATCTGCTACGAAACCGTTTACCCGGCGTTCACCGCGAAGTTGGCCGCACAGAGCGAACTGTTGATTTCCATCAGCAATGACAGCTGGTTCGGGCACTCCATCGGACCGCTGCAACACCTGCAGATGGCTCGCATGCGTTCGATAGAGAGCGGTCGCTGGATGATGCGCGGAACCAACAATGGCGTCACTGCGTTGATCGATGATCGCGGAGCCATCCGCGCACGGATTCCGCAGTTCCGGCAGGCCACTCTCAGCGGCTGGGTGCAGCCGCGAGAGTCGCTTACGCCCTATTTGCGAGCGGGGAGCTGGCCGCTTGGTGTAGTTGTGATAATGACTCTAGTGATATGTGTCGGGCAGCGCCGGCGGGCGCGGTAAGGCTCGATCAACGTCCAGTGTATTCAGGATTCGACGAAGCAGATTGGCGTCTTCCGGGGAAAGTCCGCTCAGTTCCAGCTCGGTAAGACCGCTGGCTTGCCCAGTCAACCACTGACGGGTGCGCGCCACGTCCAGCGCCTGGTCGAGCCGTCGCAACAAACGCCCGTAGGAAGAATCCCGGTTCCAGCACATCAAGGGCTCCGGTTCCGGTGTTTTCATCTTGAGTCTCCTCTTCTGTAAACGACGCGGCGCCCCGGCCGCTACTGTCATTGAGCATAGACGCGCGGCACCGCGCTACCGCGGCCCGGCGACGAATGGCATACGACTACCTGCGACCGGTCTCGTGGTGTATCCTGCGGCATTACTTTTTCGTGACGCCGACGAGCCCAGCTAAGCCCATACCATGCAAGAACAGTATTTTCCCCGCGAGATAGAAGCCGCCGCTCAGACCGACTGGAACACCAGTGACGCGTTCAAGGTCACCGAGACGCCTGGTCAGGACACCTATTATTGCCTGTCCATGTTCCCTTACCCCAGCGGCAAGCTGCACATGGGGCATGTGCGCAACTACACCATCGGCGACGTAATCGCGCGCTACCAGCGCATGCAAGGCAAGAACGTCTTGCAACCGATGGGCTGGGATGCTTTCGGCATGCCGGCGGAAAACGCGGCGATGAACAACAAGGTCGCCCCGGCCAAGTGGACCTACGACAACATCGACTACATGCGCAACCAGCTGAAAAGCCTGGGACTCGCCATCGACTGGTCACGCGAATTCGCCACCTGCCGGCCGGAGTACTATCGCTGGGAACAATGGCTGTTCACCCGCCTGTTCGAAAAGGGCGTGATCTATCGCAAGAACGGTACCGTGAATTGGGACCCGGTCGACCAGACCGTGCTGGCCAATGAACAGGTCATCGACGGCAAGGGCTGGCGTTCCGGCGCGGAAATCGAAAAGCGCGAAATTCCCATGTATTACTTCCGCATTACCGATTACGCGGAAGAGTTGCTGAGTTCGCTGGACGATCTGCCTGGCTGGCCGGAGCAGGTCAAGACCATGCAGCGCAACTGGATCGGCAAGTCGGTGGGAATGGAAGTGGCCTTTCCCTACGACGCCGAATCCGTCGGTGAAGATGGTCAGCTCAAGGTATTCACCACCCGTCCCGACACATTGATGGGCGCGACCTACGTTGCGGTGGCCGCTGAACACTCACTGGCAACCCAGGCCGCGGCCAACAACCCGCGTTTGCAGGCTTTCATCGATGAATGCAAACGTGGCGGCGTAGCCGAAGCCGACATCGCCACCCAGGACAAGAAAGGCATGCCCACCGGGCTGTTCGTTCGTCATCCGCTGACTGACGAAAAGCTGCCGGTCTGGGTCGCCAACTACGTGCTCATGAGCTACGGCGAGGGTGCGGTGATGGCCGTACCCGCTCACGACGAGCGTGACTTCGCTTTCGCTACCCAGTACGAGCTGCCCATCAAGCCAGTGGTGCGCACCTCGGCCGGCGATAGCGTGCCTGCGCCCTGGCAGGACGCGTACGCAGAGAAGGGCCCGCTGATCAATTCGGAAGAATTCGATGGGTTGGACTTTGCCAGTGCCTTTACCGCGATCGGCGACGTACTCAAACAGAAAGGTCTGGGCGACGCCCGCACGCAGTTCCGATTGCGTGACTGGGGCATCAGCCGTCAGCGCTACTGGGGTTGCCCGATCCCGATCATTCATTGCGAGAAGTGTGGTGACGTTCCGGTGCCGGAAGACCAACTCCCCGTGGTGTTGCCCGAAGACGTCGTTCCGGACGGCGCAGGCTCGCCCTTGGCGCGCATGCCCGAGTTCTACGAATGCACTTGCCCGCGTTGCGGCACCGCCGCACGACGCGAGACCGACACCATGGATACCTTCGTCGAGAGCTCCTGGTACTTCGCGCGTTACGCCTCGCCGCATTACCAGCAGGGCATGGTCGACCCAGCCGCCGCGAATCACTGGCTGCCTGTCGATCAGTATATCGGCGGCATCGAGCACGCCATTTTGCACCTGCTCTATGCGCGCTTCTTCCACAAGCTGATGCGCGACGAGGGGCTGGTGGCTTGCGACGAGCCATTCAAGAACCTGCTTACTCAGGGCATGGTGATCGCCGAGACCTATTACCGGCTCGCCGATAATGGCGGCAAGATCTGGTTCAACCCCGCCGATGTACAGGTCGAGCGCGACGCCAAAGGCAAGATCGTTGCCGCGCGTCTGGCCAGTGACGGCCAGCCGGTGGAAATCGGCGGCGTCGAGAAGATGTCGAAGTCGAAGAACAACGGTGTCGATCCGCAATCAATGATCGATCAGTACGGCGCCGATACCTGCCGTCTGTTCATGATGTTCGCCTCGCCCCCGGATATGAGCCTGGAGTGGTCCGATTCCGGCGTTGAGGGCGCGAGCCGCTTCCTGCGCCGGGTATGGCGTCTCGCGCATCAACATGTGAAGGGCGGGGTCGCCCCGGCGTTGAATGCCGCTACGCTTTCCGACCAGCAGAAGGACGCGCGCCGCGCAATTCATCTGGCGATTCGACAGGCTTCGCAGGATATTGGCCAGAATCATAAGTTCAATACCGCCATCGCTGCGGTCATGACACTGATGAACGTGCTGGAAAAACTGCCGCAAGGCAGCGGCCAGGATCGCGCGCTGCTACAGGAAGGGCTGGAAACGGTGACCCTGTTGCTTGCTCCGATCACTCCGCATATCAGCCATGGCCTGTGGCAGCAGCTCGGACACACCGACCCGGTCATCGACGCGCGCTGGCCGCAGCTCGACGAGGCGGCGCTGGTTCAGGACACCCTGCAACTGGTGATCCAGGTCAATGGCAAGCTGCGCGGGCACATGGATGTCGATGCCGACGCCAGCCGCGAGACGGTCGAAGCGATGGCGCGGGAAAACGAGAACGTGCAGCGCTTTACCGAAGGCCTGAGCATCCGCAAGGTGATCGTCGTGCCCGGCAAGCTGGTCAATATTGTCGCCAATTAACATGCATCGGAGAGCCGTGATGGCCGCTAAACGTCCTCGTTTTCTGTTGGGTTGCATGCTCGGCCTGAGCCTGCTCATGGGTGGCTGCGGCTTCCAGCTTCGCGGCACTGGCGTGGACAGTATCAATCTTGACCAGCTTCATCTGACCACGACCCGGCCTGACAGCACCATCTACCGGGAGACACGTCAGAACCTGGAAGCCGAGGGCGTGCGGCTGACTCCCACGGCACCCTACAACCTGCAGCTGATCGACGAGCATACTGATCGCGTGGCCGTCAGCTACACAGGACGCGCCACCGCTGCCGAGATCGAGCTACGCAGCTCGGTGACCTACATCATCACCGACTCGCAAGGCCGTCCGTTGATTGGTCCGGAGACCCTGCGCACCGAACGCGTTTACGTGAATGACCGCAATAACGTCATAGGTACGAACGAAGAAGAGGAACTGTTGCAGCGGGAAATGCAGCGCGACCTGACCCGCCAGCTACTGTTCCGCCTGTCGTCGCTGACCGAGTCGGAGTTGTCGGCACGGGAGCAGGCCCTTGACCGGCAGCTGCCCTGACCGGTCATGAAACTCAACGCAGGCCAGCTTGTACGCCAGCTTCCCGGCGAGCTGGCACCCGTCTATGTCATCAGCGGCGACGAGCCGCTGCTGATCGGCGAGCTGGCCGACCAGATTCGTCAGGCGTGCAGGGCCGCGGGCTGTGAAGAACGCGACGTCTACCACGCCGAGCGCGGCTTCGACTGGTCGCAACTCTACGACGCCAGCCATAGCCTCTCGCTCTTCGCACAGAAACGCCTGATCGAGCTGCGCATCCCCGGCGGCAAGCCTGGCGATGATGGCGCCAAGGCGCTTCTGGCCTGGCTGAACGATCTTCCGCAGGACATCACCCTTCTCGTCACCCTCCCCAAGCTCGACGGCAGCACCCAGCGCAGCAAATGGGCGAAAGCCTTGATCGAGCACCCGCAGACCCGTTTCGTGCAGGTCTGGCCTGTTGAGGCTGCGCAATTGCCCGGCTGGATGCGTGACCGTCTGGCCGCTGCGGGCATCCAGGCGCAACCCGATGCGCTGGAGCTGCTCAGTGCCCGTGTCGAAGGCAATCTACTCGCCGCCGCGCAGGAGATCGAGAAGCTCAAGCTGTTCTGTCAGGGACAGGTGCTGGATCTGGAGACGGTGACCCAGGTAGTCGCCGACAGCGCCCGTTACGACGTGTTCGGTCTGGCCGACGCGATGCTTCAGGGGCACTCCCAACACGCTCTACGCATACTCGTCGGGCTTCGTGGCGAAGGTGTCGAGGCACCGGTTATTCTCTGGTCCCTCACCAGGGAACTCCGCAGCCTGGCCGGTATGGCGGAGGATGTCGCGCGAGGGATACCGCTGGAGCGCGTATTCGCCAGCCAGCGGCCACCGGTCTGGGACAAGCGCAAGCCGCTACTGGCACAGGCGCTCAAGCGCCATCCGCAGCACGTCTGGTCGCAGTGGTTGATGCTCGCCCAGCAAGCTGATGAACAAATCAAGGGCCAGCATCCGGGATCTCCCTGGGACGCTTTGACCCGCATCGTTGCGGAAGCATCCGGAACGCGACTGACGCTGTAACCTGAACCCCATCACATTCCCTGCTGAACCATCCCGCTACGGGACTGACTAAGTCACTGAAGTTTTTTCGCGAGCCACTTCCGGCTGTCGTCGCACAGGACAACAAGGGAAGCGCTGCATCGGTGTCTGGCCGTCTTCAGCGCCCCCGGGAAAAGAAAATGGACATCAATCGCAAAATCCCCGCCGATATCGACAAGCAGCATTACGATATGGTAGTTATCGGGTCCGGGTTCGGATCCTCGTTCTTCCTCTCCGAAGCACTCAAGCACACCAAGGGCCGCGTACTCATCGTCGAATGGGGCGATTATCATCCCTGGGCGTGGCAGATACAGAATCAGCTCAATACGGCGATCCCCACCGCTGAAACCTATGCCAACCGTGGCGACAAGCCGTGGAACACCACGATCGCGCTAGGCGGCGGCATGAACTGCTGGTTCTCGCAGACACCCCGCATGCATCCGAGCGATTTTGCCACGCAGTCGCGCTACGGCATCGGTCATGACTGGCCGATCAGCTATGACGATCTGGAGCCCTACTACTGCCAGGCCGAACAGATCATGTCGATCGCCGGCGATGCGGACATGCACCAAGTGCTTCCTCGCAGCCAGCCCTTTCCGCAGCCGCCGCACAAGGGATCCTCGATCGACGAGATCATGAAGCAGGCCATGCCGGATCGGCATTTCATCATGCCGACGGGGCGCGCACGGGTTGCCACCGGCAATCGCAGCGCGTGCTGCGCCAATGCGACGTGCAATCTGTGCCCGGTGAACGCCAAGTTCACCGCCGAGAATGGCTTCAGCGAGCTATACAGTCACCCTCAGGTCGACGTCTGCCTGAAAACCGAAGTGCGCACGCTGGAAAGCCAGGGCGGTGCCATTCGTAGCGCAACTCTTCGCTCGGACGGAACCGAATTCGTGGTTCATGCAGATCTTTTCGTACTGGGCGCCAACGCCATTCAGAGCCCGGCGATTCTGTTGCGCTCGGGAATCGAGCACGGCGATACCGGTCGCGGCTTGCACGAACAGGTTGGCCTCGACGTGGAGGTGTATCTCAACGGGCTGGGCAACTTCGACGGCAGCACCATTACCACCGGGCTCAATTATTCCTTCTACGACGGCGACTTCCGCCGCGAGCGTTCAGCGTGCCTAGTCTATTTCGAAAATCGCTGGCCGCACGGCTTACGTCTGGAGCCGGGCCGCTGGAACGAAACCTTGCCGCTAATGCTGGTCACCGAAGATCTGCCCAATCCGGACAGTCGCATTACTGTCGACCCCGAAAGCGGCCAGGCGATAATCAACTATGCAGGCGAATCGGAATACGCCGAGCGCGGGATTCAGTGGGCGTTCGACCATCTGGGCGAATTGCTGGCCCCGCTGCCGGTCGAATCCATCGAGGCGCGGCGCAAGCGACTGACCGAGTCGCACGTGCAAGGCACCCTGCGCATGGGTGAAAATGGCGACGGATCCGTGGTCGATGCCAATATGATTCATCACACGATGCGCAACCTGGTGGTGGTAGGGACATCCACGTACCCGAGCTGCTCGCCAGCCAACCCCAGTCTCACTGCTGCAGCGCTGTCACTGCGCGCGGCGAATCTGCTTTTCAGCTGAGGAGGTGGTATGAACCGTCGCCAGTTTCTTGCACTGTCCGCAGCCGGCGTGACCGTAGCAGCGCTGGGCTCGGCCGCGCTCGTCTACGAAGACAAGGACGATTTCGTCATGCGCCTGGTCCGCGAGTACGTTGGTGATTTCCGTATGGAGCCCGAGCAGCAGCGGCGTTTCGTGGACGACGTCACCGCCCGCTACGGCGATCTGAACAGTGCTGCTCTGATCGGTTTTTATCGTATACGCGACTATACCGGTGCCGGGATCGAGTACACGGATCAGCGGGTGGACTGGTTCGAGAGACGGATCGTCACCGAATTCATCACGTCGACAGACTACGTGCGCAAGCAGGCCGAGGCGAACCCCGCCCTGACCTACTTCGGTATCGACACGCCCTGCACCAACCCCTACGCGCGCTTCAGCTGACGCGCCGGTAGCCGCCGGGTACTCCGTCGCGCGAGAGTACCCACTGCCAGAGCTGAATGTCGCGTGCGCGAAATGCGCCCGCGCAGGACAGTAGGTAGTAGCGCCACATCCGATAGAAGCGCTCACCCAATCGGTCGGCAAAGCGTGGCCAGGCAGCCTCGAAATTCGCATGCCAGGCCATAAGCGTGCGATCGTAGTCTGCGCCGAAGTTGTGTATGTCCTCGACGACGAACAGGTTATCCACCGCGTCGCCGATCTGCCCGAGCGAAGGCAGGTCGCCATTGGGGAAGATGTACTTGTCGATCCAGGGGTCCGGTACGCTCTGACGCAGGTTCTTGCCGATGGTATGCAACAGGAACAGACCATCGTCGCTAAGACAACGATGTGCGACGTCCATGAACACTCGATGATTCTTCCGGCCGACATGTTCGAACATACCGATACTGACGATTCGATCGAATGTACCTTCCACCTCACGGTAATCCTGAAAGCGAAACTCCAGCGGTAGCTCCGGATAACGTTCACGGGCCCAGTCGGCCTGTTCTCTGGAAATCGTGATGCCGGTGCAGTGCACACCGTAATGCTCGGCTGCATAGGCCATGAAACTGCCCCAGCCACATCCAATGTCCAATACCCGCATGCCCGGCTCCAGGCGCAACTTCCGACAAATCAGATCGAGCTTGGCCTCTTGAGCCTGCTCAAGCGTGCTCGCCTCGGCCCAGTAGCCGCAGGTATAGGTCATGCGCGAATCGAGCATAGCGGCGTAAAAATCATTGCCCAGATCGTAGTGTTGTTCGCCCACCTGCCGCGCGCGCGTCAACGTTTGCAAATTCAGCACACGCGCTCGCAATCCATGAATCACCATGCGCAAAGGATGGACTTCTCGGTGCAAACGAGCGCTTAGCAAGCGGTGAAAAAACTGATCCAGAGCCGGCGAATCCCACTCGCCCTCCATATAGGCTTCGCCAAGCCCCAGGTTTCCCCGCGACAACACCTTTTCGGGCACGCCAGGGTCGTGGAAACGGATGTCCCATGGACGGTCCCCACCGATGCGGATATCGGCCCGCGCCAGCATGTCCTCTACCAGCCTGGAGACACTGGCATCCTGTTGTATAAAGCTTTTGACGCTTGGCGAACGCGTGGTTTGTTCTGACATGAGCGCTTCTCCGCAGACGAGGGTCCTTTTCCGAGACGGCTGCCGCATAACAATGTCGGCCTCGCCGGGATTGACAGCGCCTCGCAGACTCCTTCGCAAGCTTGGCGGAGCGTACTGCGACTGCAGACGCGCTAGCGTAGCCGACCAGGCGGTGCGGACCCTTAACCAGGCCGGTCGGTCATACGCCATCTGCTTCGATGATCGAAACCTTGTTTCTTTTTAGCGCACTTTTTCGACCGTTGCGGTCGAACCAGCGAAATCCTCCATTGAATTTCTCTATTCGCGAGATCAGGTTTTGACACGACTACGCCTGCCCGGCTTCATCCGGGAGAACCCATCGCTCGGCCTGTTCGCCCTGCTGTGCACCGCTGGATCGGGATTCGGCCAGACGTTTCTGGTGGGCATCTTCGGCGATGCGCTGCGGAGCAGCTTCGGTCTCAGCCACTCCCTGTATGGCTTGCTGTACAGCACGGCTACGCTGTGCTCAGCGGCATTGCTTCTGCGTCTGGGCGGTTTGGTTGATCGCTGGGCCCTGCCCCGCGTTACGCTGATGGCCGGGGTGATGCTTGCCGCCGGGTGCCTGATGCTCGGTGGGGCCCTGCACGCGCTGATGGTCTGGCTAGGATTCTTTCTGGTGCGTTTCGGCGGGCAGGCAATGCTGTCTCATATCGGCATGAGTACCGCGGGTCGCTATTTTGCTTTACAGCGAGGCAAAGCAGTGGCCTTTGCCGCTTCCGGCTATCCGCTCTCCGAGGCCGTACTGCCGATGCTCATAAGCGTGTTGATCGCCCTGACCAGTTGGCGCTGGGCATGGGTGGCGAGCGGGCTTATCGTGCTGCTTGCCCTGTTGCCGGTATTGATGCACTTGAGCGCGGGAGCCGAGCACCCCGAGACAGGACGAGCCACCGATACCCGGGCCATGCGAGGCAAGACCCGTGCGGAGGTCCTGGCAGACCCCGTCTTTTACCTGCTTCTGCCAGCGACCATCGCGGTTCCGTTCATCGTCACGGCGTTGTTGTTCCACCAGGCGGCGCTGGCGGGTCTGAAGGGATGGTCGCCAGATGCGTTCGCAGCGGTTTTCGTCGCCTATGGCGCCGGTCACCTTGCAAGCCTATTGATCGCCGGGCCGGCTATCGATCGCATCGGCGCCCAGCGCATGTTGCCATTGGCGTTGCTACCGATGCTCGGCGGTCTGATAACCCTGGCGCCAGGTAACGCCGAGTGGGTTCCGGTGATTTTTCTCGGTCTGACGGGGCTGAGCCAGGGCGCTATAAACGCTACGCTGGGTGCGCTCTGGCCGGAGCGTTACGGCATTCGCCACATCGGCGCGATACGCTCGGTGATGCAGGCAATCATGGTGTTGTCTACCGCCCTCGCCCCGATCGTGCTGGGGTTCATGCTCGATGCTGCCGTGGCGGTGAATGTGATCATCGGAACATTGGCCCTTGCCACTGCGCTGGCGGCTTTGCTGGCGCAGTGGGGCATCTGGCGCTCGCCCTGATGCCGATGCTCAGCGGAGCAGCAACAGAGGGCGTCGGGCATGGGCCAGGATATTGGTGGTCGTACTTCCGACGAAAAATCGCCGGACGCGCGAATGCCCATACGCTCCCATGACGATCATGTCGATGTCCTGCTCTTCCTCGTAAGCGAGCAGCACTTTTTCGACATCGCCCGCACGGATCGTAGCCTGAACCTCGAATCCTTTCTGCTCCAGTTGATGCTGCGCGGCACGCACCGACTCCCAGGCATCGTTGGTATCGGCACCAACCATGACCAGATGAATCGGCAACCCGCGGAACAGCGGACTGGCAGCAATCATCTCCACACCCTTGCGGGTGCTGGGGCCGTTGTCGAAGGCGAGCATGACGCTGCGGGGCGGGCGAAATTCCCCTGCCGTGACCAGAATCGGGCGATGCATGGTGCGGATGACGTTCTTCAGATGCGTACCGATATGATCGCCCAGGGAATCACCGATTTCGCCCTGCCGGCCAATCACCAGCAGTCGGATATCCGCTTCCAGCTCAGCCAGGGTATCGACCAGCGCGCCATGTCGCTGGCGACTCGCCGGCTCGGTGGCTCCCGCCTGACGCACCCGCTCCATGGCAGCCTCCAATAGCAGACTGCCTTGCTCGCGCATCAGTTTGGCGCGTTTCTCGTCAAGGTCGGCGAGTTCGTTGAGCAAATGCTCCCGGCTACCGAGCCCGATGTTGCCCGACAGGTTGCGCTGAGCGGGGGACGGCTCGTGATTGAGCACATGTAGCAGGGTCAGCGGCGCCTGAAGCTGGCGGCTGGCCCACGCCGAGTAGTCGCAGACCGCAGGCGAGGAATTGGAACCGTCGATACAGGCCAGAACGCAGTGCGTTGTCATTGTTGTTCTCCTCAGTGCCCCATCAGCTTGTCTACGCCATCAGGTTTGTCATGCACGCCGAAACGGTCAACGATGGTTGCGCTGGCCTCGTTCAAGCCGACGACTTCGACCTCGGTCCCCTCACGACGAAACTTGATGACGACTTTGTCGAGCGCTGCAACGGCGGTGATGTCCCAGAAATGGGCTCGATTCAGATCGATAGTCACCCTATCAAGCGCCTCTTTGAAATCAAAGGAGCTGACGAACTTGTCAGAGGAGCTGAAGAACACCTGTCCAACCACCTGATAGGTACGGGCGCGTCCACTGGCATCAGCTTCGCTGCCGATATACAGGAAGTGACCGATCTTGTTCGCGAAGAACATGGCTGCCAGCAGCACACCGACGAATACGCCGTAGGCTAGGTTATGTGTCGCGACCACAACGGCTACGGTGGAGACCATGACGATGTTGGTCGATAGCGGGTGCTTCTTGAGATTGCGCAGCGAGTCCCAACTGAAAGTGCCGATGGAGACCATGATCATGACCGCGACCAGTGCGGCCATCGGGATCATCGCAAGGTAATCGCCCAGGAACACCACCATCAACAGAAGAAACACGCCTGCCGCCAAGGTAGACAGCCGCGAACGGCCACCCGATTTGATATTGATGATCGACTGCCCGATCATCGCGCAGCCTGCCATGCCGCCCAAAAGCCCGGCACCGATGTTGGCGATACCCTGGCCTTTGCACTCGCGGTTCTTGTCGCTGGGTGTATCGGTCAGATCATCGACGATGGTGGCCGTCATCATCGATTCGAGCAGGCCGACCACGGCCAAGGCTGCAGAGTACGGCAGGATGATCAGCAGCGTTTCCAGATTCAAGGGCACGTCAGGCCATAGGAATATCGGCAAGGTATCGGGCAGATCGCCCATGTCGCCGACGGTGCGGATATCCAGTCCCAGGTAGACAGCGACGGCGGTCAACGCCAGGATACATACCAGTGGCGAGGGGATAGTCCTGCCCACCACCGGGATGTAAGGAAACAGATAGATGATGCTCAGCCCTGCCGCCGTCATGGCGTATACATGCCAGGTGACATCGGTCAGCTCCGGCAATTGGGCCATGAAGATCAGGATCGCCAAGGCGTTGACGAAGCCCGTCACCACCGAACGCGATACGAACCGCATCAGCGAGCCGAGCCTGAGATACCCCGCGACGATCTGCAGCACACCGCAAAGCAATGTCGCAGCGAGCAGGTATTCCAGCCCGTGCTCTCTGACCAGCGTCACCATCAACAAGGCCATGGCGCCTGTGGCGGCTGAAATCATTCCTGGCCTGCCGCCAGTGAAGGCGATGACCACGGCGATACTGAAAGAGGCGTACAGACCCACCCGAGGGTCGACGCCAGCGATGATGGAGAATGCGATGGCTTCTGGAATCAGGGCCAAGGCGACGACGAGCCCGGAAAGCAGGTCTCCTCGAATGTTGAAGAACCATTCCTGGCGCAGTGTTTGCGAGTTCATACGAGATCCATGGCTGTCGATTCCATCGCCAAGCGACTCAAACGCGACCGATAAAGGGCGGCTTGGCATAGCTGACTCAACGAATCGTATCGGTAATGCATTTCGGATAGACAAGGCGCGCTCACCGTAGAGGTGGCGCAATCGCGGCGAAGGTCCGCGGAAGGATATCGACTACGGTGGCGTAAACCGGAAACTGCTTTGCATGGTCTGTCTACGGCTGTATGTCATATTCGGGGCGCGAACTTTAGCACAGCCGATAGTCCATCGCTATTGCAAGGGCCATTCGAGCCCGCTTTCAGGCATTTATGCGGCCGAAAAACGTCGGGTGACGCGGACTAATCCCCATCGCAGAAGCGCGCCAATAGCGAACAGCACCACTAGCGGATCGACAATGTAATCCCAGAAATTCGTCGAAGACTTTAGCCGCAGCGCGTACGCCAGACTTGCTATGGCCAGCACGGCGGCCAATTGACGGTTGCCCCACCAGACCATCAACAGCGCAAGCGCTCCGACCACGACGATAAGCATCAACGGATCATAACCCCAGCGATACGGATCGGTCATGCCCACGCCAAGCGCTGCCGGATACAGAATGAGCCCTGCCGCGATGAAAAATACGTAGCATTGAAGCCGATCTGCAGACGATGGAGTCGATAGCCACCCCAGACGGTGTAACGCAGCGGCAGCCAGCAGCGCCACACTGGTGATGGCCAGATCATCAGTAAGTGCGCGCAGGTAGCCGGCCAGAGGCATTCCTCCAGAAACTGGCACCGCTCCGATCGCAAGGGCCGCGCCGAGCACGGCGAGCTGACTACGCCGGGAGAGCGCGCGCGTAGGCAGAAGCACAAACAACAGCAGCGCGAAGGATGCGTAGGCGATCCAGCTAGTGATGATCATTGCTGAGTCTCCAGCCAATCGGCATTGAAGGATACGTGCTTGATGAACGTGTTGTTCCAGGCGTACACCAGATGAAACGCACCGTTCCCGGAGGAGATCATGTACGGATACTCGTATTCGAACACGCATCGATCGTCTCGACAGAGCCGATGGTCTAGCCCGTCAATAAACTGTTTGAGCAATGGGCGCCGCCGCGCTCCACTGGAGGCGAGAAATTTTTCGGTGAGCAGCGGCTCGTACACTGCACGGGGAAACGGATCACCTTCCAGATCGGGAGAGCCGTCCAGCTCCGCCACGAGTGACCAGGTGCTCAGACTGGGGGTGGATTCATCCAGGCTGAGCCTGAAGCGGCCGTCGATCAGATTGTTCTGTACCACTAGCAAGGTATTGCGATGCGAGCGTACCGCGGCGAGGGAGCTATTGGGGTTGAACGGCGTCACCGCGCGCTCTTCGCTCCAGGTCCTGCCGCCGTCCTCGGTCACCGCAGCGAGAGCGTGGCCGCGCTGCCCGGCATAGCGCAACAGCGCGATGGCGCGCGTCTCGGAGAGCGGGACGACAGTGGGCTGCAGGGAGTTGGTGCCATCAGCAATGCGAAACTTGTCCTGCACTGTCCCTTCCGCACTCAGATACAGGTACTCAGGAAATTTGCCAAGAAATTCATGGTAGACCGGCAGTCCCATTGATCCGTCGAGGTGGAACACCGGCGCAGAGCGAACCAGGGTACTGATATTGGTAAAGGGCGAAGTGACCAGCTGTCGCGGCTCGGACCAGGTCTTGCCGAAATCCTCCGACACCATGCTGTTGATTGCACTTCCAGCCCAGCCGCCAAGCGACACCGAAACATAGAAAAGCCAAAGACGCTGATCGGGGGCAAGCGCGATGACCGGGTTACCCAGCTTGCGTATTGGCTTGCCCACGGCACGCCTGGTCATTTCCCGGGTGACAAGCACTTTTTCTTCGCCCCAGCCTCCGGCCGGATCGAACCGTGAACTGCGAATCTGTACGTCAGCCGCGCCCTCCCTGGAGCCTGCAAACCAGACTGCCATCAAGGCTCCGTCGGGTAGCGCGGTGATGGACGGCGCGTGGACAAACTCGTCCAGATCCGAAGAGGCGAAACTCTGCGTATAAATCGGCTTGAGCTCATGGCCATCGAGCTTCTTGCCTATTTTCTCAAGCGTGTTGGCGGGTGATTTGGGTACGGCGAAACCCGATACGCGATAGTCAGGAGTGGTCAGAGCGGCACATACGAATGCAAGTGCCACGACGACGAACCATGGCGCCTTGCCTGTCAGACTTTTCATTAAGTGTCCTGTTTTTGTTCTTACGTCCGTGCGAACAGCCAATAAGAGCCTCGACGAGCGAGCGCCAGAGCCAAGCTCACCTGCACCTGCAGCTTGGTCGGCAGGCTGCAAAGTGCTCAATCATGCCTCAAAACCGTTGGGTATCAACAGTTTCTCTTCATCTCTCAGGCAAGCTCGCGATGCGGACCACGATTCACTCACGCGTGGAGGCACACACCGCCGCGGAGCGGATGCAGAGGATACCAAGTGACACGCCCGATCCCATCACCGAACGTCAGTCCAATCGTTAGAAAATATCTCGACCAACAGTTAATCCCACGCGGCTTTACCGGGGCACATACACGCATGCTACAGTGAGCGCACACCCCTTCCGCTGGAAAAGTTGAATGTTGAAAAAGGCGTATCTCAGTTGTTCTGTCAGCCAGGCCCTTGCCGCTTCCGCCCTGGGTCTGACCTTGCTGAGCGCCTGCGGTAGCAGCGCCGTGCAGACTGCCGCGGAGCCGGCGGCTTCCACTCCGGTGCTGGCTATGGTCGAAGATGTCATCCGCCCGGAAAGCTTCGCTGCCTGGCGTGATGAATTTCGGCAGCAAGTCCTTGAACAAGGCGTACCAGCCGATTTGTTCGAGCGGATCTTCGCGGATATGCAGGTCGATCCAGCGGTGATCAAGGCCGACCGCAGCCAGCCGGAGTTTACGCGACCGGTATGGGAATATCTTGACGGCGCGCTATCCTCCCAGCGACTCGGCACGGGCCAGCGTCTGCTCCTGAAGCATGCCGATGCGCTTGCCGCGATCGAACAGCGCTACGGCGTCGATCGCCATGTGCTGGTGGCGATCTGGGGACTGGAAAGCAATTTCGGTAACAACATCGGTGACCGTAACGTCATGCGTTCACTGGCGACCCTTGCCTACGAGGGTCGTCGTCCGGACTTTGCGCGTAACGAACTGTTCGCCGCACTCGACATCATCCGCAACGGCGATATCGAGCCCGACAACATGGTGGGTTCCTGGGCTGGCGCAATGGGCCAGACGCAATTCATCCCAAGCACGTACAACCGTTACGCGGTCGATTTCGATGGCGATGGCCGTCGGGACGTCTGGCAATCAAGTGCCGACGCGCTGGGCTCCGCGGCCCATTACCTGAGTGCTTCGAACTGGCAGCCCGGTCAGCCCTGGGGCATGGAGATATCAGTACCGCGTCAATTCAATTACAGCCTGGCCGACATGGCCGTGCGCAAGACCGTGGCGGAATGGGCCGAACTGGGCGTCACCGAGGTCGGCGGCACGCCGCTCGACCCCAGCCTGGCGGAGCGCCATGCCAGCGTTCTGCTGCCAGCTGGCTATCGTGGTCCGGCGTTCCTGGTGCTGAACAACTTCCGCAGCATCCTGCGCTACAACAACTCCACCAGCTATGCCTTGGCGATCGGCCTACTGTCCGAGCGCTTTCAGGGAAAGGGCCGGGTACAGGCGAGCTGGCCGACCGAGGACAAGCCGCTGTCACGCAGCGAGCGCCACGAGTTGCAGGAGCGGCTGCAGGCTGCGGGCTTCGAACCTGGCGGGGTGGACGGCATCCTTGGAGCCAATACTCGGCAGGCGATCCGACGTTTCCAGCAGATGCGGGGCTGGCCGGCGGACGGCTACGCAACCCAGGGCCTGCTGGACGCCCTGCGTGCTCATGACCAATCGACGGTACCGGGTCTCTGACCCGGCACCGATTCGATCAGCCGATCTTGCTACCGTGCGCCTGTTGGTCGGCGTGGTAGGACGAACGCACCAGCGGACCTGACGCAACATTCCTGAACCCCATCTTTTCGCCTTCTTCCGCGAACCAGGCGAAAATATCAGGGTGCACGAAACGCTGGACAGGCAGATGGTTGCGCGACGGCTGGAGGTACTGCCCAAGGGTGAGCATGTCGACATTGTGCTCGCGCAGCCGATGCATGACCTCAATGACTTCTTCGTCGGTTTCACCCAGCCCGAGCATCAATCCCGACTTGGTCGGCACGTGAGGAACACGCTTCTTGAAGTTCTCCAAAAGATCCAGGGACCATTCAAAGTCCGAGCCGGGACGCGCCGCGCGATAAAGCCTCGGTACGGTTTCCAGATTGTGATTGAACACGTCTGGCGGCTCCTGCTCGGTTATCGCCAATGCCACATCCATCCGGCCGCGGTAGTCGGGCACCAGCGTCTCGAGTTGCACGCCCGGGGAAAGCTTGCGGATTTCTCGCAAACAATCGACAAAATGCTGCGCCCCCCCATCGCGCAGGTCATCACGGTCCACAGAGGTGATAACCACGTACTTGAGCTTCAGATCAGCAATGGCGACGGCCAGATTGTGCGGCTCTTCCGCGTCAAGCGGCTTCGGTCGACCGTGCCCGACATCACAGAATGGGCACCGGCGGGTGCAGATGTCGCCCATGATCATGAATGTGGCAGTACCACCCGAGAAGCACTCTCCCAGGTTGGGGCAGGATGCCTCTTCGCAGACACTGTGCAGGCGATGCTTGCGCAGCAGTTGCTTGATTCGATCGACCTCGGGACTGATCGGCATGCGCACGCGGATCCAGTCCGGCTTGCGCGGCAGTTCGTCTGTAGGGATGATCTTGACCGGAATGCGGGCGACTTTCTCTGCCCCGCGTAGTTTGACGCCGGCTTCCACTTTCTTCTTGGCTGCCGGTTGAGCGAGACCCACCGACGTATCCGACTGCTGTTCCATTGAAGGACCCACCTTGTGAGGGGTTTCGAGAGTGGCGTTGTGCGCCGTCAAGGGCGGCCAGTATACCCGAGTTGCACTTTCAGTTCCCGCTCCAGCCGGCAAGCAACTTCGCTCAGCGGCGGCGCATCATCTAGCAGATCAACCATCTGGGCCATCGCCAGACCGGCGTAACCGCAGGGATTGATGCGGCGAAACGGAGCCATGTCCATATCGACGTTCAATGCCAGGCCATGAAATGAGCACCCGCGTCGGATGCGCAGACCGAGCGAGGCGATCTTCGCAGCGCCGACGTAGACACCAGGCGCATCGGGCCTGGGCGATGCTTCGATTCCGTAGCCGGCGAGCAACCCCACCAGACTACGCTCCATTGCGCTTACCAGATCGCGCACGCCCAATTCGAGCCGGCGGATATCGAGCAACAGATAGGCGACCAGCTGCCCGGGGCCGTGATAGGTCACCTGCCCGCCCCGCTCCACCTGCACCACCGGAATGTCACCGGGAGCCAGCAGATGCTCGGCTTTGCCGGCCTGCCCCTGGGTAAAAACCGGTGGGTGCTCGAGGAACCAGATTTCGTCGGGCGTGGAGTCGTCCCGCTCGGCGGTGAAGCGACGCATGGCTTCCAGCGTCGGTTCATACGCCACCAGACCCAGTCCGCGAACGATCAGCTCTGTGCCCATCAGAGAACCATGTGTACCCGGCCAGTCGCCTTGAGATCAACATGCAGCGCCTGCAGCTGCTCGGGGCCGGTTGCTGTCAGCTCGACCCGCACCGAAAGGAACCGACCATTCTTGCTATCGCGCACGTCGACCAGACGGGTATTCTCATCCGGCGCGTGACGCTCGACTATGTTCACGACCAGTTCGGTAAATCCCTCCCCCGCTTCCCCGATAATCTTGATCGGATAGCGACAGGGAAATTCGATACGCGGCGGCTCGGCTGAGGCGTTCACTCGCTGCTCCCGTCAGTTGAACAGGTTGTAGAAGAATAGGCGGACGGTGTCCCACAGGCGACCGAAGATACCGGCCTCTTCAACAGCTCTCAGCGCGACGAGCGGAGCGGTGTGCACCACTTCCTCGCCCAGCTTGACCTCGACCTGACCCAATACGTCGCCAGCGGCGATAGGAGCCTTGATTGCGTTGTTCATGGTCACGCCGGCTTCAAGCTTGTCCATCTGCCCACGTGGCATGGTCATCACCAGACCCTCGTTCAGGCCCAGCTCGACCTGATCCTGGGCACCGGCCCATACGCGGGCAGTCGAGACCACCTGACCAGGCTGATAGAAAGCGCGAGTCTCGAAGAAGCGGAAACCCCAGGTCAGCAGCTTCTGGGTTTCCGCAGCGCGCGCTGCTTCGCTGGACGTTCCCATTACTACCGAAATCAGGCGCATGCCTTCGCGCTCGGCTGACGCTACCAGACAGTAACCTGCTTCTTCCGTATGTCCGGTTTTGAGGCCGTCGACGGTGCTGTCGCGCCACAGCATCAGGTTGCGGTTAGGTTGCTTGATGCCGTGCCAGAGAAACTCCTTTTCCTTGTAGATCTCGTAATGCTCGGGATCATCACGAATGATCGCCTTGGCGAGGGTCGCCAAGTCACGAGCGCTGGCAACATGGCCCTCCGCAGGCCAGCCAGTGGAATTCTCGAAATGAGTGTTGCTCATTCCCAGACGTCGGGCATGGCTGTTCATGAGATCGGCGAAAGCTTCTTCGCTGCCAGCGATGTGTTCGGCCATGGCGACGCTGGCGTCATTGCCCGACTGAATGATGATGCCGCGCAGCAAGTCGATCACCCGAACCTGAGTGCCGACTTCGATGAACATCTTCGAGCCGCCCATGCGCCACGCCTTCTCGCTGATCAGCACCATGTCTTCTTCGGCAATCTGCCCGCGCTGAATTTCCAGGCTGGCGATGTAGCTGGTCATCATCTTGGTCAGGCTGGCCGGAGGCAGCGGCTGGTCCGGATTGTGCTCGACCAGCACCTTGCCACTGTTGGCGTCGATCAGCAGATAGCTGCTTGCGGCGAGTTGCGGCGCTGTTGGTACGATGGGTGCCGCAGTGGCCGAGTCGAGCACCGGCATCGGGGCATTCAGCGTTGGGGTCTGCGCCGTTGCGGCAAAGCTCATGATGACGGAGCCGGAAACCAGCAGTGCTTGGAGGAATTTCTTCAACATGTTGCTCACTTGAATGAAAAAGTACGAATCAGTTGGATGTGACCAGCGTCGCGGGGCCGAGGTTGGCGGTCCGCAATGTTTCGCTGATGCGCTGCGCTTCGTCGCGACTGCTCACCGGCCCCAGACGAACCCGATGCAGCGTCTGCCCGTTTGCGACCACAGGCGTAACGAAGGCATGCGCGTTGACCAGGGATTGCAGTCGGGTGCGTAGTTGTTCGGCAGCCTGAGCGGACGAAAACGCGCCAAGTTGCAGGAAGTACCCTTCGCCACCCGCCTGGACTGTCGAGGCGGACTGCGGCTCCGGCATTGCTTTGACCAGGTAGCCGGGATTGTTCTTCTGCTGCCATGCCACCGGGTCGATACCCTCTACTCGAACCCGGGCGGTGCCCTTGTCGGCGAAACCCAGCTTCGCGGCAGCAGCGTAGGACAGATCGATGATGCGGTCGGAATAGAACGGGCCGCGATCATTCACGCGCACGATCACCTTGCGATTGTTTTCCAGATTGGTGACCTGCACGTACGTCGGCAAAGGCAGCGTCTTGTGCGCCGCGGTCATGCCGTACAGATCATATTCCTCGCCGTTTGCGGTATGGTAGCCGTGAAATTTGCTGCCGTACCAGGAAGCGGGACCTTCGGCGCGATAATCGAAGCCATTTTGCAGTGGCGTATAGCGCTTGCCCAGCACCTCGTACGGAGTCGCCTTGTATCGGCCCAGGTGCGGCGTCGGTACGGCATCGGGTATTGAGGAGACGTCCTTGAAATGCTCCGGCGGACCATCATGGGAACGGCTGTAGCCACCGGCTTGCGGAGCAGGCGCGTGACCCACGGTGGGCGCTGGCGGGCTCGAAGAGCAGGCCCCGAGCAGTACCAGGCTACCGAAAACGACCAGGCGACAGAAGGCTGACAGGCGCTGGATCATTGTTGTTTGGCCTCTCGCAAAAGCTCAGCTAACTGGTTGACCACCATGGCATACATCACGCTGCGATTGTAGCGCGTTATGACGTAAAGGTTATCCAGCCCGACCCAGTACTGCATATGATCACCGGCATCGAACTCGAAGGTCATGACCTCTCTTTCTTCATCCAGCGTTTCGGGAAGCTGCCAGCCTGCCTCGCGTAATTGCGCAACGCTGCGACGCGCCTCCAGATCAGGAACGGTTAGCACTTCTTTGAAGCGCTCGCCGCTGACCGAGGCCTGCACGGCCACAGGCGCACCATGCTGCCAGCGGTGCTCGTGAAAATAGTTGGCTGCGCTGCCGATGGCGTCGACCGGATTGTCCCAGATGTCGGTGGTGCCATCCTCGTCGAAATCCACGGCAAAGGCCTGATAGCTGGTCGGAATGAACTGCGGATATCCCATGGCGCCAGCGTAGGACCCGGTGAGGCTCAGCGGATCGACGTTCTGTTCGCGGGCCAGCACCAGGAAGGCCTTCAACTGCCGCCGGAAAAACTCCGCACGCGGAGGATAATCGAAGCCGAGCGTGGTCAGTGCATCGACCACGCGATGGCTACCCTTGTTGCCGCCATAGAAGGTTTCCACGCCGATGATGGCCAGGATAATCTCGGGCTCGACGCCGTAGGTCTTCTCCGCTCGCTCCAGGGCTTCGCGATGCTCTTCCCAGAACGCCAGTCCGCGCTCGATACGCTTGTCGGTGATGAAGATCGCACGATACTCGTGCCACGGCCGTACGCGTTCGGCCGGACGCGAGATCGCATCGATGATCGATTGCTTGCGTTCGGCCTGCAGCAACAACCCGCGGACGTAGTCGGTGCTGAAGCCATGTTCGGCCTGCATCTCCGTGACGAACGGCTCGACTGCCGGGTGGCTGCTGCTGTAGTCCGCCGCGTAGATAGCTGGACTGCAGCAGAGCGCCAGCGCAGTTATCAGCCGCTGACGCAGCCGATCAAATCGTATGTATTTCATGAGAATCCCGTTGCTTTGAGAGCATGTCCATCATCCCTGGGGCATCCATTTGCGGTGGGTCTGGATCGACATGAGAATGCCAAAGCCGGACAGCAGAGTAACCAGAGCGGTACCGCCGTAACTGATCAGCGGCAGCGGGACCCCAACTACCGGCAGCAGCCCGCTGACCATTCCGATATTGACGAAAACGTAAACGAAGAACGTCAGCGTAAGGCTGCCGGCCAGCAGCTTGGAAAAGCTGTCCTGCGCCTGCACCGTAATCACCAGCCCGCGTGCAACCACCAGCAGATAAATTACCAGCAGCAGGCAGACGCCGACCATGCCGAACTCCTCGGCAAGTACCGCGATGATGAAATCGGTGTGACCTTCCGGCAGAAAGTCCAGATGCGACTGAGTGCCCTGCAGCCAGCCCTTGCCGAAGACCCCGCCCGACCCGATCGCTGCCTTGGACTGAATGATGTTCCAGCCGGACCCCAACGGGTCGCTTTCAGGGTTGAGAAAGGTCAGCACGCGCTGCTTCTGATACTGATGCAGAACGAAAAACCACATGAGGACCGCAGACGGAACCAGCAGAACCGCCGCGCCTATGATGTAGCGCCAGCGCAAGCCTGCCAGCAACAGAACGAAGATGCCCGCCGCAGCGATAAGCAGCGAAGTGCCCAGATCCGGCTGTTTGAGAATCAGCACAACCGGTACGAAGATGATCGCCAGCGTCACGCAGACGTACTTGAAGTTTGGCGGCAGATTCCTCCGGCTGAGGTACCAGGCGACACTCATCGGCATGATCAGCTTCATCAGTTCTGACGGCTGGAAGCGCATCACCCCGGGTATCGTCAGCCAGCGCTGTGCACCCTTGGCCTCGGTTCCGACAAGCAGTACGGCGAGCAGCAACAACAAGCCTCCAAAATAGGCCACCGGCACCCAGCGCTGCATGAAGCGCGGCTGCAATTGCGCGATGAAGATCATGGCCGTCAACCCCAGCCCGTAATAGGCCGCCTGGCGGTAGAGCATGGCGAAGCTTTTGCTGCTGGCTGAATACAATACGAACCCGCTGACCGCACCCAGAACGAGGATCAGCAGAAGCAGCCACGGATCGATATGGATTCGCTGCCAGAACGGCATGCGCTTGTTCAGCCCGACCTTGCCGCCCGTCGCAGCCCGAGTTGCCGCCCAGCTGGTCATGGTTGCGTCTCCACGGTGAGTTCAGCCGGTTCAGGATCCGGCAGCAGCCATGCGTCGAACACCTGACGAGCCACTGGCGCAGCGACTCGGCCGCCCGACTCGCCGTTCTCGACCATCACCGCTATCGCGATGCGCGGATCGTTCGCCGGAGCGAAGCCGACGAACAGGGCGTGGTCGCGATGGCGTTCCTGCAGGGCCTTGGAGTCGTATCGCTCACCCTGGGCGATGGCAACGACTTGGGCGGTGCCGGTCTTGCCAGCCATTTCGTAAGGCGCGCCGAGTGCAGCGGCGCGAGCCGTACCATTGGGCGCGTGCATGACATCACGCATCGAGTCGATGATGAATTGCCAGTCGTCAGGGTTCTCCAACACGATGTTCGGCGGAGTATCGCTTTCATCAGGTCCCTGGCCTTCGGCGTTCATCAACAGACGTGGCCGCTTCCATACGCCCCGGTTGGCAATCAGGGCGACCGACTGCGCCAGTTGTAGAGGCGAAGCCAGCATGTAGCCCTGACCGATACCGGTAATCAGCGTTTCGCCCGGATACCAAGGCTGCCTGCGCGCGCCACGCTTCCAATCCCGCGACGGCATGAGACCCGATGCCTCTTCCCACATATCGATGGATACACGCGTACCGAGACCGAAACGGCTGAGATAGTCGTGCAGCCTGTCGATTCCCAGCTTGTGAGCGAGGTCATAGAAATAGGTGTCGTTGGAGCGAACGATAGCCAGACGCATGTCCACCCAGCCGTCACCACCCCGATTCCAGTTTCGGTATTTGTGGCTGTGGTTGGGCAGTTGATAGAAGCCAGGATCGAAGACACGATTGCCGCGCCCAACCACGCCGGAATCCAGCCCGGCCAGAGCCACCATCTGCTTGACCGTCGAGCCTGGCGGATAGAGGCCGCGCAATACGCGGTTGAACAGTGGCTGGTCCAGCGAGTCGCGCAGCGCCCCGTAGTCCTTGTAGCTGATACCGGTGACGAACAGGTTGGGATCGAATCCAGGTTTGCTGACGAAGGCGAGAACCCCGCCGGTTTCCGGCTCGATAGCAATTACAGCGCCACGACGATCGCCCAGCGCCTGCTCGGCTACCGCCTGCAAGCGCGAATCCAGGTGCAGGGTCAGGTCGCTGCCGGATATCGGATCGGTGCGCCTGAGTACGCGTAGAACTCGGCCGCGCGCGTTGGTCTCGACCTCTTCGTAGCCGACCGTACCGTGCAACAAATCCTCGTAATAACGTTCGATGCCGGTCTTGCCGATGTAATGCGTACCGGCATAGGCCACCGGATCGATGCGCTGCAGCTCTTTTTCATTGATGCGGCCGACGTAGCCCACCGCATGGGCGAAATGGTTGCTGTAGGGATAATGGCGAACGAAGCTGGCCTGCACTTCCACCCCGGGCAGACGGAACTGGTTCACCGCGATACGGGCAATCTGGTCGTCGGTCAGTTCGAACATGACCGGCACCGACTCGAATGGCCGCCGCGCCTGCATCAGACGTTTCCGCGATCGTTCGAGATCCTCGTCGGGCAAGGCGAGAAGCACCTGCAACAGCTCGAAGGTGCCCGCCAGGTCAGGCACGCGTTCGCGGGTGATGTTCAGACTGAAGCTGGGACGGTTATCTGCCAGAACCTTGCCGTTGCGGTCGTAGATACGGCCGCGCGCGGGCGGAATCGGTTGCACGTGCACACGATTGTTTTCCGACAGCGTGGTGTGATACTCGAACTGGGTGACCTGCAGGTAATACATGCGCGCCACCAGCGCCGCGAGCATCAGCACCACCACCAGCGCGGCAATGATGACGCGCTGCTGGACGATCCGGGCATCGAGGGAATGGTCCTTGAGGTGAATCGGCTTGGCCATGTATCACTTGTGGTAGGGGTGTCGGTTCAGAATGGTCCAGGCACGATAAATCTGTTCAGCAAGCACGATACGTACCAAAGGATGGGGCAGCGTCAGGGGTGACAGTGACCAGCGCTGTTCGCTCTTCGCCGCTACCTGTTCGGCGAGCCCTTCCGGGCCCCCTACCATCAGGTTGACGTTGCGAGCCTCCAGCCGCCAGCGCTCCAGCTCCTGTGCCAGTTGCTCAGTCGACCAGGGCTTGCCTGTCACTTCCAGCGTCACCACCCGGTCGCCCGGTTGCACCGCGGCCAGCATCTGCTCGCCCTCGCGCCGCATCAGCCTGGCAATATCGGCATTCTTGCCACGGGTTGCAAGTGGTATTTCGACCAGTTCCAGCGACAGATCAGCGGGCAGACGCTTGGCGTATTCCTGGTAGCCTTCCTCCACCCAGCGCGGCATCCGCGACGCCACGCTGACCAGGCGGATACGCAACCCGGATTACTCGACTGACTCTTGCTGCTGCGCCCGCCGCGACTCGGCACTCTGCCACAGCCGCTCCAGGTCATAAAACTGACGAGTGGCGGGCTGCATGACGTGCACGACGATGTCGCCAAGGTCGACCAGAACCCATTCACCGGACTCCTTGCCTTCAACGCCCAGCGGTTGCCGTCCTGCTGCCTTGGCCTTCTCCACGACGTTGTCGCTGAGCGAGCCAACATGCCGGCTGGATGTACCGCTGGCGATGATCATGTAATCGGTCACGCTGGTCAGTTCGTGCACGTCGATACGCACGACATCCTTGGCCTTCATTTCGGCCAGGGCATCTTCGACAAGCTTGATAAGGTCATCAATCTGCATTCGGAATCAAATCCTCAAGTCAGGGCCGGTAAAGCCCTTTGGTTTCAATATAGTCAAGCACCGCATCGGGCAACAGGAAGCGGGGAGAACGACGCTCTGCCAGGAGCGAGCGGATGTGAGTCGCGGAAATGGCCAGAGGTGTTTGCACCAGCGGCATGATTTCTCCAAAGCTGGCGCAGGCCTGGCCCGGATCAGTCACACTACGAGCCGCCAGCAAATCCTTCAGCACTTCGGGCACTTCCAGGTCGTAATCCGGGCGCTGCAGCACGACCAGGCTGCACAGATCGAGAAGCTCGCCCCAGCGATGCCAGGTCGGGAGCGCACAGAACGCGTCCCAACCCAGTATGAAAAACACGACGGCATCCGACCCGAGCTCGGTGCGTATCGACTCCAGCGTCTCGACCGTGTACGACGGCCGCTCACGGAGCAGTTCGCGATCATCGACCTGCAGGCCCGTATCGCCCTGCACAGCCAGGCGAACCATGTCCAGGCGCTGCTCAGCATTTGCCCCGGGGATCGCTCGATGCGGTGGCCGCGCACTTGGCACCAGCCGCAGCTCATCCAGCGCCAGCCACTCGCGAACCTCCAGGGCGCTACGCAGATGGCCGTTGTGCACCGGGTCGAAGGTTCCCCCGAGTAAGCCGACGCGGCGGCTCATTGCGCCATCACTGGCGGATATGTCCGTCGCCGAACACGACGTATTTTTCGCTGGTCAGTCCTTCCAGACCAACCGGCCCGCGGGCATGAATCTTGTCGGTGGAGATGCCGATTTCGGCCCCCAGGCCATATTCGAAGCCGTCAGCGAAACGGGTCGAGGCGTTGATCATCACCGAGCTCGAGTCGACCTCGGCAAGGAAACGCCTCGCCCGGGTGAAATCTTCCGACACCATCGCATCGGTATGCTGCGAACTGTAGGTGTTTATATGGCCTATCGCCGCGTCCATATCGTCCACCACACGTATCGCCAGAATCGGCGCAAGGTACTCGGTGGTCCAGTCCGCCTCGGTCGCTGCCACAGCTTCGGGCAGGATCGAGCAGGTAACCGGACAACCCCGCAGCTCGACCTGTTTCTCAGCATAGCGACGCGCCATGCGTGGCAGGAAGACATCGGCGACCGCGCGATGAACCAGCAGAGTCTCCATGGCATTGCACACGCCGTAGCGGTGGGTCTTGGAGTTCAAGGCAATCGCCTCGGCCTTGTCCATGTCCGCGCGATCATCGACATACACGTGGCAGATGCCATCCAGGTGCTTGATTACCGGCACCTTGGCATCCCGACTGATCCGCTCGATCAGGCCTTTCCCGCCCCGCGGAACGATGACGTCGACATAATCGGGCATGGTGATCAATTCACCAACCGCGGCGCGATCGGTGGTTTCCACGACCTGTACCACCGATTGCGGCAGACCGGCTGCATCCAGCCCTTGCCGCAAACACTGAGCAATCGCCTGATTCGAATGAATCGACTCCGAACCGCCACGCAGGATACAGGCGTTGCCGGACTTGAGACACAGACTCGCCGCCTCGACGGTCACATTCGGCCGCGATTCGTAGATGATGCCGATCACGCCAAGCGGTACCCGCATGCGCCCGACCTGGATGCCCGACGGCAGAAACTTCATGTCACGGATCGAACCTATGGGATCGGGCAATGCCGCCACCTGCCGCAACCCTTCGATCATCGTATCGAGCCGGGCCGGGGTCAGTGCGAGGCGATCGAGCATGGCCTCGTCCAGGCCGTTGTCACGTCCGGCCTGCAGATCCAGCGCATTGGCCCGGATCAGTTCATCCGCGGACGCAGCGATGGCATCGGCAGTGGCCAGCAACGCGTGGTTCTTGGTCGCAGTGGTGGCCCGCGCGATGACACGCGAAGCCTTCCGCGCCTGCTGTCCAAGGCTCGTCATGTACTGGGAGATCTGCTCTGTGTTCATCCTGTCTCGAGTGTCTGGCGAAGCAAAAGCGGCATTATACCGGTCGCCAGAGGGGCTGGACAGGGCGAACCTGCTATGATCTGGATATGTTGCAAAGACCCCTACCCTGGCCCTCGGCCCGACCGTTACCGGACAGTTTCTTCGACCGCGATGCGCGACAGGTCGCGATCGACCTGCTTGGCAAGGTGCTGCGTCGCCGATATGGCGATGTGTGGCTGTCGGCCCGGATCATCGAAACCGAAGCCTACCTGCTCGATGAACGCGGCAGTCATGCATCGCTGGGCTATACCCATACCCGCCGCGCCTTGTTCGAGGGCGGCGGAACCATCTACATGTACTACGCACGCGGCGGCGACTCGCTCAACTTCAGCGCTGCCGGCCCCGGCAATTCCGTGCTGGTCAAGAGCGCCTTCCCGTTTGTCGATGTGGTCAGCGGCCCGGAAAGCGTCGCTACGATGCAGCAACTCAATCCGGCGCGCAGCGGGCAGATGCGGCCGGTGGAGAAACTCTGCGCCGGGCAAACGTTGCTATGCAGCGCGCTGAATCTGAAGGTGCCGGACTGGAACGCTCGCGGTTTCGACCCTGCCGAATTCTTCGTCGACGATGCCGGCCTGGAGCCCACGCAGATCATCCAGACAACCCGCCTGGGCATCCCGACGGGGCGTGACGAGCACTTGCCCTACCGCTTCGTCGATGCCGAGCACGCGCGCCACTGCACCAAATCCCCGCTGGGCCGCACTCGGCTGGAAGGCGAGCACTATCAATTGCTCGAGGGCGGAGCCGTATGGAAGGAGGCCTGACCGGCGATATCATCGCCTGGCTCTCCGGACACATTCGCTGGCTGGGCCCGGCTATCTTCCTCATCTCCCTACTTGAGTCGCTGGCCATCGCGGGCATTGTCGTGCCCGGCGTGGCGCTGCTGTTCGCCGCTTCCGCCCTCGCTGGCGGCGCGCAGCTGGGTCTGACCGGCGTATTGCTCTGGGCTTTCGCTGGAGCGGTGTGCGGGGACATGATCAGCTTCGCCCTCGGGCGCATTTTTCACCAGGATATCCGCCGGATCGGCCTGTTTCGCAAGCATCCGCAGTGGATTGACAGCGGCGAGGGCTTCTTTCGCCGTTACGGCGTGCTGAGCGTGCTGATAGGCCGCTTCGTCGGCCCCATCCGGCCGATCATCCCGCTGGTAGCGGGTATGTTCGATATGCCTGTGCTGCGCTTCGTTGCGATCAACGTGGTGTCTGCGGCGCTATGGGCGCCGGCCTACCTGCTCCCGGGATACATCACGGGCAACGCACTGAAATGGCCGGTTCCGGAGTTCTTCTGGACCCAGGCGCTGGGGCTGCTCGGCGGCTTCGTCGGACTGGCAGCGTTGGCGCTGATGGCCTTTCGTACGCAGGAGCGCTGGGCACCCTTGATCGCCGCCGCCCTCAGCCTGGCCGGTCTGGCCGCGCTGATCCTGGCGAATCCCTGGCTGGGCATATTCGACGCCACGGTAACCACCTGGCTGCAGCAGCCAGGTACCGGAGTGTCGGGCATCATGAGAAAACTACTGGCTCCGTTTGATGAGCCGTTTTTCATGTTGCTGCTCACCGCCGGCCCGGGGCTTGCGCTGCTCCTCACGGCTCAATGGCGGCAACTCGCGTATATTTTATTGACGTTTGCCAGCGCTTTGGCAGTCGGCTGGACGCCAGGTACCGCTGGCGAGGCATCTATCGTGTCGCTGACGCTAAGCCTGGTGCTGGCTATTACCATCTTGTGCAACCGTGACCAGGGTTTCTGGATACGGATGAGCTGGGGACTGTATTGCGCGCCGCTGTTGGTGATAGTGATCACCGCCGCGCTTACGCCGCCTGACATTTCGCCGCTGACAGCCTTATCCGCGCTGCTTCAGGCGGGCTTCGCCGCGAGCCTTGCGCTGTGGCTGGTCGAGCGCGGGGCTCCTCTGGAACCCATGCCGCGCTGGCTGCGCCTGGCTCTGCCAGCCTGGCCGGCGGTAGCCGCCTTGCTGACGCTGGTCACCTCGCCCGGCTGGCTATGACTGCATGGCCTGCAGCCAGTCGCCGATAAGCTCGAGACGGCGCTCCGGCGCGTCCGTTGCCAGCAACTCGGTTTTCTGCTCGAGGGAAAACGGCAGCAAAAACGCCAACTGATAACCAAGACGCTGCTGACTGTCTTCGACAGGCGGCAATCCCAGGCTGGCGGCCATGGGATGCTGCATGAGGCTATCGCGCAGCGCCAGCAGGTCCGCCTGCGCCGCGCCGAGCGGCTGGTCAGCCGCCTCATCGACCCAGCTCGTCTGGGCTTCGATGAGCCCGTCATCGGCGACACTGACGTCACTTATCCGCACACGTCTGCTGCCTTGCACGCGGATGCCGAGCAGCCCGTTATCGCGCTGCTGCCAGTCGATGATGCGAGCTTCGCAGCCCAGCGCATTGAAGCGCAGATTGCCGGAGCCGGCCTCCGGTCCCGACTCGAGGGGAACGACGACGAACCCCTCCTCGCGCTTGAAGCAACGGCTGATCATGTCCAGGTAGCGCGCCTCGAAAATCTGCAGGTCCAGGACGCAGCCGGGGAAGAGAATACTTTTGAGCGGGAAAAGTGCGATCTTGTCTGTCATCGATCTATCGGAAAGTCGTCTTTGCAGTGGTTACGTATTCAGTCGTGTCATTCAGCAAACCTATCCAGCCCCGGCAGGATTGACCCTGCCAGACGGCCTTGCAAACATGGCGGCAACGACACACCGAAACCTGTGTTGAGGGTAGCATCCCCAATCGAACACGGCTCGCATCGAGCTGCACAACAACAGAACATGGAGAACACCATGAGCGCCGTCCCCGTTTCCGAACTCAAATCCTACATCGGCAAGGACCTCGGTCATTCCGAGTGGCTGACCATCGATCAGGAGCGCGTCAACCAGTTCGCCGAATGCACCGGTGACCATCAGTTCATTCATATCGACGAGGAAAAGGCCAAGCAGACGCCGTTCGGCGGCACTATCGCCCATGGTTTCCTGTCGCTGTCGTTGATTCCGTCACTGTCGGCGGGCCTTCTGATTCGGCCCGAGGGCCTGAAGATGGCGGTCAATTATGGCCTGGACAGCCTGCGCTTCATCCAGCCGGTACGCGTCGGTTCGCGGGTGCGCTTGAACGTTCAGGTGCTGGATGTGACCGAGAAGAACCCCGGCCAGTGGCTGATCAAGGCCAAGAACACCCTGGAGATCGAGGGTGTGGACAAGCCGGCGTTCATCGCTGAAGGCCTGAGCCTGTACTTCGTTTGAGGATCCGACCGGGCGAAGCAGCCCGGTCTACTCGCCCCAGGCCGGCAGCAGCTGCTGGGGCAGTTCCAACTGGTTGAGAATGCGCGCGACAACGAAGTCGATCATATCGTCGATGCTCTGCGGCTTATGGTAGAACCCCGGGCTCGCCGGCAGGATCACAGCCCCCATCTGGCTCAGCTTGAGCATGTTTTCCAGGTGCACCGTTGAATACGGCGCCTCTCTCGGCACCAGAATCAGCTTGCGCCGCTCCTTCAATGCAACGTCCGCGGCGCGTTCGATCAGATTATTGCTGGCACCGGTGGCGATCGCGGACAAGCTACCAGTGGAGCATGGGCAGACCACCATTGCACTCGGCGCTCCGGATCCGGAGGCGACGGGCGCCATCCAGTCCTGTTTGCCATACACCCTGATCTGGCCCGGCTGAGCCTGGTAGCGCTCGGTCAGAAAGCGTTCCATCGCCTGGGGCTTGGCCGGAAGCTCAACGTCCGTTTCAGTTGCCATTACCAGCTGCGCGGCCTGCGAGATCAGAAACGAAACCTGTACATCGGCGCGTACCAGACACTCGAGCAGGCGCAACGCGTATTGCGCCCCCGACGCCCCGGTTACCGCAAGCGTGACGCGCCGCTCAGCCATGCTTGGCCTCCAAGGCGCGTACCAACCGCTGATGAATGCCGGCGAAGCCGCCATTGCTCATTATGACGATGTGCGTTCCCGGTTCGGCATTGGCAACCACCTGTTCGATGATTCGCTCGATGCTGGTCTCGACTCGCGCCGTCACAGGGCTGGCCCCGACAACGCCTTCCAGCGACCAGTCCAGCCCTTCGGGCTGATACCAGATTACCTCGCTGGCCTGCGCAACACTGTCGGGCAGCGCTTGCATGTGGCTACCCAGCCGCATGGTATTGGACCGGGGTTCGATGATCGCCAATAGCTTCGCATCGCCTACCCGAGCGCGCAGACCGGCCAGCGTGGTAGCAATGGCCGTAGGATGATGGGCGAAGTCGTCATAGACGACGATGCCGTTGATCTCGCCCAGCTTTTCCATCCGGCGTTTGGCGCTGCGAAACGCTGGCAGCGCCGCGAGGCCCTGCTCCGGTGTTACGCCTACATGACGAGCCGCGGCGAGGGCTACCAACGCATTGGCTACGCTATGCGCCCCGGTTTGCTCCCAGTGCGCCTCGCCTACGCTCTTGCCGTCGAGCAACACTTCGAAGCGCGACCCGTCCGCCTCGAGCAACCGCGCCTGCCACTGTCCACCCTCGCCGGTGGTTTGCCGAGGCGTCCAGCAGCCCATCCCGATAACTCGCTGCAGCGCTTCGTCCTGCTGCGGATGAATGATCAGTCCGGACGCCGGAACAGTGCGCACCAGATGATGAAACTGCCGTTCGATGGCTGCCAGGTCGGGAAAGATATCGGCGTGGTCGAACTCGAGGTTATTGAGGATTGCCGTGCGCGGCCGGTAGTGGACGAACTTCGAGCGCTTGTCGAAGAACGCGCTGTCGTATTCATCGGCTTCGACGACGAAAAACGGAGTGTCCCCCAAACGCGCGGAAATCCCGAAATTCTGCGGCACCCCGCCAATGAGAAACCCGGGCGCCATGCCGGCATGTTCAAGGATCCACGCCAGCAGGCTCGATGTGGTGGTCTTGCCGTGGGTGCCGGCGACGGCCAGCACCCAACGGTCCTGCAACACATGTCGCGCCAGCCACTCGGGACCGGACACGTACGGCAGGCCTTTGTCGAGAACATGCTCGACCGCCGGGTTACCGCGTGACAGGGCATTACCGATCACCACCAGGTCCGGAGCAGGGTCCAGGTGCTCGGCACGATAGCCTTCCATCAGGGAAATACCCTGCGCCTCAAGCTGGGTACTCATCGGCGGATAGACGTTGGCATCGGAACCGCTGACGGTGTGTCCAAGCTCGCGCGCCAGCAGCGCCAGGGAGCCCATGAAGGTGCCGCAGATACCGAGAATATGCAGGTGCATGGTCGATCCAGAAAAGGTGTATTCGTTTCGCAATCAGCGTGTCGCGATACTATCACGCACGCCGGTGCAACATTAGCGCCCGGCGGTGGTCCATGCAAAGGATGCGGCATTGGGCTATGATGCCGCGATTTCGCCGAGCGCCACCCGCTTCACACGCAATGCTCACCGATACGGACGTTGCAGGGAACGGCTATCAGCACAGGCCAACAGCTTTACACATGGAGTCCGCATGACAGTCAAGAATGCCTTTTATGCCCAGTCCGGCGGTGTTACCGCCGTCATCAACGCGTCGGCTGCCGGCGTCATCGAAGCGGCTCGCCAGCACCCGGACAAGATCGGCAAGGTCTATGCCGGACGCAACGGCATCATTGGCGCACTGACCGAAGACCTGATCGATACCAGCGAAGAATCGGCTGAAGACATCGCTGCGCTGCGTCATACGCCTTCCGGTGCATTCGGCTCCTGCCGCTACAAGCTCAAAAGCCTCGAAGCCAACCGCACCCAGTACGAGCGTCTGATCGAAGTGTTCAAGGCGCATGACATCGGCTACTTCTTCTATAACGGTGGTGGCGATTCTGCCGACACCTGCCTCAAGGTTTCGCAACTGGCGGAAACCATGGGTTACCCGATCCAGGCGATCCACGTGCCCAAGACCGTGGACAACGACCTGCCGATCACCGATTGCTCGCCAGGCTTCGGCTCGGTGGCCAAGTATGTCGCTACCTCTATCCGTGAAGCAGGCTTCGATGTCGACTCAATGTCCGCTACCTCCACCAAGGTATTCATCCTCGAAGTGATGGGTCGCCACGCCGGCTGGATCACCGCCGCCTGTGGCCTGGCCGCCGAAGGCGAAGGGCAGCCGCCGCACATCCTGCTGTTCCCGGAAATCGACTTCGACCAGCCTGCGTTCCTGGCACGGGTCAAGGAGTGCGTCGAGCAGTATGGCTACTGCGTAATCGGCGTATCCGAAGGCATCAAGAACGCCGATGGCACGTTTTTGTCCGAGTCGGGCCTGACCGACGCGTTCGGTCACGCCCAGCTCGGCGGTGTCGCGCCGACCATCGCCAAGCTGGTCAAGGATGAGCTCGGCTACAAATACCACTGGGCTGTGGCTGATTACTTGCAACGGGCTGCGCGTCACATCGCCTCGAAGGTCGACGTCGAGCAGGCGTACGCCCTGGGTCAGGCGGCCGTGCGTATCGCACTGGAAGGCAAGAATGCGATCATGCCGGCCATTCGCCGCCTGGAAGACCAGCCGTACCGCTGGGACATCATCGAAGCACCGTTGAAGGATGTCGCCAACGTGGAGAAATTCATGCCGCGCGAATTCATCACCGAAGACGGTTTTCATATCACCGAAGCCTGCCGCCGGTACCTGTCTCCGCTGATCCAGGGTGAGGACGTACCTCCGTTCAAGAACGGCATGCCTGACTACGTACGGCTGAAGAAGATTTCGGTCGGACGCAAACTCGACTCGTTCCACGTCTGATGCGACTATGACCGTCCGAAGCCGCCCCTTCGGGCGGCTTTTTCATGAACGGCAAGTCGTCCGAAGGCGTTATTACCGTTTCGCCAGTAAGACCATGGTTCTATTCCGAATCGCTTGGTATCCGCTACGTTAGCACCTATAATCTCGCCCAGCTTTCGAGGGCTTAGTGAAGAACTCCTGCCGCGGTCGCCGGTCAGACGGTTGTTCAGTAAACCCTTCCAAATGCCCGAATCAGGTAAAACATGAGCTACGACCAGATCCCCGCAGGCAAAGACGTACCCAACGACATCTATGTCGCCATCGAGATCCCGGCCAATCACGCGCCGATCAAATACGAGATCGACAAGGACAGCAGCACCCTGTTCGTCGACCGTTTCATGGCTACACCGATGTTCTATCCGGCCAACTACGGATACATCCCGAACACGCTGGCCGACGACGGCGACCCGCTCGACGTCCTGGTCGTCACACCGCATCCGGTCACTCCCGGCGCAGTGATCCGCGCCCGTCCGGTCGGCGTGCTGCACATGACTGATGATGGTGGCGGAGACGCCAAGCTGATCGCCGTACCGCACGACAAGCTCAGCGTGCTGTACCGCGACATCAAGGAATATACCGACCTTCCCGAGCTGCTGATTCAGCAGATCCAGCACTTCTTCGAGAACTACAAGGATCTCGAGGCTGGCAAGTGGGTGAAGATCGACCGCTGGGGCAGCGCTGAAGAGGCCCGCGCGGAAATCGTTAAGGCAGTAGACGCTTACCAAAAATAAACGTCTCGCCCCGTTGAAAAGCCGGCCACAAGCTGGCTTTTTTTATGCCCGTCGCACTTTCGGGTACGCTTCGCGTATCCCTTCTTCGCGGATCACAAAGGCTCGCATGGACCGTCACTTCGACCAGCTCGGCGCGCATTTCGCACGCAAGATTTATGACAGCCCCAAAGGTGCCGTGCGTCTGGCGGTGCTGACCCGGGATCTGGGTGAATGGCTGCGGACTATCCAGGACGGGCGAAGCGTCTTGCGCGTGCTCGACGCCGGTGCGGGGCTGGGCCATATGAGCGAGTGGCTGGCGCTGAAAGGCCATCAGCTCACCGTAACGGACCCATCGCTGGAAATGCTCGAGCATGCCCGTGCCCGGCTTGCCCAGCATGCGTTGGCGCATCCGCCTTCCTTCATTCAGGCATCGCTGCAGACGCTGCCTGCCAGCGGCGAGGTCTTTGATCTGGTGATCTGTCACGCCGTACTGGAATGGCTCGCCGACCCGGCCGAGGCGCTCCGCTGTCTGCGCAGCCTGGTCAACGATGGCGGCGCTATCTCGCTGGCGTTCTACAACCGCGATGCCCTCATTTACAAGAATCTGATCAAGGGTCAGTTCCGCAAGATTGAGCGCAACCAGCTCGCCGGCGAGGGGCGCCGCAGTCTCACGCCCCAGCAACCGCTCGATCCACGCTATGTCGCCAACTGGGTGGCTGATGCAGGCCTAGAGCTCAAGGGAGAAACTGGCATCCGCGTGTTCCACGACTACATGCACGAGCCGTTCAAGGCACAGGCTTCGCTGGACGAGGTCATCGAACGCGAACTGCTGTACAGCACCCACCCTGCCTACCGACATATGGGGCGGTACCTGCATTGGTGGCTGGTGCCGAGGACGAACTAGTGCGATGCGATCCACCGCCCCCGCCACCACAGCCAGACGAACCAGCCACCAAGCGTCAACCCTCGCGCCACCATGAATAGATGGAAACCCAGCCATAACGCGTGATTCCCGGCACCCCAGAAAAACCAGGCGATGGGTACGTAAACCCCAACGACTGATAAGAGCATGGCGTTGCGCATGGCGCGGGCTCGGGTTGCACTGATGAACAGACCATCGAGCAGGTAGCCCCATACCGCCACCAGTGGCATCCAGGCCATCCAGGGCAGATAACGAACTGCCGTGTCGCGCACCGACTCGATATCAGTGAGCATCCGCACGATGTGCTCACCAAACAAGGTAAATGCCGCAACGAAGGCCAGGCTGAGAATGAGCGACCAGCCGGTCGATACGACCAGCACGCGTCGGAGCCGGCGGTGATCGCGAGCGCCAATGGCGCTGCCGCCGAGCCCTTCTACCGCATGAGCAAGCCCATCAAGCCCGTGCGATGTCAGCAGCAGGAAATTGAGCAATACTGCGTTGGCGGCGATTACTGCATCGCCGTACTGCGAGCCCTGGACCACCAGCAAATAGAACACCGCTTCCAGTGCCAGCGTGCGAATGAGAATATCGCGGTTGACCTGCATCAGCGGCGCCGCGCCCCGCAATTGCAAGGCGGCACGCCAGTCAAGCCGACCAGGCACCTGCGCCAGCAAAGGCCGCAGCAGACACAAGCCGAGCAATAGACCGCAGTAATCTCCTGCCACCGTGGCCCAGGCTGCGCCCGCCACGCCCATTTCCAGCCCGACCACCAGCAAAACGTCCAGCAGGACGTTGGTCAGATTTACGGTGAGCAGCAGGAACATCGGGGCTCGCCCCACTCCGGCTCCTATGAACCAGCCGACCAGCACGAAGTTGGCCAGCGCTGCGGGCAGGCTGAACAGGCGAATCTCCACGTAGCGCTGCGCCTCGCCGATCAGTTCCGGGCTGGCGTCGACAAAATGAAGTCCTAGAGAAAAGAGTGGTGACTTAAGCAGCCAGACAGCGCATGACAGGAGCAGCGCCAGCCAGAGCAACTGTGCCAACAGGAGTCGCAAGGCATCGCCGTCGCGTCGACCCCAGGCCTGGGCGACGAAGCCTGTGGTACCCATGCGAAGAAAACCGGTAGCCCACAGCACAAAGGTGATCAACGTGGCGCCAACTGCCACCCCACCGAGATGGTAAGCGGCATCCATATGGCCGATTACCGCTGTGTCGACCAGGCCGACAAGGGGCACACTGACATTCGAGAGGATCATCGGCACGGCGAGTGCCCAGACCTGACGCTGAGTGTTGGGTGACTTCCAATCAGCCGCCAGAGTGGTGAGGCGCAACGCTGTCAGCCGCCCGACCGCTTGGCCTTGACACCCTTTTCACCCAGCCATTGGCACAGCAATTCGACCTGGTCGCCCTGAATTTCGATCACGCCATCCTTCAGCGATCCGCCGCATCCGCAGCGCGCTTTCATCTGCTTCGCCAATGCCTTGAGCTCGGCCTCAGGAAGGATCAGGCCGCTGATGGTCGTTACCGTCTTGCCGCCGCGTCCCTTGGTCTCGCGTCGGACCCGTGCGATACCATCGCCCTGGGGCGGCGCGGCCTCGCCACAACGGCAACCGCTGACGGGCTCGCTACAGCCCGGACACATTCGCCCGGTATCGGTCGAATAAACCAGGCCGCCGAGCGAGTCCAATCCCTTCTTCCTGCTATTCATCTGCGTCTCGCTGTTGCTTGTCCATGAGCAGCCTGAGCGCCAGCAAGGAGTCCGGCGAATACTTTTCCTCGGGGCGCTGCCAGTCGCTGTGCGGATCGATCCAGCGTACGTCCAGCACTTCCTCGGGCTGCATGGTGATCGGTCCATCCCATACGCAACTGAACACTGCCCCCCACAAACGGCTCTCCGGCGAGTCATAGAAAAACCGCAGATGCTCGGTGAGGCCAGCTCCAACCACGCCAAGCTCTTCCGCCAACTCACGTCTGGCACCGTCCGCGTAGCTTTCGCCTGCGCTCACCACCCCGCCGGCGGCGACGTCCCAGAAACCCGGATACAGCCTTTTGTGAAGTGTCCTGCGATGCATGCACAGCTCGCCGCGCGAGTTGAAGACGAAAATGAAGGTGCTACGCGTGATCAGCCTGTCGCGTTGAATGGTCGCGCGGCTGACCACCCCGAGAGTTTCGTCGCGCTCGTTGACGTGGAATACGTCCTCGGCAGCGGAGCGCGCAAGATAGGCGTTTATGGATCGCTCATCCATGCCTAGCCCTGCTCGAGCAGCCGACGCAGGTCGATCATCGCGGCATTTGCACGTGACAGGTAATTGGCCATCACCAGCGAATGATTCGCCAGGATGCCCATGCCGCTGCCGTTGAGCACCACCGGGCTATACAGCGGCTGCTGTGTCGCTTCGAGCTCGCGCATGATCTGCTGCAGACTGGTCATGGCATTCTTGCGTTCGAGCACGTCCGCGTAGTCGTGCTCGACGGCACGCATCAGGTGCAACAGCGCCCAGGCGGAGCCACGCGCTTCGAAAAACACATCATCGATTTCCAGCCACGGCGTCTTGCGATAGTGCCGTCCTTCTTCGGTCACTTCCGCCTGACCGACACTTGAAGACAACCTCTGGGATAACGACCCCAGGCGCGTGCTCGAATCACCGATCCAGCTCGCCAGGTTATCGGCACGGGCATAGAAGTTGGCCTCGCCGGTCTCGAGGCGGCGGATGTATCTGTTCAGGGCGCGCAGACCGGAGCGGTATTCGCTTTCGCTACCCGGGAACATCCAGCTGTTGTTATCGAAGTTGAATCGCGGCTCGGCCAGAGCCAGATCGGGGTCTTCCTGCGACTGAGACTGCGAACGCGCCATATCTCGACGCATCGCTCGTGACATGTCACGTACCTGCACCAATACGCCGAATTCCCAGCTGGGCATATTGTCCAGCCAGACGCCAGGCGGAAAAATGTCGTTGCCAGTAAAGCCACCCGGCTTCTGCAGCAACGTATACATCAGCCCATGGACCGTACGGGCGGTGGTCGAGCCGACTACCAGCGTGGTGTCAGGGCCGGGAGTGGGAGCGACCGGCTCAAGGCCAGGCTCGCGACTCCAGTACCAACCGAGGATCAGGCAGACCAGCAGGTAGACCGCCAGCAGAACGGCCAACGCCAGACCGACAGTGCGACTGGTCAGCGAATCGTTGTTATGGCCCAGCTTGTTTCGTCCGAATCTCATCATTCCGCTCCTTAGCAACCCGCGCCCAGCATACCACCCGGGCATGGCTAGGACACCGTCACCAGCCAGGTAATTCAGTGTCCGCGCGGATCGCCCCTGCGCTGGCACGTACAGCCCGGTCTACAAGATTCGCCCTCGGCAATGCCCCAACGAAGCATTATGATGTCTGCTTCGATCACTCGCCGGGTCCAACATGCTGTTGCATCGCTTTCTATTATTGCTGTGTCTGCTCTGCACCCCTCTTGCCCAGGCACAACTCATTGACGACGGCGCGGCGGGTACCAGCCTGCTGGATGGCGGCAGCGGACAGGCTGACTTTCTTCCCGTGCATGAGGCCTTTCGGCCGTCACTGGAGCAACGCGGCTCTGACCAGCTGCGTGTGCGTTTCGACATGCCGCCTGGCTATTACCTGTATCGGCATCGCCTCGGCTTCGAAGTGCCGAATGCCCCTGAGGCTATCAAGGCTGTTCGTCTTCCGGACGGGGAGCACAAGACCGACGAATATTTCGGCGATGTCGAGGTCTATTACGACTCGCTTGAGGTCACGCTGGAGCTGCAGGAAGGTGCGACGGTCAGCGCTCTGCGGCTGAGCTTCCAGGGCTGCGCTGACGCCGGTTTGTGCTACCCCCCGGAAACGGTCGTGCTTGATGTGGGCAGCGGCGAGGCTTTGACCGCGCCGCAGACCTCATCGGAGCCTGAGTCCTCGGTCGACAGCGGTGTTTCGCTGGCGCTTCTGTTGTTCTTCCTGGCCGGACTCGGCCTGACCTTCACCCCGTGCGTATTGCCGATGCTGCCGATCCTTACCAGCCTGGTACTCGGACGCCAGCATATCGATCGTCCCCGCGCGCTCGTTCTGGCTGGCAGCTACGTGCTCGGAATGGCTGTGACCTTCGCGGTGGTAGGCGCTTTGATCGGCATCTTCGGCGCGGCCCTGAATATCCAGGCGCGTATGCAGTCGCCATGGCTGCTCGGCATCTTCGCCGCGCTATTTGTTCTGTTCGCTCTGGCCATGTTCGGTCTGTTCGACCTGCGATTGCCCGCCGCGCTACGCGAACCTCTGGAACGACTCGGCAGCCGCACCCGAGGTGGCTCGGTTCCCGGCGCAGCCTTGATGGGCGCGCTTTCGACGCTGGTCGTGTCACCGTGCATTTCCGCGCCGCTGGCCGGCGCCCTGGTCTACATCAGCGCCACCGGCGACGCACTGGGCGGCGCACTGCGCCTGTTCTTTCTCGCGCTGGGCATGGGCGTCCCCCTGCTGCTGGTCGCTGTGTTCGGCAGTGCGCTCCTGCCGCGGTCAGGGGCCTGGCTCAACGGTGTCAAGCAGCTGTTCGGATTCGGCTTGCTTGGCGTGGCAATCTGGCTGCTCGAGCGCATCCTGCCCGGGTCCCTGAGTCTGGCGCTATGGGCCGCCCTTGCAGCCGGCCTGGCGATCCAGCTCGGACTGTTCGAGCGTTCACCGCGGGGCGGCTGGGGGCGATTCGCTCAGACCCTCGCCTTGCTTGCTGCGTTTTATAGCCTGGCCGCGCTTACCGGGGCGCTGGCAGGCGGTCATGACCCGTTGCGCCCGCTGCAACCATTGACTCAGGGTGACCGGGCCGCAGCGAGTACCGACACCTTTTTCACTACCGTGGAAAGCCAGGCAGCACTACAGCGCGAGCTGAGCCAGGCACAGCAACTCGGCCGCCCTGCCGTGCTCGAGCTCTACGCCGACTGGTGCATCAGCTGCAAGATCATCGAACGACGTGTGCTAGGTGATCCTCAGGTCCAGGCGCAGCTGCAGAATGTGGCTCGAATCCGCCTGGACCTGACCGACAACACCCCGGATCAGCGCGCCTGGTTGACCGACAAGCAGCTTTTCGGCCCGCCTGCGTTTCTGTTCTACCACACGAACGGAGTCGAACGGACTGCGCTGCGCCTGCCTGGAGAAGTCGGTAGTGCCGAATTTCTGGAACGCCTTGCAGATCTTCGGCTCCAGTAGATTTTTCGCCTTCTTGCTGCAATCATGCAGGCATCTGATGGTAACCTTCGGGTTATGGACAGCCCTTTCCGATTACGGCACACTGCGGCCCTGATTTGACCGAACAGTCACGCACGCGTGGATACAACGATGGCGAGCATTCTGGTCCTGCATGGACCCAACCTGAACCTCCTTGGCACCCGTGAACCGGGTGTGTACGGCGCAGTTACCCTGGCGCAGATCAACCAGCGCCTGGCCGAACTTGCCGACAGCCTCGGGCACCGCCTGCAGAGCCTGCAGAGCAATGCCGAACACGCGCTGATCGACCGCATCCATGCCGCACGTGACGAAAACATCGAGTACATTCTGATCAATCCGGCTGCCTTCACCCATACCAGCGTAGCGATACGTGACGCATTGCTGGCGGTGAGCATCCCATTCATCGAAGTTCATTTATCCAACGTGTACAAGCGCGAGCCGTTCCGCCATCACTCCTACTTTTCGGATGTCGCCGAAGGCGTGATCTGCGGTCTCGGAGCCCAGGGCTACGAGCTGGCTCTACAAGCAGCGGTACACCGTATTGAACAAGCTAAACGCGATTAACCTGCTCTGGAGCGCACCTATCAATGGATATCCGCAAAGTAAAAAAACTGATCGAGCTTCTTGAAGAATCCGGCATCGACGAACTGGAAATTCACGAAGGAGAAGAATCCGTCCGGATCAGCCGTCATAGCAAGCAAGCCGCTATGCCGCAGCAATACTTCCAGCAAGCACCTCAACCGGCCCCTGCCCCAGCCGCTGCGCCTGCTGCCCTGGTGGAAACGCCAACAGCCGAACCCGCGGGTCATCTGGTTCGTTCGCCCATGGTCGGTACTTTCTATCGTTCGCCGTCGCCTGCCGCTGCATCCTTTGTAGAAGTGGGTCAAAGCGTCAAGGCCGGCGATGTACTGTGCATCGTCGAAGCGATGAAGATGATGAACCACATTGAGGCCGACAAGAGCGGCGTCATCCAGTCCATCCTGGCGGAAAACGGCCAGCCGGTGGAATTCGACCAACCGCTGTTCAGCATCGCCTGAGCCCGGCCTGGAGGCTGCGATGCAAAAAGTACTGATAGCCAACCGCGGTGAAATCGCTCTGCGCGTCATCCGCGCGTGCAAGGAACTGGGGTTGAAGACCGTTGCCGTGCATTCCACGGCTGACCGTGAATTGATGCACCTGGCGATGGCCGACGAGTCGGTATGTATCGGTCCGGCACCGGCCACCGACTCCTACCTGAATATTCCGGCGATCATCAGCGCTGCCGAAGTCACAGGCGCAGATGGCATTCATCCCGGTTACGGTTTTCTCGCCGAGAACGCCGACTTTGCCGAGCAGATCGAGCGCTCAGGCTTCACATTCATCGGCCCGAGCGCAGACGTGATCCGCCTGATGGGGGACAAAGTCTCGGCGATTGCCGCGATGAAGAAGACCGGGGTGCCGACGGTACCCGGCTCTGACGGCCCATTGCCGGAAGATGAAGAAGAATGCCTGCGGATTGGCCAACGTGTCGGCTATCCGGTGATCATCAAGGCGGCCGGTGGTGGCGGTGGTCGCGGCATGCGCGTAGTGCATGACGAGGCCGATCTGCTCAAGTCGATTCGCCTGACCCGCACCGAAGCCGGTGCAGCATTCGGCAACCCGATGGTGTATCTGGAAAAATTTCTCACCAACCCGCGCCACGTGGAAGTGCAGATTCTTTCCGACGGCCAGGGCAACGCCGTGCATCTGGGTGATCGCGACTGTTCCTTGCAGCGCCGCCACCAGAAGATCATCGAAGAGGCGCCAGCTCCCGGGATCGACGAAAAGGCCCGCGCGGAAGTCCAGGCGCGTTGCGTGCAGGCTTGCGTCGATCTGGGTTATCGCGGAGCGGGGACCTTCGAATTCCTCTACGAGAACGGACAGTTTTTCTTCATCGAGATGAACACCCGTGTGCAGGTCGAGCACCCCGTGTCGGAGATGGTCACTGGCGTGGATATCGTCAAGGAACAGATTCTGGTCGCAGCCGGCAACAAGCTGAGCATCAGCCAGAAAGACGTTACCATCCGCGGCCACGCGATCGAATGCCGGATCAATGCCGAGGACCCGAAAACGTTCATGCCCAGCCCGGGCACCGTGACCTTCTTCCATGCCCCTGGCGGCAACGGCGTACGTGTCGATTCGCACCTGTACAGTGGATACAAGGTACCGCCGAATTACGATTCTCTCGTAGGCAAGCTGATCACCTACGGGGCGACGCGTGACGAAGCGCTGGCTAGGATGCGCAACGCGCTCGAGGAACTCGTGGTCGATGGCATCAAGACCAATACCCCATTGCACCGTGAACTGGTGCGCGATCCCGAATTCTGCAAGGGGGGCGTCAATATTCACTACCTCGAGCACAAGCTGGGAATGAAGTAAAACCGCTGGCACCGCAGGTCGAAGGCTTGTTTCTGACAAGTTCACCCGCGGTGCAGTGCCAAAGCCCGGGCTCGCCCGGGTTTTTCGTTTAATGGAAACAAAACATGTCCTGGTTACAACTTCGCCTCGCCATCCAGCCGGATCAGGCTCAAGAGCTGGAAGACGCACTGCTTGGACTCGGTGCCGTATCGGTGACCTTCATGGATGCGGAAGATCAGCCCATCTTCGAACCGGACCTCGGCACCACGCCGCTATGGTCGAATACGCACCTGCTGGCTTTGTTCGAGGGGGACACATCCGCCGACGACCTGATAAGCCATTTGCGCTTGCTGCGACAGGGCGAGCTACCAGATCACCAGATCGAGTACGTGCAAGATCAGGACTGGGAACGCAGCTGGATGGACAATTTCCAGCCGATGCGTTTCGGCGATCGGCTATGGATCGTTCCTAGCTGGCATGACGCTCCGGACCCCCAGGCCGTCAATCTGCTGCTAGACCCAGGCCTGGCGTTTGGTACAGGCACTCATCCCACCACAGCACTGTGCCTGGAATGGCTGGATGCGGAACCGGTCGTCGACAGACAGGTGATCGATTTTGGCTGCGGTTCGGGGATTCTGGCCATTGCAGCGCTGCTGCTGGGAGCCAGCCATGCACGCGGGACCGACATCGATCCTCAGGCACTGGAAGCCTCACGGGATAATGCCGGCCGGAACCGGATCGACCCTGAACGGCTGTCACTGTTTCTGCCCGAGGCAATGCCGCAACAGCCCGCCGACGTGCTGCTGGCTAACATTCTGGCGGGTCCACTGGTAGCGCTGTCCGATCAGCTAATCAGCCTGGTGAAGCCAGGCGGCCGTCTGGCACTCTCGGGCATCCTGGCCGAGCAGACCGACGACGTTCTGCAAACCTATCGCGCTAAATTCGACCTCGATCCGGTGGCCGAGCGCGACGGCTGGATACGCGTAAGCGGCACCCGGAAACGGTGACAGGCGGACGCGCTCGAAGGCACAATAACCGGTCCGTGACACGACTACGCATGCCGAACGAACAGGAACAAGCGCCACAATGAGCGAATTGCTGATCACGCAATGCCCCTTCTGCCAAACCCGATTCCGGCTTTCGCAGGAACAGCTGCAGGCGGCTGCGGGCAATGTTCGCTGCGGCGCCTGCTTGCGTGTCTTCAATGCCCGCACCACACCAGTGTCCGATCCTGCCGGTGACGAGCGCCCCGCTACGCCCCCGGCAGCCTCCCCAGGGGAACAGTCGTTGTTGATTCACGACGACATGGACTACGACGATATCGACTACGAGGATATGGATCTCGAGGCGCTGGGCCTCGACGAGTCGATCCTCGCAGAAATAAACCCATCCGAGCCGCCTACCCCACGCGATGAGGAGCGGACTTCCGCTCCTGTCGTAGCTACGCCACAGCACACCGAGCCCGAGGCAGAGTCAGTACCCGAGCCTGAACCGGAGCCGACGCCAGAACCAGAACCAGAACCAGAACCAGAACCAGAACCAGAACCAGAACCGAAGTTGGAACTGCGGCTGGAAGAGATCGACAGCTGGCCTGATCTCAACGCTACCGAGGATGACGAAGACGACGACTTCTGGGCTACACTGGATGCCGAGCTCGCTTCCGATCAGGAGACGACGCCCGAACTGACCGACAGCCTGCCCCCGGAGGAGACGCTCAGTGCCGCGGAGCCTACGGTCGAAAGCGACGAATCGGTTCTGGACCTGCATGATGATTTCATCGCCACCTCGCCCGCGCGCGACTTCGGGTCTGCTGTGGAGCCAACCGTCTCGCTGGACGAGGAGGATGAAGCTGCCGCGGCACATGACCATGATGCGCCCGTCGGGCCGCTGCGCCCGTTGGTCGAAGACGATGCCGACCATGGCGTATTCCTCAGGGATCGCGCACCCGCTCGCCAACGTACCCTGCCATTCGCATCCGAAGAATCAGTCGCCGCGGACAGGCGACGCGAGCCCGGACTAGGCAATCTGTATGACCTGCCGGACCTGCAGCACGAGCCGCTATACCTTGATGAGGAAGACCAGCGACCGCGTCGCAAGCGCCGAACAGGGCTCTGGCTGCTGTTGAGCGTCCTCGCCGCCGTCGGTCTCGGCGCCCAGTATGTGTATTACAACTTCGACGCCCTTACCCGTGATCAAACCGCTCGGCCCTGGCTGGAGTCTGCATGCCTGCTGGCTGGCTGCGAGTTGCCGGCCAAGGTCGACATCACCCAGCTGCGCAGCAGTAATCTGCTCGTACGACCGCATCCGGAATTCCCTAACGCGCTGGCTATCGACGCGATGCTCTACAACCGTGCCGATTACGCCCAGCCGTTCCCGGTATTGCTGATGCAGTTCACCGACACGCAGGGACGGGAAGTTGCCTCGCGGCGCTTCCGTCCTGACGAGTACCTCTCCGGCGAACTGGCGGGTGCCGAGCTGATGCCACCACAGGTCCCCATCCGTGTTGCCCTGAGCATGCTCGATCCGGGTCCCGATGCGGCGAGCTATACGCTGGAGTTCGAGTCGCGCTGACCAGCCCTGTTCGCTTCGGACGAATTGCTCAAGATTCAGCCAGCCGAGTCTTTATGCGGCAACCCTTAGCAGGTATGATTACTGCCCTTTTTCACAAAAGCCCACCCTGACGCCCCCGGCGTAGTGCGGGCGTGCATCAACGTTTGGACAAGACAGGGATGGACCATGCAGTGATCCGTATCGGACCGTACCAGTTACCCAATCGCGTGATTCTCGCCCCCATGGCAGGCGTCACCGACCGTCCCTTCCGGCAACTTTGCCGGCGGCTGGGTGCCGGGCTCGTGGTCTCGGAGATGGTCACCAGCGACACCCGCCTGTGGAACAGTCGCAAGTCTCGCCAGCGACTCGACCACACCGGCGAAGCCGAACCGCGCTCAGTTCAGATCGCGGGCGGCGACCCGCAGATGATGGCCGAGGCTGCTTTTCGCAATCAGCAGCTCGGCGCGCAGATCATCGATATCAACATGGGCTGTCCGGCCAAGAAGGTTTGCAACAAGGCCGCCGGATCTGCCCTGCTGCGTGACGAAGTTCTGGTCGGCGAGATTCTCGAAGCGGTGGTCGCTGCGGTGAGCATCCCGGTTACCCTGAAGATTCGCACCGGCTGGTGTGCCGAGCGACGCAACGGTGTGCAGATTGCGCGTATCGCCGAACAAAGCGGTATCCAGGCGCTAGCAGTGCATGGCCGCACCCGTGACCAGCTCTATACCGGCCAGGCCGAATACGACACCATAGCCAGCATCAAACAGGCGATAGGGATCCCGGTCTTCGCCAACGGCGATATCAACACCCCGGAAAAGGCGCGTCTGGTACTCGAGCAGACGGGTGCCGATGCGGTGATGATCGGCCGGGCCGCCCAGGGGCGCCCGTGGATTTTTCAAGAGATCAATCATTATCTGGAAACAGGCTGCGTGCTCGCTTCGCCTGAACTAGCCTGGCAGCGAGACATTCTGCTCGAACATCTCGATTCGCTGCACGAGTTCTACGGACCCGACCAGGGTGCGCGTATCGCGCGCAAACACGTCGGCTGGTATCTCGAAACGCTGCCGGAAGCCGCAGCGTTTCGGCGGACTTTCAACAGGATCGAATGTCCCGCTCTGCAACGCCGGAACATAGAAGAACATTTCAACCGCTTGCTGGAAGGAGACCTGGCGGCATGAACTCGATGAACCCTTTTTTGAATGACGGAACCCTCCCCGTGAATCAGAGCCCTGAAACCGGCTCGGCCGACGTATCGGAAGACGTCCGTCGACGCGAGCAGACGCTTCGCGATTGTGTCGAGCAAGCGCTGAGAAACTATTTCGAGCATCTCGATGGCCAGGACGTGACCGACGTCTACGACATGGTCCTCGCCGAGGTCGAAGCACCGCTGCTCGAAAGCGTGATGCACTACGTCAAGGGCAATCAGACCCGAGCCTCCGAAGTCCTCGGTCTCAATCGAGGTACTTTGCGCAAGAAACTCAAGCAGTACGGACTGCTTTAAGCGCCAACGGCACGTGCGCTGATTCTCTGGCAAGCGTGCCGGTTGCTGCACACCTTTCCTTTCCAGCTGAACCCGGACCCAAGATGACCGACCAAACCACCCGCCTCCCGATACGTCGCGCGCTCGTCAGTGTTTCCGACAAGACCGGCATCGTTGAATTCGCTCGTGATCTGGCAAGCCTCGGCGTCGAGATCCTCTCGACCGGCGGCACCTTCAAGCTCCTGCGCGAACAAGGCATCGACGCCGTTGAAGTGGCCGACTACACCGGTTTTCCGGAAATGATGGATGGACGCGTCAAGACACTGCACCCGAAGATTCACGGCGGGATTCTGGGTCGACGCGATCAGGATGCCACGGTCATGCAGCAACACGGTATCCAACCGATAGATATGGTGGTGGTCAATCTGTATCCGTTTGCAGCCACCGTGGCCAAGCCCGGCTGCACGCTGCCTGACGCCATCGAGAACATCGACATTGGCGGTCCGACCATGGTTCGCTCAGCAGCCAAGAACCACAAGGACGTCGCAATCATCGTTAACGCCAGCGACTACCAGTCGATCCTCGAAGGTCTGAAGCAAGGTGGTCTTACCTATGCGCAACGTTTCGACCTGGCATTGAAGGCGTTCGAGCACACCGCAGCTTACGACGGCATGATCGCCAACTATCTCGGCACCATCGACCAGAGCCGCGAGTCCCTGAGTACCGAAGACCGTTCGAGCTTCCCGCGCACCTTCAACAGCCAGTTCATCAAGGCTCAGGACATGCGCTACGGTGAAAACCCGCACCAGTCCGCTGCCTTTTATCGAGAGGCGCAGCCGGCCGAAGCCTGCATTGCTACCGCGGTTCAGCTGCAGGGCAAGGAATTGTCGTACAACAACGTCGCTGATACCGACGCCGCGTTGGAGTGCGTGAAAGGCTTTACCAAGCCGGCCTGCGTAATCGTCAAACACGCCAACCCCTGTGGCGTTGCGGTCGTGCCGGAGGGCGAAGGCGGTATCCGCAAGGCTTATGATCTGGCCTACGCCACCGACAGCGAGTCGGCTTTCGGCGGTATCATCGCCTTCAATCGCGAACTGGATGGCGACACCGCACGGGCCATCGTCGAGCGTCAGTTCGTCGAAGTCATCATCGCCCCACGCATATCTCAGCCTGCCCGCGACGCAGTCGCCGCCAAGGCCAACGTACGGCTTCTGGAATGCGGCGAATGGGCTGCCGAACGGTATGCCGACTGGGACTTCAAACGAGTCAACGGCGGCCTGCTGGTGCAGAGCCGCGATATCGGGATGATCACCGCAGAGAATCTCAAGGTGGTGACCCGCCGCGCACCGACCGAACAGGAAGTCCATGATCTGGTCTTCGCCTGGAAAGTAGCCAAGTTCGTCAAGTCGAACGCCATCGTCTACGCCAAGGCGCGCCAGACAGTGGGCGTCGGGGCCGGCCAGATGAGCCGGGTCAACTCTGCACGCATCGCCGCCATCAAGGCCGAGCATGCCGGCCTGGAGGTACGGGGAGCGGTGATGGCATCCGATGCGTTCTTCCCGTTCCGCGACGGCATCGACAATGCTGCCAAGGCAGGTATCAGCGCGGTTATCCAACCGGGCGGGTCGATGCGCGACGCCGAAGTCATCGCCGCAGCGGACGAAGCCGGCATGGCGATGGTCTTCACCGGCATGCGCCACTTCCGCCACTAACAGCGAGAGCTTCATGAACGTACTGATTATTGGCAGCGGCGGCCGCGAGCACGCCCTGGCCTGGAAAGTGGCTCAGGATGCGCGAGTCGAAACCGTATTCGTTGCGCCCGGCAATGCCGGCACTGCCACGGAACCAAAGTGCAAGAACGTCGATATAGACGTTCTTGCACTGGAGCAACTGGCCGATTTCGCGGAGGATAACGTCCAGCTGACGATCGTCGGCCCCGAGGCGCCCCTGGTTCAAGGTGTGGTCGACCTGTTTCGCTCGCGCGGTCTGGCTATCTTCGGCCCCACAGCCGGAGCCGCGCAGCTCGAAGGCTCGAAGGCGTTCACCAAGGACTTTCTCGCGCGGCACTACATCCCTACCGCTGAATACCAGAACTTTACCGAGGTCGACCCGGCCCTGGCTTATCTGCGCGAGAAAGGCGCACCCATCGTCATCAAGGCAGACGGGCTTGCTGCCGGCAAGGGCGTCATCGTCGCCATGACGCTTGAAGAAGCGGAGGACGCGGTACGCGACATGTTGGCCGGAAACGCCTTTGGCGAAGCCGGCTCGCGCGTGGTGATCGAGGAGTTTCTTGCAGGAGAAGAAGCCAGCTTCATCGTCATGGTCGACGGTGAGCACGTGTTGCCCATGGCCACGAGCCAGGATCACAAGCGTGTGGGTGACGGCGACAGCGGTCCGAACACGGGCGGCATGGGCGCCTACTCCCCTGCTCCGGTAGTGACCGATGCGGTACATGCCCGGGTCATGGACGAGGTCATCTGGCCGACTGTCCGCGGCATGGCCGCCGAGGGCAACCGCTATACCGGATTCCTCTATGCCGGGTTGATGATCGACGAGCGCGGAGCGCCGAAGGTCATCGAGTTCAATTGCCGATTCGGCGATCCGGAAACCCAGCCAATCATGCTGCGCCTGCAGTCGAGCCTGGTCGAATTGGTGGAGGCCGCCCTCGAGAATCGCCTCGATCGGATCCAGGCGCAGTGGGACGCGCGCTGCAGCCTCGGCGTCGTGCTCGCTGCGGGAGGTTATCCCGGCACCTACGGCAAGGGGGACGCCATCGAAGGCCTGGAACGAGCTGCCGATCTCGACGGTAAGGTGTTCCACGCCGGCACCAGCCTGCTGGACGGTCAGGTAGTCACCAGCGGCGGCCGGGTGTTATGCGCAACCGCCCTCGGGGAGACGGTCAAGGCCGCCCAGCAGCAAGCCTACCAACTTGCCGAACGCGTTAACTGGAACGGCCGCTTCTACCGTTCGGATATTGGCTACCGCGCCATTGCTCGCGAGCAGAACTAGTCCTGCCAGCGCCTTGCCCGACCGGCTATCGCCAGAAGGCGAGGCGTTATCTGCGCCTCATCACGATTGCGCTATACTGTCGCGCGCCGGGCCGAACAAGCTAGGCCATCGTTGACTTGATGCCAAGGACAGGACACCCCCCGACAGTGAAGTACCTAGGCTGGCTTGTAATCAGCACCTTGCTGAGCGTTTTCTCGCTGCCGGGCACCGGTCTCGCCGACGAGTCATCGGCTTTCCGTACCTTCGTCGACACCAGCGGACGCCTGACCTTGGCAGAGGTCCTGTCCAACCGATACTCCAACCGCTTCACACCGTCCCCAGACAGCATACTCAGCCTACCCGAGCCACCCGCTACGCTATGGGTACAGCTCGCCGTGGACCCCGCACGGCCTGTACTGACGGTCGACAACCCGGTGATCGAGGCGGTGACGGTACATCACATCGTCGGTGACACCATCCTGAGTTACCGCTCCGGAGCAGCTTTGCAGGGAACTCAGCCTGACGGATTGCCTTACCCGGGCTTCGCGTTCCCGCTGGATGTCGCAGCGGGGAACGACGCCGAGCAGACGGTGTACCTGCGCCTGGCCAACGATTACGCTCTGCGCACCCGCATAACCTTGACCGACACTCGCGGCGCGACCCTGGAACATGGCTGGCATCAGGCGCTACAGGGCATTCTTGCCGGTCTGCTGCTGTCGCTCGTCTTGCACGGCCTGCTGCAGGGACTGGTCGGGCGCGATCGCCTGCATCTTTTTCTGGCGGCAGCCGGCTTGCTGGTCGCGCTGAGCACCTTTGTTCGAGTCGACTGGCTGGAGCGACTGATCCCCCTCGACTCCGCTGCACTGCAAGACTCCTTGCGCCTCGCCGCCCTGGGCTGCATCGGCCTGCTTCTGGCGCGACTCTTCACAGACGATAGTCTGGCCAGAATAAAAGCAGACGCCATGATCGTCATCGCAAGCGTCGCCGGCATCAGCGCTTTGTACCTTTGGCCTGCTACGGCAGAAGCCAGCGTCAACGCTGCCCGCCTGGGCGTGCCGCTCCTGGCAATCGCCGCGACAGCCTATTGCTGGTATAACCGTACGCCCTTCAGCCGCCCCTTGTTTTCCGGGCATCTGTTGCTGTTGGTCAGCTGGCTTGCCGACCAGAGTGCGCTACCGCGCAGCCTGGCCGAGCAAACGTCCGACCTGTTCCTCTGGGCAGCGCTGATAGCCTACGCCTGGCGTCTGTTCTCGCGACAGCAGCAACGCATTGCGAGGGCGCACACGCTACGCCATGCCGAGGCCACTCAACAGGCGGAAACGCGGGCCAAGTCAGAGTTTCTGGCGCGGATCAGCCATGAAATACGCACCCCAATGAACGGCGTGCTGGGGATGACCGAGCTGCTTTTGGATACGGCGCTGTCGGCCAAGCAGCGCGATTATGTGCAAACCATCCACAGCTCCGGCAACGACTTGCTCAGCCTGGTCAACGAAGTTCTGGATATGTCACGGCTGGAGTCCGGTCAGCTGCTGCTGGAAAACGTCCAGTTCGATCTGCACGCGTTGATCAACGACTGCCTGGATATCTTTCGTGGCCGGGCCGACAGCCAGACCATCGAACTGATCGGCTTCGTCCATCCAGACGTGCCCAGGACCGTTGTCGGTGACCCTACTCGTTTGCGCCAGATACTGCTCAACTTGCTAGGCAACGCCCTGCAGTCGACCGCGCAAGGAGAGATTCTCGTGGTGGTAGGCCGTGAAATGACAACCTCTGGCGAGCCGCTGCTTCGTTTCGCTGTGCAGGACACAGGCACGGGCCTGACCGCCGAAGCGCGAGCGAGCCTCACCGCCCCTGCGGGCGATACTTCACGCCTCTTCGAAAAGGCCAGCGCAACCGGCTGCCTGGGTCTGGTGATCGCCCGTCAGCTGGTAGACATGATGGGCGGCAAGCTCGGAATCAAATACGCGTCCGACCAGGGTACGACCATCTGGTTGACGCTGCCGGACACTTCGGTTGGCAGCGCAGCAACACCTGATGCAGACGGGCACTGCCTGGCAGATCGTAGCGTCCTGATCGTCGACGACAATGCCACCTGCCGCAAGGTTTTGCAGCAACAGCTCAGCGCCTGGGGCATGCAACCGCAGTGCGCGGCCAGCGGCAAGGAAGCGCTTGCCATGCTACGCACCCAGGCGAGCCTTACGGCCCCCTTCGATGTGCTGCTGGTTGATCAGTCGATGCCAGGGATGACCGGTCTTGAGTTGGCCTCTCGTATTCACGAGGACCCGGCGATTCGAGGAGACCTGCTGGTTATCATGCTCACCGGAGTGAATCAGATTCCAAGCCGGATCGTCGCCCGTAACGCAGGCATCCGCAGAATCCTCAGCAAGCCGGTAGCCGGCTACACGCTACGCGCGACCCTGATCGACGAATGGACCAACCACCAGAAACAACACACTATGCCTGGACTGGTGCAAGCCGAGCTCGAGCCTCCAACATCCGATTCGCACTTCCGGGTTCTGATCGCCGAAGACAACGCGATATCCACCAAGGTAATCCGCGGCATGCTGCAAAAGCTCAAGGTGGACAGCTATGCAGTGGGCAACGGCCGGGAAGCCGTCCAGGCTGCACGTAGCGGTACCTATGATCTGATTCTAATGGATTGCGAAATGCCGGAGATGGACGGATTCACTGCAGCCGGAGAAATTCGTCAGTGGGAACAGAACAACGGCATGCACGCGGTCCCGATCATCGCGCTCACCGCACACATCCTGCCAGAACATCGCGAGCGCGCACGCAAGGCTGGTATGAACGGTCATATGGCCAAACCGGTGGAGCTCAGCCAGCTACGCGAGCAGATCAGCTACTGGGTGGAGCGAAAAGCCGACGGGGCGATGACCCCGTGACTATTACAGCGCCTCGTCCTGCACTGCTGTGCCGGACAACGCTGCGGCGTAGTCGGCAAACATCCGAACCATCACATTGATACCAGCCATCACCAAGCCTCCCTGTATTTAGGGAAAGGCTAGCTCCAAGAATGCCTGGCAGCCAGCGAGTTTCCTCAATCGCCACGATAGACTCTTAGCGAGCCGGCCGCGAACCCTTGCGTGGCTTCTTGCCGGCGCCTGTGTCGCGTGGCGGCAAACCGGTGTGCTGGGTCAGTATTCGCCCGGCCTTACGGCTGCCGGCCGGAGTAGAATTCTTGCGACGGGAGCTGTGGTAGCTCTCCCCCGCTGGCTGATGCGTCGGGATCAGATGCTGCTTGCTGTTGCCGATCAGGTCCGAACGCCCCATCTCCTGCAGCGCATCCCGGAGCAACGGCCAGTTCTTCGGATCGTGGTAGCGCAGAAATGCCTTGTGCAGGCGCCGCTGTCGCTCGCCCTTGACCACGTTCACGCCATCGCTTTTGTAGGTCACCTTGCGAAGCGGATTCTTGCCCGAGTGATACATCGCGGTGGCGGTAGCCATCGGCGAAGGATAGAACGCCTGCACCTGGTCGGCACGGAAACCGTTGCGCTTGAGCCACAGAGCAAGGTTCATCATGTCTTCGTCGGTGGTCCCCGGATGCGCCGCGATGAAGTAGGGGATCAAATACTGCTCCTTCCCCGCTTCCTTCGAGTACTTCTCGAACATTTGCTTGAAGCGGTCGTAGGAGCCGATGCCCGGTTTCATCATCCTGGTCAGCGGACCTTCCTCGGTATGCTCCGGGGCGATTTTCAGGTAGCCGCCAACGTGATGGGTTACCAGCTCCTTGACGTACTCGGGCGACTCTACCGCCAGATCGTAGCGCAGACCCGAAGCGATCAGAATCTTCTTCACGCCCGGCAGTTCACGCGCCTTGCGGTACAACCCGATCAGCGAAGAATGATCGGTATTCAGATTCTCGCAAATGCCGGGGAAGACGCAGGACGGCTTGCGGCATGCCGCCTCGATCTCCGGACTCTTGCAGGCGATGCGATACATGTTCGCAGTGGGACCGCCCAGATCGGAAATCACTCCAGTGAATCCGGGGACCTTGTCCCGGATCTCCTCGATCTCGCGAATGATCGAATCGTGCGAGCGGTTCTGGATGATTCTGCCTTCGTGTTCGGTGATCGAACAGAAGGTGCAGCCCCCGAAGCAGCCACGCATGATGTTCACAGAAAAGCGAATCATCTCGTAGGCTGGAATCTTCTCGCCACCATAGGCCGGATGCGGAATGCGTGCATAAGGCAGACCGAAGATGTAGTCCATTTCTTCAGTGGTCAGCGGGATAGGCGGCGGGTTGAACCACACGTCCTTCTCGGCGTGACGTTGCACCAAAGCACGGGCATTGCCCGGATTGGTTTCGAGGTGCAGCACCCGGTTGGCATGAGCGTAGAGCACTGGGTCGTTGCGCACTTTTTCGAACGACGGCAGGCGGATCACCGTTCGGTCGCGCTCAAGGCGAGGATGCGGGAGCAACTGAAGGACCTGTACCTCGTCTACGGTTGCCGCTGCGGCGGCCTTGTCGTCGCCCTTGGCCTGCTCGACGGCGCAGGCGCTTGTATCCTGGGTATTGACGTAGGGATTGATGATCTTGTCGACCTTGCCAGGCCGGTCGATGCGGGTCGAGTCGAGCTCGAACCAGCCCTCAGGTGTGTCCTTGCGCACGAACGCGGTGCCCCGTACATCCGTAATGCTCTGTACCGTTTCACCCCGGCTGATTCGCTGGGCCACCTCGACGATCGCACGCTCGGCGTTGCCGAACAGCAGAATGTCCGCCTTGGCGTCAAGCAGCAGGGAATGGCGAACCTTGTCCTGCCAATAATCGTAATGCGCTATGCGACGCAGCGACGCTTCGATGCCGCCAAGCACGATCGGCACATCCTTATAGGCCTCTCGACAGCGCTGGCTATACACCGCGCTGGCTCGGTCGGGCCGCTTTCCGGCAACGCCGCCCGGCGTATAGGCATCGTCAGAACGAATCTTGCGGTCCGCCGTGTAGCGGTTGATCATCGAGTCCATATTGCCAGCCGCGACCCCGTAAAACAGGTTCGGCTTGCCGAGCTTCATGAAGTCGTCTTTGCTGTGCCAGTCCGGCTGACTGATGATGCCGACGCGAAATCCCTGCGCTTCCAACAGCCTTCCGATGATCGCCATGCCGAACGATGGATGGTCTACATAGGCGTCTCCGGTGACGATGATGACGTCACAGCTGTCCCAGCCAAGCAGATCCATTTCCTCTCGCGACATGGGCAGGAACGGAGCCGGACCGAAGCACTCGGCCCAGTATTTGGGATAATCGAAAAGCGGCCGGGCGGCCGGCATGCTGGTAGACATTGCTACTCCAGATCCCCGTAGCCGGCATAGGAGCCAGGCGCCAGGTTCTCGAAACGGGTGTATTTGCCGAGGAAAGCCAGGCGCGTGGTGCCGATGGGGCCGTTACGCTGCTTGCCGATGATGATCTCGGCAATGCCCTTGTCCTGCGAGTCGGGGTGATAAACCTCATCCCTGTACACGAACATGATGATGTCCGCGTCCTGTTCGATCGCGCCCGATTCACGCAGGTCCGAGTTGATCGGCCGCTTGTTCGGGCGCTGTTCCAATGAACGGTTGAGCTGCGACAGAGCGACGACGGGAACGTTGAATTCCTTGGCCAGCGCCTTGAGTGAGCGGGAGATCTCCGAGATCTCGTTTGTCCGGTTCTCCGCCCCACTACCACCGATGCGCATCAACTGCAGATAATCGATCATGATCAGTGCCAGGTCGCCGTGCTCACGGACGATTCGGCGCGCTCTCGCACGCATTTCCATGGGCGAAAGGCCGGCTGTGTCGTCGATGAAGAGTTTGCGATCATTGAGCAGATTGACCGCCGAGGTCAGACGCGGCCAATCATCATCATCGAGCCGACCCGAGCGCACCTTGGTCTGATCGATGCGCCCTAGCGAGGACAGCATACGCATGATCAGAGACTCACCTGGCATTTCCAGCGAGAACACCAGCACTGCCTTCTCGCTACGCAGCACCGCGTTCTCGACGAGATTCATGGCGAACGTCGTCTTGCCCATGGATGGACGGCCAGCGACGATGACCAGATCGGCTGGCTGCAGGCCGGAGGTCATCTCATCCAGATCGTTGAAGCCTGTCGAAAGTCCAGTGATGGCCCCATCGCTGTTGAATAAGGTATCGATGCGGTCGATGGCCTTGGTCAGCAAGGCATTGACCGCTTCAGGCCCGCCAGTCTTCGGGCGGCTTTCAGCGATGGAGAAAATCTTGCGCTCGGCTTCGTCGAGCACCTCGAGCGCCTGCATGCCCTTGGGGTTGAATGCAGTGTCTGCGATGTCCGAACTGACGCTTATCAGTTGGCGCAGCGTGGCCCGTTCGCGGATGATCTGCGCGTAGGCGCCGATGTTCGCCGCAGAGGGCGTGTTCTTGGCGAGCTGACCGAGATAGGCAAGCCCACCGACCTGATCGATCAGGCCTTCACGATCCAGATCTTCGGCCAGGGTGACCACGTCGAACGGTTGGTTTCGCCCAGCCAGACGCACCATGGCACGAAAGATCAGACGATGGTCATGGCGGTAAAAGTCCGTCTCACTGACGCCTTCGGCGACCCGCTCCCAGGCAGTGTTTTCGAGCATGACGCCGCCCAGGACCGCCTGTTCCGCCTCGATTGAATGAGGGGGAATTTTCAGGGACGTCGTCTGCAGATCAAGTTCCGCAGTGTTGGAATAGGCGGTTTCGTTCATCGGGCAGGCTCGGGGAAACGGCGGACAGAAAAGACAACACGGCGCCTGTCAGAGACAAGCGCCGTGCTGGTAAGTCTAACTGCAAAGCCCGAGCAAATCATCAGCTGAGCGCCACGGGGGCGACCAGCCGACGAACGCGGTCAAGCAGCGGGAGAGGCTCCCTTAGCCGGCAACAACGACCAGCTTGACGGTGGCTTCAACGTCGGTGTGCAGGTGCACATCGATATCGTATTCGCCAACGTTGCGCAGAGGGCCTTCGGGCAGGCGCACTTCGCTCTTCTCGATCTCGACACCAGCGGCGGTAACCGCGTCGGCGATATCGCGGGTACCGATGGAACCGAACAATTTGCCTTCCTCACCAGCGTTGGCCGTGATGGTCACGGTCAGGTCGGCCAGCTTGGCAGCACGAGCATCGGCTTCAGCCTTGCGCTCGGCAGCGTTCTTTTCCAGTTCGGCACGACGTGCTTCGAACGCTTCTACGTTTGCTGCAGTGGCAGGTGTTGCCTTGCCGAACGGCAGCAGGAAATTGCGAGCGTAACCTGCCTTAACAGCGACTTTGTCGCCCAGGTTACCCAGATTCGCGATCTTTTCGAGCAGGATAACTTCCATTGCGATGACCTCTTGAAATTCAACCTTGGCTGTTCGAATCATCGTCCCCGGAGGGCCCTGCCGGGCGCATCCTGGAACGGAAATCGAACAAGCTATCAACAAATGCCAAAAACATGATCAACGGATAAATCAATTGAGCGACGAAAGCGAACATCACGTACATCGCGACCAGCCATGCGGTACCGAGACCGCGCAATCCGACGATGCCATGTATGAGCGCGATGCCTGCCAGCAACAGCGGCACGCTGGCAATCGGCGACACCATGGCGAGCTCGGACCACTGCGGGCCGATCAGCGTCAGTGCAAGCAGACCGACGGCCACCAGCGGTGAGAGACGCAGTTGATGAAACTCCTGACGAAAGCCGCCCGGGTTATACAACCGGGCCTGCCAGGAACGGCCGATCATCAAACTGACCAGCGCCATCAACATGTGTACCGCGCCCATGAGACCAGCCAGCAACGGCACTAACAGTGCTTCAAGCTGCGCCCTATCGGCCTCGTCCAAATCACCGCTCATGCCCGAGAGCATATCGGGCAACATTTCGCGAATCTGCGTGGCCAGCTGCTGCAGCGGCTCGTCGAGCACAGCCAGCAGGGCCAGCGCGTAGGCTATTCCCAAAGGCACCGCAACAATGAGCACCGGGGCCCAGTCGCTACGCTGACGCAACAGGACTGCCATCGCGCCTGCACCGGCGATCACCAGCAGAGGCGTCAGATCGCCAACCATCGCCCAGGCCAGCGCAGGGAGTATCCCCCACACCAGCACCGGCATTGCTTCGCTAAGGCCCCGACGCAGAATGACCAGCGCCAGCGCCGCCGCGCTGAACCAGAACAGCAGAGGAATGGCTGCCGCTATCGCGACGACCAGCGTGGCCTCTTTGCGACCACGCATGATGTATTCAGCCAGACCACGCATGTTGGTTCAGTATCCAGATCAGTTTCAGCTACCTATCAACGACCGTGAGAGTCGGTGAACGGCAGCAGGGCCAGATAACGCGCGCGCTTGATGGCTACAGCCAGCTGACGCTGATATTTGGCCTTGGTACCAGTGATACGGCTGGGAACAATCTTGCCGGTCTCGGTGACGTAGGCCTTGAGTGTGTTGAGATCCTTGTAATCGATCTCTTTGACGCCTTCAGCGGTAAAACGGCAGAACTTTCTGCGGCGGAAAAAACGTGCCATGGCAACGTCTCCTTAGATACTGGAATAGGAACCGGAAAACTTACTCGTCGTCACCGTCATCGGTGTCGTTGCTGGTGTTGTCAGCATCGCTGTCGGAGTCAGTACGCTCACGACGCTCGCGACGCTCACCACGACCGGTGTCTTCAGGCTTGAGCATGTCGGACTGTTCGGTGACGGCTTCGTCACGACGGATGACCATGTTACGGATCACGGCGTCGTTGTAACGGAAGTTCTCGGTCAGTTCTTCCAGAGCCTTGGCGCTGCACTCAACATTGATCATGATGTAGTGCGCCTTGTGAATCTTGTCGATTGGATAAGCCAGCTGACGACGGCCCCAATCTTCCAGGCGGTGGATCTTGCCGCCGTCTTCTTCGATGAGCTTGGTGTAACGCTCGACCATCGCGTTGACCTGCTCACTCTGATCCGGATGAACCAGAAATACGATTTCGTAATGACGCATTGGTGCTCCTTACGGGTTATAGCCAGCCACCCAAATGGTCTGGCAAGGAGTGGAACTCTAGGTTTGGGGCGGCCATTCTAGGGAAGGCCGGGGAAAGTAGCAAGGGCAGCGAACGGCGCGGCTGGTGGCGGCTCGGAATGGCGTCACCGAGACAAGACGACCAAGGAACAGCCAAACACAGCGGCAACGCCTCTGAGGCTAGCGACCCGAGCCCGTCCGCTGACGTACCGCCTCGAAAAGGCAGATTCCCGTCGCTACCGACACGTTGAGACTGCTGACACTCCCAGCCATCGGCAACCTGGCCAGAAAGTCGCAATGCTCGCGGGTCAGCCGGCGCATGCCAGCACCCTCCGCACCCATGACGACAGCAATGGGTCCGGCGAGGTCGACCTGATAGATCAGCTGCTCCGCCTCTCCCGCCGTACCGACGGTCCAGATGCCACGCTGCTGCAAGGTCTTGAGCGTGCGAGCTAGATTGGTCACCGCAACCAGAGGAACCGTTTCGGCAGCGCCACAGGCGACCTTGCGCACAGTGGGCGTCAAGCTGGCGGATTTGTCCCGAGGGATGATCACCGCCTGGGCGCCGGCCGCATCCGCGCTGCGCAGACAGGCACCCAGATTGTGGGGATCGGTCACCCCATCGAGAACCAGAAGAAGCGGGGGCGTATCCAGTCGGTCGAGAAGATGGGTGAGCATCTCTTCCGACCAGAGCTGGCTAGGCGTGACCTGCGCGATAACGCCCTGATGTACGCCTTCGGCCAGTTTGTCCATTTCTTCGGGCGCGATGCGTTCGATGCCAATCCCTTCCGCAGCAGCACGGTCGAGCAAAGTCTGCGCGCGCCCATCTACCCGGCCACGCTGCAACATAAGACGTTTAACGCGACGCGGCGCACGGTCGAGCATGGCCCGTACGGCGTGCACGCCGAATACGTATTCCAGATCACTCATCTCGCCGAACTCACCTTGCCTTGCGCTTGCGCGGCTGCCGCTCTGGCCCACCGGTCTCACCCCGCGCCGCCGGACGCTCGCCATCCGCACGCGCCTTGCGTGGAGCAGCATCCCGATCGCCCTTGCCGCGCCCCGACTTGGCGGCCTTGCCATCCTTGGTCTTGCCCTTGCCGGGCTTCGATGCCTGCCGGGCGTCACCCATCAGTTTCGCTCGCGCAGCGCGACTCGCGTCGACATTCGCACCAGGGCGGCCCTCCGGCTGGTCTTTGGCCATCTCGAAATCGATCTTTCGATCGTCAAGATCGACGCGCGCAACCTGAACCCGGACGGTATCGCCCAACTGGAACACGCGACCGGACCGCTCGCCGACCAACCGGTGATGAACGGCGTCGAAGTTGTAGTAATCAGCCGGCAGCGCAGTGATGTGCACCAGACCTTCAACATAGAATTCGCTGAGCTCGACGAACAAACCGAAGCTGGTACAGGCGGTTACCAGACCATCGAAGCTTTCGCCCACCCGGTCCTGCATGAACTCGCATTTGAGCCAGTTGACGACGTCGCGACTAGCTTCATCTGCCCGTCGTTCGTTCTGCGAGCACTGCTGACCCAGGCGTTCCAGATCCGCCATCTCATAAGGGTAGATCGAAGCCTTGGGCATCAATCCAGCAGAACACCTGCGCACCAGGTCGGTTTTCTTGCGCGAGCGCACGACGCTGCGAATGGCCCGGTGAGTCAACAGATCGGGATAGCGACGAATGGGCGAAGTAAAGTGTGTATAGGCTTCGTAGTTCAGGCCGAAGTGCCCCTCATTATGCGGGCTGTACACAGCCTGACTCAGCGAGCGCAACATCACCGTCTGGATCAGCTGAGCATCCGGCCGACCCTGGATCTTTTCCAGGACCGCGCTGTAGTCCTCGGGAGTCGGATCGCCCTTCTTGCGGGTTAGCGACAATCCCAGCGCAGCGAGGAACTGGCGCAGACGCTCGACTTTCTCAGGCTTCGGAGCGTCGTGCACGCGGTAAAGCGCCGGAATATCCAGATCCTGCATGAAACGCGCCGTCGCGACGTTCGCACAGAGCATGCACTCTTCAATGATCTTGTGGGCGTCGTTGCGCGTAGTCGGACGGATTTCGGCAATCTTGCGGTTTTCACCGAAGATGATCCGGGTTTCGGTGGTCTCGAAGTCGATCGCCCCGCGACCCTGCCGGGCCTTGGCCAAGGCCTTGTAGAGATCGTTGAGATTTTTCAGGTGAGGGACGATATCTGCGTATTCCTCGCAGAGCGCCTTTCCGTCCTTGCTACGAGGATGCTCGAGCATCGCCGAGACCTTGTTGTAGGTCAGCCGAGCGTGCGAGTGAATCACAGCCTCGTAGAACTGGTAGTCGGTCAGCTCACCGCTCTTGGAGACAGTCATTTCGCAGACCATTGCCAGGCGATCGACCTTTGGCATCAGCGAGCACAGACCGTTGGAGATAGCTTCGGGGAGCATCGGCACGACTTCACTTGGGAAGTACACCGAGGTGCCGCGCAACTCGGCTTCCTGATCGAGCGCCGAACCGACCGTGACGTAATGCGATACGTCAGCGATCGCAACATAGAGCTTCCATCCGCCGGAAAACAGTTTCCAGCCACTGGCCTTGTAAGGCTCGCAATAGACCGCATCGTCGAAATCGCGTGCATCTTCGCCATCGATGGTCACCAGCGGCAAGTGCCGGAGATCGACGCGCTTCTGCTTGTCCCGCTCCTCGACGTGATCCTTGAGCTGCGCCGCCTCGTCCAGCACCGCCTGAGGCCAGACACTAGGGATATCGTAGCTACGTAGCGCCACTTCGATTTCCACGCCTGGCGCCATGTAATCACCGACTACTTCGACTATCTCGCCCTGGGCAGGGCGATTCAAAGTTGGCCACTGGATGATGCGCACCTCGACGTACTGACCCTGCACGGCGCCACCTTCGGTGCCTGGCGGGATCAGTACTTCGTGGTTGATCTTGGCGTTGTCCGCAACGACGAAGCCGATCCCGTTCTCCTGATAGAACCGGCCTACCAGGAATTCATGGGCGCGTTCGAGCACTTCCACGATCGCGCCTTCGCTGCGACCGCGCCGGTCGACACCGGTAACCCGACCGAGCACACGATCGCCGTCGAATACCAGGCGCATTTGCGCCGGTGTGAGGAAAAGATCTTCGCCGCCTTCATCCGGCACCAGAAAGCCGAAGCCATCCCGATGTCCCTGGACGCGTCCTTTTATCAGGTCCAGCTTGTCGACCGGGGCGTAAGCGCCGCGGCGCGTATAGATCAGTTGCCCGTCGCGCTCCATGGCACGGAGCCGCCTGCGCAGCGCTTCGATGGCATCCTCATCGGACAGGCCAAACTCGCTCTGCAGCTGGGCCCGGGTCGCCGGCGCGCCGCGCTCCTCGAGCAATTGCAAGATGAGTTCGCGACTGGGGATGGGATTGTCATATTTCTCAGCTTCCCGTTCAGCGGCTGGGTCATGATTGACCCAGTCGACAGTAGCGGAAGAAGAACGAGAGGCTGTATCGCCCGGCTTGCCCGCCGGGTCATGGGGTTTGGTCTTTTTCGTCATAGGCACCTATTGAACCGCGAAACAGGGCCGCTTGCACCTGTTTCGATGAAACTGAAATATTTTTGCAGGCGGGGGTTTACATCCCCAATGCCGCTACGTATTATTCGCGCCGTCAACACAACAACGGTTGATCGCAACGAACCTTGGTTCAGCATAGCATCCGTTGGAATTGATACGCCCAGGTGGTGAAATTGGTAGACACGCCAGCTTCAGGTGCTGGTGGCCTTACGGCCGTGGAAGTTCGAGTCTTCTCCTGGGCACCATTTCTCTCTCAGCAGCTCGCTGATTCAGTACGCACGGTAACCCCCTATAAAACGCATTTTTGCCTTGTCCAGCGCATTCCGTTCGCATGTCTGCTGTCGACTATCCCGTTCGCGCCTGGAAAAAAGGCGCCTCGAAGGGCGCCTTTTCTGGTTAGAACAACTTTCTCAGGACCACCGTCTCGTTACGATCGGGTCCGGTCGAGATAATGTCGATCGGCGCGCCGACAAGCTCCTCGATCCGGGCGATATACGCACGGGCATTGGCCGGTAATCCCTCCAGGGTCTTGATACCCAGAGTGGAGTCGTGCCAGCCCGGGACGTCTTCGTACACTGGCTCGAGACCGATGTAGCTATCTGCGTCCGTCGGCGCCTCGATGACCGCGCCGTCTGCATTGCGATAACCCACGCAGATGCGGATCACGTCCAGCCCGTCGAGCACATCGAGCTTGGTCAGACACAAGCCACTGATGCTGTTGATTTCGATCGCCCGACGCAGGATCACCGCGTCAAACCAGCCGCAGCGGCGCGCGCGACCCGTCGTGGAGCCGAATTCGTGGCCACGCTCCGCCAGCCTCGCACCGACGTCGTCGAACAACTCAGTCGGGAACGGACCGGAACCGACGCGGGTTGTATAGGCCTTGGTGATGCCGAGCACGTAGTCAAGATACAAGGGACCGAAACCGGAGCCGGTCGCGGTGCCGCCAGCGGTCGTGTTGGAGCTGGTCACGAAGGGGTATGTGCCATGGTCGATATCGAGTAGCGAGCCCTGGGCACCTTCGAACATGATGTTGGCACCCTCCCGGCGCAGCTCATGCAGGCGTGCGGTCACGTCGGTCATCAGCGGACGCAGCCATTCGGCGTATTCCATTGCTTCGTCCAGAGTCTTCTGGAAGTCGACCGGGTCCACCTTGTAGTAATGCTGGAGAGCGAAGTTGTGGTAATCGAGCACTTCGCCAAGCTTGGCGGCGAAGCGTTCACGGTGAAACAGATCAGCGACACGCAGCCCGCGACGCGAAACCTTGTCTTCGTACGCGGGGCCGATACCGCGGCCGGTTGTACCGATCTTCGCCTCGCCGCGCGCCTTTTCCCGAGCCTGATCGAGTGCCACGTGATACGGCAGGATCAGCGGACAGGCAGGACTGATGCGCAGCCGATCGCGAACCGGCACACCCTTGGCCTCCAGCGCCTTGAGCTCCTTGAGCAGGGCTTCTGGCGAAAGCACCACGCCATTGCCGATGAAGCACATGACATTGCTGCGCAGAATCCCTGAGGGAATGAGGTGCAGCACCGTTTTTTCGCCGTCGATGACCAGCGTGTGGCCGGCGTTGTGTCCGCCCTGATAGCGCACCACGGCAGCGACCTGATCGGTGAGCAGATCAACGATCTTGCCTTTGCCTTCATCGCCCCATTGGGTGCCCAGGATGACAACATTCTTACCCATGTCGTGCTCTTGCCTCGTTAGTCAGTATGGCCTGATGGCCATGCAATCAGGAATTCAGTTCCGACACCTGCCAGGTGCCCTGGTGGTGCCGCAGAATGCGGTCACAGCCGTAATCGGGTGCCGAGCTGTCAACCTGTCCCGGCAGTGCAACGATTACCCGTTCGCCTTTCGCCCGTAGCGCCATGACTTCGTCCTGCAGACCCGGCTCGCTCGCATACGGAGCCCAGATCCCGCCGCGACGGGAAGGTTCTACCTGGCCGCGCTCGACAAGAAATCGCAGATCGGTCGAGAAACCGGTCGCCGGACGTGCCCGACCAAAATCACGACCGATGTCATCATAACGCCCGCCCTGCGCGACGCTTTGCCCTACGCCTGGAACGAAGGCCGCGAAAGCCACTCCCGTGTGGTAGTGATAGCCACGCAACTCGCCAAGGTCGAAATACAGCGGCACGTCCGGGTAACGCCGGCCGAGAGTCTGAGCCACTTCGGCCAGATCATCCAGCGCTGCCATGACCGATTCCGGAGCGCCATCCATCAAGGCATGCGCCCGATCAAGCACCTCCACCCCACCGGACAATCCGGCGAGGCTGCGCAGCATGGCCGCAACGGCACTATCCGGTAATGCGCTGGTCAGCTTGTCCACTTCGTCTACCGCCTTGCGTTGCAAGGCGTCGAATAGCGCATTCTCACGAACCGCGTCCAAACCTGCGGCCTGGACCAACCCACGATAGATGCCGACGTGTCCGAGATCCAGGTGAACACCCTGCACCTGACAGGCTGAAAGCGTTTCAAGCATCAGCGAGATGATTTCGACGTCGCTGGCACATGAGGCGTCGCCATATAGCTCCGCCCCGAGCTGAATCAGGCTGCGCGCTGTCGACAGGGGACGCGGGCGGGTGTGCAGAACACTGCCGCAATAACATAGGCGGCTCGGGCCTTCGGCGCCGAGCGTATGGGCGTCGATGCGCGCCACCTGGGGAGTGATATCCGCCCGCAGACCGAGCATCCGCCCAGACAGCTGGTCGGTCATTTTGAACGTCTGCAATTCCAGGTCGTGACCGGCACCAGTAAGCAGCGACTCGAGATACTCGATATGCGGAGTGATGACCAGGTCATAACCCCAGCTGGCGAACAGATCCAGCAGCTTGCGGCGTGCCGCCTCGATACGCGCCGCCTCCTCGGGCAGCACCTCTTCGATCCCGTCAGGCAGTAGCCAGCGATCAACATTGGGCATGTTAAAACCTTCTTACACGATAAGTGCCGTATCAGCGCAACAGATACAGGCAGGCAGTGCCGGTGATCATGCTCAGCAAGCCGATCAGACGTGCCTGTCGGTCCGACACGCTACTGACGCTTCGTAACAGCTGCTTCCAGCGCGCCGGCGCAGCGAAAGGCAATATACCTTCCAGCACCAACACCAGGCACAGCGCAACCAACAGACTGCTCAACATGGCGAAGCCTCCGCCGGCGGGCTGATCGGCCCGGACAGGCGTCGGCACCGGTCACAAAAAAGCCGGGAGTTCCCCGGCTGCGCGATTGTAACACCGTTTCCAGCGAGCCACACCCGCCGAGCTGGCGGATGTGGCTGGCGTTCACTGCCGCGTCGGACCTCGCTCCATATACCGGAAGAACTCGCTTTCCGGATCCAGCACCAGCACGTCCGAGCCACTGCCAAAGCTTTCCCGGTACGCCTGCAGGCTCCGGTAGAAAGAGTAGAACTCCGGATCCTTGGTATAGGCCTGGGCGTAGATTTCGGCAGCCTGGGCATCACCCTGACCACGGATTTCTTCAGCCTCACGGAACGCCTCGGCGAGAATCACCCGGTGCTGACGGTCGGCATCCGCACGGATGCCTTCGGCCAGCTCGCGACCCTTGGCCCGGTGCTCGCGCGCTTCGCGCTCACGTTCGCTGCTCATACGCTCGAATACGCTGCGGTTTACTTCCTGCGGAAGGTCTATCCCTTTCACCCGAACGTCCACGACTTCGATACCCAGCTCACGCCGAGCGCTGTCGTTCAGCTCCTGAGTGATATTCGCCATCAGCTGGTCGCGTTCCCCTGAAACCACTTCATGCAAAGTACGACGTGCGACTTCGTTGCGCAGACCCGATTCGAGCTGGCGAGACAGACGCTCCTCGGCAATAGTGCGCAGGCCGGACGTCGCGGTGTAGAACCGCTGCACGTTGGCGATGCGCCACTTGGCGTAGGAATCGACCATCAACGCTTTCTTCTCCAGGGTCAGGTAGCGCTGCGTGGGCGTATCGAGAGTCAGCAGACGACCGTCGAATACCCGGATCTTCTGCACAAACGGTAGCTTGAAATGCAGCCCCGGCGGAACATCCTCGCGCACCACCTTACCGAACTGCAGCACCAGGCCACGCTCGGTCTGGCTGACGATGAAGAAACTTTGCCAGCCGATCACGAGGACAACCAGCGCAATGACCAAACCAAATATCGTCTTGTTACTCATCAGCGGGTCTCCCTGGCGCGCGGATCACGCTGCTGCACCTGCATTGGGATGCGGTTACTGGAATCGGCCGCATTGCCGGGGTTCACTCCCGGCGTGGAATTGGCGGGAATGCCCGACGAATTACCGGAGCCCGAATTATTGCGCTCCATCAGCTTGTCCAGCGGCAGGTAAAGAAGATTGTTACTACCTTCTCCTCCCGAAACCAGGATCTTGCTGGTGTTGCTCAGCACATCCTGCATCGTGCCGATGTACATCCGCTCGCGCATGACTTCAGGTGACTGACGATACTGACCGACCAGCAGATCGAAGCGCTGTGCCTCACCGGCAGCCCGGGCGACGACCTCATCCCGATAACCATTGGCCTCTTCCAAGAGACGCTGAGCACGCCCGCGAGCCTCCGGGATAACGCTGTTGGCATAGGATTCAGCCTGGTTGCGCTCACGGACTTCGTCCTCTCGAGCACGGATTACATCATCGAAGGCATCCTGAACCTCAGCCGGAGCCTGGGCACTTTCGACGTTGACTTGAACGACAGTGATGCCGGTATTGTAGTGATCCAGATAGCGCTGCAGCCGCTCGGTCACCGCAACCCCCATCGCTTCCCGCCCTTCGGTCAGGACTTCATGCATAGATGTCGAACCGACCACATGACGCAACGCACTTTCGGTCGCATGCCGCAGACTGGTTTCAGGATCTTCGACGCGCAGCACGAAGTTTTCGAGGTTGGAGATACGGTATTGCACGGCCAGTGGCACCTCAACGATGTTCTCGTCCTCGGTGAGCATCTGACCCTGCTGGCGATAGGAGCGAACCTGCGTCACGTTGCGCTGGAATTTGCGTTCAACCGGCGGAAAATAAAGATGCAAGCCCGGCTCTTCGGTTCGGTGATATTCACCGAAACGCAGCACCACCGCCTGCTCCTGCTCATCCACCATATATACGGCGTTGAACAGCCAGACAGCCACAAGAACCAGCGCAACAAGCACCCAGACGCCCTTGGGGATGCCGCCACCGGTACTTCCGGCCCCACGGCCAGAACCGTTATCGCTTCCACGTTTCTTTTTGCCGAAGATGCCGTTCAGGCTGTCCTGCAATTTGCGCAGCGCCTCGTCAAGGTCCGGCGGACCCTGCTTCCCACCGCGATTTCCGCCACGGTTGCCACCGCTTCCCCAGGGATCCTGGTTATTCGAATTGTTACCACCACCAGGCTCATTCCAGGCCATAGCGCTCTCCGTTTTTCGAAATCGATTCGCCGCATCGTGCCCGGGTGGGCCAAACGCAGCGGGGCCTTATCCTATCGCAATTGCCAGGGACCGCGTGAACGACATGCCCGTGCATTATTGCAAAGTATGTTGCGAAAGAAAGATATCGGGCTGCCAGCCTTCGCGCGTAACCAGACGATTGAAGTCGCTACGTGGCAAGCGCACCTCCAGTTCCGGGCGCCCTTCTGTATCGACGTGCTCCCCGATTACCGCTCCGGCGGCGTAGAACTGCGCGCGCAAACGGGCTTCGTCGTGCCCGAGCAGGATGCGTTTCTGTATGACATCTTCGCCGACAAGCTCGGCTACCGCCTGCGCCAGCAGATCGAGGCCGCGGCCTTCCCGCGCCGATACCCAAACACGCAGCGGTTTGCCGTTTTCATCGCGCTGAACCTGCGGCTCGAAGTTTTCCAGCAGGTCGACCTTGTTGTAGACCTCGAGGATCGGCAGTTCCAGCGCGCCAATCTCGCCAAGTACCAGGTGCACCTGTTCGATATGCGAGGTCCGCTCGTCGTCAGCAGCGTCGATGACGTGCAGTAGCAGGTCCGCCTGACTGGATTCCTCCAGCGTCGCCCTGAAAGCCTCGACCAGACCGTGAGGCAAATGTCGGATGAAACCTACGGTATCGGCCAGGATAACCGGCCCGACCTCGGCCAGTTCGATGCGGCGCAAGGTTGGGTCCAGCGTGGCGAACAACTGGTTGGCCGCGAAGACTTCAGAGTCGGCCATGCTGTTGAATAGCGTGGACTTCCCGGCATTGGTGTAACCGACCAGGGAAACTACTGGGATCTCGGCACGTCGGCGCGATCGCCGCGCCTGCTCTCGCTGACTGCGAACCTTTTCCAGTCGCTTGGTAATCTGCTTGATCCGATTACGCAACAATCGGCGGTCAGTTTCGAGCTGGGTTTCACCCGGGCCGCGCAGACCGATACCGCCCTTCTGCCGCTCAAGGTGCGTCCAGCCTCGAACCAGCCTGGTGCTCAGATGCTGCAGCTGCGCCAACTCTACCTGTAGCTTACCTTCATGCGTGCGGGCACGCTGGGCGAAGATGTCCAGGATCAGGCCGGTACGGTCGATAACGCGACACTGCAGCTCGCGCTCCAGGTTGCGTTCCTGACTGGGTGTCAGGGTGTGATTGAAGATGACCAGATCACCTTCATGGTCTCTGACCAGATCGCGTATTTCTTCGACCTTGCCGGAACCCACGAGGAATCGCGGACTTGGCTGATAGCGATTGATGGTCAGGAAGTGAACAATCTCCGCTCCAGCGGACCGCACCAGTTCGACGAACTCGTGCGGATCTTCCCGACTCTGTTCATCCATGCTCTCAAGATGAACGAGAATCGCTCGTTCACCCCCTTCATGGCGTTCGAAAAACAATCAGGCCTCCCGGGTTGTCAGATCAAATCGCTCCGGTTTCAGCCTCGTCTCCTGCGCCTTGCGCCGGCAGACGTACCGGACGACCCGGAACGACGGTAGAAATCGCGTGCTTGTAAACCATCTGGCTAACCGTATTCTTCAGCAGAATGACGAACTGATCGAACGATTCGATCTGCCCCTGCAGTTTTATGCCGTTGACCAGGTAGATGGATACCGGAACCCGTTCTTTACGCAGAACGTTCAGGTAAGGGTCTTGTAATGAATGCCCTTTTGACATTGCCTCACTCCTTATGGAAATCGTTTTGGTTATAAGCACTAATAATGCGTTTCGGCCTGCCTGTCCATTATCCATGAGGCGGCTACGTGGCGACCACCATAAAGATTAGCAGAACATTGCCAAGCTATATGGTGACGGTCCGGAGGCGTTTCAAGGCCTGGTCGAATCGATTCGGGTCAAGACTGTCGAGCCAGTCGATATCGGCGTGCCAGCCGCGCAGCCAGGTAAACTGCCTTTTCGCAAGTTGCCGGGTAGCAATGACTCCGCGTTCGACCGCCTGGTCTAGGGAGAGTTTCCCTTCCAGGTGCTCCCAGAGCTGGCGATAGCCCACTGCACGAATCGACGGCATCGATGGGTCAAGGTCACCTCGGCGATACAGAGCATGTACTTCGTCGACGAACCCGTCGCGCAGCATTACCTGAAAACGTTGAGCGATCCGCTCATGCAGCACCTGTCGTTGCGCAGGGGCGACGGCAAGATGCCGCACAGTATAAGGCAAATCATCTGATGCAGAGCCGCTAGCGCCGCCTTTTTCGGCTTGGCGCGCATGCCATTCGCTGAGCGTAACACCGGAAAGCAGATAGACCTCGTAGGCGCGCTGGATCCGCTGCGGATCGTTTGGATGAATACGGGCGGCCGCAACCGGGTCGACGTCAGCCAGCGCGCGATGCACCGCCTCCCAGCCCTTCTCGCCGGCCATGGACTCGATGCGCTGACGTACGACCGGGTCCGCGGAAGGCATCTGCGCCAACCCTCCGGCAAGCGCCTTGAAATACAACATGGTGCCACCGACCAGAAGTGGGATGCGCCCACGCGCGGTTATCTCGGCCATCAACCGCAGCGCATCATCACGAAAACGTGCAGCCGAATAGGCCTGCGCCGGATCAAGAATATCCACCAGATGATGCGGAAACTCGGCAAGGGTGGCGGCGTCCGGCTTGGCAGTGCCAATATCCATGCCGCGGTAGACCAGCGCCGAATCGACGCTTATGAGTTCACACGGCAGCTTGCTGGCAAGATGCAGGGCCAGCTCTGTCTTGCCGGAGGCGGTAGGACCCATCAGGCAGATGGCCGGCGGCAACGCGCGCCTTTCCACCTTTCAGCGACCTCGCAAGAAGAGCTTGTCCAGCTCGGTCATACTCATCTGTGTCCAGGTCGGCCGCCCGTGATTGCATTGGCCGCTACGCTCGGTCTGTTCCATGTCGCGCAGCAGCCCGTTCATCTCTGCAAGCGTCAGGCGCCGATTGGCGCGTACCGAACCGTGACAGGCCATGGTAGCCAGCAGCTCATTGAGGTGGGCCTGGATCCGGTCGCTGGTGCCGTACTCCATCAGGTCGGTCAGCACGTCGCGCACCAGTTGCACCGCGTCGGCCTGGCGCAACAGTGCAGGTAGCTCTCGAATCGCCAGGCTTTCCGGCCCCATCCGCTGCAAGGCAAAACCGAGGTGGGTGAACCAGGCCGCATGTTCTTCTGCGCAGTCGACCTCGCGCTGCGACAGGGCAACGCTTTCAGGCACCAGCAGGGGCTGGCTGCGCAATCCTTCCTGATCCATCGCCAGCTTGAGGCGCTCATAGGTGATGCGTTCGTGCGCTGCGTGCATGTCCACCACCACCAGGCCGTGGGCGTTTTCGGCCAAGATGTATACCCCGTGCAACTGGGCGACGGCATAACCCAGCGGCGGCACCTCGCCCTCCTGCTCGGGAGGCTTGGACTGCGTGACGGCCCCGGTGCCGCTACCTGTACCGTACAAGGCGGCGTAAGTCTGGGCTGCGCCAGCGAGTGCCTGACCCGATGGGCGGGCGAGATCGGATCCCGCTGTCCAGCTGCCTTGGGGCTCGGCAAGCGGCATGCTCGCCTGCCCGGAGAACACCCCTATGCTGGCCGGAGCCGGCTGGATGTCGGGCGAAGCGGGCGGCAGCTGATCATCGACACGCTCGCCGGGTCGCTGCTCGGCAAGCGCGCGATAAAGCGTACTGAACAAGAAATCATGGACCATGCGGCCGTCACGAAAGCGCACCTCGTGCTTGGTCGGATGCACGTTCACGTCTACCACGGCAGGATCGACTTCCAGGAAAAGCACGAAGGTCGGATGTCGACCGTTGAACAACACGTCGCGATACGCTTGGCGCACGGCATGCGCGACCAACTTGTCCTTGATCATGCGTCCATTGACGAAGAAATACTGCAGATCCGCCTGGCTGCGGGAAAAGGTCGGCAGGCCCACCCAACCCCAGAGCCGCAAACCGCTGCGCTCGGCGTCGATGGTCAACGATTGCTCGACGAAGGCCGGACCGCATACCGAGCCGACCCGGCGCCGGGCTTCCTGCTCGGTATGAGCGGGACGCAAACCGAGCACCGAGCGGCCGTTATGACGCAGGTTGAACGCCACATCGAAGCGTGAGAGCGCGAGACGTTTGACCACCTCTTCGAGATGACCGAATTCGGTTTTCTCGGTGCGCAAAAACTTGCGCCGCGCAGGAGTGTTGAAGAACAGATCTCGCACTTCGACGGTCGTGCCACGCGGGTGGGCAGCAGGCTGGACGTTGGGGGACATCTCGCGGCCTTCCGTCTCGACCTGCCACGCTTGATCCTCCCCTTCCGCGCATGAGGTCAATGTCAGGCGCGAGACCGAACTCACCGACGCCAGCGCTTCACCACGAAAACCGAGGGTGGCTACTCGCTCCAGGTCGTCGAGATCACGGATCTTGCTCGTGGCGTGGCGGGAGAGCGCCAGCGGGAGGTCATCGCTGACGATCCCGCGACCATCGTCGCGCACGCGCAGCAGCTTGACGCCGCCCTGCTCGGTGTCGATATCGATCCGCGATGCGCCAGCATCGAGACTGTTTTCCAGCAATTCCTTGATGACCGACGCCGGCCGTTCAACGACCTCGCCTGCCGCGATCTGGTTAGCCAGCCGCGGACTGAGAAGTTGAATGCGTGACATGTCAGGGCTCGTTTTGAACCAGCATCGAGCCGGCCGGAACCGTCAGGATCTGTCCTACGCGAATTTCGTCGTTACCGAGCTTGTTGGCCTGGCGCAAACTGGACAGGCTGACGTCGTAGCGAGTGGCGATCATCGACAGCGTATCGCCTCGGCGGACAGTGTGTTCGCGGGGACCGAGCGCCTGCAGTCGGCCGCTCGCCTTCATGGCGGCGATGCGAGTACCCGGCGGCGGGCTGCGATGGAAGTAATCCTTGATACCGCTGTAGATCGCTCGAGCCAACGCCTGCTGGTGACTCTGAGTGACCAGTTTCTGCGCCTCGCCAGGATTGGAAATGAATCCGGTCTCGACCAGAATCGATGGAATGTCGGGGGACTTCAGCACCATAAAACCGGCTTGCTCCACGCGTCGCTTGTGCAGCGGATTGACCTGACCGATATTCGACAGCACCAGTTGACCGACATCCAGGCTGGCCGACAGCGTAGCGGTCATGGATAGATCGAGCAGCACACTGGCCAGCACCTGATCCTTGTTTTCCAGACTGACGCCCCCGACACCGCCGATCAGGTCGGAACGGTTTTCGCGATCCGCCAGCAGCCGGGCTGTCTCGGACGTGGCACCCCGGTCGGACAAGGCAAAAACCGAAGCACCAAAGGCGCTGGCGCGGGTAAAGGCGTCAGCATGGATCGACACGAACAGATCGGCATTGTGCTTACGAGCGATCTCGGTGCGCTTGCGCAGCGGGATGAAATAATCGCCAGTACGCACCAGCTCGGCCTTGAACCCGGGCTGCGCATCGATCATGGCTTTGAGCTTCTTGGAGATCGCCAGCACGACTTCCTTTTCCCTGGCTCCCCGATGACCGACCGCGCCGGGGTCTTCGCCGCCGTGACCGGCATCGATGGCGATGATGATGTCGCGTTCGCCACCCTGCGGGGCCGACCGCGCCGGCGGCTGACCCAGCGGCGCAGCGCTGGGCGTCGAACTGGTGATCCCTTGCCGTGCTTCCGGCGGCTGCTCATGGTCGAACAGATCCAGTACCAAACGATGGCCGTATTGTTGATTGGGGGGCAAGGTGAAGCTTTTCGGATTGACCACCCGTGAAAGATCCAGCACGACGCGCAGCCCAGTCCCGTCGCGAGTCGCAGAACGCAGGCCGGTAAGCGGCGTGTTATCCAGGGGAAGCGAGTCGGTGGCGGCCGCAAAACGGGCGTTGTCGATGTCGATAACGATCCGCTCAGGGCTGCTCAGCGTGAACAGCTTGTGCTCGGCAGGGCCGGACAAGTCAAAGACCAGACGAGTGTTGTCCGGGGCACGCCAGATACGCACATTCTGAATGTCGGCAGCCTGCAGTCCGGAAGACAATGCAAGACCAAGGCCGAGCGCCATCCAGGCGAGAACCACACGAGCTGTTCCCCACGTTTTTACCATCACGGCTAAGCTTCACCCCTGTTGTTATGCAGCCGCTGGCAAGCCGCCAGACCGTGCGCACTGTAGCTTTCGACGCTGAGTTTACGCCCGGTGCCTTCTGCTGCAATGGTAATCTTCAGGTCGGGACTTGGCAAAAGGCCTTTACCTTTTTCCGGCCATTCGATCAGACACAGGCTATGCCCTTCGAAATAGTCGCGAATCCCAAGAAATTCAAGCTCTTCCGGATCATTCAGGCGATAGAGGTCGAAGTGGAAGATGCTTGCGCCTTCGAGCTCATACGGCTCGACCAGAGTGAAGGTGGGGCTTTTCACAGCCCCGGCATGACCCGCGCCACGCACCAAGCCACGGCACAACGTGGTCTTGCCGGCGCCAAGGTTGCCGTCCAGATAGACGACACCGTGCCACAGCAGCGCCGCCCCGATTTCAGCACCAAAGCGCTGCATCGCCTCCTCACCTTCGATGAACCACTGCTCTGTCATGGATGCGCCTCAGCGTTGAGTATCTGTCTGACCGGTCTAATGAGATCACTGGCCAGGATTCCCCATTCACCCTCCTTCGCGGCGGCGTCCCCTGCCATGGCGTGAACCAGCACGGCAAGCCGAGCTGCCGTACCGGCCTCGCTGGTTCGCGCGAGCAGCGACGCCGCGACACCGGTCAGGACGTCGCCCATTCCAGCGGTCGCCATGCCGGGATTGCCGGCGCTGCACAGGGCAACTGGCTCGCCTGAGTCAGGCGGGCCCGCCACCAGGCTTCCGACGCCCTTGAGCACCGCCGTGCAGCCGTACCTTTTGGCCAGCCGAGTCACAGCCTGGTGCCGATCCGCCTGTACCTCGCTGGTGGTGCAACCAAGCAAGCGCGCCGCTTCCGCCGGGTGCGGGGTGATGATGCACTGCCGCCCGAGCTCAATTGCCTGCGGGTGGGCTTCGGCTATCTCATTCAAGGCGTCAGCGTCAAGCACCAGGGGTCGCCCGCAACCAAGCGCTTTTTCCAGCATCGACCGGCCCCACGCCTGACGCCCGAGCCCCGGCCCGATCGCGACGACATCGACGCGACCGAGCAAGTCGTCAATCGCCTCACTGTCTTCAGCCGGATGCACCATGATTTCGGGGCATCGGGTCAATATCGAGGCGACGTGCTCGGGGCGCGTCGCTACGCTGACCCGCCCTGCTCCGCTGCGTAACGCGGCTTCCGCAGCAAGGATGATCGCGCCCCCCATGCCGTGATCGCCACCGACCAGCAGAACATGGCCGAACATCCCCTTATGCGCGGCCTTCGGCCTCGACTTCAATAGGCCGGACCACTCGGACCAGTCGAGACGCTCGGCCATGGCCGGCACTGATTCGACCGGGACCTCATCCAGCGGCGCATAAAACAGCTCACCGACCTGATCGGGTCCTTCGGCCGTGAATAGACCGAACTTGGCGGCGATGAAGGTCACGGTCAGGTCCGCCCTGATGGCGTCTCCGAGCACCACGCCGCGATCCGCGTCCAGACCACTGGGAATATCCACGGCCACCAGCGGCAGGCCGCTGGCATTGGCGGCGCGAATGGCACCGCGATAGGGTTCGCGAACGTCTCCGTTCAGCCCTGTGCCGAGCATGGCGTCGACCAACACGCCGTCCAGATTCGCATCGCGACGCCAGGGCAGAATGTGCACACCCACCTCTTCGGCCGCCTCCCGGGCGGTAAGCGCATCGCCGGTCAACCGCTGGCGGTCCACCAGCGTGAACACCTGAACGGGCCAACCCGCTTCGTGGGCAAATCGCGCCACCAGGTAGCCATCGCCGCCGTTATTACCGCCGCCGCACAGAACGGTAAGCCGGTGTCGCTCGGGCCAGCGTTCGCGAATGGCCTCCCAGACGGCGCCAGCAGCCCGTCGCATGAGTTCGAAACCGGACACGCCACCCGCGATGATTCGCGTATCGAGGGCGCGCGTCTGGGCGGCGCTGTACAGTTGGCGAGGTAACGTTGATCGCATGGATATGTCACCGGGTTGGATATCTGGCAAAATTATACGTCCACACCGCCTCCGACCCCAGCCCCATGCCAGAAACAGCCATCGACTATGCCGAGCTGGCCGAACGTATCCGCGGTTTTGCGGAGGAGCTCGGCTTTCAGCAAACCGGCATCAGCCAACCGGACCTTGCCGAGCACGAGGCGTGGCTCGACGCCTGGCTGCGCGAGGGCTACCACGGCGAGATGGAGTGGATGGCGAGCCATGGCAGCAAGCGTACCCGGCCGGCCGAGCTGGTGCCGGGGACGCAACGGGTCATTTCGGTACGCATGGATTACCTGCCTGCCGATACCGACATGGTGCGGCGATTGGGGCAACCCGACAGTGCCTATGTATCGCGCTACGCGCTCGGCCGCGACTACCACAAGCTGATGCGCAAGCGTCTCCAGCAGCTGGCGGAACGCATTCAGGGGCTGATCGGCCCCTTTGGCTTTCGCGCCTTCGTCGATAGCGCGCCGGTCATGGAGCGGGCCCTCGCCAGCCGTAGCGGACTCGGCTGGGTGGGCAAGAACAGCATGTTGATCAACCGCCAAGCAGGCAGCTTCTTCTTTCTCGGCGAGCTGTATACGGACCTGCCACTGCCAACCGACGAGCCCTACCAACAGGAACATTGTGGTCGGTGTACTGCGTGCCTGGACAAATGTCCGACCGACGCCTTCGTCGGTGATCGAGTGCTCGACGCGCGCCGCTGCATTTCCTACCTGACCATCGAGCTGAAGGGCTCGATACCTGACGAGTTGCGATCGAAGATGGGCAACCGGGTGTTCGGCTGTGATGATTGCCAACTGGTCTGCCCGTGGAATCGCTTCGCTCGCCCGACCACCGAGCCCGACTTCTCCCCCCGGCACGAGCTCGACCAGGCGGATCTGGTCGAGCTGTTTCGCTGGGACGAAGCCAGCTTTCTGCGCAACACGGAAGGCTCGCCGATCAGGCGTATCGGCTTTGAGCGCTGGTTACGCAATCTGGCCGTCGGTTTGGGCAACGCCAGCACCAGCATTCCGGTAGTGGAGGCCCTGAAAAGCCGGCGTGACCACCCGTCCGAGCTAGTCCGCGAGCACGTTCAATGGGCGCTGGAGCGCCACGGTGAACATCAATAGCGGATGAAATGCTCCCGGTAGTGCTTGAGCTCGTCGATCGAGTCGCGAATATCGTCCAGCGCCAGGTGCGTGCTCTGCTTGCGGAACCCGTTCTTTACCTCCGGAGCCCAGCGCGCTGCCAGTTCCTTCAGGGTGGAGACGTCCAGGTTACGGTAATGGAAGTAGCGCTCGAGCTCAGGCATACCGCGGTACAAAAAGCGGCGATCCTGGCAGATGCTGTTGCCACACATTGGTGAACGCCCGGCAGGCACCCATTCGCTCAAAAATTCAATGGTTATGCGTTCGGCTTCGGCAGGGCTGACGATACTGTCCTTGACTCGTTGAGTGAGCCCGGACTGGCCATGCTGACGCGTATTCCACTCATCCATCCCATCGAGCATGGCATCCGCCTGCTTGACTGCCATGGATGGCCCCTCGGCGAGGACGTTCAGCTGCGCATCGGTAACGATGGTGGCGATCTCGATGATGACGTCGTTGTCCGGGTCCAGCCCGGTCATTTCCAGGTCGATCCAGATCAGATTGTCGGGGTTTTGCATAAAAGTCCTGTGCGAAGTTGAGTGCCACCAGTATAAGCCCTGCGTGCTAGACTGCGGCATATTCCACTGACCCACGAGCCATGGCCAAACGCAACCTGACCCGACGCCAGAATTGGCGCATCCAGAAGATACAGGACGAGCGCAGCGAACGCGCCGGCCGGCGTGCCGAACTGGCCGATGAGAAACTGCTGGGCGGCGACCTGGGACCCGAACAGGAAGGTCTGGTCATCGCCCATTTTGGGGTCCAGGTCGATGTCGAGGCCACTCAAGGCGCGGGCACCGGCACGGTACGGCGTTGCCACATGCGCGCCAACCTACCCGCTCTGGTGACCGGCGACCGCGTGGTCTGGCGGGCGGACAACCAGGCCGGCGGCGTCATCGTTGCGCAACTACCCCGCCACAGCGAGCTGTATCGTCCCGACCATCGCGGTCAGCTCAAGCCGGTGGCAGCCAACGTCGATCGCCTGGTGATCGTCTTCGCGCCACTACCGACGCCACATACCAACCTCATCGACCGCTACCTGGTGGCTGCCGAACAGTCGGGACTGGAGCCACTGCTGGTGCTGAACAAGGCCGACCTGCTCGACAGCGGCGACTTCGCACACATCCGCGCCTGGCTCGACGATTATGCGGCACTCGGCTACCAGACGGTGTGTCTGTCCGCTGGCTCCGGCGCGGGACTGGACGGGCTGCGCGAAGCGCTGAAAGATCGAATCAGCGTCTTCGTCGGCCAATCAGGCGTAGGAAAGTCGTCGCTGATCAACGTGTTGCTGCCAGGGGTGGATCTGCGCGTCGGCGCACTGTCCGAAGCAACTGCCAAGGGCACGCATACGACCACCACGGCACGACTGTTTCATTTCCCAGCCGGAGGCGACCTGATCGATTCGCCCGGTATCCGCGAGTTTGGCCTGACTCATATTACTCGACAGGAATTGCTGGAAGGCTTCATCGAGTTCCGGCCGTTCCTCGGCTTGTGTCGCTTCCGCGACTGCAAGCATCTGCACGAACCGGGCTGCGCGTTGTTGAATGCAGTCGATCAGGGGCAGATTACTTCGCACCGGATGGCCAGTTACCGACACATACTGGCCACGCTGGCCAAGGAATGATCAACGCTGGTTGAGTTGCTGCAGCCGCTCGGCGTCCTCGAAAAGATTGAGCGAACGCACGGCCGGCTCAGCAGGAGCCTCTTCTACCCGCGGCGCAGTGGGCGCATCGTCTGTTAGAACCGACTCTTCAGCGTCTTCGCCGTCGGCGTCCGGCGTCTGCTCGGATGACCCGCCGGCGTCGAGCAACTGAACCTCGGCGCGCTTGTTCAACACAATGATGTCGATTCGCCGGTTGACCGGATTGAACGGATCCGCTCGATCGAACAATGCCGAGTCGGCGTAGCCGACCACCCGCGCGACTTGTTCTTCGGGGTATCCTGCCACCAACAGGGTGCGTCGCGCAGCGTTGGCGCGTTCTGCCGAAAGCTCCCAGTTGCCGTACCCAGCGCGGCCACGGAACGGCTGCGCGTCGGTGTGCCCACCGATACTGATCTTCTTCGGGACCTTGGCAATGGTCTCGCTCAACGCCAGCAGGATTTCCTCGAAATACGGCTGCAGCTGCGGGCTGCCACTGGCGAACATGGGCCTGTTCTCCGCATCGACGATTTGGATCCGCAACCCGTCGGCCGTGATCTCCAGCAAGATCTGGTCCTTGAACCTCTGCAAGACCGGCTCGGTGTCGATACGGTTTTGCAGCTCCTGGAGCAGCAGATCGAGCTGCTTCTGCTCTACCTGCTCAGCAAGTTCTTCAACGGTTTCAGGATTCAGCGCAAGCGGGGTGTCGTCATATTCGGCGTCGTTGAGCGTCTCCTGCGGCGATACGGTCGGCGTACCTCCGAGATCGATGGCGAACGGGCTGCCTCCTTCGGAGAAACCGATGGGATCATTGAAATACCCCGAAATCATCTTCAGCTGCTCCGGCGTCGCCGTGGACAGCAACCACATCACCAGGAAGAACGCCATCATCGCGACGGCAAAGTCGGCGAAGGCGATCTTCCAGGCGCCACCATGATGACCGGCGGCCTTGCGGCTAATCCGCTTGACAATAATCGGCTGGGTATTGTCCACCGCTTAGCGCCCCTTCACCGACTCTTCCAGCTCGGTAAAGCTGGGACGATGCTCCGGGAGCAGCGCTTTGCGTCCGAACTCAACCGCCAGGGCTGGCGGCAGCCCCTGGGCGCTGGCAACCAGGCACATCTTGATCGCTTCGTAGGTGTTCGCTTCCTCGGTTGCCTCATGCTCCATTGCCGCAGCAAAGGGGCCGACGAAACCGTAGGCGGCAAGAATACCGAGGAAAGTACCCACCAGAGCTGTCGCCACCTTCTCACCGATCTCCGCGTTCTCCGCCTCGCCGAGAACACCCATGGTGATCACGATACCCAATACTGCCGCCACGATACCGAAACCCGGGAGCGCGTCGGACACGCGCGTCACCGCATGCGCCGGCCCCTGCAGCTCTTCAGTGAGACTGGAGATCTCGACGTCGAACAAGGCCTCGAGTTCATGCGGGGCCATATTGCCGCTGGACATGATTCTCAGGTAGTCGCAAATGAACTCGGTCATATGCTTATCCTTGAGTATCGCTGGATACTTGCTGAAGATCGGACTCTCGGCGGGCGCCTCGATATCCGCTTCGATCGACATCATGCCTTCACGGCGGGACTTGTTGAGGATTTCGTACAGCACCCCAAGAACGTCGAGATAGAACGGCTTGCCGAAACGATGGCTGAACAGAACCGCGGGAATCTTGGCGAAAACCTTCTTCACCGTGGACAGGTTGTTGGCGACCAGAAACGCACCGAACGCGGCACCGCCAATGATCAGAATTTCGGTGGGATGCCAGAGCGCCGCAATGTGCCCCTTCGATAACAGAAAGCCGCCTAGCACGCAGCCGATGACAACAAGGAATCCGGCAATTTTCAGCATAAGCCGTTGTATCTCACGAAAGAAATCAGGAAGGGGCTTTCCGGTGGCAGCAAAGTTGCATCGTTCGCGTTATAGTCTGCGGAAAAAGCCCGTTCAGTATAAAGGTTGCCGACAGCATGATCCCAGCCCAGACACCGCCTGGCATTGATGACGATATCGGCAATCTGCGCCAAAGCCTGAGCAAAATTGTGCTGCCGGCGGAAAAAAACCAGATCGAGCGTCTGGCGGGCCTGCTGGACAGCGATCTGCTGAGCATCACCGAACTGACCCGCGAGATCATGCAGGTACCGGTACTGGCGTTGCAGATTTGCCGCGTCGCCGGCGAGTCAGCTCGTCCTCGCGATATCGATATCCTCACCCTTGAGCAGGCGTGCGGCTTGCTCGGCACTCAGCGCATCGCCCAGGTGCTGAAAACCATCCCTACCGTCGAACGCGACCAGCTTCCACTGGCCTACCGGCAACTACTGAGCATCAGCGAGCACGCACAGATGCAGGCGCAGGGGCTATTCGCGCATCGCATGGCTCGGCTATGGCATGAGATGTCGCTGGCCTGCCTGCTGTTTCTGGCGCCGTGCTGGGCAATGATCTACCAGCGCCCGGATCTGTTCGAGCAATGGGACGCACGACATCTGTTTCCGGACACCTTTCGCTCCAAGGCCGATGCGGTCTTTCTCGATAGCTCGGACGTACTGGCTCTGGCGCAGCAGATCGCCGAGGACTGGTGGCTGCCGCCATGGATCCTGCAGGGGTATCGCTCGCTGGGAACCAGCCGCCGGATCATGGTCAAGGCGCTGCACATTGCGCGCGATACCGATCACCCACACGAGCAGCAGCTGAAGCTGGACGCGGACAAGCAGCTCTCCCGCTGGCTTACTCAGCCGGCAAACAGCCTGCTGATGGCCAATGGAATCGCCTTGGCGAGCCATCATGATTGGGAGGCACGTCATACGCGGCGCTGGCAACAGCTGACCGCGCTCTACCTGGGTGCCTCTCTGCCCGCCGTCCAGCGCCACACGCATGAAAACGCTGTCGAGAGCGCACACCGCCAAGGTCCCGAGCGAGACCTCTGGCAGCCAGCGGAATCGCTGCTCTGGCCGCAAGCGACCCGCTGCCGGACGCGCTCGATCGAAAAAGAGCCATCGCCTCCGACGGCTCCAACGGCTCCAACGGCTCAACGGGCCGACCCAGGCGCATGGCGGCAGCACTGTCTGACGCTGCTCGCCCGTCCCAGTGCCTTTGCCACCATTCCGCAGCTATTGGCTGGGGGACTGCGAGCCTTCACGGAAGGATTGGCCGTGAGCGAATGCTGGGTAGCGCTGTATAATGGCCGGCAGCAGCAGTTGATGATCAGCGCCAGCGCCGGCTACCCTGCCGATCGGCGACTCATTGGTGTGCGCTTGGGTCCCTGCCGTGGCAACCCCTGGGGTGACTGGCTGGGCAGCACGCAGCGGCACGACATGGATCTGCAGGAACAGCAGCAGCGAGCCAGCTTGCTGCCCGAGCCGCTGAAAGCGATCAGCCAGGGCCGCGCTTACCATCTTCTGCCTCTGGCTCCGAACGGCGTCTTGCTCGGACTGGTCTACATCAGTAATGGGCCGAACCAGCCGCTACTCGACGATAAACGAGCGACCGCGCTGATAAAAACTGCGGACTGCCTGGAAAAGGCACTGGAAGCCTTCCGAACCAAAGCGTGACACACATCTCAAGCGGAGCCATCATGTCTTCCCTCCCCATGCTCATAGAACCCGAGCAGCTGCCGCAGCCGCTCGATGCGAAACTTCATCGACTGGTCGACCTGTGCAAATCCGACCAGTATCTCGCCGGTCATATTCCCGGTGCCGTGCATGTCGCCCCGGGCAGCATCACCTCGCCCGCACCGACGCCCGGCATGCTTCCGGATCATGACCAGCTGGTACAGATTCTCGGGGCAATCGGTCATCATCCCGATCTGCATTACATTCTGTACGATGACGAGGGCGGCGGCTGGGCCGGACGCTTTGCCTGGCTGCTGGACTCCGTCGGCCACCACCGCTACAGCTATATCAATGGTGGGCTGCACGCATGGCAATCGGCGGGATTGCCGCTGGAAAAACAGCCCAACCAGGCTGAGCCGACTCAGCCACTGCTTGAAACGAATGACGAATACACCGTCACACTGGATGACTTGCAGGCGAATCTGAGCGACCCACAACGGGTCGTCTGGGATGCGCGATCCCCTCAGGAGTACACTGCGGAAAAGGTGCTCGCGAAAAAGGGCGGGCACATTCCTGGCGCCGTGAATTTCGAATGGACCGCCGGAATGGATTCCCAGCGAGATTTGCGCATCCACCAGGACATGCAAGAGAAACTGAATGAACTCGGCATAACCGCGGACAAGGAAGTGATCACGCATTGCCAGACCCACCACCGGTCCGGCTTCACCTATCTCGCCGCCCGCATCCTCGGCTACCCTCGCGTCAAGGCGTACGCCGGTTCGTGGTCCGAGTGGGGCAATCACCCCGACACCCCTGTTGAATCCTGAGGAAACCGCATGCGCGATCGCCTGTTCATCATCCTTCAATATCTCCTGCCGCAGCATCTCATCTCACGCGCGGCCGGCAAGATCGCCGATTGCACCTGGCCCTGGCTGAAGAATCCGTTCATCACCTGGTTCGTCAAGCGCTACCAGGTCGATATGAGCGAAGCGCTGGAGCACGATCCCACCGTGCATGCCTGCTTCAATGATTTCTTCACCCGCGAACTGAAGCCGGGCGCGCGGGAAATCGAAGGTGACGAGCGCAGCGTGGTCAGCCCGGCCGACGGCGTGATCAGCCAACTCGGCCCCATCGAACATGGCCGCATTTTCCAGGCCAAGGGACACAGTTACAGCCTGCTTGAGCTGGTCGGAGGCAACCCCGAGCACGCAGCGCTGTTCCAGGGCGGACAGTTCGCTACTGTCTACCTCTCCCCCCGTGACTATCACCGTGTGCACATGCCTTTCTCCGGCACCTTGCGCGAGATGATCTACGTTCCTGGGGATCTGTTTTCAGTGAACCGGGTAACAGCGGAGAATGTTCCCCGACTGTTCGCACGTAACGAGCGGGCGGTATGCCTGTTCGACACAGCGGCGGGCCCGATGGCTGTCATTCTGGTTGGCGCCATGATCGTGGCAGCGATCGAAACGGTATGGGCCGGCCAGATTGCGCCGACTCGCCGGCAGCTGCATAGCCGCCGGTACAACGAAACGCCGCCGACCTTGCAGCGCGGCGAGGAAATGGGGCGCTTCAAGCTCGGCTCGACGGTCATCGTGCTGTTTGGCGCCGGACGCACCAACTGGGACGACGGACTTGGAGCCGGGGACTTCCTGCGCATGGGCCAGCTCATCGGTACGCAATCCAGCGAGGCTTGATGCCTCGCTCGCCCCCCTTAGGCACGGGCCAGGGGGAACGCCACAACCTCGTCGATGCTGGTCGCACCCAGCGCCAGCATCACTAACCGGTCGACCCCCAGCGCGACGCCGGCGCATTCGGGCAGACCGTGCTGCAAGGCAGCTACCAGCTTGTTATCGACCGGCAACTCGGATCGCCCCAATTGCCGGCGATGAGCCTGATCCATTTCGAAGCGCCGCGCCTGCTCGGCAGCATCGGTTAACTCGAAATAACCGTTAGCCAGCTCCATTCCGTTGATGAACAACTCGAACCGCGCCGCACAGGGTACGCAGTCGTCGCCCTCGACAATACGAGCGAGAGCTGCCTGCGAGGCGGGGAAGGCATAAACCATGGTCGGCTCGATCAGCTTTGGCTCGATACGATGAGAGAAAAGCAGGTTCAGCCAGCCATCGCGGTCGAGCTCGCCGCTGAAACCGCAACCTGTCCGGCCAAGCTCTGCAAGCTCAGCTGTTTCGCAGTGATGGATGTCAACATCAAGCAGGTCGGCGAACAGGCTGGCATAGGTGACCCGTCGCGTCCTTCCACAAGCGCTGACCGCGTCGACCAGTGCCTCGACTTCGTCCATCAGGCGATGATGGTCGAAGCCCGGCCGGTACCATTCCAGCATGCTGAATTCGGGGTTGTGCCGCGAGCCCGTCTCGCCGTTGCGAAATACCTTGCACAGCTGCCAGATCGCCCCGCTACCTGCTGCCAGAAGTCGCTTCATGGGATATTCGGGGGAAGTGTGCAAATACAACGGGCTGCTCTGTCCGCCGCCCTCGGGTACGAAGGGCGTGACGAAGGGAAACAGATGCGGGTCGCTCACCGCCGCCCGGGACAAGGCCGGCGTTTCTACTTCCAGCACCTCACGCTCGGCAAAGAAAGTGCGGATGGCGTTGATGATAGCTGCGCGTGCCCGAAGATTTTCAAGCGAGGCACTAGGTTGCCAATCGGACATGACTGCACTCCTGCGGACATAAAAAACCGGGGCTGGGCCCCGGTTCGTTGCAGCGCCGATCCGAAGGATCAGGCGCGGCCGACGTAATCCCCGGTGCGGGTGTCGACCTTGAGTACGTCACCAACGTTGATGAACAGCGGGCACTTGACTACCGCGCCAGTCACCAGCTTGGCCGGCTTGTTACCGCCGCCCGACGTATCACCGCGCACACCCGGGTCGGTCTCGACCACTTCGAGCTCGACGAAATTCGGCGGCGTGACGGCAATCGGTGCGCCATTGAACAGCGTAACCTGATAAACGACCTGCTCTTTCAGCCAGTTGCTGGCGTCGGCGACGGCCTTCTCGTCAGCACCGACCTGCTCGAACGAACCATCGGTGGCCATGAAATGCCAGAACTCGCCGTCGGTATAAAGAAATTCCATGTCGCGGTCCATGACGTCGGCACCCTCGAGCGAGTCGCCCGACTTGAAAGTGCGCTCATTGACCCGGCCGGTCTTCAGGTTGCGGACCTTTACCCGGTTGAACGCCTGGCCTTTGCCCGGCTTTACGTATTCGTTTTCCAGGATCGAGCAAGGATCGCCATCGAGCATCACCTTAAGACCCGGCTTGAATTCGTTGGTAGAATAATTGGCCATACATTTCCCACTGACTGTTTGAACGGAACCATCCGAAACGCGCTGACCTTTGGGTTTCAGCCCGGCGTCGCTATGCAATGCCCGACGGATGTCCTGCCACCCATGCGCGGAAAAACGCCAATGATACATGTATCTTCAGCGCCTGTTGAGTCCGTCAGCTGGCAATCCCTACTCGCCGGCAGCATAACCGACCCGGCCGAGCTGCTGCGCCGCCTGGGGCTGAGCGAGGATCTGCTGGCGCCGGCTATCGCCGCGTCGGGAAGCTTCGCGCTGCGGGTACCGGAGCCATACCTTTCACGCATGCGCCCGGGAGACCCGAACGACCCCCTCTTGCGCCAGGTTCTGCCGCTCGGGGAGGAACTGGTGGATCAGCCCGGGTACGTGACAGACCCGCTGGGTGAACAGCACGCCAATGCGCGCCCGGGCATCATCCACAAGTATCACGGCAGACTGCTGTTAGTGGTAAGCGCCGGCTGCGCCGTCAACTGCCGCTACTGCTTCCGCCGACACTTCCCCTACGCTGACAACTCCCTAAGCACCAGTGAATGGCAGGACGCGCTGGACTATATCCGCAGCGACACCAGCATAGCGGAGGTCATATATAGCGGCGGCGACCCCCTGGCCGCCAATGATCGGCGCCTGGCCTGGCTGACGCAGGAGATCGCAGCGATCCCCCATGTGCGTCGTCTGCGGGTGCATACGCGGTTACCAGTGGTGATCCCGCAGCGAGTCACGCCAGCGCTGCTCGACGCACTATGCGGGACCCGGCTGCCGGTGACCATGGTGCTGCACTGCAATCACGCCAACGAACTCGACCGCGAACTCGCGGACGCCGTGCGCCGACTGCGCAACGGCGGTATTACCCTGCTCAACCAGGCGGTTCTGCTACGCGGCGTGAACGACAGCCTCGGCGCGCAGATGGCGCTCAGCGAGAGCCTAGGCGACCATGGCGTTTTGCCTTATTATCTGCACGTGCTGGATCAGGTGAAGGGCGCATCGCACTTTCACGTTCCCGATGAGCAGGCAATAGCCCTGGTCGGACGCATGATGATCCGTTTGCCTGGCTTTCTGGTTCCGCGGCTGGTTCGCGAAATCGCCGGAGAGCCGGGAAAGGTTCCGCTCCCGGTTTCGCTCGGGGGGACTGAGCTGCATCACGCTTTGCGCACCTTTTAACGGGTTTTCAGGGTAGGAAACTCTGCTTACCCGGGCCGGGTCTTTGCTGCTAGAGTGTCAGCATGGACTCCGGCCTGCTGGACCCCGCTCCCGACGGGACGGCCTGAACCGCTTGCATCGGATACGACTGTTATGGATAGCACACAGCAAAGGTTGACCCTGCGCATACCGCAACAAACGCTCACCGCCCTGAGCTTTGCCGAACCCAGCGAGCGAGGCATCGCGCAATGGTTGGCCAATCTGCCCAAGGCAAACATCGGCGAGACCGCACGGCAGCTCTATCAGGGTCTGATCGAGCTCAACCAGCTGAATGCAGCGCCCGAGAAGCGCCTGGCCATGCTCGAGCGCATTCGTCCTGAGGTTGCTTACGTCTGCACGGCGCTGTCGCGTTACTACCTGGGTCAGTCGATCGTGCTGGAAGACAAACCGCGCAAGGTCGCCAACCTGTCGCAGGCATTGCAGAATCACCTGGCCAACGGTTACAAAATCGTCGTCTCGCAGGAGCGCAACATTCGCTCGCGAGACCACGGCAGTCTGTACGCCCTTGCCGTCCAACGGGCCATGCGCGGCCTGTGCGGTCCGTTGCTGCGCGCCTATCAACTGTATTGTCCGGTGGCCGATGGCATCTGGCTGGAGCTTCACCAGCTGTACCAACTCGCGCTCAAGCGCAACCTACACAGGCAACCCGTCGCTGATACCGAAAGTGCGGTCCATGGCACGCTGACCATTGAGCAATGCTACACCGTTGCCCTGCTCATGGGCGCGGCGCGACCCAACCAGATGCGCCAGAGCGCGATGGGCAAATTATTCGCGACGCTGGAAGACTGGAGTCGGTTTTCCGCTCTGGTCGACCCTAACGACGAGCGCGCGCTGTTTATCATCAATCCCGACATGGATTGCGCCCCGCGCTATCGGTCGTTGATCCGCGACGAAGATCTGAGCGAAAGCATTGGCCTGGATACCCAGCGGCTGGTCGACAACATCAAGGAATACATGCTCAACGGCGCCGACGCACGCGGTGGATTCCGTGTTCCGGACGGCTTCGGCATCGAACTGCTGCAGCATGTCAGCCAATCCTGGGGCGACCTGGCCGAACGCACCTTCAACCGTGTTCCCGGACGCGGTCAGCTGAAAATCAGCATCGGCATGAGCGCCACGCATTTCCGCATCGCCAAGGTCAGTTTCGCCAAGCTCATCGACGCCGACGAACACGAACTGAACCCGTTTTCGGAGGCCGCGCAGCGCGCACGGCAAGACGGCTGGGGGAACGCCTTCGATGGCGACAAGACGCTGGACTGGGCGCCTGCAGGTGTTGAACAGATCGATTACAAGACCCTCCCCGGCGAAGCCGAGAGCGACGAGAACGAAGACAATTACCCGATTCATGTACTGCCCATCGTCAACCACAGCCCGGGCGGTTTCTGTCTGACCTGGCCCAAGGAAGTGCCGAAACAGTTACAGGCAGGCGAACTCCTCGGTGTTCAGGAAGATAACGACCACGACTGGTCGCTCGCCGTGGTTCGCTGGATACGCCAGGTCCGCGGTGGCGGGACCCAGATGGGCATCGAACTGATAGCGCCGCACTGCACGCCTTGCGCGGTGAAACTGCTGCGTAAAACCGAGCAACCCAGCCAGTGGCTGCGCGCGCTCATGCTGCCCGAGGTTTCGGCTATCGACCGGCCGGCCACACTCATCACGCCGCGGCTGTCGTTCCAGGTCCACAGCAAGGTCATGTTGCTGCAAGCTGGAAAGGAACTGCGTGGGCAGTTGGTCGATCGCGTCGCTGCAACCGGCAGTTTCAGCCAGTTCGAATACCGTCTGCTTGAGCAGGTGCCGGAAGAAAAGTCGAAATCCGAGAACGACACCATCGCCTACAGCAAGAGCAGCGAAGATGACTTTGACTCGCTGTGGAAGTCTCTGTAAATTCAGAGACCTGCATAGGATTCAGGGCATCGCCGCCCTCAGCGCGGAAGAAAATGGGCACAGACAATAATGCTATCAGGCTGCTGATTCTCGACGACTCGCAGAACAATGCCGAGCGCCTGGTCAGCGTTCTGCGCAATGCCGGCAAGGCCACTCGCGCCCACCGCATCACCTCAGTCGAAGATCTCCACGAGTCGTTGCAACAGACCTGGGACTTGTGCCTGGCTGTGCCGGAAACCAGCGTCATGACGGCGGCGGAAGCCAGTCACATTATTGGCCAGGAACGGGATATTCCTTTCATCCTCCTGGCGGCGCAAGCCGACACCGAGACTCGGGTCGAGGCGTTGCGACATGGCATGCAGGACGCCATCCCCGCCGACTCGGACGCCGCGCTGGTGCTGGTCACCAAGCGAGAACTGGCCAACCTGGAGGCTCGCCGCCAGCGGCGCATCGCCGAACAGACCCTTCGAGAAACTGAAAAACGCTGCCAGCTACTGCTCGACAGCTCTGTCGACGCCATCGCCTACGTGCATGACGGCATGCACATCTATGCCAACCGGTCCTATATCCGCCTGTTCGGCTATGACGACCCGGATGACCTGGCTGCCGAGCCGATGGTCGGATTGATCGCAGCGAAGGATCAGGCAGGCTTCAAGGATTTCCTCCGACACTACAGCGACCGTGGCGAGCAGAACGAGATGCGCTGCAGCGCAGTGGATGTCGACGGCAAGGAGTTTCCCATCATGCTGGCCTTCTCCCCGGCCAGCTACGATGGTGAGCCCTGCACGCAGGTCGTCATCCGTGCGGAAACCGCCAGCGCCGAGTTCGAAGAAAAGCTCAAGGAAATGGCCCGGCAAGATCTGGTTACCGGCCTGTTCAATCGCTCGTATTTTCAGGAGCAGCTGGAAGCGGTCAGCGAAACCGTGGTACGCCATGGCCAGCCCAGCACGCTGGTCTACATCAGCATCGACTCGTTCAATAGTCTGCAGGCAGAGATCGGTATCGGCGGCGCCGACCTGATCCTTGCCGACATCGCCGACACGCTCAAGCGTTACTTTGCCGAAGGAACTCTGATGGCACGCTTCGGTGACGACGCCTGCACCGTATTGCTGGCAGGCAAGGAACCCGACGCCGTCGGAGAGATGCTGGAAACGCTGCGCAAACAGATCGAAAGCAATCTGTTCGAGGCGAACGGCAGAACCGTTCAGGTCACGGTCAGCATGGGTGTCTCCACGCTCAGCGAAACCAATCCTGACCCCAGCCTGGCACTCGACCGCAGCCACCGATTGGCCGATCAGATCAGCCAGGCCGGCGGCAACGCGATCAAGGTATTCAACCCGCTCGAGGAGCTCGCACACCAGGCAAACCGCGGCAACCTGATCGCCTTGATCAGCCACACGCTTGAAACCAACGCATTCAAGCTACAGTACCAGCCGGTCATCAGCCTGCGCGGTGATAATTCGGCGCAATACGAAGTCTATCTCCGGCTCCTCAACAGCCAGGGAGAGGAAGTCCCGGCCGGTGACTACCTACCCGCCGCGCTGGACGCCGGCATGGCAGGCGACCTGGACAAGTGGCTGATAAGCACCACCATCAAGCAGCTCGCCGAACACCGATTCACCAATGCCGATACGCGGCTCATCCTGAACCTGAACAGCGCCAGCCTGCAGGATCTGGATCTGATTCCATGGATCTCGAGTGCGCTCAAGGAAGCGCGTCTGCCGATGGATGCGCTGATCTTTCAGTTCAACGATGCCGACGTCAACACCTACCTCAAGCAGGCCAAGGCCTTCACCGAGGCACTGCGTGGCATACACTGCCGGGTGTCGCTCAGCCACTTCGGCTGCGCTCTGAATCCCTATGCGTCGCTCAAGCACATCCATGTCGATTACGTGAAAATCGACGGCTCCTTCAGCAGAGATTTGTCGACGCCCGAGTCGGTGGAGACGCTAAAGGAAATGGTGACCACGCTGCATAGCCAGGGAAAGCTGACCATCGTGCCATTCGTGGATAGCGCCACCATGATGCCGACCCTATGGCAGGCGGGTGTTAACTATATCCAGGGATACTATTTACAGGCGCCCAGCGAAACCATGAACTACGACTTCTCCGCCGACTGACCGGCGGAGAAGTCTTTTTTCAATGCCCTTCCCGATCGCGGAAGCCGAGCAAATACAGAATGCCGTCCAACCCCAAGGTGGAAATCGCCTGCTTCGCCGACTGTTTGACCAGCGGCTTGGCCCGGAACGCCACACCCAGGCCAGCAATAGCCAGCATCGGCAAGTCGTTGGCGCCGTCACCTACGGCGATGGTCTGCTCGAGACTGATACCTTCACGTGCCGCGAGCTCCCGCAACAGATCAGCCTTGCGCTGCCCGTCGACAATCGGCTCCTGCACCTCGCCTGTCACCAGACCATCCGCCACAGGCAACGCATTGGCGAACACATAATCGATGCCCAGGCGCTGTTGCAGTTTCTCCGCAAAATACAGGAAACCGCCAGAGAGAATCGCGGTTTTGTAACCGAGCCGACGTAGCTGGGCAATCAGGGTTTCGGCGCCCTCGGTCAGGCGCAGCGACGCGGCAATGTCTTCGAGCACATCCACCGGCAGCCCTTTGAGGAGTGCCATTCTCTCGCGGAAGCTCGCCTTGAAATCCAGCTCACCGCGCATTGCCCTTTCGGTAATCTCGGCCACCTGATCGCCGACCCCGGCAGCTTTCGCCAGCTCGTCAATGACCTCGGCATCGATCAGCGTCGAGTCCATGTCGAATACCACCAACCGGCGGTTGCGGCGGAAGATACTGTCCTGTTGAAAAGCGATGTCGACATTTAGCTTTTGGGCAATGGCCAGGAATTCGGCACGCAGGGCGGCCGGGTCGTCTGGCTCACCGCGGACGGAAAACTCGATGCAGCCCTTGCCCTGATCGGCGGGCAATCCCTCGGGGATACGGCCGGACAGCCGGTCGATATGATCGATATTGAGTGCGTAGCGCGCGGTAATCTCGCTAACGCGGGCGATGTGTTCGGCAGTGATGCGCCGGGCCAGAAGCGTAACGATGTGACGAGGCTTGCCCTGTCCGGTTACCCAGCGACTGTATTCTTCGGCGCTGACAGGCGTGAAGCGAACTTGCTGGTCCAGCTCGTAGCCGCGGAACAGGACATCCTTGAGCACATCGGACAGGCCGGTCTCGCCCGCCATTTCGACAAGAATCCCGAATGAAAGGGTGTCGTGGATCACCGCCTGACCGATATCGAGGATCCGGACATTGGCCCGCGCGAGGATTCCTGTGATTGCCGCCGTTAAGCCGGGCCGATCGGGACCGGTGATATTGATCAGGACGATTTCGTTCAAGACGGGCTCCAACAGCGAATCAGGTGCCGTATTCTACCTGTAAATACATCCGCGCTTACAGCGTCACGCCTTTTTACACACAGGTGAAGGGGCTATACTGCAAGGCTTTCCGGCCGGCGCTTTCCGGGCGCAGGCCGCCATCGTCCAATGCCGAGTCACGTCTTGAATCGCTCATCGCCCGCTTCCGATAATCTCTTCCTTCGCTCCTACGCCTCGCTCAAAGGCAAAAGCGTACGCCTCACCGGAACACTGGTGTTGTTGGCGGTCCTGCCGCTGGTTGCCGTACTGGCCCTCTCGCTCGGTCTGGGGTACGTGAAGCTCAAGCAGGACATCGCGAGCCAGACCGATGCCGTAGGACAGGAACTCGCCCGTCAGGTAGCCGCTTCGGTGGCGGAGCCGATGGCAGCCAATGACAACCTGAGTCTGAACATCATCCTCGCGCAGTGGGACCAAAACCCGCTGATCGAGCATGCAGCGGTCTATACGCTCGACAACCGTGTCGTGGCCGAAGCCGGGCAACGTACGGCCCAGGACCGACTGGCACCTGGTGAGGGTCGTTTCACCTCGGCCATTCATTACCAGGATGCTGTTACTGGCCAGCTGCACTTGGGTCTGGCTGCGGAGCCGTTCAGCGGTCCGGCTCGCGATCTGTTGCGCCTGCTGTTGCTCAGCATCTTCGGTGTCGCGCTCATTGCCGGGCTCGTCGCTTGGCGGCTCGCCCTGAGACTCCGCCGCGTACTGGTAGCGCTGGGCAACTGGCAGGGTGATTCCGGCCAGGAGGTCCCCGGCTCGCAACGAAAGGATGAAATCGGCGATCTTGCTCGCCGTCTCGGAGAGCGCCGGATTGTCGACATGCCGGTACCTGAAACCCCCGAGCCGGTCGAGTCTCCTATCGATGAACTCGATTCGGCCACTATTTCGCCAGTGCCCATGCCGGCTGAGCCCGCAGATCTGGAGACTACCGAACCAGAGCAGCCGCCGACCCATGCCGTAGTCGCCGATGACGAAGAGGGCGAAGACAGCAAACCAAGCGAAGTTGATGACGAGATTGCACCCGAGCAGGCGGACACCGTTCACACGGTCGTCGCAGAGCGCGCAGAAAGCGAGGAGCCGCAATCGCGCTCACCAGTAAATAGTCTGTTGGCGGTACGCCTGGGCAACCTGGAAGGGCTACGCCGCCTTCCCCGGCCGCGGTTGATGACCCTGCTGGAGCGCTACCGCCTGCAGGTCCGCCAGGCCAGCGAAATTTATGATGCCGACCTGACAGTGCTCGACGATGGTACGAGCGTACTGGCCTTCCAGCCGGACGAAGCAGCTGATTCGGAAGAGCTGACTCGCGCATTGAGTTGTGGCGAGCTGTTACGCGTTCTGGGGCACGAACTGCAGGTGGGCATTTCCGATACGGGCATCAACCTCTATCTGCAGCTTGCGATGGGCCAGAGCGAGCAGACGCCTACTGATTCGGAGGCAGGGAATGCTGAAGCTGATGCTGATGGGCATTCTGCGCGTATGCTCGAGCTGCTACAGTTCAGTCGCAACTTGCTGTTGCTGGACGCTTCGCTTGCAGGCCAGACACCGACCCGCGACCGCGCCGTCATCCGCAAGCTGGCCAGCCAGCCGGGCACCTACTGCGTGGAGCGTCTGAACGAGCCGTACCAAACGTTGCTCGAACGCAACCTTAACCAGCTCTACAGCCAGCGCTCCGACTGATCGGATCGCTGTTCTGCTTCAACCGTCCACGCTTACCGAATCGACTTTCTGAAATCCCCGTGGCAGCTTGTTGCCGCGGCGGCCCCGCTCGCCACGGTAGTGCTCGAGGTCGGAAGGCCGGAGGGTCAGCGTCCGCTTTCCGGCACTGAGCACCAGATTGGCATTCGCCGGTAGTACTGTCAGCGCCAAAATGAACTCTTCACGGTTGCGCACACGAGCCGAAGGCACCGAAAGGATCTTGTTGCCCTTGCCCTTGGACAGCTGCGGTAGATCCGCCACAGGGAAGACAAGCAGACGTCCTTCGTTCGAGAGCGCCACGACCTGATCGGTATCCCGCTGGCCGATCGGCACCGGCGCCATCACCTTCCCGCCTTCGGGTACGCTGAGCAGTGCCTTGCCATTCTTGTTCTTGGCCTGCAGATCAGCGCCCTGCACCACGAAGCCATAGCCGGCATCCGAGGCCAGCAGATACAGCGACTGCTCTTCTGGCACCAGCACGCTTTCGAAACTCGCGCCGGGTGGGGGACTGAGGCGGCCGGTGAGCGGCTCTCCCTGGCCTCGCGCAGAGGGCAGCGAGTGCGCCGGTAGAGAATAACTGCGCCCAGTAGAATCGATGAACACCGCCTGCTGGTTGGTCCTGCCGGCCGACTGGGCGAGAAAACTGTCTCCGGCCTTGTACGACAGCGCCAGGCCATCGACGTCGTGTCCCTTGGCGCAGCGCACCCAGCCCTTTTCCGACAGCACCACCGTGACAGGCTCATTCGGCACCAGCTCGGTCTCGGACAGGGCTCGGGCTTCGGCACGCTCCACCAGCGGCGAGCGGCGATCATCGCCGTAGGTCTCGGCATCAGCGATCAGTTCATCGCGTACCTTGTTGCGCAGCAGTTTTTCGCTGCCCAGGACTTTCTGCAGCTGATCACGCTCGACAGCTAGCGCGTCCTGCTCGCCACGAATTTTCATCTCTTCGAGACGGGCCAGCTGCCTCAAGCGGGTATCGAGAATGTAGTCTGCCTGAACTTCGGTAAGGCCGAAGCGCGACATCAACTCTGCGCGCGGCTCTTCCTCGGTGCGAATGATATGAATGACTTCATCAATGTTCAGCAAAGCGACGAGCAGACCTTCGAGCAAATGCAGCCGGGCCAGCACCTTGTCCAGCCTGTACTGCAAGCGTCGGCGCACCGTAGCGACGCGGAAGCCGAGCCATTCGCTGAGCATGCCGCGCAAATCCTTTACCGCGGGGCGGCCATCGGTGCCGATCACGTTCAGATTGACCCGATAGCTGGTTTCCAGGTCGGTGGTGGCGAACAAATGCTGCATCAGGTCTTCCAGGTCGACCCGGTTGGACCGCGGCACGATAACGATCCGGGTTGGATTTTCATGGTCCGATTCGTCGCGCAAATCCGCGACCATGGGCAGCTTTTTGGCCTGCATCTGGCTCGCTATCTGTTCTAGGATGCGAGACCCTGAAACCTGATGGGGCAACGCCGTCACCACGACTTCGCCCTCTTCCTTGATCCAGACTGCGCGGCAACGGACCGAGCCGCGTCCCGTCGCATAGATCTTGAGCAGATCCTGGCGCGGCGTGATGATTTCCGCCTCGGTCGGGAAGTCGGGCCCCTGGATATGCTCGCACAGCTCGTCGAGCCCTGCGCCGGGCTCGTCCAACAGGCGAACGCAGGCTGCTGCGACCTCTCGCAGGTTGTGCGGTGGGACGTCGGTGGCCATACCCACCGCGATCCCCGTGGTGCCGTTGAGCAACAGGTTGGGCAGCCGCGCCGGCAGGACCATCGGCTCGTCCATGGTGCCGTCGAAGTTCGGTTGCCAATCGACGGTGCCCTGTCCCAGCTCGCTGAGCAGCACCTCGCTGTAACGGGCCAACCTTGCTTCGGTATAGCGCATGGCGGCGAAGGATTTGGGATCGTCAGGCGCACCCCAGTTTCCCTGACCATCGACCAGCGGATACCGATAGGAAAATGGTTGAGCCATGAGCACCATGGCTTCGTAACAGGCCGAATCGCCATGCGGATGATATTTGCCGAGTACGTCACCCACCGTGCGCGCCGACTTCTTGTGCTTCGACGTCGCTGACAGCCCCAGCTCACTCATCGCGTAGATGATCCGCCGTTGTACCGGCTTCAGGCCGTCGCCGATATGCGGCAGCGCGCGGTCCATGATCACGTACATCGAATAGTTGAGGTACGCCTCCTCGGTGAACGAGGATAGCGAGCGGCGTTCTACGCCTTCCATGCTCAGGTCCAGGCTGTCACTCATCGGTTGGTCTCTGTCAAAGTTTGTCTCAGCACAAGCTCTCCGCCGCGCTGGGTAAAGTCCAGCTGTCGCAGGGCAGTCATGCCCAGCAATACTTCATTTCCGCCCATCCCGGGTACGATCGCCGCATCGACGTCGCGCAACTGGATATCGCCGATGCGCAGGGTGTCGATGCGGGTGCGGTAGCTCTCGGCCATGCCGTTCGCGGTGCTGACCATGAAGGCCGGGCCACGCTTCAAGGCCAGATCGCCTGCCAACTCGGCCGGGACGGCTACCATGGTCGCCCCGGTATCCAGCAGCAGGGTCACCATCACGTCGTTGATCTCTCCGCTGAGCACATAGTGCCCGTTGCGGTTGTCCTCCAGCCGCACTTCCACCATCTCGTCGGTTACTCGCGAATCAGGGTTCTGATTCGGATTGCGCTGGGCCTGTTCGACCCCTGAGAACCAAAGGGCCGCGAGTCCCAGACCTACGACCCAGGCCAGGATGAGCATGACCGTTCCAACTCGGCGCGTTTCGCGTACCGGCGGCTCATTCATGGTTATATCCTGTCTCCCAGTCGTCTGGCAGGGCGAAACTGAACACCCAGGGCGCAGTGTCGTCATCGAGACGGGCCCTGCCGTTGTTATCCAGACCGATCGTCACGCCCATTTCGTCGATATACAGCGTTTCGGCCACGCCGAATGGCGCGTCCGGGTACAGGTAGGGATGGCTCAGCAGGGTTTCGGCAAATGACCAGCAGCGCTCGCGTTGACCGGATACCGGGTGTCGCCGGCACACCTGATGCTCGTTGCGCTCGAGCGTCCAGAGCCGGTCGCGCCAGTAGTAGAGGTCAGAGAAATCCAGAGACAGTATCTGCTGGGCAAGCACACCGGACCCGAAAGGCTGGGCCGGCATATAGCGTCGCTCGGCAAGCAGCACGCAACCGGCCACTGGACAACGCCAGAGATCATCATGCCACTGCAGCCGCACCAGTCCACGCGACAATCGCTCCGCAGCGAACCAGATCGACTCGCCATCGCCTGAAACCGCCAGACCCTCCGCCGTAGCGTTGGTCTGTTGCCAGAGGCCGGCATCCACGCCCTGCTGATAGAACGCTTCGCCGAGATCTATCCATTTCCCGGTAGCCTGCGTCGCGGAGTCAACATCGCCATGCGGTGGAAGCTGCAGTACACCGAGCAGGCTTTCACTCAACAGGTAGCGATTGCCGCGATCGTCACAGGCGATCGCTTCGAAGTCCATCGCCTGGCCGCTCAAGCTGCGAATCCATGCCCCGGCCTGAAGGTGCAGGGGCAATGTCGACGGTCTGCCTTGCGGTAGTACAAAGGATTCCGGCTCCGCCTGCCAGCGGCCCGCTTCTTCATGCAGGACGAAAATATCGGCATCGACCCGGTCGGAGACGGCAAGCCAGCGGCCGTCGCAACGGGTCATGCCGGAGAGATTGCCGCGGCTCATTCCGGCAACCGGCAGGGCTTTTTCAAGGGTGAGCTCGGGTGCGCGTTCGAAGGCACCCAGAGGTGAGCACAGTATCGCCAGCAGACTGGCCAGCAGCCAGGCGCAGCAAGCTCGACTCACAACAGAACCTCGGCAAGGTTGCCCTTTTCCTCCAGCCACTGCTTGCGGTCGGGCGAACGCTTTTTGGCCAGTAACATATCCATCAATGCTTCGGTCCCGACGGGATCTTCGATCGTCAGCTGAACCAGGCGTCGCGTGTCGGGCGCCATCGTCGTTTCTCGAAGCTGCAGCGGATTCATCTCGCCCAACCCCTTGAAGCGGGTGACCTGAACCTTTCCGCGCTTGTTTTCCGCCTGAATACGGTCGATCACGCCCTGCTTCTCCGCATCGTCCAGGGCGTAAAAGGTTTCCTTGCCAATGTCCAGGCGGTACAGCGGTGGCATCGCCACGAATACATGGCCTGCTTCGACCAGGGTGCGGAAATGGCGAACGAACAGCGCGCAGAGCAGAGTCGCAATGTGCAGACCGTCGGAGTCAGCGTCGGCCAGGATACATATCTTGCCGTAGCGCAGCTGAGAGAGGTCTTCCGAGCCCGGATCCACGCCGATCGCGACGGCGATGTCGTGTACTTCCTGCGAGGCCAGGACCTGGCCGGATTCGACTTCCCAGGTGTTAAGTATCTTCCCGCGCAGCGGCATGACCGCCTGAAACTCCTTGTCTCGCGCCTGTTTGGCGCTACCGCCAGCGGAATCGCCCTCGACCAGAAACAGTTCTGAACGGCGACTGTCCTGGCCGGCACAATCGGCCAGTTTGCCCGGGAGCGCCGGGCCCTGGGTGATGCGCTTACGCTCGATCTTCTTCCCAGCCTTCAGTCGGCGGCTGGCATGGTTGATCGCCATTTCGGCCAACTGCTGGCCGATATCGGCGTGCTGGTTGAGCCACAGGCTGAAAGCGTCCTTGACCACACCCGAAACGAAGGCGGCCGACTCGCGCGACGACAAACGCTCCTTGGTCTGTCCGGAAAACTGCGCCTCGGCCATTTTCAAGGACAGAACGTAGCTAACCCGCTCCCAGACGTCTTCCGGCGCCAGCTTCACACCGCGCGGTAGTAGATTACGAAACTCGCAAAACTCCCGGATAGCCTCCAGCAGCCCCGAGCGCAGACCGTTCACGTGCGTGCCGCCTTGCGCAGTCGGGATGAGGTTGACGTAGCTTTCCTGAACCAGTTCTCCGCCCTCGGGCAACCAGGACACCGCCCAGTCGACCGCCTCCTTGCTCCCCGCCAAGCTGCCTGTGAACGGCTCCTCAGGCAGTCGCGGCCACTCCGAACAGGCGTCGATCAGGTAGTCGCGCAACCCATCCTCGTAGAACCAGCTCACCTGTTCGCCGTTTTGCCGGTCATCGAAGTCGACGCGCAGCCCAGGGCACAATACCGCCTTGGCTTTCAACAGATGCTTGAGGCGGGTCACGCTGAAACGAGGTGAATCGAAGTAATCCCCGTTGGGCCAGAACTTCACGCTGGTGCCGGTATTGCGCTTGCCAACGGTACCAACCACTTCCAGCTCGCTGACCTTTTCGCCGCTTTCGAAGGCGACCGCGTATTCCTGGCCGTCACGCTTTACCCGCACTTCCACACGCAGTGAGAGGGCGTTGACCACGGAAATACCAACCCCGTGCAGACCGCCGGAAAACTGATAATTCTTGTTGGAGAATTTGCCGCCGGCGTGCAACCGCGTGAGGATCAACTCGACGCCGGAGACGCCTTCCTCAGGATGGATATCTACGGGCATGCCGCGCCCGTCGTCACTGACTTCCAGCGCGTTGTCGGCATGCAGGATGACGCTGATCGATCTGGCGTGGCCAGCCAGAGCCTCGTCAACGCTGTTATCGATCACTTCCTGTGCAAGGTGATTGGGGCGCGACGTGTCGGTATACATGCCGGGGCGCCGACGGACCGGATCAAGGCCGCTGAGTACTTCGAGCGCGTCGGCGTTATAGGTCGATTGGGACATAGATCGTCTGATTATCCTTGGATAAGATCCTGCTGGGGAGCCAGCTCGGCGCCTGCGGGGTGTTGCCACAAATTATCAGTAACCGCTCGCCCCTTCCTCGGGAAGAAACGCACCAGCCGGAAGTCGTACCACTCCGGTTTCGAGGCGGCCATCGTCGAACAACTTGAGCCAGCGGTAACCGGGTGCACGCGTATCGGTGGCAAAATCGGTACTCTGCTCGGCAAACTGAACGCAAGTCGAGGGTGTAGCAAGCAGCCGGAGATGCCCGTACTGCTCATCAAGTTGCTGATGAATATGCCCCCACAATACCACCTTAACCTCTGGCGCGCCGTCCAACCGGGACATCAGCCGTCCCGCATCCCGCAGGCCAATCGGTTCCATCCAGTCGCTACCGATGGATATCGGATGGTGATGCAAGCACACCATGACATGTCGACCCTCGGAACTGGCCAAAGCGGCATCGAGGCGCTCGAACTCGGCGTCCCCCAGACGACCGGCAACCGAGCCTTGAACGCTGGAATCAAGCATGACGATACGCCACTGGCCGGCATCGACCCAGTCAGCCCACACTCCGGCCGTGCGGCCGATGCGCTCCATCATCACGGCATCATCGTGGTTGCCGGGAATCCAGTAATGCTCGGCAGGCAGACGCGCGGCGGCATTCAGAAACCGCTGGTAAGCCCCCTCGCTGCCGTCCTGGGTAATGTCACCGGTAGCCAGCACGATATCCATGGACGATTGATCGCCGAGCACCTGATCGATCACCGCCTCCAGACTGGCATGCGTATCCAGCCCCAACAGGCGAGCCGCAGGGTCGGCGAACAGATGACTATCGGTGATCTGAATCACGAAGACGTGATCAGCTTCGTTGACTACGGTCGGCGGCATCGACGGCCTGCTCCCTGGTCCCTTTCCTGCCCGCTATCATGGCAGCGAGCGTCAGCTGAATCCAGTGACTGGTTCACGGCGGTCCAGCGCATGCACATGTCAGGGATTGAACATCACCAGCTCGTCGCTCTGCCCGTACCGCTGACAGTAGCCGAGCCACTCCCCGAGAAAGCTGTTGAGTTGGTACTTTTCGTCCGGCTGCAACATCTGCTCATTGGGGTACGGGTAGACGCCGCGAAAACGGCGCCGATTGTAGGCGGCCACCACCTCAGCCATATGCGCGTCATGGTAGAGCCGCACTTCCATGCTCGGCGGAGCGAGCCAATCGTGACGGCGCTCGTGAACCAGCTGCAGTGTGGACGTATAGCGGCAGCGCTCGAGGATACGCAGTGTCAATGTTTGCGGCGCACCGTCACCGCTATCGACGCGAATCCGCAGTTCGTCCTGCACCGCCATGCCCGGCATCAGTCGGGAAAGACGAAAATAGTTGGCTTCGCAGATCGCTTGCAGTTCGGACAGATCGACCCGGTAACGCGGCTTGCGTGCGATCATCACGGCCGCTCCCCTGCTTCACGGCGGAGCCGGTCGGCATGCAGGCCTAGCCATTGCAAGGCGATGATCGTCGCAGCATTGTCGATCAAACCATTCTCGACCGCGGCGAGCGCTTCCTCACGCGACCAGACACTGACGCGGATATCTTCGCCTTCTTCAGCCAAGCCATGGATCCCGCCGGCCCCGCGGCTGTCGACGAGGCCGTAATACAGATACACGAGCTCGTCGCTGCCGCCCGGCGAAGGGAAATAGCGGGTGATCGGCGCCAGCGAGACCAGCTCGATGCCTGCCTCCTCTTGCGCTTCGCGATGGGCTACGGTTTCCGGCGATTCGTCCTTGTCGATCAGGCCGGCAACCAGCTCGATCATCCAGGGACGCTCGCTTTTATCCAGCGCCCCGATCCGCACCTGCTCAATCAGCACCACGCTGTCTTCCCAGGGGTCATAGGGCAATACGCAGACTGCATCGTGCCGAACGAACAATTCCCTTTGCAGTTCCGGCCCCCAGGAGCCGTCGAACAGGCGATGACGCAGCCTGAGAATATCCAACCGATAGAATCCGCTGAAACCGGATTCGCGGCTGACAATCTCAACATCGCTGCGGGTGAACGTCTTCAATATGAACTGCCTCCAAGTGGTCTGACCCCGGCGCACCTGCGCCGAGATCATCCGCGACAGGCCGCTCATCCCGGAGCCGGTCTTTGAATCTAAACTCGCACACCTTCGGCACGCTCGGCAACCCGTCAGACTTTCTGATAGAGCTGCGAACCAGCCGATCTGAACTCTTTCGACTTGGCCTGCATGCCTTCTTCCGCGGACATCTCGACCGTGTCGATGCGCTGCGCTGCGGCGTAATCGCGCACCTCCTGTGTGATCTTCATTGAGCAGAACTTGGGACCACACATCGAACAGAAATGCGCGACCTTGGCCGATTCCTTCGGCAAGGTTTCATCATGGAAGGCTCGGGCGGTGTCCGGGTCCAGACCCAGGTTGAATTGGTCCTCCCAGCGGAACTCGAACCGCGCCTTGGACAGGGCATTGTCCCTGATCTGCGCGCCGGGATGCCCCTTGGCCAGGTCCGCGGCATGCGCTGCGATCTTGTAGGTGATGATGCCGGTCTTCACATCGTCCCGATTGGGCAGGCCGAGGTGTTCCTTCGGTGTGACGTAGCAGAGCATGGCACAGCCGAACCAGCCGATCATTGCCGCACCGATCCCGGAAGTAATGTGATCGTAACCGGGAGCGATATCGGTGGTCAGCGGCCCGAGTGTATAAAATGGGGCCTCGTCGCAACATTGCAACTGCTTGTCCATGTTTTCCTTGATCAGTTGCATGGGCACGTGGCCGGGACCCTCGATCATTACCTGAACGTCGTGCTTCCAGGCCAGCTTGGTCAGCTCCCCCAGCGTCTCAAGTTCGCCGAACTGCGCTTCGTCATTGGCATCCGCGATCGAGCCGGGGCGTAGGCCATCACCCAGCGAGAAGCTTACATCGTAGGCTTTCATGATCTCGCAGATGTCTTCGAAGTGCGTATAAAGGAAATTTTCCTTGTGATGCGCCAAGCACCATTTGGCCAAAATCGACCCGCCGCGCGAAACAATACCGGTGACCCGCTTGGCGGTCATCGGCACATAGCGAAGCAGCACGCCGGCGTGAATGGTGAAGTAGTCAACGCCTTGCTCTGCCTGCTCGATCAGCGTGTCGCGGAAGATTTCCCAGGTAAGGTCTTCGGCTACCCCGTCGACTTTTTCCAACGCCTGATAGATGGGGACGGTACCGATCGGCACCGGCGAGTTGCGAATGATCCATTCTCGGGTTTCATGAATGTTCTTGCCGGTGGATAGATCCATCACCGTATCCGAGCCCCAGCGGATCCCCCAGGTCATTTTCTCGACTTCTTCCTCGATCGACGAGCCAAGTGCGGAATTGCCGATATTGCCGTTGATCTTCACCAGGAAGTTGCGACCGATGATCATCGGTTCGATCTCCGGATGATTGATGTTAGCCGGGATGATCGCCCGTCCACGCGCTATCTCTTCGCGCACGAACTCCGGAGTGATCTGCTTGGGGATGCTGGCACCGAAGCTGTGGCCGGGGTGCTGTTCGGTGAGCAGACCCGCCTCACGCGCCTGCTCAAGCTTCATGTTTTCGCGGATGGCGACGAACTCCATCTCGGGAGTGATGATGCCCTTGCGAGCGTAGTGCATCTGGCTCACGTTATGCCCGGCCTTGGCACGACGTGGCGTACGCACGTGGGCGAAGCGCATGTGATCCAGGGAGCTGTCGGCCAGACGCGAACGACCGAAGTTCGAACTCAGGCCAGGCAATATCTCCGTATCGCCCCGCTCGTCGATCCAGGCACTGCGGACATCGGCTAGTCCCGCGCGCAGATCGATGGTCGCGTCGGGATCGGTATAGGGCCCGGACGTGTCGTACACCACCACCGGTGGATTGCTCTCGCCGCCGAATTCAGTTGGTGTATCGGCCAGGCTGATCTCGCGCATCGGCACGCGAATATCCGGACGCGATCCGGTCACGTAGACCTTTTTCGAATTGGGAAGAGGCTGGGTGGCGGCACTGTCGGCACCAGAGGTGGCGATGGCTGTATCAGGCAAACGGCTGTTCATGATTATGCTCCACTGCGTTGAAATCGCAGGGAACCGAAACGGGGTTCGGCGCGCCGGAACGACGCGGAGGACGCACATCTCGATTCCTACGCCGGTACTAACCGGTTCAGGTTCAACGGGTATTATCTCAGCCTGTGTACCAGGCACCCCGTCAAGATGAACGCAGAGCTTAGCACCCGACTGAAAAGCCGGCCAGTTTGCGCCGTGCCACCGGAACACTTTGTTCCGCCCACGCCCCACAGGTAGCTTGACCGCCGACCACCGCCTCATTAGCCTTGGCGGACTATCCCCCATGCGAAGGATCCCTGCATGTTGCGCCCCCTTTATGTTGCAATCGTGCTCGCTGGCCTTTCTTCCGGCCACGCCATGGCCAAAACCGACCTGATGACCGTCTACCAGGAAGCTCTGGCCAACAGCGCGGATCTCGCAGCCGCACGGGCGGAGTCGCAGGCTTTGCAGGAAGCGCTGCCTCAGGCACGTTCCGGTCTGCTCCCCGAAATCGGGCTGGGCGCTGGTGCGGCGCGTGAGCGAATTGACATAGACGGAGTCGGCAGCGACTCGTATTCAACGCACTACTACCAGGCCAGCCTGGTGCAGCCGCTGTTCGATGCGGCCAGCTGGTTCAACTATCAGGCCGCCAAGGCAGTGAGCGAGCAGGCGCGGCTTGAATTTTCGGCGACCCAGCAAGCGCTCATCCTTGAAGTAGCCCAGGCATATTTCAACGTATTGTTCGCTACCGATACGCTGGCTACCGCGCGGGCGGAAGAGGAAGCTTTCGAACGCCAGCTCGAGCAGGCGCGCGAGCGCTTCGAGGTCGGTCTTTCGGCACGCACCGATGTACTGGAGGCGCTGGCCGGGTTTGATACCTCCAGGGCGGCACGCCTGACGGCGCAGACCAATCTTGCCGTGAGTTATCAGGCACTGACTCGCCTGACTCGTCGTGATTACGACGACCTGATGGGCATCCGCCATGAACTCCCGGTGCTGCCACCTACCCCAGCGAGCCTGCAGGACTGGGTCGATACCGCCGCGGTGCAGAACCTGTCATTGCAAGCCAGTCGACTCGCGATCGCAAGTGCCCAGGAAACGCTGCGTAGCAGTCGTGCCGGGTACGCACCGAGAGTGAATGCGGTGCTCAATCACCAGGCAAGCTTCGGCGGCGCCAGCACCGGCGCGGGAGCAGGCACGGGAGGTGTAGGCGCAGGCGTGGGCGGTAGCGGCGGCTCGAACGACGTCGAACGAACCAGTATTGGTGTGGAGCTGACGCTGCCGCTGTACACCGGCGGTGCAACCACCTCGCGCGTTCGCGAATCGAGCTATCGCCTGTCACAGGCTGAGTACGCCAGCGAAGCACAATTGCGCCGCGTGGTCGAAACGACGCGTAACCTGTATCGCACCGTGACATCAAGCGTTGAGGAAGTGGAAGCCCGTCGTCAGGCGATCGTATCGGCCAACGCAGCGCTTGACGCTACCCAGACCGGTTACGAGGTCGGTACCCGCAACGTTGTCGACGTACTGGAGGCACAGCGCAATCTGTTCCGCACCGTCCGCGATTACAACAACACACGTTATAATTACATTATCGATAACCTGAGCTTGAAGCAGGCCGCCGGGACGCTCAGTCCGGAAGATTTGCAGGACCTGTCACGCTGGCTGAACCCAAACTACGATCCGGACCGGGATTTCATCCCACCTTTTTCCGAGGACGAGGTCGAGCGGATGTCCATTCAGCGCGAAGAAGCCATCCCCGATGCCCGACAGGAACCGCTGCGCAACCGGTTCTGACCGACTGGCGGCGGTCAGCGTACCGCCGCCTGCCCTGGCTCGCCTGAGCCGAGCAACTGCCCCGTTCCCTGAAGCAATCGTTCCAAAGCCCCCTGATTGGCCAATACCACCGACCGACCCGCTGCCCCGGCCCGTGTCGCCGTGGCCGGCTGTTGGAAATAGCCGATCACCTGATCAGCCAGCTCGCTCGCATCCTCGACTATGCGCATGCTGCCAGCCTCCTCGAGCAAGGTGCTGACTTCAGCGAAGTTGAACCGATGAGGACCGGACAAAACCGGCAAGCCCAACGCAGCGGGCTCCAGGTAATTGTGCCCGCCGGTAGGCACCAGCGAGCCGCCAACGAACGCGACGTCGGCGCAGCCGAAAAACAGCATCATTTCACCCATGGTGTCACCCAACATGACCCGATCGGTGAATTGAGGTGAGCCCCCGGCAGTTCGGCGAATCATCTTCATGCCGTTCTCGCCGATCTGTCGCGCGACCGCGTCGAAGCGCTCCGGATGCCGAGGCACCAGAATCAGAAGGCTTTCTGGAAACGCCTGCAACACGGCCTGGTGCGCCTCAAGTACCAGCTGATCTTCACCTGCGTGGGTGCTGGCGGCGACCCATACCGGCCGCTCGCCCCAGCTATCGCGCCAGGCCTGCGCCTCGGCCTGCCTGGATGGGTCCGGTGTGATATCGAACTTGATACTTCCCGTCACGGTGAGCCTCGCCGGCTGGACACCGAGATCGATGAACCGATCCGCCTCAGGCCGGCTTTGCACGGCAGCCCAGTCGAGGCTGGCGAACATTGGACCGACCAGAGCCCGTACGCGCCGATAGCCCCGCGCCGAGCGCTCGGAGAGACGTCCGTTTGCCAGAACCACCGGAACCGCAGCACGCCGGCATTCTGCGACCAGATTGGGCCACAGCTCGGTTTCCATGATGATGCAGACTCTCGGTGCCAGGCGGCGAATGAACCGCCGCTGCAACCAGGGCAGGTCATACGGCAAATAGGCGTGCCCCACCGAATCACCGAACATTTTGCGAATCTGTTCCGAGCCTGTTGGCGTCATGCAGGTGACCGTGACCGGCAGATTCGGGTGGCGCCGCTGAAGCTCGCGAATCATCGGCGCGGCAGCTATCGACTCCCCTACTGACACCGCGTGCACCCAGATGCCGTCTGTCCTCAGGTCACCATCAAAGGCGAAACGCTCTCTCCAGCGCCTGGCATAGGCCGGAGCGCGCCAGGCGCGATATAGCAGGCGTAACAGAATGACCGGCAGCAGCAGAACAAAGAACAAAGTGTAGAGAAGACGAGGCATCGAGCAACTTACCTGTAGCGAATGCGGACAGCGCGAGCCCATAGAGTACCAGATGTGACCCGCGCGCCAGGCAGTGGCTATACTAGGAGCCCTTTCACACAAGGTGCGAACGCTTACCTCATGAGCAACTGCCTGGAAACCGACATCTGCATACTCGGCGGCGGCATCGCCGGCCTCTGGCTAAACGCGCGTCTGCGCAGCGAAGGCTACAGCACACTGTTGGTCGAGCGCGGCGCCCTCGGTGGCGGTCAAAGTAGTAAATCCCAGGGCATCATTCATGGGGGCACCAAATATGCTCTGCACGGCAAGCTAACCACAGCCGCCGAATCCATCGCCGCCATGCCGCAGCGCTGGCGTGACTGCCTGCAGGGCAAAGGCGATGTGGACTTGCGCGGGGTCAGACTACTGTCTGAACACCATTATCTTTGGTCGCCCGGCAACCTGATCAGCAACCTAGCCGGTTTCTTTGCCAGCAAAGCATTGCGTGGCCGGGTCGATCAGGTAAAGGGAGCCGAGCTTCCACCCGTGTTCGCCAACCCAGCCTTTCGCGGCAAGGTTTATCGACTGGCGGAGCTGGTGCTCGACGTTCCCGATGTCATCCGGCGCCTAGCCGAGCTATCCGGCGACAGCCTCGCGGTAGCCAGCTCGGCCCAAGTGCTGCGTCACGATGACGGCGGTGTCGCCGGCGTTCGTGTCGGTGACACGACGATAGTCGCCAAGCGCTACGTGCTCACAGCAGGTGAAGGCAACGAAGGCTTGTTGCAGAGCTGGGGCGTGCAACAGCCAGCCATGCAGCGCCGTCCCCTGCAGATGGTTCTGGCCAAGGGCCGGGATCTGCCAGCGTTGTACGCGCACTGCCTGGGCAGTAGTCCGAAACCGCGCATCACGGTCACCACCCATCCCTGCGCAGACAGCCAATGGTGTTGGTACCTCGGCGGTGAGCTGGCCGAACAGGGCGTCAGCATGACGCCCGATGCGCTGATTGACCGGGCACGCGCCGAGCTGAAGGAGCTGTTGCCCTGGGTGCGCCTGGACGACTGCCAATGGACCACCTTGCCGGTCAACCGGGCGGAGCCAGCACAAAGCGGCCTGGTCCGTCCGGACACCGCCTATCTGCAGGCGGTACACAACGTACTGGTGAGCTGGCCAACCAAGCTCGCCTTGGCTCCTGACCTGGCCGATCAGGCGCTGGCGGAGCTCAGGCAGCAGACCGTAGTCCCAGCGATCGCGCAACAAGCACACGGACTGCCCGCGCCGAAAATCGCGGCACCGGTATGGGATGTCGCGTTTTGATGGAAGGATTGCATTCTCACTACCGGAACCTCGGCAGCACCGGGCTATCAGTTTCGCCGCTGGGCCTGGGCACCGTTAAGCTTGGCCGCAATCAGGGCGTCAAATACCCGAGCCAGTTCCAGCTGCCCAGCGATGACGAGGCTCGCGAACTCATCGCGTTGGCGCACGATCTGGGTATCAATCTGATCGACACGGCACCAGCTTACGGCACCAGCGAGACTCGCCTGGGACCTCTGCTGGCCGGCCAGCGACATAAGTGGATCATCTGCAGCAAGGTCGGTGAGGAGTTCAGCGACGGCGAGTCGCACTTCGACTTCTCCGCTGCGCATACCCGTCGCTCCGTCCAGCGCTCGCTTGAGCGATTGCAAACCGACTATCTGGACATGGTATTGGTGCATTCCAACGGCGATGACCTGGCGGTCCTCGAGCAGGGCGCCTTCGACACGCTCGAGTCGTTGAAACGCGAGGGGCTCATTCGCGCGTTCGGATTGTCAGGCAAGACTATCGAAGGAGGCCTCGCCGCACTACAGCGCAGCGATTGCGCAATGGTCACTTACAACTTGCGTGAGCAGGCTGAAAGGCCAGTGCTAGACTTCGCTCTGGCGCACGGCAAGGGCATTCTGATCAAGAAGGCGCTTGCAAGCGGGCACCTGTGCAGCGAAGGCGCAGACCCGGTGCAGGAAGGCTTGAAACTGGTGCTGGGCCACCAGGCGGTGGCCAGCGCAATAATCGGCACCATCAATCGCGAACATCTCAAGAACAACGTTGCGGCCGCGCTGGCCGTGTTAGGTACCTGATATCGGAGCGAGACATGCCACGGATCATCGCACGCAGTAATCCTGTCGTTTTCAAGACCCAGGCCATTCGCGTGGAAGCCACACCGGAATGTCTTCGCTATATCCCCGTCGGTTCGCCGATGAATTTCGCCGACATGCTTGCCCTGCGCAATCCGATCAGCGTTGACGACCCAGAGAGATTCAGCCTCACCGTTGCCAACCTGGGTGTGTCGGCGGACCTGCGGGTCACCTTGCAGGGTCGCGATTTTCACCTCATGGTGCGTCAGGACCGCCCGGATCGCGGTGACCGGGTACTGAAGCTGTTGTCTGGCTACGTGCCGGCCCACGAACTGCGCGTGCCGTTGCTGACAGCCATGACCGAAATCGCCGAGGAGCTATTGCTGGAAGGCCGCGGTGGGTGGCTCCAGGGCCAGTATCAGAACACTTGGCTGCCAACGCCCTACGCGTCGGAGCTACCGGTCGACAGCGAGTCGCATTTTTCCCTGTCTCCGGAGCGAGGGCATACCAGGCCGGTCTATTGCGGAGAGCTGCAGCTCCAGGAGCGACCACGCGCCTATGTGCATCTCCCGACCAACTCGTTGCAGCTGGTCTACCACTTGCAAATCGAGTTGCCCGATGAGGCCACGCAGCTGAGCGCGCTGCACGCGGACGAGAAACTCGACACGGAGGGGCAGCTGACCGCCAGCATGGACTACGAAGCGCCCGAGGTCTTTCTCGTCGAACAGCTGGCTCCACTCGAAGCCAGCCGACTGTACACGCTGGAAAAAGGACAGCTGGTCGAGCAGGATCCGACTGGCATCGTTCTGAGCGAAGCGCTGGCACCGCAGCAGGGCTGGATTATCGATGCTCAGCGCACGTACTGGCCAGATGGCCTGGCGGTGTTCTGATTCAGAACTACCGGTGAGCCCGGTGCTTCAGCGGTCGGATTTCTCGCGGACGCGCTCGATGATTGCTGTGGTCGAGCAGCTATCGACGAAGTTCAGCACCTTGACCGTCCCACCGTAGCCCTGGACGATTGGCGCGCCAACAACCTGCTCGACCGTATAGTCGCCGCCCTTGACCAGCACATCGGGGCGGATCATTTCGAGCAGAGCTTCCGGCGTATCGTCGGGAAACGAAACCACCCAATCCACTGCCCCTAGCCCCGCCAGCACAGCCATCCGGCGGTCAACGCTGTTGATCGGCCTTCCCGGGCCCTTGAGCCGGCTCACCGAGGCATCGTCGTTGACCGCCACGATCAGCCTGTCACCCTGGCTGCGCGCCTCTTCGAGATAGCCGACGTGGCCTGCATGGATGATGTCGAAGCACCCGTTGGTGAATACGATGCGCTCGCCATGTGCCCGGGCGTCTTCGATGGCCACCAGCAGCTGTTCGACCCCAAGCACTCCGCGTTCGCTGCCCTGCTCGCGCTGCACCGCCCGACGGAGCTCCGGAGCGCTGATCGCCGCGGTGCCCAGTTTGCCGATAACGATGCCGGCTGCAAGGTTCGAAAGACCTACCGCATTGGCCAGAGGCTCATCCGCCGCTAGCGCCGCGGCCAGTGTGGAGATGACGGTATCGCCCGCACCGGTCACGTCGAACACTTCGCGAGCACGAGCAGGCAGGTGCAGCGGTAGTTGCCCCTTCGAGAGCAGCGTCATGCCCTGCTCGCTACGTGTCACCAGCAATGCTTCCAGCTCCAGCTGATCGATCAGCTCCATGCCCTTGTCCACCAGCTCTTGCTCGCTGGTGCATTCGCCCACCACCGCCTCGAACTCGGAAAGGTTCGGCGTGATCAACGTCGCGCCGCGATAAATCGAGAAGTCCTTCCCCTTTGGATCGGCCAATACCGGGACATTCTTCTCACGGGCCGCAGCAATAAGTGCCTGATGATTGACCAAGGCGCCCTTGCCATAATCGGAGAGGACCATCACCTTGACCTTGTCGAGCATCCCGCGAACGGCTGCAAGAATGGACTCTCCGTCGGTGTCGAAGCGTTCTTCGAAATCCAGTCGGATGAGCTGTTGGTGTCGACTCATGACGCGTAGCTTGGTGATGGTTGGGCGGTCCGAGTGCGCCTGGAAGTCACAGAACACACCAGCGGCGTTCAGCCGCTGCTTGAGGCTCAACGCAGCTTCGTCATCGCCGGTCACGCCTACCAGCCAGGCCGGCGCGCCTAGTGCCGAAATATTCAACGCAACGTTGCCGGCACCGCCTGGGCGATCTTCGATCTGGTCGACCTTGACCACCGGAACAGGTGCTTCCGGTGAGATGCGATGGGTCGGGCCATGCCAGTAGCGGTCGAGCATGACATCACCCACCACAAGAACGGGGGCAGAGTCGAAGCGGGGCATGGTCAATTTCATAATCTGTCGATACCTGTAATGCGGCCCTAGCGGACCGGTTCATGCTTGAGCGCTGGGCGCCTCGTCCTGAAACTGCATGTTGTGCAGCCGTGCATAATAGCCTTTGCGAGCGAGGAGTTCGGCATGGGTGCCTCGCTCCACAATGCGGCCTTCATCCATCACCAGAATCAGATTGGCGTTTTCGATGGTCGACAGACGATGTGCGATGACCAGCGTGGTCCGGCCTTCCATGACGCGATCCAGAGCACTCTGAATGTGCCGTTCCGATTCGGTATCCAGCGCTGAGGTGGCTTCGTCGAGAATCAGTATCGGTGCGTCCTTGAGGAGCGCTCTGGCGATGGCCAGGCGCTGTCGCTGACCACCCGAAAGTAACACCCCATTCTCGCCGACCGTCGTACCGAAACCTTCGGGCAGCGCCTCAATGAACTGGCGAGCGTTCGCGGCCTCGGCAGCTCTGACGATATCGTCATGGGGGGCGTCCGCCAGATCGCCATAGGCAATGTTCGCCGCGACGCTATCGTTGAACAGGGTGACGTGCTGCGTGACCAACGCGATATGACGGCGCAGGTTACGCAGCCGATAAGCCGTCACGTCGACGCCGTCGATGAGAATCCGACCCTCGGTATGCTCGTAGAAGCGCGGCAGCAGATTGGCCAGCGTGGATTTACCGCTGCCAGACCGTCCGACCAGGGCCACCATCTGGCCAGGTTCGATCGTCACGTCGATATCGTCCAGCACCCGTTTGCTGGTGCCCGGATAGGTAAAACCCATACCGCGCATTTCGATCCGACCCTCGAGCCGGTCGCGCTCGACCGTGCCGGTATCGGTCTCTTGCGGCTCGTCGAGTTGCTCGAAGATGTTTTCTGCGGCTGCAATGCCCTTCTGGATGTTCGCGCTGACTTCGGACAATTGACGCACCGGCTTCGGCAACAGCCCTGCAGCGGTGATGTAGGCGACCAGTTCGCCAGGTGTGGCATCGCCACGAAGGAGCAACACCAGAAACATGACCACTGCCATTGCGGTGTAGGTCACGAGCTGCAAGCTGGGGGTGAAGATCGCGCTAGTACGCGTCATCTTCAGCCCGCGTTGCCGATTGGCCTCGCTGGCGGTGTGGAATCGCTCGGTCTCGTAGCCCTCGCCGCCGAAGCTGCGCACGACGCGGTATCCCGTGATGGTTTCGGAAGTGACATGGGTCACATCACCCATCGCCAACTGGATCTTCTTGCTCTGTTTGCGAAATTTCTTGCTCGCGCTTGTCACCATCAGACCAATGAACGGAAGGATCGCCATGAGAACCAGCGTCAACTTCCAGTTCATGTACAGCAGATAAGCAAACAGGAAGACGACCGTCAGGCCTTCTCGAAAGATCACCTTGATTGCATCCGTGGCCGCGCCGGTGACCATGGTGGTGTTATAGGTGATCCGCGAGACGAGGTGGCCAGAGTTGTGCTGATCGAAGTAACGGTTCGGCAGCGTCAGCAGATTTTTGAAAAGCCCTGTGCGCAGGTCGTGCACCACGCCTAGCGATACCTCCGCTATGAAGTAGTTGCCCAGATAGGAGCCGACACCCTGATAGACCGCAATAACGATTATGAAGAGCGGAAAGCCCCATATCAGCGGCACACCGAGGAACTGGGCGCCTCCGCCTTCGGTCAGCCCGTCGACGAAATATTGCAACATCCACGCCATGGCAGGCTGGCTGGAGGCGAATATCAGGAAGCCAAGAATACTGAGTGCGAAGGCAAACCAGTAGGGCTTGACGAATCCCAGCAGCCGCAGATAAATGCGCGCCGAGGAGCGCAAAAAGCTTTCATTTCCAGGATTCTTGGTCGAATCGGTCATGTACACATCGCTTTGTTCGTGGTCAGCGAAGTCTATCACAAGGGGGTGCGGCAGCGGTTCGGGCCGGGGGCGTCCCAACGTCTTTCCCATCGAAACCAAGCTGGTAGACTAAGCCCTTTTCTGGACGAGTGACATGAAGCTGCTGACGCGACAAACATTCGAAAACATGCGTTCTGGCGCACGTGTCGTCGAGCAGGATCATTATGGGGAAAAGGTGTTGCTTCTGAGCGACGGGACTTATCTGAAACTGTTTCGTCGTAAGTCATGGTTTTCGAAGACAGCGTTCTATCCCCCTGCAAAACGGTTCGCCGACAACGCTTGGTCGCTGGCAACCCTGGCGATTCCGTGCCCTGCAGTATTGCAGACCTATCGTATGACATCGCCGTATCGGTCAGTGGTGCATTACGTGCCGTTGGCAGGTCAGACGCTTCGCACTCTGATGAAAACAGCCGATGAATCGCAACAGCGGGCATTACTCGAGGGGCTCGGCGACTTCATAGCGCTTCTGCATGATAAAGGCGTGTATTTCCGCTCCCTTCACTTCGGAAACATCGTGCTGACCCCTGAGCAGCAATTCGGTCTCATCGATATCTCGGACATGCGCTGTTTGAATCGACCGCTGTCAGTCCGCATGCGTCGCCGGAATTATGAACACCTGTTGCGCTATCAGGAAGACTGGGACCTGCTGCCTGGCGAATTGCTCGAGTCCCTGCAACGCGACGTGATCCGTGGATAGGAAGCTACTCGACACCAAGCAAGGCAGGAAGAGACCAGAATCGATTGCGGGCCGCGTCGTCTGAGAAACGCTGCTGCAGGCGTTGTTCCATTCCCGCGCGTAACCTCTCGAGTTCCGTCTGAGAATATTCCGAAGCGGTAACCATGCTAGCCGCAAGCGACAGGGCATCCTTGGCCGTGAACTGCTGGCCACAATCGTCGACTACTTCTGGAGCTCCGCCGCCATCGCTCGATATAAGGGGCACACCCGCCGCCATCGCTTCGAGCAAAACCATCCCGAATGGCTCGCGGCTTGAGCTCAATACGAACACATCGAAAGCCTTGAACAATCTGCGCGCATCGTGAATCTGCCCGGTAAATATCACCTGATCGGAAATGTTCAGCTGCGATGCAAGTCCCTTCAGTTCATGCTCAAGCCGACCGGTTCCGCACATGACCAATACGCTCTTGAGCGGCAGGTTTGGCTTGGCTGCAGCGAACCCACGCAGGAGAGTGGCCTGATCCTTGTCCGGGTGCAGGCGGCCGACGTGGCCCACGACCCAGGCATCCTGGGCGATGCCGAGCCTCTCGCGCGCGTCATCGCGCGGATATAATGCGTGTTTGATGGCTGCGACATCGATACGGTTGTAGAGCGTATGTATTCGCTCTTCCGGCCATCCGGGGATGGAAGACAGGATGTCTGCTTTGATCGAATCGGAAACAGCGAGCAGATTCAAACGGTGCCGGAACGCTCGAGAATACAGCTTTCTGCTGAGACGCTTGAAGTCACCATAGGTATGATGCACGGAGATGATTGGCAGTTCGGTGGCCATGCAGGCGATATAGCCCGGCTTGGTCCTGTGAGTAATGCAGAGCCGGAAATCGCGCGTTGCGGCAATCTTGCGAAACTCGCGAATCGCCTTAAGCTTGAAACCTCGTACCGTTCGACTCGAGTACTCCATGAAGAGAACCTCGTCGCAGTTGCAGGCAGAGGCAACCGCAGCATTGGAGCGGCCGGTGAGAAATACCGTTGTAACCTTGTACGGAGTGCCTGTAAACAGGCTCGCGTATTGGCGGGCCGAGTCGAGGTACGGACCTTCGTAACCGTAGCAGAACTGCAGGACCCTCAGTTCATTGGAGCTCGTCATGTGCTGCCTTCTTTTACCCGCGACATTCCACTACCAGCTCAGGCGAGAGCCGTCAGATCTGTCAAAACGGCGAAGAAAGAGTGGGCAGCCCAAGCCAGTCCTTTCCAATGAGAGCCAATCAGTGCGGAAAAATTCAATCTGGGCGGACATCTGCAGAGTTCGCCCCAGGCAAATACGTGTTTGGTGTGTCTTGACGGTCGGTGAGATCAGCTATCCAGAGCGATGCCGCAGCGGGGCCGCCTGAGATGAACCGATTGGTCAATCATTATTGGAAACGATGGTTACGTCGCAATCGGCTCAAGCTGGCACAAGGGCCGCGTGCCCTGCCAAGAGACGGGCGGCTGATCCTGGAGCCTCGCGTCGAAATCGGGGACGTGATCATCGAAACCCGAGACCTGACGATCGGGCACAGTTCTTATATACGTAGCGGCGGGCAACTGATTGCGGTGGAAAGCATCGGCAGGTACTGCTCGATCGGCAACCGGGTGATGATCGGTGTTGGGCGCGACACTCACCCGGTTCGCTGGGTTACCACCCATCCATTTGCGAACGACGCTGGACAGGCACATCACGCACAGAACGAACCGGTAGTGATCGACCACGACGTCTGGATTGGCCAGGACGTCATCATCATGTCCGGCGTACGCATTGGGACCGGTGCCGTCATTGCAGCCGGTGCCGTGGTCACCAAGCACGTCGCGCCTTATACAATCGTCGGTGGAAATCCTGCGCGAATGATAAAGGTTCGCTTCGACACCGACATAACAGAGCGGCTTCTTGCGTCAAGGTGGTGGGAAACAGACCATGCCGATCTAGTCCGCATGCAGTTGGACGATCCAGCGATATTTTTAAGTGCGATCGAGTCTTCTCCTGCCACGCCTGCCGTCGCTGCCTATGAACAAACGCTGATCACCCGAAGCGGCTGCAAGAAGGCTGATTGAGACGGGGCCTGCAGATTTAAGAGAGGCGCCCAGATCGTGTGTTCGCTCAGGAGGCCGGTTTCAGTTGGCTGGGATAACCAAGCGCCCTCGTCGCGGAAGCCAGCCCTGCCGGGAGCAATAACAACAGCCATAGCTCGTTAGGACTGTCGAGCACCTTATGACCGTCGAAGTTGACCATAATCAACCCGAGCAATAACGCGTACCCCCACATGTTTCGCGCCCTGGCTGCGTTGAACAGTACCGCTGCCATCAGCGTGACGAAAAGTATAGCGCCCGGAAGTCCGCCGTACATCGCCAAGGAAAGGTAGACATTGTGCGGATGGTTGATCGTCATGCCGTCTGCCAACTGGATCATGGGGGAGTAATCGATGCCGCAGCCCTGCCAGTACCCGCACCTGCCCAAGACGTCTAGGTAGTGTTCCCAAAGTTCCAGACGATAGCTGTCACCACGCGCCCATAACGTGGACAGAGCAGGAACCCAGCTAGCCAGCACGGCCACTCCCACCAGCAGCGCAGCGAACCCCAGAAAAGCGATCTTGGGATATCTGCGCACGCTGTCGGAAGCAATGAATCCGAGCGCAAAGAGAGTGATGAACAATCCGACCAGGCCCGATCGACTCTGCAATACGTACCCACACACAAACAGTGCGCACAGCATAGCCAGGGTCATCTCCCATCTACGGTTGTTTCTGACCCAGGTCGTTATGCACAGACCGAAACAGATGCTGATCCACATTGATGTGTAGATCGGCCCAGCCATCCGGCCGGATAACCACAACACTCGTTCACCGACCGGAACTGCACCGGCTATCCACAACCACAACGCGTTCAGCATTACGTATGCGATGGTGGCCCAGAAGAGCGACCTGACCAGAAAACTCCATTGGAAAAAGCTGTGTGACACCAGACAACCCAGCACGAATACGAACAGCGCAACATACAGGAGGTGCTTCAGGAAAGAGAGGTCACCGTCTGATACACCCCTGACGGCGAAATAGCCGAAGAATATCAACCAAAGCGCGCCCAGCCAGGATAGACGCTTCGCTGCTACGTAACCCGGCAGAAACACCACGGCAGGAATTGCGAGGAAAACGTAAAAGACATTGTTCACCATCTTGCTCGACGGCAGAACAAGAAACGACGCGACGAACACCAGCGTGGCCGCGGAGAAGTATTTCGTACTCGGTTTGTCACCCAGCACATCGGGCAAGCGAGACAGCATCAGTCAGCCCCTGTCGGCATCGAACGAGTGGTGTTCAGTTAGGGACAATGAATCCGCTTCGGTTGATCTTGAATTCCAGCGTTGACGGACTGACCGGATCGCAGACCGCTTCCCCTTTTTCCAGGTGCCCGCCCTCGGCACGGTAGCCCTTTTTCCAGAATTCCTGCTTCCAGTTCAGGAAATGGAAGTACATGAAACCACGGGACTCGAGATCGTTCGTAAGCTTGCCCTCCCGCCAACGCCATTCGTTCGGAAACTCCTGGCTACCGTCCAGCCAGGGGATACGGCAACCCGGAGTGGAATGCTGCTCCTCGAAATATGGCGATATTCGCAGCGGGTTTCCTCCTGGCAACAGCGTCTGCATCTTTAGCGGCCAGTTCTTGTGACGATAGAACAGTTTGCTGAACGCTCGCTCATCGAGCCGCTGGTTATCGGGACTTTCGAGCAATTCGCGCCAGTCTGATAACTGCTGGAAGGCGTCGATCAGTTTGCGTTCGGTGCGAAATAACGAGCAATGACCTGAGACGCGCCGTGCATGGGTAAAGATCGCGTCGTGGGCCAACACATCTTCAGTCAGGAAGTCGCGCAACTCCCCGAAGACCACATCCATGTCGCAGAAGCCCCAGAAGTCATACCCGACGATGTCCGCTTCGTGGATGAATCCGTACATGGGTTTCAGATCGCAAAGCTTGTACGGCCGGGTAGGAGAAAACGAGACGTCGAGCTTGTCGCTGACGAAGGAGCTGTACTCCTCAAACGAGAGCGTTTGGAAGGCGACGTTTTGCGGGGCATCAGCAGGAGGAGGCGAGTCGCCAAGAATGAGCCAGTTGATGCTCGCGTTATGACGACACGTCAAAAGGAAGTAATCGAACCAAAATGGCCAGGTGCCGAAATACGGCAATATGAATATGATTTTTTTCATCCGAACCAGCGATCCCGCCAGGACAGCCTATCGCTACGGGGCATGAGGGGCTGTGCGAGTATGTCATACAGGCGCTCCCCCATCCGCTGAAATGCAAAGCGGGACTCGGCGAGCAGCTGTCCGTTCCTAGCGATAGTTCTGATTGCTTCAGGGCGCGCACGGAGCGTCTCGAGCTTCGCAGCGAACTCATCGGCATCTTTGAAAAGCACGACGTTCTTCATGTCTTCGAAGCCCAGCGCGCGCGTCTCTTCAATGCCGTGATCATAAGCCATGAGCAGACATCCTGCTCCCATCGCTTCGAAGTTCTTGGCCATGTACTCGCCCAAGCCTATATCCGCAGAGACGAATATCTCGATTCGAGCCAGCGTCCGAGCGTAATCGAGGCCCGGGGCGGTACGCAGGAGCTGTAATTCGTGGCGGCGGCTGAGCTCTTCGAGAAGCTCTCCTCGCTGACGGTACACATCAGAATGCACCTTACCTATGAAACCGAGCGGGATGTTTCGCTCCATTCCGTGGTCGTGAATGACGCTAGCGTCATAGCCTTTGGGCAGGAAATGGACGTCAAAGCCCTCACGGCGGAACTTGTTCGCCACAGTAGCACCGGAAACGATGATCCGCGGGTGTGCGAGGCGGCGGAAATAGGTGGAAAAACGACCGCGATATTTACTCTGCACGATGTAATTCTGGCAGGCATCGTATTCAAAGATGACCAGATTGGGTATGTCGCGCATTACCTTCCACTGCTTCATCTCCTTCTTGGTTCTGAGCGTCGTCATGACCCGATCATATGTCGAGAAGTCATAGGTCGCCAGAGTCTCGGACAGGTCTGCCTGCTGCGCCGCATCGAGAGGAGACAGCGTGACGCTGGCAAACGCACCGAGCGACTCCGCGAGTCGATCGAAGGCATGGACCTCATAGCTCTGCGTCAGCCACAGGATATTCATGATGCTGTCCAGGTCACTGCCACGAAGGCAGCGATGAGACGGGTGGCAGATTGATTCATCGAAGCTCCAGCGCCCAACGCTCGGCAAGAGACCAGAATCGGGCCTTCGCAGCGGCGTCGGAAAATTCAGTTTGTAGACGAGGGTAATCGACCGCTGCCGAGGTTCTGGATGTAGCTACCAGCTGAGCGGCTAATGCTCTCGAGTCGCCCAACGGGAACAATCTTCCCTCCCCCGCCACGACCTCCCTGCCGCCACCACAGTCGGAGCAGATGATCGGCAGCCCGGCTGCCATCGCCTCCAGGAGAACCATCCCGAATGGCTCATGATCCGAGGACAACGCAAAGCTATCGAACGCGCGAAACTTCGTTCGGGCATTCGGAACCTGGCCGGGAAAGGATACTTTGTCACCGACGCCTAGCGTTGCAGCCAGCTTTTTGAGGGATTGCTCAAGCGGCCCGGTACCAGCGATGAACAACCTGGAATCGGACGGCAACTGGGGAAGCGCCTCGGCGAAAGCCTCGATGAGCGTGGCCTGATCCTTGTCGGGATGCAGACGACCGACGTTTCCGATTACGTAAGTCGAAGAATCCAGACCCAGCTCTTTTCTAGCCTCGCTTTTAGGCAGCAACTCGGATCGAACGGCAGCAACATCGATACGGTTGTAGAGCGTTTCGATGCGATCTGCCTGAAACCTCGGCATAGATTCAGCGATATCCCGCGCCACAGCCTGAGAAACGCCCAACAGCATCAGCCTCGACCGGAAGGTTGACGCAAGCAGTCTACGCGAGACTCTGTCGTACACGCCGAACGCGTGCTGAACCCCGATCACCGGGATGCCGGTTGCGAACAGCGCAATGTATGTGGGTTTGAAACGGTGAGCGATGCAGAAGGAAAATTGCCTACCACGGGCGATGCGCCGGATTTCTCGAATGGCCTTGAATTTCAGGCCCCTAATATCGCGACCCCCCAGGCCAAGGAAGATGACTTCATCCGATGCAGACCCCGCCGCGACTGCGTCACTTGGTTCCCCGGTCAAATACACCGTGCAGATCCGGTAATCCGTGGAATCAAAAAGCGCGGCATACTGACGCGCGCAGTCGAGGAACGGTCCGCTGTATCCATGGCAGACCTGGAGCACCCAGCGCGTTGGCTTCGACTCGGTCACGATGGGCTAACCGAACCAGATTTTGTTACCAACACATCCTCCATGATCAGATACTGCAGATCCGACCCATAGAACATGTTCAGTGCATCAGTCGGTGAACAGACCATTGGCTCCCCACGGCGGTTGAGTGACGTGTTCAGTACCACGCCATTGCCGGTGAGTCGCTCCAATTCCTTCATCAGATCGTAGTAACGCGGGTTGTATTCCCGCTTGAGCACCTGGGCACGAGCCGTGCCATCTTCGTGCACCACCTCCGGGACCCTGGCTTTCCACTCTTCATTCACTTCGAACGTGAATGTCATGAAGGGTGACGGGTGGTCGACGCTGAGCATCTGCGGCGCGACGGTGTCCAGCATCGAGGGGCAGAACGGGCGCCAGCGCTCGCGGAACTTGATTTGTTCGTTGATTCGATCGGCGACGCCGGACGAACTCGGGCTTCCGATGATCGAGCGGCCACCAAGCGCTCGGGGACCGAATTCCATCCGCCCCTGGAACCAGGCTACCGGATTGCCATCAGTCAATATCTGGGCGATTTGACCAGGCACGTCGTCCAGTCGCTGCCAGTCGGGCTGGTTCGGGTGGCGGGCACACGCGGCGATAACGTCTTCATTCGAGTAGCTCGGCCCCAGATAAACATGTTCCATCTTCTCGACCGCAACACCGTTCTGTTCGGAGATATAGGCCGCAGCACCCACGGCCGTTCCTGCATCGCCGGAGGCAGGCTGCACGAATAGCTCGGTGACATCTGGCCGGGCGATGATCCGCTGGTTGAGTTTGACGTTCAGGGCACAGCCGCCTGCGAAGGCGATTCGACCGGTCTCGCGCAATATGTCGCCAAGATAGTAATCGATCATCTCCAGCGCCAGCTTTTCGAAAAGCGCTTGCATGCTGGCAGCGTAGTGAATGTACGGATCGTCCGCTATGTCACCTTCGCGCTTGGGGCCGAGCCACTCGATCAATTTCGGAGAGAAATAGTAACCCTTGCCCTTTTCTTTGTAGCGCCGAAAGCCGATGACGTTGGCGTATTCGGTATTGATCACCAGTTCGCCGTTCTCGAATTTGGCCAGACGCGAGAAGTCGTATCTGGTCGCATCCCCGTATGGGGCCATGCCCATGACCTTGAATTCGCCATCGAGCATTTCAAAACCGAGGTACTCGGTGAGCGCACCGTACAGCCCGCCCAGCGAATCCGGGTCATAGAATTCCTTGATCTTGTGAATCTTGCCGTTCTCGCCCCAGCCAAAGAAGGTCGTGGCGTACTCCCCCTTGCCGTCGATGCCGAGGATCGCAGTCTTTTCCTTGATACCTGAGCAGTGATACGCGCTGGAGGCGTGGGCCAAATGATGTTCGACCGGCTCGAGGCGCACCTTCTTCGCGTCGAAGCCGAGCTGCTCCAGGCACCACAGGATCTTTCTGCGATAACGATTGAAGCGGCGATTGCCGGCGAAGATGGCGTCGAGTGAACGGTCAGGGGCATACCAGTAGCGCTTGGCATAATGCCACCGGGCCTTACCGAAAATGCTGATCGGCGCGAAGGGAATCGTGACTATGTCCACGTCTGCCGGGGTGATGCCAGCCTGCTCCAGACAGAACTTGGCGGACTCGTAAGGCATGCGGTTCTTGGCATGCTTGTCGCGCACGAAGCGCTCCTCCTCCACCGCAGCAATGAGCTTGCCGTCGATGTAGAGGGCAGCCGAGGGATCGTGACTCAATGCGCCTGAAAGTCCGAGAATAGTCAGTGCCACTGTATTGCCGCCTCATATCCGTTTCGACCGTGGTTCGATGCAGCGCGAAAATGTGCATCGGATGTCGGCCGCGAAAAGCGAAAGTATACCGGCTGAAAGCGGGCTTTCGTTAGCCCGCATTCGCCGCAGTTCAGCCCGTTGGCAAATGCTCTTCCAGCCAACGCGCAAGGGGGCTGCGCGCCGGCCAATTGCGCACCAGTCGCGCACGGTCTCGCTGCCAGGCCTTCTGCCACCCTCGCCGCTTGGGGTGGGCCTGCATGGCATCCAGGTCGATGAGGACCAGGTCTTCGCCGTTCCAGATGAGATTGGTCGCCTTGAAATCGCCGTGGCTTATCTGCTGCGCCACCAGGGCATTGACCGTGCGAAGCAATGCCGCTTTCAGGGCCTTATCGGGTAATCGCTCTCCTTCGGACCCAAGCACGGTCAGCAGGTCCTGCCCAGCGCAATACTCGGTCACCAGCCATGCTTTGCGACGCAGCGGGCCAAACCGACTTTCGATCATGCCCAGCGGCTTGGGGGTGGCGATGCCGAGGAATAGCAGGCGATGGGCAGCGAGCCAGGAGTGCCAGGCCCGGCTTGGCCGCCAAAAGCGTTTTAGCCAGTGGGAAAAGCCCTTGATGTTGTAACGTTTCACCACCACCAGATTGGCATCAACCATGGTGGTTGCCACGGTACTGCTGCCACCGTCCTTGAGCAAGGTGCCGTCGAATGCGCAGTCCGGATCCTTGATTATCGATGACATGCGGGACGCGTCATCTCGAGGCACGGCGACGAATCGGGTCCAGCTGCGCTGCACTGCGAACAAGGTACAGTCCCTTATCGCTTTACCCAGATAATCGGCCAGGCGCCGCTGACGCACTTTGTCGACATCGGAGGCAACTTGCTCTTCGGCGAGCGCATGTGCCGGGTTAACCTGCAGATACCTTTCAAGCAGCTGTCCACGGCAGGCATCCCAGTCCGGCGGCAGCTGGCCCAGGAGCAAAGCCAGATTGTGCTGGGCCACGGCGGCAGGTAGAGCAGCGTCGCCATGCGCCTCGATCGCATCGCCGTCGATGACGTACAAAGTGTCGTGTTGCATCAGGAAGTTGCCCAGATGCATATCGGTCTGTACCAGCCCCTTCTGATGCAGAAGCGCGACAGCCTCGACCGCTTCGGAAACGATGCCAAAGGCTGGTTCAGAACCGGGATCTGCCGGCTGCGCGGCTTCCCAGCGGGCCTGCAGGGTTTCGGCGTTTTCAATAAATCTCGTCGCCATGAAGCAACCGCCTCCGGCCAGCGCACCGGTTGCCAGCAGCTCCGGCGTGGGAATGTCTGCACCCAGCAGCGCTTCGATTCCTGCAAGCTCACGTTCGAAGTGTCGAGCAGAGCCACGGGCAATGAATAATTTCACCAGCACCCGCTCCCCGTCGAGCCGGCCTTCGCCGACCAGGCGCTTGCCGGGCAGTATCCGCAGCCAACCGGTCAGGTGAACGGTGCGTGCTCCCTGCAACTGCAGATGCAATGGCAACGGTGGTTGACGGCCAGCCCGGCGCAACATGTCGACCTGCTTCATCGTCCTGTCCTCATCCGGTATCGCGCGTCGATGCGACGGGCCAGTGCGCGCCCTTCGCCGTCAAGCCTGACCAGCCCGAGGTAGGCCAGAAGAAAGCGCAGCCGCTGGGTACGGCTGGCCGGCTCGCAGCGCAGCAGCAGCGTCGTCAGCTCCCTTACCCGGTCTCGTTCGCCCCACCAGGCCGAACGCGTGCGCTCAAGATCAATCAGCCGTGCGCCTGCACCGTCACCATCCAGCTTGAGAAAAATATGCCGTGGGTAAAGGTTGTTATGCACCTTACCAGCGCTGTGCAAGGAACGTATCAAAGCTGCCGTTGCGCGAATCAGATCTTCACGCTGCGACGGGCTCAGCGAGCCCCAGCGGTCAAGCCAGACGGTCAGCGGCTCGTAGGCATCCAGCGCTCGGGTCATGAGGATAGCCCTCTGCTCGCCGGGCCGAGAGGTTTCGTAGAAGAACGCCACTTCAAGTGCCGGTATGCCAGCGTGGGCGTATGTCTGGATCGACCGAAATTCGCGCGCGAAGGTCAGTTCGCCCTGCGGATGAACCAGAGATCTGTGGAGATGGTTTTCCTGGCGCTTGAGGTAGAACGCCTGCGTTCTGCCGTTGATATCATCCAGTTCTAGCCGATGAACGCTGCTCCAGCCGGCGCCGCGCGGCGTCGAGGGCGTCTCTCCGAGCCGTAATGCCCAGAGTGCTTCGAAGCTATCGAGACCGTGCCTGCGCAGCACTTCCCGGGCATTGACGGCAATGAACGGTGACTTCATTCACGACCCTCGAAGAAACGCAGCACCGCAGCGATGCGTTTGCGGTCCGAGGAATCGAGCGGACGCTCCCCCACGTACCAGCGGTAGAAGCGCAAACGCTGGCTCCGGCTGAGCTTCTGCTTGCCAAGCTTATCGAGGCAGGCGAGATCCTTGATGATGCGGTATTCCAGCATCGGGCCCCACCAGAAGCTGCCGCCGGGGCAATCAATCAGATAGACGTCCGGGTATACCTTGGTATCGACCAGAATATTGCGCCACTTCAGATCGTTATGCGCGAAGCCCTGCTCGTGCATCATGCGGGTGGCATCGGCAATCTGCCTGGAAACATGCGCGACCCAGCGTCCGTCGCTCAGTCTCGCATCGCCGCTGCGGGCGATCCGCGCCAGATCGTCGGTTCCGCTCAACTCCTGGGTGATCAGGGCGCCTCGATGGAAGCGGCCGTCGCGCCGCTCCAGGCCGAAGCCGACCACGACCGCCGAGGGGATACCCCACGCGTGAAAGTTCAGCAGATTCTCCCATTCGGCCTTGATCCGCGGCCTGCCGAGATACCGACGCAGGTTCTTGCCGGCGCTGGTATACCGCTTCACATAGTAGTGCCGGTCGCCTACCCATACCCGATGTACGGTACTCAGCGGGTCCTGAGTAATCGCCTCGCCACCGAGAGCGAATACCGAGTCCAGATCAGCGAACGCTAGTCCGCTGTCTCCAGTTGCGTACTCCGGGTTCAATGTCCAACGCTTCATTCACCCCGCCCCGGCGCGTACTTGCGTTCGAATCGCGTCTGCAGCCGGGCGGCCTTGCGTTCGAGCATCGCCAGCAACACCGCTTCTTCGATCACGATCTGCCGGATCGGCTTGCGGAAATAGGTCTTCAGAAAGCGCAGCTTGTCGCGATTCGTCAGGCCGATACCCAGCGCCGAAAAGTACAGCCCGGCCAGATCCTTGTCGCGCCAGCGGCGCGGTACGGCGTGACGAACCTGGGCCCGATGCAAGTCGATCAGCGACAACGGCAGATGATCCGCACGAGGCTCTTCAGCGATATTCAGAAGAAAATGGCAGATATAGAAATCGCGATGGTTGACCCCTGCGCGGTGCATGCGTCCGGCCATGTCTGCCACGGCATGGATCAGCGCGTACTTGAGCGCCGGCGCGGGCGGGTTGCTCAGCCAGTGACCGGTGAAGTCTTCCAGGCTGATGGTCGGTGCCAACTCTTCGGTGATGATGAACGAGTGCTGCGTGGCGGGATTACGGCCTTTTTCGCCATAGGCTACGGCGGTCATGGTCGGCACGCCTGCGTCCTGCAGTGCCCGTATCGCTCGCCATTCCTGGCCAGCGCCCAGCACCGGCGCCTTGGCGGTCAGCCAGTTCTTGGCGATCTCACCCCAACCGACGCCGCGGTGGATCTTGACGAAATATCCGCGCCCATCGATCTCGGTACGCAACGTGCGCCTCGCCTCAAGTTCGCGAAATACTTCTCCCTGCAACGCCTCCACCTCGGCAAAGGCATCACGGCCTGCCCACAAGCTGCGGAAAGGCTCGTCGAGTATCAATTTCATGAACGTTCCCCGAGAATAACGTCCGCCGCTCGCTCGGGCAGGCTGTAAAGATCCGCCTGATCGGCGAACTCCAGCGCGTTTTGGTGCCAACGGCTGCGGGCCCCTTCGTCCTTGAGCATCTTTTCGAGATACTCGTTGAGCCGTCGCTGATCGAACGGTCCGGGCAACACCAGACCGCAGTCAGCTTCTTCGATATAGCGCGCGTAGCCGCACACATCGGTGACCAGTACCGGCAGTCCGGCGACCAGCGCTTCTAGCAGAACCGTACCGGTGTTCTCGTTATAGGCAGGATGAATCAGCAAGTCGGCGCCCAGAAGAAAGCGTGGGACGTCATCGCGACCGTTGAGAATATGCACCTGTTCGCTGACCCCTTGCGCCTTGGCCAGCAGCTGAAACGACTTCGGATCGTCCTGCCCTATCACCATCAGACGGGTGCGCTTGCGCAGGGCTCGTGGCAACCCGGCCAGCGCGCGAATCGATCGATCCAGACCCTTGGTTTTGAAGCCCGAGCCGATCTGTACCAGCAGCAGGTCCGAGCCGAGACCGAATTCGCGGCGGAATTCGGCCCGGATCTCGCTCGCATTTGGTGGCGCCCGGCGATCCGCGGCGATGCCCGGCGGGAGCATATGAAAGCGTTCGGCCGGCGTTCGGTAGTGCTTCATGAACAGGGGTTGCTGGATATCCGAGATCATCAAAATCGCGGTGGCCGAATTCGGCGAAAACACGGCTCGCTCGTATTCGGCGAAATGGCGATACCGCGGGCTATAGCGATACAGCGGGTTACGTAAGGTTTGCGCCTTGTCTTCGAAGCAGGGGTCCGCCGCGTAATACACGTCCAGCCCCGGCATCTTGTTGAATCCGACGACTCTATCAGCGGGGCGCCGCGCCAGATCCGCCTGCACCCACGCGGTGAATTTCTCGTTGCGTCGATGGTTGGAAAGCGCCTTGACCGGCGCCACGACCACATCGAAACCCTCGGGTACGTCGCCCTCCCATATGAGCGTATAGACGCGGATGGCATGCCCGCGTTGCTGGCAAATCTTGGCAATGCGCATGAAGTCGCGCTGCAAGCCGCCGAAGGGGAAGTATTTGTAGAGGATGAACGCCAACTGCATCAGTAAGCTCGCTTGTCCAGCAACAGGGTTTCGAGCTCGGCAAATACCCTGTCAGGGTTTAGTCGGGTGAAGCATAGCGGCTGCTCACGCTTGAGGTCGAACCGGCGAGCTTCCTCCGGCGTGGGCTGATAGGTGCAGGTTTTCTGCAGACACGGCGTGCAGGAAGGGTAGTCGCTGGCCAGATGCACCTGGGCAAATCCGTACGCGCCGGTCAGTCCCGGATTGGTTGGACCGAAGAGCGACAAGGTCGGCACATCCAGTGCCGCCGCCAGGTGGCCAAGACCGGTGTCCACTGCTACGCAGGAAGACGCGCTCGCCAAGATGCGCGCCATACCGGCCAGTGATAACTTCGGCAGCACTTGAACGCCTTCCACGCCTGCGGCGATACGCTCGGCGCGAGCCTTTTCGTTGGCATTCCCCCATGGCAGACGGACCTCAAGGCCACTTTGCGCGGCGCGTTCCGCCAATTGCTTCCAATACAATTCTGGCCAGTGCTTGCTGGCCCAGGTGGTGCCGTGCAGAAACAGCACGAACGGCCGCTGGGCCGGCTCTCCAGCCAGCTTCTGTCGATCGAGCCCGTAACAGCCAATTCCGGCTGGGACGGGATAACCCAGCGCCTGGGCAAACAACAGCCGCACCCGCTCTACCGCATGCTGACCCCAGGGAACGTCGCAATGCACGTCGTAGAATCGGCTGGCAATTGGCTCACGTGCTGAGTCTCGATCCAGTCCGATAATCGGACCCTCGGCATAGCGCGTCAGCCAGGCGCTTTTCAGCAGTCCCTGAGCGTCAATGATCGCGTCATAGCGGGTCGCCCCTACGCGCTCCTTGAACCGTTTCCACTCACCACTGAATGCCGCTTTCAACGGATGTTTGCGCCAGCGGCGAATGGCGACCGGTATCACTTCGGCGACCCCGGGATGCCAGGCGGGAATTTCGGCGAAGCCTTCCTCGACGATCCAATCGAACTGGATACCGGGGATGGCCTGCCGCGCATCGGTGATGGCCGGAAGCGTATGGATGACGTCGCCCATGGACGATGTCTTGATCAGTAGCACACGCATCGTCACAACCCCTGCGGGTCGGCAAGGGGTGTCCCGACCAGCCGGTCGAGTGCATCGATGACCATCGGCGGGTTCAGATCACGCAGGCAATTGTAATGTCCAAATCGACAGGTCCGATCGAAACACGGGCTGCACTCGATACCGAGCCGCACGATCTCGACCTGCGACGCAAGCGGTGGAGTGAATCCCGGGGACGTGGATCCGTAGACCGACACCAACGGCCGATCCAGCGCTGCGGCAACGTGCATCAGGCCGGAATCGTTGCTTACTACAGCGCTGGCGCAGCTAAGCAGGTCGATGGCATCCGCCAGCGTGGTTTCGCCGGCCAGATTGATCGATTCCTCTCGCAGGCCAGGAACCAGTCGCTCGCGAATCTGCTCGCCGACCGGATGATCGTTTTTCGAGCCGAACAACCATACCTGCCAGCCAAGCCTGATCTTGTCGTCCGCCACCTGGGCGTAATACTCGGCAGGCCAGCGCTTGGACTCGCCAAACTCCGCGCCCGGGCACAGCGCCAGCACGGGACGGTCCAGCTCAAGACCGAAGCGCGCCAGCGCCGCGTCGCGGCTTGCCGGGTCGATCGCAAGACTGGGCCTGGGATAGGGTGTGGTCAGTTCCTGGCTTGGCTCGAAGGCGAGCGCCATGAAGCGTTCGATCATCAACGGGTAGCGCTCCTTGTCCAGCACGCGAACATCGTTGAGCAAGCCGTAACGCATCTCGCCGCGCCAGCCGGTGCGCTGCGGCGTGCCGGCGAAGAACGGAACCAGGGCGGACTTGAGCGAATTCGGTAGCACGATAGCCTGATCGTACAACCCCTTGAGGCCCTTACCGATGCGCCGACGCTCGCCGATTTCCAGCGCGCCGTGGCCCAGCGGAAAACTGAGAGCCCGACGCACTTCCGGCATGCGCTCGAGAATTGGCCGACTCCAGTCGGGCGCCAGCACATCGATGGTGCAGTCCCCGTGCCGCTGCTTCAGGCAGGCGAACAGGGTTTGCGCCATGACCATGTCGCCTACCCAGCTGGGTCCGATAATGAGGATTTTCATAAGTGGTAAGCGCCAAGCTGCAAGTTACGAGCGGTAAGTGCCAGACGGCGAGCTGCGAGATGCTTCTCACAGCCTGCCGCGTGTGGCTTGTCGCCTGGAGCTTTCAGCGGACCAGCGTACGCCATTCGGCGTGTGCCTGGGTTTGCCCGCTGACCAGATCGAAGTACGCCTTCTGCAGCTTTTCGGTAACCGGGCCACGACGGCCAGCGCCGATCTTGCGGTTATCCAGCTCCTGGATCGGCGTGACTTCGGCAGCAGTACCGGTAAAGAAAGCCTCATCGGCGATATACACCTCATCGCGAGTAATGCGCTTTTCCACCAGCTCCAGGCCGTGCTCACGCGCCAGCGTCAGAATGGTGTTGCGGGTAATCCCGTTGAGGCAAGCGGTGACTTCCGGGGTGTAGATCACGCCGTCCTTGATGATGAAGATGTTTTCACCGGAGCCTTCCGCTACATAGCCTTCCGGATCAAGCAACAGCGCCTCGTCGGCGCCAGCACTCAGCGCTTCCTGCAATGCCAGCATCGAGTTGATGTAATGACCGTTGGCCTTGGCACGGGTCATGGAGATGTTCACGTGATGACGGGTGAACGAGCTGGTGCGGACCTTGATACCGACCTCCAGCGCTTCCTGACCCATGTATGCGCCCCAATCCCAGGCCGCAACAATGGTGTGCACCTTCAACCCAGTGGCGCGCAGGCCCATGCCTTCCGAGCCGAAGAACACCATGGGGCGCAGATAGGCGCTTTTCAGGTTGTTCTCGCGTACCGCTGCGCGCTGAGCCTCGTTGAGCTCTTCCTTGGAGAAGGGAATGCTCATGTTCATGATCTTGGCAGAATCGAACAGGCGGTCGGTGTGCGCCTGCAAGCGGAAAATCGCCGTGCCATCCGGCGTGTTGTAGGCGCGAACGCCTTCGAACACGCCCATGCCGTAGTGCAAAGTGTGCGTCAGAACATGCACGTTGGCCTCGCGCCACGGCACCATTTCACCATCGAACCAGATAACACCATCACGATCGGCCATCGACATAGCAGCCCGCTCCATTAAACGTATCTTGTGATTTACCCTAGCTTGTTGCCCGGCTTGAGCGTACCGCTTGCCAATGGCGTCTGGTTCGGACCATTGCGCTTATTGCTCTGTCAGCCACTGCTGCCAGAGCGTGATGACTCCGCGACGGAAATCGTGGAACTGGTCGCCGCTTACCTTGCCCGGCTGCTTTTGCAATGCCAGGCGATGGGCTGCTGCGCGATAGGCCTTGTAAGCCTCCTGCAATCGCTGAACGTCCTCGCCGGCGATCAATCCGGCGTCCCGCAGCCCATCGAGAATTCTGATGTTATCCGTGTAACGCAGTAATTCGGGGTACCGGCACGACCAAGCCAGAACCGCATATTGCACCATAAATTCGATATCGACGATACCTCCGGCGTCCTGCTTGAGATCGAACGGCGACTCGGCGGTGAATGCGGCCGGATCGAACCCGGCATGGGTCGACTGGGTGGCGAGATTATCGCGCATCTTCTTGCGCATGCCGGCTACTTCCAGACGCAGCGCCGACTCGTCGCGAGGACGGCTCAACACCTCGGCCCGCAACTCGTTGAACCGGTGCCCGAGCCGCTTGCAGCCAACCAGCACCCTCGCCCGGACTAGCGCCTGATGCTCCCAGGTCCAGGCACCTTCCCGCTGGTAGCGCGCGAACGAGGCCAGTGAACTGACCAGCAGACCCGACTCGCCGGATGGACGCAGACGCATGTCCACGTCGTACAGCGCCCCGGAGGTGGTCTGCGTGTTGAGGATATGAATGATGCGCTGGCCCAGACGGGTATAGAATTTGCTGCCCTCGATAGGCCGCGCGCCGTCGGTTTCCGCATCCGGGTCACCATCGTGGATGAACACCAGGTCCAGGTCCGAACCATGCCCGAGTTCGATGCCGCCGACCTTTCCGTAACCGACGATGACGAAGTCCAGATCGCAGATCGAGCCATTCGCTCGACGCGGAAAGCCGTGACGCTGGGTCATCTCGCGCCATGCGAGCTGCAGCACTTGCTGAAGTATCGCTTCCGCCATCCAGGTCAGATAGTCACTGACTTTCATGAGCGGCAATGTGCCGGCGATTTCCGAGGCCGCGACACGCAATACATGCGCCCGACGGAAATAACGGAGCGCCTCCATCTGTTGCTCCAGATCGTCTTCCGGAATACGCATGAGCTGCTGCCGCAGCTCGTCGACCAGCTCGTCAGTCTCCGGCGGGCGGTAGAGCCGGCCGGCGTTGAGCAGCTCATCCAGCACCACCGGATAGCGGGTAATCTGCTCGGCAATCCAGGGGCTGGCGCAGCACAGCGTCAGTAGCTCGCGCAGCGCGCTGGGGTTTTCATTGAGCAGCAACAGGTACGCCGATCGCCGCGCCACGGCTTCAACCAGGGGCAACACACGCTCCAGCGCCAGATCAGGATCGGACTGCTCCGCAGCCAGCCCTAACAAGCGCGGCATGAACACATCCAGCCGCTCCCGTCCGAGTCGCTGCATCGCCTTGACCTGTGGCGAGGCGAGCAGTCCGCTGAGTTGCCGCCAGGCCTCGTCGGGATTGGCGAAACCGGCCTCGCTCAGTTGCTCCAGAGCCTGCTCCGGATCGAGCGTGCCCTCCCACAGCGGCAGCCATTCTTCATAGGGCACGGCTTCTTCACCTTCATCCTCATCGGGATCGGCAATTACCCCGGCGAAGTGCCGCGCGACATGACCTCGATGTGTTTCCAGCGTTTCACGGAAGTCTTGCCAATCACGGAAGCCCATAACGTAGGCCACTCGCGCCTGGGTTTGTGCGTCGGTCGGCAGCATCTGGGTCTGGCGGTCATCGACAGCCTGCAAGGCATGCTCAACATCACGCAGGAACAGATAAGCGCCTTTCAATTGATCAACTGCCTCATCGGGCAGATAGCTGTGCGCAGCAAGCATGTCCAACACCGGCAGGATGGGGCGCTGCTGCAGGCTTCTATCGCGCCCACCGTGAATCAGCTGGAAGGCTTGGCCGATGAACTCGATCTCGCGTATGCCGCCAGAGCCGAGCTTGACGTTGTCCTGCAAGCCCTTGCGCTGCACTTCGCGTCTGATCATCAGCTTCAGGCTGCGCAGCGCCTCGATGGCAGCGAAGTCCAGGTAGCGGCGATACACGAACGGCCTGAGCATGGACAGCAATTCGGCACCGGCTGTCTGGTCGCCGGCCACTACCCTCGCCTTGATCATCGCGTAGCGTTCCCAGTCACGCCCCTGGTCCTGGTAGTACTGCTCCAGCGCATCGAAGCTGAAGACCAGCGCACCGCTGTCGCCGTACGGCCGCAGGCGCATGTCCACGCGGAAGACGAAACCGTCGACGGTCGGCGCATCCAGAGCCTTGATCAGCTTCTGCCCGACACGGATGAAGAATTCCTGATTCGACAGGCTCCGGCGTCCGCCCTGCGTCTCGCCGCCCTCGGGATAGGCAAAGATCAGATCGATATCCGACGACAGGTTGAGCTCCTGCGCACCAAGCTTGCCCATGCCCAGCACCACCATGTGCTGCGCGACGCCATCATGGCTGGTCGGCGTACCCATCGATACGCAACCCTGCCGGTACAGCCACTGATACGCCTGATCGATACAGGCATCAGCCATGTCAGACAGGTCGCGGGTGGTCTGCATGGTCGACGCGTGACGCACCAGATCACGCCAGATGATGCGCACCTGATGATATTGCCGGAATTGCCGCAGAGCCTTGCCTAGCTCGTCTTCCGACGTGATGGCGGAAAGCATGTCAGCGAGGCGTGCCGCCAGCTCGCCGGGTTCGAGCACTCGTTCCAGGTCACCCTTCGCGCGCAGTGTGAACAACAACTGCGGATGTCGGCGCAGCTGCTCGGCTACGTAGTCGCTACCCGACAGAACCAGCCGCAACTCGGTCAACAAGCGGTCATCGAGCTGTGAGAGTGTGTCGACCAGCCCTGCCTGTTCGGCCGCGGCCCGCCATTGGGCCAGGTGGTGATCAGCCATGGATACGAGGGCGTCGGGCAGGGGCAGCTGAGTGGGCATGGTCTATCCTTTGATTTACTTACGGCTCAGCTTGCCATGCCCCGCGCGGGCATAAAAGGTCACCGGGCGCGATGACGGCGAGCAGAATGTAGTTTTGCTACGCAATTGGTCTTATTTAGTTGTAATCTGATCTTTTTTTGTAGTTAAACTACAAGCCCACAGCAAACCTGCCGTAGCGACGGCTGCATCGCGCTCCGCTACGGTCAAGACCCACAAGGTCTGGAGACTGCCAGATGACGCAAGACGATCTCGATCCGCTGGAAACGCAGGAATGGCTCGACGCGCTGGAATCGGTGCTCGACAACGAAGGCGAAGACCGCGCTCATTATCTGATGACGCGGCTGGGTGAACTGGCCAGCCGTAGCGGCACCCCACTGCCCTACGCCATCACCACACCGTACCGCAACACCATTCCGGTCACCCACGAAGCGCGCATGCCGGGCGATCTGTTCATGGAACGGCGAATTCGCTCCCTGGTGCGCTGGAATGCGTTGGCCATGGTGATGCGTACCAACCTGCAGGACCCGGATCTGGGTGGGCACATCTCCACCTTCGCATCGAGCGCAACGCTCTACGACATCGGTTTCAACTACTTCTTCAAGGCGGCGACCGAGGAACACGGCGGTGATCTGGTGTACTTCCAGGGCCACGCATCGCCGGGCGTGTACGCACGCGCCTACATGGAAGGCCGCATCAGCGAAGAGCAGCTGGATAATTTCCGCCAGGAAGTGTCCGGTGAAGGCCTCTCCTCATATCCACACCCTTGGTTGATGCCTGATTTCTGGCAATTCCCGACCGTGTCGATGGGCCTGGGGCCGATCCAGGCGATCTACCAGGCGCGCTTCATGAAGTACTTGGAACATCGCGGCTTCATCGAGCCGGGGAAGCAGAAGGTCTGGTGCTTCCTGGGTGACGGCGAGACGGATGAACCCGAATCTCTTGGCGCGATTTCGCTGGCCGGACGTGAGAAACTGGATAACCTGATCTTCGTCGTCAACTGCAACCTGCAGCGCCTTGATGGCCCGGTGCGCGGCAACGGCAAGATCATTCAGGAGCTGGAGGGCGGTTTCAAGGGCTCGGGTTGGAACGTCATCAAGGTGATCTGGGGGCGATTGTGGGATCCGCTTCTGGCCAAGGATGACAACGGCTTGCTGCAGCAACGCATGGAAGAAGTCGTCGATGGCGACTATCAGAACTACAAGGCCAACAGCGGCGCCTATGTGCGCGAGCACTTCTTCGGCACCCGCCCCGAACTGCAGGAAATGGTCGCAGATCTGACCGACGCGGAAATCTGGAAGCTCAACCGCGGTGGGCACGATCCGTACAAGGTGTATGCCGCCTACCACGAAGCGGTAAATCACACCGGCCAGCCCAGCGTGATTCTGGCCAAGACCATCAAGGGCTACGGCACCGGCGCTGGTGAAGCACAAAACACCGCGCACAACACCAAGAAGGTGGATGTCGAGAGCCTGAAGAAATTCCGTGATCGCTTCAACATCCCGGTCAACGACGAAGACCTCGACAAGCTGCCCTTCTACAAGCCCGAGGAAGGTAGCGCCGAGTACAAGTATCTGCATTCACGCCGCGAAGCACTCGGCGGTTATATGCCGAAACGGCGCAAGGAAAGCTTCCGCGTTCCGGTACCGCCACTGGAAACCCTCAAAAGCATTCTCGACGGCAGCGGCGATCGCGAAATATCCACCACCATGGCGTTCGTGCGCATCCTCTCCCAGCTGGTCAAGGACAAGGAGCTGGGTTCGCGCATCGTGCCAATCGTACCTGACGAAGCCCGCACTTTCGGCATGGAAGGCATGTTCCGCCAGCTTGGCATCTACTCCTCGGTCGGTCAGCTCTACGAGCCGGTCGACAAGAACCAGGTCATGTTCTACCGCGAGGACAAAAAGGGCCAGATCCTCGAAGAAGGCATCACCGAGGCCGGCGCCATGTCCAGCTGGATCGCCGCCGGCACCGCATACAGCACGCACAACCAGCCGATGCTGCCGTTCTATATCTTCTATTCGATGTTCGGCTTCCAGCGTATCGGCGATCTGGCCTGGGCTGCCGGCGACAGCCGTACCAAGGGCTTCCTGATCGGCGGTACCGCGGGCCGCACCACGCTCAATGGCGAAGGCTTGCAACACCAGGACGGCCACAGCCACATCCTGGCGTCTACCGTTCCGAACTGCCGCAGCTATGACCCGGCCTACGCTTACGAGCTTGCGGTGATCATTCAGGAAGGCGCGCGGCGGATGATGGAAGAACAGGAAAACGTCTTCTACTACCTCACGGTAATGAACGAGTCTTACAAACAGCCTCCAATGCCCGCCGGCGAGAAAATCCGCGAGTGCATCATGCGCGGCATGTATCTGCTCAGCGAGTCGGAAAAGCCCGCCGACAAGCACGTGCAGCTGATGGGCAGCGGGACCATTCTCCGCGAAGTACGCGAGGCGGCGAGGATGCTCGAGGAACGCTTCGGTGTGACTTCGGACATATGGAGCGTGACCAGCTTCAACGAGCTGCGCCGCGACGGGCTGGCCGTGGAGCGACTCAATCGGCTGCGCCCCGGCGCCGAGCCCAAGAAGACCTTCGTCGAAGAGCTGTTGGACGGTCGCACTGGCCCGGTCATCGCAGCCACGGACTACATGAAGCTCTATGCCGATCAGATCCGCCAGTGGGTTCCGGCGACCTACAAGGTTCTCGGCACCGACGGATTCGGCCGCAGCGACAGCCGCCGCAAGCTGCGCCACTTCTTCGAGGTCGACCGTTGCTGGGTGGCGTATACCGCCCTGGCCGCCTTGGTCGAACAGGGAAGGCTCGAAGCGACGGTTTTGACCGAAGCCATTCAGGCGTTCGGAATCGATCCGGACAAAACCATCCCCACCGACTGCTGAGGACTACGGTATGAGCGAGCTGATCAAAGTACCGGATATCGGTGGCGAAGGTGAGGTTATCGAAATTCTGGTCAAGGAAGGCGACACGATCGAGCCAGAGCAGAGCTTGATCGTGCTCGAGTCGGATAAGGCGAGCATGGAGGTGCCCAGTCCCAAGGCCGGCGTAGTGAAATCGATCAAGGTCAAGGTGGGCGATACGCTCAAGGAAGGCTCCGAACTGCTGGAACTGGAGGCAGCTGACGAGGCAGAGCAGAAGGAGGATCCGGACGCGTCCGAGCACGAAGATCCGGCAAGCGGTAGCGATGGCAATCCGGTCGACGAAGCAGAGGAAGACATTCCCAGGGATCCCGACAGCGACGAGAGCGCCGCGGAAACCGAGTCGACGACCGTGAAGGAACTGAAAATTCCGGACATCGGCGATGGAACTGCCAAGATCATCGAAATCCTGGTCAAGCCCGGCGACCGGATCGAAAAAGAGCAGTCTTTGCTGGTGTTGGAATCCGACAAGGCAAGCATGGAGATACCAGCGCCTTTTTCAGGCGAAGTCGAATCCGTCGACGCCAAGCTCGAACAGGACGTCAAGACCGGCGACCTGGTCATGCACGTACGGGTTTCCGAGGGTGCGACCAGGCCTGCGGAAGAAGCCCCGAAGAAAACCGACACGGCCAAGTCGAAAGCAGCCGATACCAGGCCTGCCGAAAAGCCGCCAAACAAGCCGGCCGACGCGGGGCCAGGCTATGCCGACAAGGGTAGCGACGCGAGTAACGAGCGGCCCGAGCCGCCACCCGTGGGCGGCCCGAGCCGTGAAGGCAAGAAGGTGCACGCAGGTCCGGCAGTGCGCCAACTCGCTCGCGAGTTCGGCGTTGACCTCGCTCAGGTTCCACCGACGGGTCCAAAGGATCGGATCCTCAAGGAAGATGTGCAAGGTTACGTGAAGAAGACGTTGAAAGGCGGGGGCGCAACCGGTGTATCCGCAGGCAGCGGAGCTGGCATCCCGGCAGTGCCGGAGGTCGATTTCACCCGCTTCGGCGAAATCGAAGTACGCGACATGACCAGGCTGCAGCAAATCGGCGCGGCGAACATTCATCGAAGCTGGCTCAACGTTCCTCATGTCACCCAGTTCGACCAGGCCGACATCGGTCAACTGGAAGCCTTCCGCAAGGAGCAAAAGGCTGCAGCGGACAAGGCGGGTGTGAAACTCACGCTACTCCCCTTTTTGCTTAAGGCTTGCGCTCATCTACTCCGTGAGCAGCCGCACTTCAACGTATCGTTAGCCAGCAACGGAAAGCAGCTCGTGCACAAGCAATACGTGCATATCGGTTTCGCCGTCGATACGCCGGACGGCCTGCTGGTGCCGGTTATTCGCGATGTGGACAAGAAGAGCCTGTTGCAACTGGCGGGCGAGGCGGCGGAACTGGCGGACAAGGCGCGGAGCAAGAAGCTCGGCGGGGATGCGATGCAGGGTGCCTGCTTCACCATCTCCAGCCTTGGCCACATCGGCGGGACCTACTTCACACCCATCGTCAATGCGCCGGAAGTGGCCATCCTCGGCGTCAGCCGAGCGACCATGCAGCCGGTTTGGGACGGCAACACATTCCAGCCGCAGCTGATGCTGCCCTTGTCGCTATCCTACGATCACCGTGCGATCAACGGGGCTGCGGCAGCGCAGTTCACCAGGCGCCTTGGGGAGCTATTGGCCGATATACGGACGATGCTGTTGTAACAGCGCAGCGGGTATTTTGTGGGGGCGTTCATGGGCGCGAAGGGGCGCTGTGTAACCTTCTTCGCGGCCGGGTCCGCTCCTACGCAAGGCGATGTATTCTGTAGGAGCGCACCTGGGCGCGAAAAGGAGTTCGTAGCGGCACTCTGCAAGAGACTTTGCGCTTTATTCGAACCACAAAAAAACCCCGCCGAAGCGGGTTTTTTTTGCCATGACAGATCAGTCGGTAAAGACCAACCCGTCGCCTTCGACCTTTGCCTTGATGGTCGCGCCAGGCTGGAAGTCCCCAGCAAGGATGCGCTGCGCCAGCGGATTCTCGATCCAGCGCTGGATCGCCCGCTTGAGCGGCCGCGCACCATACACCGGGTCGTACCCGACTTCGCTGATCTTCTCCATCGCCTCGTCGGTGATTTCCAGCCCCAGGTCGCGCTCGGCCAGGCGCTGACGCAGACGGCTCAACTGGATGCTGGCAATGCCGGAGATCTGATCCTTGCCCAACGGCTCGAACACCACGACTTCGTCGATCCGGTTGATGAATTCCGGACGGAAGTGGTTGCTCACCGCATCCATCACAGCGGCGTGCTGCGCCTCGCGATCGCCGACCAGCTCCTGAATCTGTGCCGACCCCAAATTCGACGTCATCACCACCACGGTATTGCGGAAGTCCACAGTACGGCCCTGGCTGTCGGTCAAACGACCGTCTTCGAGCACCTGCAGCAGCACGTTGAACACATCCGGATGCGCCTTTTCCACCTCGTCCATGAGAATGACCGAGTACGGCTTGCGACGTACTGCTTCGGTCAGGTAACCGCCCTCCTCGTAACCAACGTAGCCCGGAGGCGCACCGATCAGGCGTGCAACGCTGTGCTTTTCCATGAACTCGGACATGTCGATCCGCACCATGGCCTCTTCGGTATCGAAGAGGAACTCCGCCAGCGCCTTGCACAGCTCGGTCTTGCCGACACCGGTGGGCCCAAGGAACATGAACGAGCCGCTCGGGCGATTCGGGTCAGCCAGACCGGCACGCGAGCGACGCACCGCATTGGAGACCGCCACAACGGCCTCGTGTTGTCCGATCACGCGGTTGTGCAGTGCGTCTTCCATGCGTAGCAGCTTGTCGCGCTCGCCCTCAAGCATTTTGCTCACCGGAATACCGGTCCACTTCGACACGACCTCGGCGATTTCCTCATCGGTTACCTTGTTGCGCAGCAGTTGGTTCTCGACCTTCCCGTGCTGCTCGGCCATCTGCTGGCTGCGCTCCAGATCCGGAATGATCCCGTACTGCAACTCGGCCATGCGGTTCAGATCGCCCTTGCGCCGTGCCGACTCCAGTTCCTGCTTGGCCTGCTCGATCTTCTCCTGAATCTGCGCAGAACCTTGCACATCCGCTTTCTCGGCCTTCCAGATTTCTTCGAGATCGGCATACTCCAGCTCGATTTTGGCGATATCTTCCTTCAGCTTCTCCAGACGCTTCAGTGCTGCGTCGTCGTCTTCCTTCTTCAGCGCTTCGCGCTCGACCTTAAGCTGGATGAGCCGACGCTCAAGCTTATCCAGCGCTTCCGGCTTGGAGTCGATCTCCATGCGGATGCGACTGGCCGCCTCGTCGATCAGATCAATCGCTTTGTCCGGCAACTGCCGATCGGTGATGTAGCGGTGGCTGAGCTTGGCTGCGGCAATGATCGCACCATCGGTGATGGTGATCTTGTGGTGTAGCTCGTAGCGCTCCTTCAAGCCGCGCAGGATGGCGATGGTGTCCTCTTCGCTCGGCTCGTCGACCAGCACTTTTTGGAAACGACGCTCCAACGCGGCGTCCTTCTCCACGTATTTTCGATATTCGTCGAGGGTCGTCGCGCCCACGCAGTGCAGTTCACCGCGAGCCAGTGCCGGCTTGAGCATGTTGCCGGCATCCATCGAACCTTCTGCCTTGCCGGCACCCACCATGGTGTGCAACTCGTCGATGAACAGAATCACGCGCCCTTCCTGCTTGTCCAACTCGTTGAGCACAGCCTTGAGGCGCTCTTCAAATTCGCCGCGGAACTTGGCGCCGGCGATCAGCGAGCCCATATCCAGCGCCAGCAAACGCTTGTCCTTCAGCCCGTCCGGCACTTCGCCGTTAACGATGCGCTGGGCCAGGCCTTCGACGATGGCGGTCTTACCCACGCCGGGCTCGCCGATCAACACCGGGTTGTTCTTGGTACGCCGCTGCAGTACCTGAACCGTACGACGGATCTCGTCGTCGCGGCCGATGACCGGATCGAGCTTGCCATCTTCGGCTTTCTTGGTCAGGTCGACGGTGTATTTGTCCAGCGCCTGCCGCGATTCCTCGGCGTTGGCATCGTTGACCGATTCGCCGCCGCGCAGGTTTTCGATAGCGGTCTCCAGCCCCTTTTTCGACACGCCCTGCCCCAGCAGGATCTTGCCGAGCGGGGTGGTCTCGTCCATCGCCGCCAGCAGGACCAGCTCACTTGAGATGAACTGGTCGCCGCGCTTCTGTGCCAGGCCGTCGGCCTTGTTCAACAGACGCGCAAGGTCCTGCGACAGGTTAACGTCGCCGGTAGGGTCGGAGATGGTCGGTAGCCGGTCGACTGCGTCGACGAGTGCGGCACGCAGTGCGTTGATGTCGAACCCGACCTGGCGCAGCAAGGGCTTGATTGAGCCTTGCTGCTGGTCGAGGAGCGCCAGCATCAGGTGCGCGGACTCTATCTGGTTATGGTCGCGACCAACCGCCAACGACTGGGCGTCGGACAGGGCCACCTGTAGCTTGCTGGTTAAACGGTCAATGCGCATGAATCTTGTCCTGTCTTGAAAGCCGGTCAGTCCGGCAGGTTCAATGATTGATGGACTTTAGATAGGGTCGATTATGGACCTTTCAAGGTCTGTCGCATTGACAGGAGTCAAAAATTTGTCGGACTGCGCCGATGCTCAGCGCACGAGCCAAATCAGCGAGGCGAAGCGGCCTGTCTGACCGTCGCGACGATAGGAATAAAAACGTTCGGCGTCGGAGACCGTGCAAAACCCGCCCCCGTGGACCGACCCTACGCCTGCCAGCTCCAGGCGTTGGCGTGCCAGACGGTAGATGTCTGCCAGGTAATGGCCATGCCGGCCAGAAGGTCTGAAAGCCTGCAAGGCGACCGGATCGTGGTCGGCAAAGGCCTGACGGACCTCTTCGCCCACTTCGAACGCATCTGGCCCGATCGCCGGCCCCAGCCAGACCAGGATATCCGCAGGGGCGACCTGCATGGCTGCAATCGCCTGCTCCAGGATTCCGCCAGCCAGCCCACGCCAGCCCGCGTGCGCCGCGGCTACCCGAGTGCCGGCCCGGTCGCAGAACATGACCGGCAGGCAGTCCGCTGTCATGATGGTGCAGGCAACGCCAGGCTGGTCGGTCCAGCTGGCATCAGCATCGAGTACCTGTGAGGCATCGGCACGCACCACCTTCACGCTATGCGTCTGCTCCAGCCAGGCCGGTGCGCAGCCCAGCGCATCGACCAGCCGCTCGCGATTGGCCGCAACCGCAGACGGGTCATCACCAACATGGGTGCCGAGATTCAGACCGGCCCATGGCGCTTGGCTGACCCCACCGCGGCGCGTAGTAATACAGGTACGGACACCTGCCGGCGCTGGCCAGTCTGCGCAGAGCCAGTCGCTATTCATTCATCGATCTCGCCGTCGTCACGCAGCATCGCCAGGAGCTGCTGCATGTCTTCAGGCAGGGGCTTTTCCCAGCGCATGGTGCGGCCATCATCCGGGTGCTGGAGCTCCAGCCGGCGAGCGTGCAGCGCCTGACGCGGGAATTCGCGGAGCATCTTGATCAGCGCCTGGCTGGCTCCCGGCGGGATACGCAGCCGGCCGCCATAGGTCTGATCGCCCACCAGCGGAGAATGGATGTGACTCATGTGCACGCGGATCTGGTGGGTGCGACCGGTCTCAAGCTTTACCTTTACATGGGTGTGCGCCCGGAAGCGGTTGATGACCCGATAGTGGCTGACCGCATCCTTGCCGCCGGCGACTACTGCCATCTTCTGGCGGTTGGTACCGTGCCGGGCGATTGGCTGATCAACCTTGCCGCCTGCGGTCATCACGCCCACCACCACACATTCATATTCGCGCGTGACCGTGCGAGCCTGCAGTTGATTGACCAGATCGTTCTGCGATTCCAGGGTCTTGGCCACGACCATCAGACCAGTGGTGTCCTTGTCCAGACGATGCACGATGCCGGCTCGCGGCACCTTGGCCAGCTCCGGTGCGTGATGCAGCAGAGCATTGAGCAGAGTGCCATCCTGATGCCCGGCAGCCGGATGCACCACCAGACCTGCCGGCTTGTTGATCACCAGTAGCGCGTGGTCTTCATAGACGATATCCAGGTCGATCGCCTCGGGTTGCCAGTCCCCCTGCGCCTCGCGTTCGGCGTCGAGCTCAAGCAACTCGCCACCGTAGACGGTATCGCGAGTGCGAACGGTCTTGCCGTCCATGGTCAGACTGCCATCCTTTATCCAGCTCTGCAGGCGCGAGCGCGAAAAATCGGGGAATAACTGGGCGGCGACCTGGTCGAGGCGCTGGCCTCCTGACTCGGAGGCAACCTGGGCGGACAAGCGGATGCGATCTGACATGGGAACTCACGTAAAGCGCGCGAAAGGCGCCGGACACACAGGCCGAATCCCGTTTTGGTTTTCGCCTCTGCGCTGTGGTTAAATACGGCTTCTTCGAGGCACCTGCCGAGCAGGCGGCGTGCCAGGAAACGAGGTCCAACTATAACAGGACGCCCACCCAGGCAACAGCTTGCGGTCGTCCATCCGGATGTCACATATGTCGATGAAACACCTGTTGCTGGTCGGTTTGTTCGCCCTGTTGGCGGCCTGTTCTTCCAACACCAAGACGCTTGACGAGTCGCTCAGCGAATCCGAGCTGTACAGCATGGCGCAGGAAGATCTGGATGCCCGCAACTTCGGCCCGGCGATCGAGAAGCTGCGCGCGCTGGAATCGCGCTATCCGTTCGGCCGTTTCGCCGAGCAGGCGCAATTGGAGCTAATCTACGCCTACTACCAGAACATGGAGCCGGAAGCCGCTCGCTCCTCGGCCGATCGCTTCATCCGGCTGCACCCGCAACATCAGAACGTCGACTATGCCTATTACATGCGCGGCATGGCGTCCTTTACCCGGGACCGGGGTATTTTCGAGCGCTTCCTGCCGTTGGACATGACTCGCCGTGATCCAGGTGGTGCGCGCGATTCGTTCAATGAGTTCGCGCAGTTGGTCAGCCGGTTCCCCGACAGCCGTTACGCTGCAGACGCACGGCTGCGCATGGTGTATCTGCGCAATCTGCTGGCGGCTTACGACGTTCATGTCGGTCATTATTATCTCAAGCGCGGCGCCTTCGTGGCCGCAGCCAACCGCGGCCGCTACGTAGTTGAGAACTTCCAGCAAACGCCTGCCGTACCGGATGGTCTGGCTCTGATGGTCGAAGCCTACAACCGGCTGGCACTGGAAGAGCTGGCCAACGACTCGTTGACGGTGCTGCGAGCCAACTATCCGGAGCATCCGAGTCTGGAAGACGGCGAGTTCCTACACCATGTCGAACCGGCGGAGCGCGACGCTGGCTGGGTTGAATCGATGACCGTCGGCGCGCTCGATAAACTCTTGACCCCGCCCCGCGAAGGCGGCACCACCGTAGCCGAGCGCGAAATGGAACGGCAGTATCAGGATGCCCGCGCGGCGATCCCCAGCGACATTCGCACGCCTGTGTACGAACAGCAACGCGGACGCTCCTGGTTGAACCGCCTTACCTTCGGCCTGTTCGACTGATACCGATCACGGATGCGGAGTCTCCGGCTCCGCATCCGGCGACCTTCCTGACGACACAGTCGTCGCTTTCCCAGCCTGACGTGATCCAGCCACGAGGTTTCCGAACGGAAGCCAGCCGACGTGCGCACCTGGTCCAAGGCGCTTTCGTTTGTACTCCTTTGGATTCGCCCGCCACGCACCTGGCACAGCCGTGCGACGTATCGCCTGAATATCTTTACCAAGCCCCGACTGGCTGACACAAACACGCCAGCGGCGACGTACCGAGCTATGGCCCTTCGGCTGCTTCGGCTACACTGGCGCCTCTCCGATTTTCACTACAGGAATGACGATGGGCCTCATCAAGTTCATTCTGCTGTTGATCGTCCTGTTCGCAGCATTCACCTTCTGGCGACAATGGCAGGCGTGGCAGGCCAGCAAGCGCAGACCACCTCCGGCCGCCGAGAAGCCGCCACTGATGGTGCGCTGTGTACGCTGCGGCTTGCATCTGCCAGAGGGTGAAGCCATACGCGAAGAAGCGCACTGGTACTGTAGCGTCGAGCATCTCGAAGCGGACCGCAATGGCTAGGCAAGCGGATTCGCAGCGCGCGCGGATTGTCCGGATCTACAACGTCTACCGGGTGGTTCTGGCGTTTCTGCTTGCTCTGCTGAGCACCTCGCTGCGCGAAGGCGTGCTCGATCTCGCCAATCCCGAACTGTACGAAGCGGCCAGCTGGGTCTATCTGCTGGTCAACGTGGCCATCGCCTTGATGCTTCATCAGGGCCGTCGCGACCTGCACTTGTTCGCCATGGCAGTTCTGGACATTTTCCTGCTCAGCCTGTTGTTCTACGCGGCCGGCGGCGCCGGCAGCGGGTTCGGCAACCTGCTGTTGATCCCGGTGGCGACCGGCAACATCCTGCTGCATGGCCGGATCGGTCTGCTGCTGGCAGCGCTAGCCAGTCTGGCGCTGATGTACCTGACTTTCTTCCTCAGCCTGTCGATGCCGTCCCTGCCGCAAAACTATCTGCAGGTCGGCGTGCTTGGCTGCATTTTCTTCGCCGTCGCACTCTTCGTGCAGCGGCTCAGCCGCAAGCTCCAGCAGTCGGAATCGCTGGCCCAACAACAGGCGGTCAGCCTGGCATCGCTGGAAAAACTCAACAAGCTGATCATTCAACGCATGCGCACCGGAATTGTCGTGGCCAATGCCCGTCATCAGGTGCTGTTGGCCAACGAAGCGGCTGCGCAGATGCTTGGCAAGCCGATCATGCGCGAGATGGCGCTGGACGGATTGTCGCCCTCGCTCGCGCAGCGGCTGCAGCAATGGCAGCAGTACCCTTCGATCCGCGCCCTGCCCTTCCAGAATCACAGCGGCGGTGCCGAGCTGATGGCCAACTTCAAGCCACTCACCCAGGCTGGCGAGGAGACGGTGCTGATCTTCCTCGACGATAACGCACAGGTAGCGCAGCAGGCCCAGCAACTCAAACTCGCCTCCCTCGGCCGCCTGACGGCCAGCATTGCCCATGAAATTCGCAACCCGCTGGGCGCAATCAGCCATGCGGCGCAACTGCTCGGCGAATCCGCGCAGCTCAGCGAACAGGACCAGCGCCTCAGCGAAATCATCCAGCAACACTCCAAGCGCATGAACCGGGTCATCGAGACGGTGCTGGAACTGTCCCGTCGTCGGCCGAGCGAGCCGCAACTGGTCGATCTTTGGTTGTGGGTCGAGCAATTTCTGCAAGACTTCGAGCCATCAAGGTTGCCCAACGATGTGATCGAACTCGAGTGCGAGGAGCAGTCCGCCGGCGATGCGATACTCACGCGGATGGACCCCAACCAGCTCGGTCAGGTGGTCGGCAATCTCTGTCAGAACGCGTTGCGCTACAGCGGCCGCGAGGGCGATACGCGCACCATCTGGATCCGCTTGTACATCAAACGCGATACCGATCTGCCGGTGCTTGAAGTCATCGACCACGGGCCGGGCATCGATCCCGATCATGTACCGCACATTTTCGAGCCGTTCTACACCACCGAGGCATCGGGCACGGGCCTGGGCCTGTATATCTCGCGCGAACTATGCGAGAGCAACCAGGCCCGGCTGGAATACGAACCCCTGGAGCCTCGCGGATGTTGTATGCGCATCACGTTCGCCCACCCCAAACGCTTGGTATGATGGATCATGCCAACAGGACAGCAAGGAGCACATCCAATCCCCATGACTAGCCCGCTGGTTTTGATCATCGACGACGAGCCGGACATCCTCGAACTGCTCGATATGACGCTTCGGCGCATGAACATGCGCACTCGCAGCGCCACAACCCTGGCCGCGGCGCTGGACATGCTGCGTGAGGAACGGTTCGACCTGTGTCTGACCGACATGCGCCTTCCCGACGGCGACGGCATGATGGTGGTAAGACATATTCAGCAGAACTGTCCTTCCTTGCCGGTCGCCATGATCACCGCCTACGGCAGCCTGGATACGGCGATTACGGCGCTGAAGGCCGGTGCCTTCGATTTTCTGACCAAACCGGTCGACCTGCAGCGGCTGCGCGAACTGGTCAGCAGCGCGCTACGCCTGAGCAGCAAGGCCGAGCCGGAACCTGACACGGCGGTCGACGACCCTATTCTGGGGCTGTCTGCCCCGATCCAGCAGTTGCGTGGACAGATCGCCAAGCTGGCGCGCAGCCAGGCGCCGCTGTACATCAGCGGCGAGTCGGGCAGCGGCAAGGAGCTGGTGGCACGTCGAATTCATGCGCTTGGCCCTCGCGCCAGCCACCCCTTCGTGCCGGTCAACTGCGGGGCGATTCCCTCGGAATTGATGGAAAGCGAATTCTTTGGTCATCGCAAGGGCAGCTTCACCGGAGCCGTCTCGGACAAGCCTGGACTGTTCCAAGCAGCCAAGGGGGGCACGCTGTTTCTCGACGAGGTGGCCGATCTGCCGATGGCGATGCAGGTCAAGCTGTTACGGGCTATCCAGGAGAAAGCCGTGCGCCCGGTTGGCACGCAGCAGGAAGAGACCGTGGACGTGCGACTGCTGTGCGCCACCCACAAGGATCTGGCTGCGGAAGTTGCTGCCGGCCGTTTCCGTCAAGACCTTTTCTACCGGATCAACGTGATCGAACTGAGCGTACCGCCGCTACGCAAACGCCGCGAAGACATCCCGCTCCTGGCCCGGCATATTCTCACTCAACTGGCTGGCCGCAACGGCCTGCCGGCACCCAAACTGACCAGCGCCTGCCTGGAGCAGCTTTGCAACTATCGCTTCCCGGGCAATGTTCGTGAGCTGGAGAACACGCTGGAGCGCGCCTTCACCCTATGCGAAGGCAACGTGATCGACGCTGAAGACATCCTGCTGTCGGACATCGCCAGCAGCAGCGAAGAAAACCTGTCGCTGGGAGACATCGACTCACTCGAAGACTATCTGGACGATATCGAGCGCCGTGCGATCACGCAGGCGCTGGAAGAAACACGCTGGAACAAGACTGCGGCTGCGAAACGTCTGGGCCTCACTTTTCGCTCGTTGCGCTATCGGCTAAAAAAGCTGGGCATGGAAGATTAACTGATCAGGCGATCGAACCCAGCCGTAACGCCGGTGCGTAAGGTGCTGGATCAATGGCCGGCTGGCGCCCGCTGATCAGATCAGCGACCAGCCGACAGGAAGCTGGCGCCAGCACCAACCCATTGCGGTAATGCCCGGCGTTCAGCCACAGGCCGCTTAACCCGGGGACCTCACCAATGAAGGGCACCCCATCGGGCGAGCCGGGCCGCAATCCTGCCCATTGCCCGACCGGTTGCTGGGCAGCCAGACCCGGCAACAACTGCAAAGCCGACTGGCGCAGCGAAGCGAAGGCCTCCACGGTAGTACTCGCATCGAAGCCGGTATGTTCGAGCGTGCTGCCGATCAGGACATGTCCATCCCGCCTGGGGATCGCGTAGCGTCCCTCGAACAACACCATGCTCGGCAACCAGCCAGGCATGCAGCGATACAGCTGCATCTGCCCCTTCACCGGTTGAACCGGCAGCTCGTAACCAAGCGTCCCGAGCCATTCGCCGCTCCAGGCGCCAGCGGCAATCACGACCTTCTCGGCGTGAAACGACCGCCCACCGCCTCGTACGCCACCTACCCGTCCGCCGGTAATGATCAACTCATCAGCCGGACACTGCTCGACCAGGGAGAAGTTCGGATCTGCATTTAGTCGCTTCAGTAGCGCGGCCATCAGCCGCGGATTGCGTACATTGGCCAGGTCGTCCTGCCACAACGCCGACTGGTAGCCGGGCGCAAGCTCCGGAACCTGTCGATAGATGAAGCTTGAGTCTACTCGGCGCAACGGCTGCGCCTGGCTGGCAGCCCAGGCGAGGGCCTGCTCCTGTTCAGCATGATCAAGCCACATGAGACCGCAGCTGCTGACCTCGGGATCGATTCCGGTCTGTTGCTTCAGCTCCTCGGCCAGACGCGGATAGTAGCCCTGCGACCAGCTCGCGAGCACCTGCACCGGCTTGCCGTAGCGCCAGGGATATAGCGGCGAGACGATCCCACCGCCGGCCCAGGATGCCTCCCGGCCCGCGCGTTGGCGTTCGAGCAACGTAACCCGGATGCCAGCTTCGAGCAGATTGAGTGCCGTCAGGCAACCCATGATACCGCCGCCGACGATGATGATCTCTTGCATGCCGCTCTCGCTGTAAGCTTATTGCCAAGCGCCGAGCTTAAACTACCATCAGGAGGAATCGCCATGATCTGAAGCAAGGAGCCGGCTCGCCGGCTGTGCCAGCAAGGCGTGCGATTTAGACTATTCGCCTAGGTTTTGTATGTATTACCGCCTCGGAGAAACCGGTATCATTGGCGCAGTTTTTCGCAAGAGGCGACATGTTAATGACAGCAAAAAACGTAGATGTCTTGCTGGTCGGTGGTGGTGTCATGAGCGCTACACTAGGAATGTTGCTCAAACAGCTCGATCCCGCTATGACCATTACCCTGGTCGAGCGTCTGGATCACGTGGCTCACGAAAGCACGGACGGCTGGAACAACGCAGGCACCGGTCATGCCGGTTACTGCGAGCTCAACTACACACCGCAAGGCTGTGATGGTTCGATCACCATCGACAGGGCGCTGGGCATCAATGCTTCGTTCGAGGTATCGCTGCAGTTCTGGTCATACCTGGTCGAGCAGAACATCCTTCCGGCTCCCAACAAATTCATCAACCCCACTCCGCACCAGAGCTTCGTCTGGAGTGAAAAGGACGTAGCATTCCTGCGCAAACGCCAGGAATTGCTCAGCGCCCATCATCTCTTCGCGGACATGAAGTTCAGCGACTCGCCCGAGGAGATCCGCGAGTGGATGCCACTGGTCATGGATCAGCGCAACCCGGCGGAGAAAGTCGCAGCAACTCGAGTCGAGTATGGCTCGGATGTCGACTTCGGCTCGCTCACCCGCAACATGATCGACTGGCTGAAGAAGCAGGAAGGCTTCGATCTGCACCTGCGCCATTCGGTCGAATCGCTGCGCAAGAGCAAGAGCCGCGGCACCTGGCGGGTAAAGGTCGAAGACGACGCCAATGGCGGCGAAAAGGAATTCAATGCGCGTTTCGTTTTCCTTGGGGCCGGCGGCGGCTCGCTCCCACTGCTGCAGAAGTCGCATATCGACGAAAGCCAGGGCTATGGCGGCTTTCCGGTCAGCGGTCAGTGGTTGGTGTGCCAGAAGCCGGAGATCGTCAAGCAGCACCGCTCCAAGGTGTATGGCAAGGCTGCAGTCGGCGCGCCGCCAATGTCCGTACCGCACCTCGACACTCGCATCATCAATGGCGAACCCGCTCTGCTGTTCGGTCCCTTCGCCGGCTTCACCACCAAGTTCCTGAAGAAAGGTTCGGTGTTCGACCTGTTCTCCTCGGTCCGTCCGTACAACGTGGCACCGATGATGGCGGTGGGTCGTGACAACATGGATCTGACGCGCTATCTGATCTCCGAATCCTTTCAGTCGCATAAGGACCGTGTCGCTTCGCTGCGCAATTATTTCCCGCAGGCTCGCGAGGAAGACTGGAAGCTGCAGGATGCCGGCATGCGCGTGCAGATCATCAAGAAGGACGCCAAGGGTCACGGAAAGCTGGAGTTCGGTACCGAGATCGTTGCGGCCAAGGACGGCACGCTCGCCGCACTGCTTGGCGCGTCGCCCGGTGCGTCTACTGCGGTTCAGGCGATGCTGGACGTTCTGCAGCGCTGCTTCAAGAAAGAGCTGAGCACACCGGAATGGCAGTCGCGCATTCAGGACCTGGTACCTTCCTACGGCCAGTCTCTGGTCAACGATGCCGAACTACTGAAGCAAGTCCGCAGCCGCACGCTAAGTACGCTGGGCCTCGTCAAGTCCTGAGGTCAACGCCGGCGGGATCCCGCCGGCGTTCTATTCGCTGTGTTGCTGCGAAGCTTCAACGAAGCGCCGTATGCGCTCCTCAGTCGGCGGGTGCGTCGAAAGAAACTCCCCAAGACCACTCCTTTCTCCGCTAGCGCCATGAGCTGCTTCCAGCCGGCGCATGATCTGGGCGAAGTGGATCGGATCAATGCTGCCCTCGCGCAGCCGCTGCAAGGCAAACTCATCCGCTTCGGCTTCCATGCCACGGGCATAGCTCAGGTTGGCTAGAATCACCGGCAAGCTGGCGGTCAGGTCAGACGCAGCCGAGATGTCACCGGTAATGGACATCATCAACCACAGTGCAAGCGAGCTCTGGACGATTGCACGCATACCGTGGCGATAGGCAACGTGCCCGGCTTCATGTGTAAGAATCGCAATCAGTTCCGCGTCGGTTTCGGCCAACTTTACCAGCTCGTCGGTGAATACCATGATGCCGCCCGGCAAGGCCAGGGCGTTGGCCCCCAGCGCCTCGCTGGAGCGTAGTTCAACCTGCCATGCACGATCGGGGTAGGCCTGTTGCAACGAAGCGATGTGAGGGGCGAACGCCGCATGCAAGCTGTTCTGACGATCAGCATCCAGACTGCTTGGCTCCAGCCAAAGCTCGTCCAGAGTCGCCAGGGATTGCTCTCCAACCCACTGCTCGACACTAGCTGGCACCGCCTGCGCAACCAGTCCCGAGAGCCATGGCACCCCCCAGATCACGCTACCGATCAGGAACGCAGCCACCAGCACAGCGCTGGCCAGGATCAGACGCCAGTTGGTTTCCAACCGATGCAGCACGCCTGCGCCGGCAGCACCTTTGGCCATTCCTGCCAACTCCGCCAACCCGGCCTGGTCGGAGGATTCGAAGATCGCCGTGCCGTCCAGCCTCAGATAGCTCACCGCCCGCCCAACCTGGATACCGAGCCTTGCCTGTTGCGCCGGGAAGCGTTGTTCCCCGGCAGCAAGGGTCAGCACCAGACAACCGTCCTCAAGACGCAAACCTGCCGCGTGACCGGTGCTGCGGCGTCCGTCGAAATACAGTCCGTTGAGCCTGTTCTCAGACAAGGGATATGCCCAGATCGAAAGCGTCGCCGAGCTCTTGACCGACGGCGCTGGCCTGCTTCACTTCGCTGGCAACGAAGCTGTCCAGGTCGCCATGCACAGCCACTTCGGTACAGCTGGCCCGGTACGCAGCCATGCGAACCTTCGCCCAGGGGGTGAAGAAGCCCAGGGTTAAGGCAATGAGAAGGCTGTTGGTCATGAAGATCCAGACCATGCGTCGCTTACTCAGGGTCGACTGAAAACCATGCAGGCCGAGCACAGTGGAGTTGAACACCAGGTTGGTCAGGCCAGCCATGAAATACCCGAACAGGGCAAGGTAGCCGAACGCCGCAACAACCATCGCCACGCCGGGATGGGTCAGCTTACCGGCGATGGTGGCCAGCACTGCAAAGCCGACCACCACGCCAATGACCCGCAGGAAGAAAACATAGTAATCGCCGGCCGTCGCCTTGAGGCGAAACGGCATGGTGCCGAAGTAACTGTTATTGACCATGAAGGCATGGGTTTTGAAGATCGACAGCGGAGCGGCGATCATGAGGGTCAGCAGTGCGACGATCGGCCAAACCAGCATGGCCATGCAGGCGCCAACATAGTTTCCGCGGAAGTCGAAGCGAATATTGCGATAAGCGCTGTTGACCGCATGGAATTTCAGCGAGCGGATGATTACCCAGGGCATCGCCGGCAGGAAGACTGCCAGCAGGATCAGCGACCCCATCGGCCACAGTTCGGAGACCAGTACCCAAACCGCCACCGCGACGATCGCTACCAGCCGACCACGAAAGATGACCCACGGATCGGCAAGATACTGAAAGCTCGCACCATCGATCTGCGTGTGGCCGTAGAAATACTGGTTGGTACGTACCTTGGCCCAGGGTGCATAAAAACCCAGGGTAAGAAGGAGCAGGAAGATATTGACGATCCAGATGCCGAAGAACTCGCTGCCACGGCCGGAAAATTCGACCGGTTCCAGACGTCGCACGGTCGATTGCTGCTGTTCTGGCGAGCGGGTCGGCTCTGCTGCGTCGAAACGCGCCGGAGATGACGGTCTTACGGCGGCCGACGCCTCGGAAGCGCTTGGTACGCTGGCATCGTCGCGCTCAATGTCGGTCAGCAGACCTGCCCGTTCCAGTCGCTGCTGATACGCCCTGGCCTGTGATGCACTCAGGCGCCGCTTGATAATTGCACCGCGCCCTGCCAGCAAGGCATCAATCTGCCCGGCCTTGAATCCCAGGCTCGTCAAATCGTCCCGGATAGCCTCGTCGGGCTTACCGCCCACGCGGTTACCGCGGTAGCGCAATGTGTAGAGATCGCTCATGTCACCTTCCTATGGTCTGTTTCGGTCGCCGTCTTCCGTGAACGCCGGCGTACTGGCGTGTGGTGCCGCGTGGATGAATCTAAACCGCTGGAGCCGGTATGCGCAACGGACTGCTGCGCATTTTCACTGACGCGTCACATCCAGCTCGGCGCCCTGCGCCGCCAGCTCATCGAATGCACGGTCGAGATCATTCTTCAACCGATCCGCGAAACCACTCTTGCGCGAGATGAGAAAGCGCATGGGCTGCTCCGCCACTTGCACGAACGGCAAAGGCTCCATACCGAGGCGGGCGACGATTGGGTCGACCTGGGCGCGGTAGTCGAGCAGATAGTCACCTCGTCCACGCAGCAGCATGTTGACGGCACCGGTATGCGAGCTACCCCTGTGAAACCGCACGGCGCGGTTTGCGTCGTAAAGCGTGCGCAGCAGATCGTTGGTGTATGTGTAGTTGGTGATCAGGATGATGCGTTTGCCAGCGATGCCATCCGGCCAGACCGGCAGCGCCGACCCCGGACGCGCGTACAGATTAATCCCGACCAGACCCAGCGTTCTGTCGGTGAGTTGCGTGTGGTCTTCCAGCCCGGGCTTGCTGATCACGCCCGGCCAGACATGCACCGTGCCGTCTTCCAGACCGCGCCAGATACGGGCTGGCGGCATTATGCGAATTTCGTGAGGATAACCGGCCTGATTCAGGAGCAGGCGGGTCAGCTTGACGGTCTTGCCCGCAGGCAGCCCCTTTTCGTCGGAGAACGAATAGCCCGGGAACGGCATCAGGCCGACCTGTACCAGCGGCTTGGGGATGGGATCATCAGCTTGAGACGGCAGCACCGTCAGACTCATCAGCGCAACGAGGGCAATCGTGAGACGCTTCATGTGAGCGCTCCTGTTCTTATTTTCTTTTAGATCATGCTAATCCCACCGGCCCGGCATGCCAAGCGGCCATTTGCCAGGCACGAAAAACCCCCTGACAGAACCTGGCAGGGGGTTGGTGTGACGGCCTACGAGTCTGGGTGCGGGCGACCCGGCCTCGTGAGATCGGTGCGGCGGATCAGTCAGCGTATACCGGCAGGCGCTGGCAAATCTGCTGGACCTGACCGCGAACGCGTTCGATAACGGATTCGTCGCTCATGTTTTCCAGGATGTCGCAGATCCAGCCCGCCAGGTCGCGGCAATCCGCTTCATTGAAACCGCGGGTGGTCACAGCCGGCGTACCGATGCGCAGGCCCGAGGTAACGAACGGCGAGCGTGGATCGTTGGGTACCGCGTTCTTGTTGACAGTGATATGCGCGCGACCCAGCGCAGCGTCCGCGTCCTTACCAGTGATGTCCTGCTTGATCAGCGACAACAGGAACAGATGGTTCTGCGTACCGCCAGACACCACATCGAAGCCGCGTTCGATGAACACGCCGGCCATCGCCTGGGCATTCTTGACTACCTGCTGCTGGTAAGTCTTGAACTCCGGGCTCATGGCTTCCTTGAAGCAGATCGCCTTCGCCGCGATGACATGCATCAGCGGGCCGCCCTGGCCGCCCGGGAATACTGCGGAGTTGAGCTTCTTCTCCAGCGCCTCGTTGGCCTTGGCCAGAATCAGGCCGCCACGCGGGCCACGCAGCGTCTTGTGCGTGGTGGTGGTGACCACGTCGGCGAACGGCACGGGGTTCGGGTAGACGCCAGCCGCAACCAGACCTGCCACATGCGCCATGTCGACGAACAGGTACGCACCGACCTTGTCGGCGATCTCGCGGAAACGGGCGAAGTCCAGTACCTGCGAGTAGGCCGAGAAACCGGCAATGATCATCTTCGGCTTGTGCTCGACAGCGAGCGCTTCGACTTCGTCATAGTCGATCAGGCCAGTGTCGGTGTTGATGCCGTACTGCACAGCGTTGTAGTGCTTGCCGGAGAAATTCACGCCTGCGCCATGGGTCAGGTGACCGCCATGGGCAAGGCTCATGCCCAGCACGGTGTCACCGGGCGTCAGCAAAGCCTGGAACACCGCGGCGTTGGCCTGCGAACCGGCATGCGGCTGGACGTTGGCGTAGTCGGCACCGAACAGTTGCTTGGCGCGGTCGATTGCCAGCTGCTCGGCGATGTCGACGTAGTCGCAACCACCATAGTAGCGCTTGCCCGGGTAGCCTTCAGCGTACTTGTTGGTCAGGGCCGAACCCTGCGCCTGCATGACCGCAGGGCTGGTGTAGTTCTCGGAAGCGATCAGCTCGATATGCTCTTCCTGACGTTGCGCCTCCTGCTGCATGGCACTCCAGAGTTCGGCGTCGACGGTGGCGATATCGTTGGAACGGCTAAACATGTTCGGCCCCCTGATAGGACTGTCAAAATTGAAGGGGCGCATTTTAACGCAACCCAGGCACGCTGGCACATGAAATGCGCTCAGTTACAGGAGAAATCCTGTTCAGGAAGGCCGCAGATGTCTGCGCTGCAGGTCCTCGGCGGTCATGGGCTTGCCGAGATAGAACCCCTGCACCTCGTCGCAGCCGAAACTGCGCAGCAATTCCAGCTGCTCGGCAGTCTCCACGCCCTCCGCAATGACCATCAACTGCAGCGACCGACCCATGGCCACGATGGCTTCCGCCAGCCGAGCGTCGCGACTGCCGGCATGCATCGCCTGGATGAAACTGCGGTCGATTTTCAAGGTATCGATGGGGAAGTCCTTGAGATAGTTGAGCGAGGAATATCCCGTGCCGAAATCGTCCACAGCGATGTGCACGCCCAACTCCTTGAGCCGAGCCAGTGTCTGCATGGTTTCCTCGACATCACGCAGCAGGATGCTTTCGGTAAGCTCCAGCTCGACACAAGCAGGCGCCAGGCTGTAGCGCTGCAGAACGGTCGCGACGCGCTCGGCGAGCTGGCCCTCAGCGAACTGTCGACCGGACACATTGATCGCCATACGCGGCTGGCTGAAACCCGCTGCATGCCATTCAGCCATCTGCCGGCACGCACGGTCCAGCACCCAGTCACCCAGCGCTGACACCAGCCCGATCTCCTCGGCGACGGGAATGAAGGATCCTGGAGAAATCGGTCCCAGCGTGGGATGTTCCCAACGCAGCAAAGCCTCTACTCCGGTCAGCTCGCCGCTGACGCAACCAAACTGAGGCTGGAAGTGCAACGTGAAGGCGTCGTCGTGGACCGCCCTGCGCAAATCGTTTTCCAGGCTGAGCCGCTCCAGCGCGTGCGCGTTCATCTCCGCCTGGTAGAACTGGAAAGTGTCCTTGCCGGCGCTCTTGGCGTGATACATCGCCGTATCGGCATTCTGCAGCAATTGGCTGCCTTCCTTGCCGTCCTGCGGATACAGCGCGATGCCGATACTGGCGCTGATGAAGAATTCGCGCTCCTGTAGGACGAAGGCGGGAGCCAGTTGCTCAAGCACCTTTTCCGCTACGCTGATGCCGGCGCGCATCGCCGAGTCCCGATTGCCGAGACCGACCAGAAGCATGGTGAATTCATCCCCGCCCATGCGCGCGACGGTGTCGCTCTCGCGGATGCATTCGCGCAGACGCTGGCCGACTTCCTTGAGCATCACGTCACCTGCCGCGTGGCCCATGGTGTCGTTGATTGGCTTGAAGCGGTCGAGATCGAGAAACAGTACAGCTATCCATTCACTGCGTCGCCCGGCGACCTTCAGCGCGCTGGACAATCGCTCCTGGAACAGTGCCCGATTGGGTAATCCGGTCAGCCCGTCGTAGTACGCCAGACTCTCGATACGGGCCTCGCTGGCCTTGCGTTCGCTGATATCGACGAAGAAGCACACGTAGCTGACCAGATCACCGTCGTTGTCCTGCACCGCGGTTATGCCGGCCCAGGATGGAAATATCTCGCCGTTTTTGCGTTTCTGCCAGACCTCACCCTGCCAGCGCCCTTCGCGCCGCAGCTCCGCCAGGACCGACTGGTAGAAGGTCTCTTCATGCACACCGGAGGCGAATACGGTAGGGAGCTGATCGATAACTTCCGATGCACCGAAACCGGTGATCTGGGAGAAGTTTTCATTCACCTGCACAATGTAGCCGGCCGGATCGGTAACGAAGATTGCCCCGGTTGTATTTTCGAAGACCGTCGCCGCCATGCGCAGCCGATTTTCGATGCGTCGCTGCTCGGTGATGTCTCGAGCGATCCCGAGCAGGCCGAGAAATCGCCCGGACGGGTCCCACATCAGCGATACGCGCAACTCGACCGGGCACTTGTGTCCATCCGCCTTGATGCAGTCCAGCGTGGTCTGCCTATGGAAGCCGTCGCGCCAGAGCTCTGCCGCGCTCTGCGGATTGCTGATTTTTGGCAGCAGCTCGCGAATCAGAACGCCCATGAACCGGTTGAAGCGCGTCCCGGCGACGACTTCGACGAAACCGTGGTTGATAAGAAAGTCCGGTTCGTAGCCCAGCACGCGCTTGACCGAAGGGCTGACATAGTTGAGCTGGAACGTATCATCCGTGGCCCAGATGACGTCGCTGATATTCTCCGCCAGCAACCGGTAGCGCTGCTCGCCGGTTTTCAGCCGCTCGGTCATTAGCGTCTGCTGATGTACGTTCTTGACGATCCCAATCAGCTGACGTACCCGGCCATCAGGCAAGCGCGACAGCACTTTCATGCGCACATTGAACCAGTGCCACGTGCCGTCGCGATGACGCCAGCGCAGTCGCCAGTCGAGGATCTTTTCGTCCGGCAGCACCTGTTGCAGGTTACGGTTGACCAGCACGTACTCCAGATCGTCAGGATGCACCAACCGGTCACGATACCCTGCGGCGAAGCCGGCCTCTTCATCCTCCGAATAACCCAGCGCTTGCGCGAGCGACCGATTGGAGAAGACGAAGTCGTTCCGCTGCATGTCCTTGATGAATACGATGTCAGGCACTGCCTTCACCACACCAGACCAGAAGCGCTCGCGCTCGATCATGGTCAGCTCGACCTGACGCCGCGTGGTGATATCCGAGATACTCATGGTCACGGCGGAGTAGTCGACGACGTCAACCGGCAGACGCATGACCATCCAGACGTAGCGAAGGGTGCCGCGCGCCGTCCGCATCGGCGTCTCCAACTCCAGGCGCTCCTGGCGGTTGATCAGAGCAAGCATCAACGCATAGCGGGCGCCACCCTTGCGGATCGGCTCGTCTGCCTGAAGGATGGCTTCCAATTGCGAGACCGTTTGCAGCGCCAGCAAATCCAGAGTGTTGCGGTTGGCATCAACCACCCGGATCCTTTGCAGCAGATCTGCATGCGAATCCGCTTGCTCCAGCCAGGCGTCGAGCTCCTCAGCAGAGCGAAGCCCGAGCCGGTCCAGATGCTCACGCAGCTCCGACAGATCGAGCTGACACAGCGCCATACCGACGCTCTGGAAAATGTCGCGGTAACGTCGCTCGGCCTCGACCAGGCTCTCGCGCGAGCGCTGGCTACGATCGAACAGGCGGCGGTTGGCATGCTGCATCCGCGCGACTACCCATACTGCCAGCAACAACACGGCGACGAAGCCCGCCACGACCAACGCTTTGCTGAGAATCAGTCGCCCGAGACGCGCTTCGTAGTAGCCTTCATCTATAAGCCCACGAACCTGCCACAGCGTGCCCTCTACCGGAGCGCTGACTGCCACGCGTTCGCGTTCGTCCGCGTTCAGCGCCGATTCGTCGACATAGATAAGCTGGCCCGACTCCTGTCGGGCCAGCACGCGGACTCGTCCTGCGTCCTCGATCAACCAGCTGTAGCCGCTTGCCGGATAGCTCCAGATCATTTCCGAGATGGCCGCCTCGGCGACCAGCATCACCCAGAACTCGCCCTCCCCCCGACCAGGAATCAGCCAGTAGACCAGGCGACGGCTCGGATCGAACTCGATTGCGTAGGGTTGGTTGGTCAGATGCAATCGCCGAAGCACGGGCATCCAGGCAGCCAGCGGTTGATCGATCAGCGGGGAATCGAGCGTGACATGCGTTATCTCGACCAGCCCGGGAATCAATTCCTGCATCGCCGGGGGGATGCGCTGCTCCGGCCCCGGCTGCGCCTGATGCAGGATGTGTTCGGCCGCTACCGACCGGAGCGAAAGATTGACGCCTAGTTGCTCTGCCATTGCCCAGACGCTTTCTTCTATCTGTATCTGGTGCTGGCTGCGCAATAATCGATAGTCCTGCCAGGCCTGCCAGATCATCAGCCAGGCCAGCAGGATCCCGGCAACCGCGACCAGCGCCAGTCCCGTAGCGAGCGGTCGCCTGTCCATTCCCGCCGTTCGCGGCGAGCTGGATGCGGTATCGTTGGGCATCGCGTTGTCGTTGTTATATATCACTTGGCCACTATACCGCTTTCATTCGGAGAATCGACCCGCGGCGTGCAGCGGTTTGCCGCGTGGAGGGTGTTTGCCCTGGGAACGCAGTTGGGCTAGCCTTGCCACCATTTCCCGAAGCGGGAATCCCGTTTCCTTTGATCAGCAGGTTATGCCCTCATGGCCCAATATGTATATAGCATGCATCGGGTAAGCAAGATCGTGCCCCCGAAGCGTGAAATCCTGAAAAACATCTCTCTGTCCTTCTTCCCTGGCGCCAAGATCGGCGTGCTCGGCCTGAACGGCTCCGGCAAGTCCACCCTGTTGCGGATCATGGCCGGCGTCGACACCGAAATCGACGGCGAAGCTCGTGCAATGCCGGGGATAAAGGTCGGCTATCTGCCGCAGGAACCGGAACTCGATCCGAGCAAGACCGTACGCGAGATCGTTGAGGAAGCCGTCGACGAGATCAAGCAGGCCCAGGCCCGTCTGGACGAAGTCTACGCCGCCTATGCCGAGCCGGACGCCGACTTCGACGCTCTGGCTGCTGAACAGGCCAAGCTCGAAGCCGTCCTCCAGGCATCCGACGGGCACAACCTGGAGCGCCAGCTGGAAGTAGCCGCCGACGCTTTGCGTCTGCCGCCATGGGATGCAACGGTCGAACACCTGTCCGGCGGCGAGAAGCGCCGCGTCGCACTGTGCCGCCTGCTGCTATCCGCTCCTGACATGCTGCTTCTCGACGAACCGACCAACCATCTGGATGCCGACTCGGTGGCCTGGCTCGAGCAGTTCCTGCATGACTTCACCGGCACCGTCGTCGCGATCACCCACGATCGCTACTTCCTCGACAACGTCGCCGGCTGGATCCTCGAATTGGACCGCGGGCATGGCATTCCATTCGAAGGCAACTACTCGCAGTGGCTGGAATCGAAGGCCGCACGTCTGGCACAGGAAGCCAAGCAGGAGTCTTCACACGCCAAGGCAATGAAGGCCGAACTGGAATGGGTGCGTCAGGGTGCCAAAGGTCGGCAAGCCAAGTCCAAGGCGCGCCTGCAGCGCTTCGAGGAACTGCAATCGCAGGAATTCCAGAAGCGCAGCGAGACCAACGAGATCTATATCCCCGCCGGGCCGCGACTGGGTGACAAGGTCATCGAATTCAACAACGTCAGCAAAGGCTACGGCGATCGCCTGCTGATCGACAGTCTGTCGTTCAGCGTGCCCAAGGGCGCCATTATAGGCGTGATCGGCGGTAACGGTGCCGGTAAGTCGACGCTGTTCCGCATGATTACCGGCAAAGAGCAGCCGGACTCCGGCGACATCGATATCGGTGATACCGTAGAAATCGCCAGCGTGGACCAGAGCCGCGACGATCTCGAGGGCAGCAAGACCGTTTGGGAACAGGTATCCGACGGCTTCGATCAGATCAAGGTCGGCAACTACGAGATGCCCTCACGCGGCTACGTTGGCCGCTTCAACTTCAAGGGCGCCGATCAGCAGAAGTTCGTCAAGGATCTCTCCGGTGGTGAGCGCGGACGTTTACATCTGGCGCTGACACTGAAGAAAGGCGCCAACGTGCTGCTCCTCGACGAACCGTCCAACGACCTTGACGTGGAAACCTTGCGGGCCCTGGAAGAAGCACTGCTCGACTTCCCCGGCGCGGTCATCGTCATCTCGCACGATCGCTGGTTCCTTGACCGGATTGCCACGCATATTCTGGCGTATGAAGACAATTCCCAAGTCGTGTTCTTCGAAGGCAACTACACCGACTACGAAGCCGACCGCAAGAAACGTCTTGGCGACGCCGCAGCCCAGCCACATCGGGTCAAGTACAAGAAACTGGCCTGACTTCACCTCCAGCGCATGGGCTGGGGTCTTCGCAGTCTGGTGTGCGTGCCCCGGTCTGCGCGACCCGGTCTGCGCGACCCGGTCTGCGCGACCCGGTCTATAGTGAAGCTAATCCAGAAATCCCTGGTCCCCGGGAGGCAGTTCGATGAGCGATGAAAGGCGCCGTTTTACCCGAGTACCGTTCGATGCAGAGACGGTCCTCCAACAGGACGCGCTGGATATATCGGTGCAGCTTGTGGACATTTCGCTGCGAGGTCTGCTTGTGTTACGTCCTGCCGAGTGGGAGCGGGCCAATCCGAATGAACCCTTCCTGGCGATTATCGACCTGTCCGAAGGCAATCGGATTCGCATGGAGGCCAGTCTGGTACATGCCGAGGAAGGTCTGGTTGGCTTTCGTTGCGACCACATCGATCTGGATTCAATCAGCCATCTGCGCCGATTGGTAGAGCTGAACCTGGGTGACGAAGCGTCTCTGGAGCGGGAGCTCGGCACCCTGCTGGAACCACCCGAGGAAGCTTGATCTGGCCGGGGCGGTGCACCAGAACAGCATGGAGCTGCCCTTCGCATCCCCGCCTCGGCGGGCCTGCCCACAACTGCCAGGACGAATCCGTGCAGCAGTGGGCATGAGTGCGAACGGAGCTACTCGAAAATCGCTGACAATGCTTCATCCAGCCGGGTGACCGGGACTACCGTCATCCCCTTGGGGTTTTCCTTCGGCGCGTTCCCCTTGGGGACGATCGCCCGCGTGAAGCCATGCTTGGCTGCTTCCTTCAGCCGCTCCTGACCGCTCGGCACGGGCCGTATTTCTCCTGAAAGACCCAGTTCGCCAAACACCATCAGATCCATCGGCAAGGGCCGGCTGCGCAGGCTGGACATGACGGCGGCGAGCAACGCCAGATCGGACGCGGTTTCCAGCACCTTTACCCCACCGACCACGTTGACGAACACGTCCTGATCATAGGTCGCCACGCCGCCATGACGATGCAACACCGCCAGGAGCATGGCCAGGCGATTCTGATCCAGTCCCACCGTGACCCGGCGTGGATTACCGAGATGACTGGTATCGACCAGCGCCTGCACCTCGACCAGCATCGGACGCGATCCTTCCCATGTCGACATCACCACACTGCCCGGAATTGGGGCCTCGTATCGCGACAGGAATATCGCCGACGGATTGGAAACCTCCTTCAAGCCCTTGTCCGTCATGGCGAAGACGCCGAGCTCGTTAACCGCGCCGAAGCGATTCTTCACGGCGCGCAGCATGCGCAGGCGCCCGTCGGACTCGCCTTCGAAATACAGCACGGTGTCGACCATGTGTTCGAGCACCCGCGGCCCGGCCAGTGCGCCTTCCTTGGTAACGTGACCCACCAGAAAGATCGCCGTACCGCTCTGCTTGGCATAGCGCACCAAGAGCGCCGCACTCTCGCGCACCTGGGCAACACCCCCAGGCGCAGACTGCAACTGCTCGGTAAAAATAGTCTGAATCGAGTCGACCACCATGACCTTCGGCTGCTCACGCCGCGCCGTAGCGACGATGCTCTCGATGCAGGTTTCGGTCATCACCTTGAGCCGGTCTTCCGGCAAGCCCAGTCGTCTGGCGCGCATGGCCACCTGCTGTTGGGACTCCTCACCGGTAACATAGAGCGCCGGCATGTCCTGAGCCAGGCGGCACAACGTTTGAAGAAGAATGGTCGACTTACCGATGCCCGGATCACCGCCGATCAGCACTACCGAACCGGCGACCAGGCCGCCCCCGAGCACGCGGTCCAGCTCCGACGAACCGCTGGCCTGACGTGGCATCTCCTCGGTGGAAACCTCGGCCAGCGTTCGGACCTGGGCCTGTTCGCCAGCCCAGTTGCTGGTGCGCCCGGCCCCACTGCCGCCGGTAGGCGTGGTGTCGACCACGGTTTCGATCAGGGTATTCCACGCCTGGCATTCGGCGCATTGGCCCGACCATTTGCTTGAGGTGGCGCCGCAGTCCGTGCAGCCGTAGATCCGCTTGCTTTTAGCCAAAAAAATCTCCTGCATTGGTCAGATGAAGGCACTTAGCCATCATTCTATTGTCACATCATGGCCCCTAAATGGATTTCACTATAATGTGGGGCTGGGGAAAAAAAGGAACTTATTGTATGTCTAGCGCTTCACAAAAGCCCAAACCTTGCTCCGCCTGCCAAAACGGCGAATCGCTCGGCTTCGATTTCACCATGGCTTTCCAGCCGATCGTCGACATCCGTGACAAGACCGTCTTCGCTTATGAGGCGCTGGTCAGAGGTCTGGATGGCAGCGGTGCCCTGGGCATTTTGGCTCAGGTTACACCGGACAATCGCTACACGTTCGACCAGTCTTGCCGAGTCAAGGCAGTGGAGCTCGCAGCTCGGCTGGGAATACCCTGCTTCGTCAGCATCAATTTCCTGCCCAACGCCGTCTATCAGGCCGCCACCTGCATCCGCGCAACCCTGGAAGTGGCGCGTCGGGTCGGGTTTCCGACCGACCGGTTGATTTTCGAGGTAACCGAAAACGAGCGCATGGTGGAAAAGACTCACCTCAAATCCATCATGACCGAATACAAGCGACAAGGCTTCCAGACCGCCATCGACGACTTCGGTGCGGGCTACTCAGGGCTGAACCTGTTGGCGGAATTCCAGCCGGACATCATCAAGCTGGACATGGAAATCATCCGCGATATCGACTCGCACCCAGTGCGCCAGGCTATCGTTCAGGGAATTGTCGGCGTCGCCAGGACTCTCAACATCACCATTATCGCCGAAGGCATTGAAAGTATCGGCGAGCTAGACTTTCTCAAGGGACTCGGCATCCACCTGTTCCAGGGTTATCTGTTCGCCAAACCCGCATTCGAGCAGCTCCCCGAGGTGAACTGGCCATAGATGAGCGAAACCAAGCTATCGAAGAAAGATCTTAAAAAGCTGGACGCGGCGCTGACCGAAGCCCTGCTCGACGCACAGTATGAACTGCGCCGGTCCGGCCGCGGGCCGCTGCTGGTATTGATCAGCGGTAACGATTTTGCCGGCAAGGCCGAGGCGATCTATGCCTTTTACAAGCGGCTGGATAATCGTCACTTGAACACCCGCGCGTTCAGCCTGCCTCAGGCTATCGACGCCAGGATGCCGAGACTGTGGCGTTACTGGCGCAGCCTGCCGCCCGATGGCGAGATCGGATTTTATCTTGGTTCCTGGTACCACCAACCGCTGATGCAGTACAGCCGGGGGGAAATCAGTCGCGAACAGTTCGACGAACACATGTGTGAGCTGGTTCGTTTCGAGCAGCTGCTGATCGCCGAAGGTGTCGGCATTATCAAACTGTGGCTGCATCTGACGCCCCGGCACGCCAGTGAGCAGCAGCGCCTGGCCCTCGATCCCAGCGAACAGCCTGTCGCCATGCGCGAGTGGGGCGAGTTCAGCGCCGCAGACTACGAAGATGTTCGCACCGCGGCGGCGCGGATGCGCGAGCTGACCTCGACCGAGCTAGCCCCCTGGCATCAGGTACACAGCCACGATTCCGATTATCGCGACATGCGCATTGGCGAACTGGTGCTGGAAGCCAGCGTCAGGCTCATGGAAAGCGATGACGAACAGCCACCGGTTCACTGGATAGGCTCCCCCGACCGCCTGCAGGATCAGCTGGATTTCAGCAAGGCGTTGGACAAGCCAGTTTACAAGGAGCAGCTCGAGCAGTATCAGAAACGACTGCGCGAGCTGATCCGACATCCCGGCTTCGCTGAGCGCAGCCTGCTGCTGGTATTCGAGGGCACCGACGCCGCCGGCAAGGGCGGTTCGATCCGCCGCATCACCGAATGTCTCGATCCGCGCTACCTGCGTGTGCACGGCACCAGCGCACCGACTGCCGAGGAGCGGAGCCATCCATATCTGTGGCGCTTCTGGCGACGCATTCCCAGCCCTGGCTCCGTGGTGGTGTTCGATCGCAGCTACTACGGACGGGTGCTGGTCGAGCGTGTCGAAGGTTTTGCGGCGGATAACGATTGGCGCCGCGCTTACGCCGAAATCAACGACTTCGAGCGTCAGCTCCTCGACTCCGGCACGGTGATCGTCAAGTTCTGGCTGGCGATCAGCGAAAAAGAGCAGCTGCAACGCTTCGAAGCACGTGAGCAGTCGCCAGTCAAACGCTACAAGCTGACCGAGGAAGACTGGCGCAATCGCAAGCAATGGCCGGCCTACCAGCAGGCAATGAATGACATGGTGATGCGCACCAGCACGCCAAAGGCGCCCTGGCACCTGATTCCGGCAGAAGACAAGCGCTACGCGCGGGTCGAAACGCTGCGTATCGTCTGCGAAAGTCTGGAGACAGCGCTCGGGTTACGCTAGGCTCCACGCCATGAAATCTTGTTGCTGAGGAAACAATGAGCCTGCTGAGTGAATTCAAGAGCTTCGCCATGCGCGGCAATGTCATCGACATGGCCGTGGGTATCATCATCGGCGCGGCGTTCAACAAGGTCGTTTCTTCGCTGGTAGCGGACATTTTCATGCCGCCGCTGGGCATGCTGATCGGCGGCGTGGATTTTGTCGATCTCGCCGTCGTACTGCGCGAAGCCGAGGGCGGTCAGGCCGCAGTGACCCTTGGCTACGGACTGTTCATCAAGAACGTCATCGACTTTCTTATCGTCGCGCTCGCCGTATTCATTGCCGTGAAGGTCATCAACAGCATGCGCCGCAAGGAAGCTGATGTTCCGCCACCACCCAATCCGCCGAGCAAGCAGGAAGTATTGCTGACGGACATCCGCGATCTGCTCAAGGCGCAACAGCGCGATTGAACGACGTCCCGGGCCGGCCGAGCGGAGCTGCTCAGCCGGCGTCTACGGCCTGGGTTATACTGCGCCATCCATCCCAGGCCTGACCGTCCCATGCATAACTGCGATACGCCGTTCGGAACCGTACAGCTCGAGCGCTACCCCCCGACGCGGAATCCGACGCTGCAACCATTCGATGCGGCTGACCTGTACCTGCTCAACGCGCTAGCCGAAGACCCTTCGCCAAGCGGCAGGGTGCTTGTGGTGAATGATCAGTTCGGCGCGCTGGGCTGCGCATTGGCTGGCCAGTCGCCGCAGGCCTGGGGAGACTCGCACTTGGCCGAACGCGCCCTGCGCCAGAATCTGAGGAAAAACGGCCTTCCTGAAGACGCCGTTCCGGTTATCGATAGCCAGCACGTCCCCGAAGGAAGCGTCGACCGCGTGTTGTTGCGCATACCCAAGAGCCTGACCCTGCTCGAGCAGCAACTGGTCGCACTGCGTCCGCATCTTGAGCCTGGGGCTAAGGTGGTGGCCGCAGCGATGATCAAGCATCTGCCGCCCAGCGCGGGCGACCTGCTGGCAAAACACATCGGCCCGTATCAGGCTTCGCTCGGGTGGAAAAAGGCGCGGCTGCTGACGGCAACGCTGGACCCGGCGCTGGGTGAATCGACCCCTGACCTCAGTACACGGTATCCGCTGCCGGAAGCAGACGTCGCACTGATCAACCTGCCGGGAGTGTTCTCACGGGACAGGCTCGATATCGGCACGCGCGCCCTGCTTCCGCATATCCCGGTAGACCCGACCGCTCGTCACATCATCGACCTTGGCTGCGGCAACGGCGCGCTGGGCATCGTCGCAGCGCTGCGCAACCCCCAGGCCCAGGTCACCTTTGTCGACGAGTCCTACGCAGCGGTCGCCTCGGCCCGGCTCAATGCACGTGCGGCGTTCGGTGATCGGGACGCTGACTTCATCGTCTCCGACGGCCTGATCGATACCCGGCCGGGCAGCGCCGACCTGATTCTGTGCAATCCGCCGTTTCATCAGCAACAGGTCGTTGGCGACGAGATAGCCCAGGGGCTATTCAGGCAGAGCCGAGCGGCGCTGGCCGAGGGCGGCCGGCTGATCATCGTCGGCAACCGGCATCTGGGCTATCACGTCACCCTGAAGCGACTGTTCAAAGATGTGAAGCAGCTGGGGGCGACCTCCAAGTTCGTCGTGCTTGAGGCTACCAAGGGCTGAGCGTCTTGGCGCCTGTTCACGCCCATTCGATGATACCGCTGGCCGGTCTCAGTGCTTGTGAGTGAGCTTGTCCAGCAGTCCCATGCCGAACGCCGAAAGCACAAACGTCATATGGATAATCACGTACCACATGAGCTTGTCGTTCTCGATATTGGTGGCGTTCATGAACACCTTGAGCAAATGAATCGACGAAATGGCGACGATCGAGGCCGCCACCTTCATCTTCAGCGAACTGGAATCCATCTTGCCCAGCCAGCTTAGCTTCTCCTTGCCCTCATCGATGTCGAGCTGGGATACGAAGTTTTCGTAGCCGGAGATCATCACCATCACCAGCAGGCCGCCGACCAGCGCCATGTCCACCAGGGACAGGACGACCAGAATCAGATCCGCTTCAGCCACTTCGAGGATGTGCGGCAGGAGATGAAAGACCTCCTGAAAGAATTTCACTGCCAGCGCCAGCAGAGCCAGCGAGAGACCCAGATAGATCGGCGCCAGGATCCAGCGCGCCGAGTACATCAGGTTTTCGAAAATACGTTCCATTAACCGCTTGCCTCCAGATTCGAAGCCGCCACCGCAGCCAGGGGCGACATCATAAAACACCACCAACCCAAACGGAGAAGCAATTCACTTCCAGATGCTGCGAAGTCAGCCGACAGCCCGGCCTCGGATGAAGGCACTACGATATCAAGCATGGACAAAAACGGGGCGTTAAACCTGTCCACAGAACTTGTGGATAACTCTGTGGGCAGCGCCTCGACTTCGCCTCGAAGGCCAGCTACGCACAGCGTTTCGCCGAAACGGTCAAAAAGCGATCAAAACTCAGCAAACGCAGGCTACCGGGCGTCCTGCCCCGGCAGAAACACCGGAATGCTCGCTTCGGAAGCATCGCGCTCCGGACGCCGCGTTGCGCGCATTGCACGCTGCGGCGCCGCCCACAACTTCCGGTATTCTTTTTAAAAACATAAAGTTAAGTAAAATCAGACAACCAGCACCGACAGCGACCGCTTGTCGGCCAGACCAAGCCCCGCGACCGGCCACAGCGGACCCAAGCGAAGCGGGGAACTTTTCCCCGAAAGAAATGTTTAGTCGTCTCAATGTCAAGGATTGACAGCCATACAGGGTCGATGCTAGCTGCACGAGCCGTCCACATAATCTGTGTATAAGTCTGTTGGTAAGATGATTAAAGGGGGGGCCGGACCAGATGCCATGCGGCTCCGGTCCGGTTGATCAAGGACTGATCAGTCCTTTTGCGTGTCGGTGTCGCTATCCTCCTCGCGCTCCTGGTCTCGCTCGCATATTTCCCGCAGCCGCTCGACCACCAACGCGTTGACGCTGCCGGCAGGATATTCGCCACGGTCGTTGGCGGAACCGACCTCCTGCCCCGACAACAGCGCCATGGCTTCGTCGACGTGCCGCACGGCATAGATCGCGAAGAGACCTTCCTTGACGGCGTCGAGCACGGACTGGTCGAGCATCAGATTAGGTACGTTGGAATGCGGAATGATAGCGCCCTGTTCTCCGGTGAGCCCACGCGCCTGACACAGGCGGAAGAAACCCTCGATCTTTTCGTTCACCCCACCGACAGCCTGCACTTCGCCAAACTGGTTGATCGAGCCGGTAATCGCGAAAGACTGTTTGAGGGGCGTGCGCGACAACGCGGAGATCAGCGCGCATACCTCGCCCAGCGAGGCACTGTCGCCGTCCACGTAACCGTAGGATTGCTCGAGCGCGATGCTGGCGGAGATTTCCAACGGAAAATGCTGAGCGAAGCGGCTGCCAAGGTAACCGGTCAGAATCATCACGCCCTTGGAGTGGATCGGCTGCCCCAGATTGACTTCCCGTTCGATGTCGACGATGCCATTACCGCCCGGGTAAACCGTCGCGCTGATCCGCGCGGGAACGCCAAACACCGAATCACCGACCTCGAGTACTGTCAGGCCGTTGCATTTGCCTACCGCGGCACCGTCGGTATCGATCAGGATCACCCCTGACAGCATATCCTCGCGGATCCGCGCACTGACGCGTCCGGTGCGGGTTTCCTTGGCTCGCAGCGCACGCTCGATATGCCCCGTATCGGTCAGCGGATCTCCTGCGAGCTGGCGGATGAAGTCAGCCTCGGCGACCAGCTGGAAAATGTCGCTGATACGCGCAGACAGTCGCTGCTGATGCTCCGCCAATCGCGCGCTGTAGGTCAACACACGGGCGACCGCAGCGGCCGTCAGCGGGGACAAGCCCTCCTCGGACGTCCGGGTCTTCAGCAGTTGAGCCATGCCCTCGATGCTGTCGGCGGTGCGCGGCAGGTCCTCGTCGAAATCGACCAGCACGCGAAACATCTCCTGAAAGTCCGGATCCAGGTCCTGCAAGGTGTAATACACGTGACGCGAGCCGATCAGCACCAGCTTGACGGACAGCGGAATGACCTGGGGCGTCAAGGTGACCGTGGTCAATCGGCCAAGCTCGGCCCAGGGCGATTCGGTTTTCAGCTGTCTGGAATGCAGCGCACGCTTGAGCGCCTCCCAGACGAAGGGCTCACCGAGCAGTTTTTCCGCCTCGATTACCAGATAGCCGCCGTTGGCGCGGTGCAATGCACCGGGACGGATATGCCGATAGCTGGTGACCAGGGCACCCTGCTCCGAGCTGTATTCGATGCGACCAAACAGGTTGTCGTAGGACGGATGCGGCTCATGCACCACCGGCGCCCCGCCGCAGGCCGGATGTCCTACGATCAGGCTCGGCGAATATTGCTCGGTAAGCAGCAGCTTCTTATATGCATCGGGTCGCGCTTCCAGCGCGCGCTCTTCGACCAGCTGATCTATGACGGTCTTGAGCAGGTTGTTACGCATGGCCTGCAAATAATCGCAAACTCGCGGATTCCCCTGATACCGGTCGAGTAACGGATCAAGCAAGGGCCCGATAGCCTCGTTGATGGTTTGTTCATTGAGCTCGCGCAGTTGATTGCTCGACTCGCGTTTCCATTGTGGAAGGCTGGACAGCGACTCGTTGAGTACTTCCTCGAGCTCGGCGATATCGAGATGGAACTGTTCACGCTCGGCTTCAGGCAGTTGGGCGAACTCCGCCTCGTCCAGCGCCTTGCCATCCTTCATGGGCGTAAAAGCGATGTTCTGCGCATCACGATACACCGCGATGCTGTGCTCCAGTGCCTTTCGCTCGACCGTATCAATAGCCTTGTCGTAGCGCTGATTGAAAGCGCGGTCAATGGCGCTCTTCTTCTGCTGAAACGCGGGATGTTCGAAGACCGCCGGGAAGGTCGCCAGCAGGTTATCGATCAGCTTCTCGATATCATCCAGCAACTCGCTCGCCGTGCCCGGCGACAGATTGAGCACCCAGGGCTCGCGCGGTTCTTCGAAATTGTTGACGTAAACGCAGTCCTCGGGACATATCTGGCGCTTGGCCTCGGCCCGCAGGTAGTGCATCACGTAGGAGAAGCGTCCGGTACCGGGCTCACCCATCACGAACACGTTGTAGCCAGGGCGGTGCATGGCCACACCGAACTGAAGCGCCTCAACCGCACGGTCCTGTCCGAGAATGCCGCGGAATGGATCGAGGTCATCGGTGGTAACGAAGCCGAGGCTTCCGAGGTCAATGGGAGCGGTAAGCTGTTCGGGGGACAGGCGCAGCGGAGCGGCTTCGTTGGTCATCAAACGTCCTTGGGCAGAGGTAACTTAGGAAGCATTGTTGTTATGCGACCCAACCCTGACAAGAGTAAATCATCGAACCGCTTGACGTAATCTGTCACACAGCTTTAATAGAACCTCGCTTCCATAACAACAAGCAGAGGCCGCGCCGTATGAGCCCGCAGGAATACAGCAGCATGGATGCAACGGATCTGGCCCGTCTGATCCGCGAACAGCACGCCACCCCGAAAGAATTACTGGACCTGGCCCTGGCCCGGTACCATCGCCTGAATCCCCAGCTCAACGCCGTCTGCCAGCCGATGATCGATATCGCGCGCAAGCGTGTAGGCGAACCGCTCGCCGGCCCGCTTGCCGGCGTGCCGTTTCTGATCAAGGACGCCATTCAGGATTACGCCGGGATGCCTACGGGCAACGGCAGCACCGTGTTCAGCCGCATCCCGGCCCGGCGCCATTCGCATATCGTGCAACGGCTGCTCGACGCGGGCGCGGTGATCTTCGGCAAGACCAACACCCCGGAACTGGCGCTCAAGGGCGTCACCGACCCGGAGGCATTCGGGCGTACGGTTAACCCCTGGAACACCGCGCATACCCCAGGTGGCTCCAGCGGCGGCTCGGCTGCCGCGGTCGCAGCCGGCATCGTGCCGATGGCGGGAGCGAATGATGGCGGCGGGTCCATCCGAATCCCCGCGGCCTGCTGCGGTCTGTTCGGCTTGCGTCCAACCCGCGGCCGCGTCTCGGTGGGCCCGGCAGCAGCGGAAATCTGGGAAGGCGCTTCGAGCGATGGCGTCGTCAGCCGCAGCGTACGCGATTCTGCGCTGGCTCTGGACGTGCTGGCGGGGCCAAACGTTGGCGATCCGTTCCAGATTGCCGGCGCCCAGGACAGCTTCGTCAACCTCGCCCAGCGCGAACCGGGCACACTGCGAATCGGCTTCTCCACCCGATCGCCCGTGGACACGCCGGTGCATCCGGAGGCGATCAAGGCGGTCGAGGAAACCGTGGCACTGCTGCAATCGTTGGGACATGAAGTGGTCGAGGCCGAGCCGGACTATGACGGGCAGGCCCTGGCGCGCAGCTACCTGATGCTGTACTTCGGCCAGGTGGCCGCCACGCTGGACGAAGCCCGCACCATGGGCGCACGTGATGAGGAATTCGAGCTGCTGACTCGCGTGCTGGCAGCGTTCGGCCGCAGCATGAGCAGCGCGCGCTACGTTGCCAGCCATCGCCAGTGGAACAGTTTCAGCCAGGCGCTGGGCCAGTTCTATCAGCAGCATGATCTTTTCCTTACCCCGACGCTGGCGCATCCACCGATCCGCCATGAGCAGGCACAAATACCCACCCGCCAGGCCAAGTTGCTGCACAACATGCTCAGATCCGGCGCGCTACCGACCCTGTCGCGCTGGGGCATGCTCGACAACATGGTCAACGATATGGCTCGCAAGAATCTGACCTATGTGCCTTTTACCCAGCTGGCCAACCTGACCGGCACGCCAGCCATGTCCGTTCCGCTCTACTGGACAGAAAAAGGACTGCCGCTCGGCGTGCAATTCTGCGGCCCGGTGGGAAGCGAAGGTCGGCTGTTGCAGCTGGCATCGCAGCTGGAGCAGGCCAGGCCGTGGAAGGATCGCTGGCCGGCGATGGCGACCGAGGCGGAGTGAACCGGTCAGGCGCGGAAGGGTCGGGCTTGCTAGTTGTCCGCTAGGCCGCTTCGCGCCCAGGTGCGCTCCTACACATCACATGGCGTAGAAGCGGACCCGGCCGCGAAGAAGCCTGCACCGATCGCCGCCCCAGCTGCCTGCCTAGACTTGAGTATCCTCATGCCCGGTAAATGCCTTCACCAGCTCCCGAACCAGGGGCTTCATGAAGTAGCTGCTTTCCGGCATCAGATCAACGCCCACGCCCCGCTCGGTCAGCTCTTCCGCCACGACCGGCCCTACCGCGGCAACCTTGATCGCAGCCAATGCCCGATGTAGCGCTTCTTCAGTCTCGACGCGGCGGGCAATCTGGAACATCCGTCGCACCTGCGTTGCGCTGGTGAAGGCAATGGCATCGACTTCGTGATTGATCAGCGCCGTGATCAGGCCCTCAACCTGCTCGTCCTCGATGTGATCGGCATAGATGTAGGGTGACACGCTGGTGACTTCGGCCCCGGCACGGGAGAGAAAGCCCATCAGCAGGTCGTTGGGTTCGCTGCCGTAGAGCTGCACTGCAATGCGCCGCCCTTTTAGGTCTTCCTGTTCCAGGGTCTTGATCACGCCCTCGGTAGTCGGCTCCACCGCGACCACATCGGCTTTGAGCCCAAGCTTGCGCAGCGCAGCGCCCGGCTTGGGTCCACGCGTTATCTTGCGGACCTCGCCAAGGCGGCCTATGAAGCGCTGCGCCAGATCGCCGCCGGCACGCTCGGCACTGGTCACCAGCCGGCGCAGCCCTTCACCCGTAAGCAGAACCAGGTCATCGCCGGGGTTTTCCACGAACTCCTGCAACCAGGCAAGCACCGGCGCCTGATCCGGCGCGTCATGGATGGATACCAACGGACAGCGAAGGACGCCTGCCCCGCGCTTGATCAGCATGTCGGCAAACAGATCCAGTTCGCGGCTCTCAGGCAACGCGATACGGCGGCCGGATAGCGGAAGTGCGTCAGACGTCATGGGCAGCCCCTTGTCAGTGGTCGAGCAGCCATTGTGCGGGCCGCGATCCACTTTGCAAAGCCGCCTCGGCGCCCTGGGCCTTCGCAGGACCGTGGAATAACGTGCCTGCGAACGGCGCACCGAAGCAATCTTTCCGGTTAATGTTTGTGACGCTCACGCCAACCCTGCACCATCAACACCAGAAGCGTCAGCGCCGTAAGCGGCAATGCGTAATACAGCACCGCCGATTGCAGGCCGCCGAGGGCAACCGAACCGGTAGCAGCCATGACCAGATGCCCGGTGTACACCACGTAATACGCAAGGAATAACAGCCCTTCCCAGCGGGTGATGCGAAAGCCACTGAAGAAGATCGGCAGACAGGCGATTGCTACCGCCAGCGCAACCAGCATGTCGAAGCGCAGCACAGCGTCGGACACCTGCACGCCGTCCGGCGACAGTAGGCCGGCGAGACCCAGCACAGCCAGCAGGTTGAACAGGTTGCTGCCAACCACGTTGCCCACCGCGATGTCACGCTGACCACGGATGCTCGCGATGACCGATGTCGCCACCTCCGGCAACGAGGTGCCGGCGGCGACGATAGTCAGCGCTATCACCCGTTCGGACAGGCCGAACGCGGTGGCCATGGAGACTGCGCCGTCAACCAGCCAGCGCGCACCCAGCACCAGCATCACCAGACCACCAATGATGAACAGCACATTCATCGGCATCGAGCCGCTGTGCTCGGCGTCCGGTACGCCCAGTTCCTCGGCATCACCCGGACGGTTCGCCCGGCGACTGCTGATCACGAGGAACCCGGTGTAGCCGATGATCGAGGCCATCAGCAACGCGCCATCGAGCAAGCCCAGCTCACCGTCGAGCGAGAGGAGGATGACTAGCACGGTTGCGCCGATCATCAGCGGCACATCCAGGCGGATCAGTTGCCGCGATACGACCAGCGGTGAGATCAGAGCGGCAAGTCCGAGGATGAACAACACGTTGAAGATATTGCTACCGAGCACGTTGCCCAGAGCAATGTCACCCTGGCCAGCAACAGCCGCTCCGGCGCTCACCGCCATTTCAGGCGCGCTGGTGCCGAACGCCACGACGGTCAGACCGATGACCAGCGGGGAGATGCGAAAGCCGGCCGCGAGTCGCGACGCGCCTTTTACCAGAACTTCCGCCCCGGCCACCAGTAGCACCAGGCCTACCGCGAACAGCACCATCACCGTCAAACTCATGGACCACCTCGATTGTCTTGTTTTTTAAAGCGCTGACACGCCGCCGGCAAATCTAGCATGGCGCCGGACGAAGCGAATCTGCCCGGCACCAAATTTGCTGTAACGGCGAATGTCGCCGACCCGGCTTATCTGTGGCCGTCGAAGGGAAAGGAAAAATACCGGACATTCTTCCGCCGACGACTTTCCGAGGGCGTCATGCCGAACCAGCGACGGTAGGTACGTGAAAGATGCGCGGAATCGCTGAACCCGGCACGGTGGGCTATCTCGGTAAGGGACAGATTGGTGGCGAGCAACTCCCAGACCTTGCGTCGCCGGAGCCAGTTCTTGTAGTCGCGCAGAGGAATGCCGACCGAATGCGAAAACAGCCGGGACATCCATGAATAGGTAATGCGGTGCGCCGCGGCGAGTTCTTCGAGACTGAGACCCGGGTTCTCGGCGATCAGCTGCATCAGTTCGCGCGCCCGATGCCAGGTCGTGGCATCGGTGCCGCCCTCGCCCAGCAAGCCGGTGAGCCGCTGGTAGGCACGCATTGCCTGGTCCTGCTCGGCGTGCCCTTCGTATAGCGCGACGAAGTCCTCGTCCGCTGTGGCAAGCGCATCCCTGTCGAGCAGGCGAAACCGTTCCGGGCCGAGAGAAACGAACCGCGGAAACAAGGGCGACTCCGGCATGACGAACAACGCGATGAGCCCGCTGGACGGGGCAATGATCTGACGGCTCACCAGCGAGCCGAAGGCAATCGCGCGAGTAGAGTAGCTGCGCTTGCCCACCATGACCTTGAACGGCTCGCCATAGGCGTTTAGCAATATGGTTGCGCTATGCGGCTGCAACCGGAACGGACGATGATGCGGCGTAGTGTAGAAAAAAGTATAGCGCGCGAACACGTAGAGATTATCCGGACGCGCTGCATCGGCCACCGACTTCGCCAGGCTGGGTTCGGCAAGGCTCGCCACGCTGCCCTCCTTCTGCTCGGTTTTATTGTTATCTACTGCCCGGGCGCTCCGCACCCTGAATATCTCGACCACGGCACCGCCGCAGTTCATACGGTTTAGGTCAACGGGCCAGCGATGTCAATCCAGCGCGGCCATCTCCACGGCCGGCGCGCTACAAGCGGCCTGACTGTTTTCGAAGTAGGCGGTGAGCATAGGCGCCATGCCTTTCAACACCTGTACCGGCAGCGCCGACGTGAAGCGGAAGTTACCTGCCGCCTGTCCCGGCACAAATGCAGTAAGCGTTCCAAAATGGTCATCGCCAATGAAGAACACAAAGGTTGCCGTGCGGTTCAGCACCTGACTACCCGTGGACATGCCGGACGAAGCCACGGTGTGAATACGATTGTCACCGGTGCCGGTCTTGCCGCCGATGGAAAGCTCCGACCCGTCCGCTGCGCGGAAGGTGCCCTGCAGCCGGCGCGCGGTGCCATCTTCAACCACCTGCGAAAGCGCTTCACGCAAGGCAGCGGCCACCTCAGGCACCAGCACCTGACGACCCTGCGCCGGCGCGCGCTGGAAATGCGTTTCGTAGGGCGTACCCTCGCCAAAGTGCAGCTCCGTGATGCGCGCCGTGGGGTAGCGGATTCCGCCGTTCTGAATGATGCCCATCAGCTCGGCAAGCGCAGCCGGCCGGTCGCCGGAGCTTCCCAGCGCCGTGCCCAGCGAGGGCACTAGATGATCGAACGGGTAGCCCATCGCCTGCCAGCGCGCATGGATGTCGAGGTAGGCCTCGACTTCCAGCATGGTGCGAATGCGGTTGTCACGCGCGCTGCGGTGACGCGTGCGAAACAGCCACCCATAGACTTCCTGGCGCTCGGCCTGACTGGCCTGAACCGCATCGGAGAAAATGGCGCCCTCGTTGCGGATCAGATAGCCGAGCAACCACAGTTCGAGCGGGTGAACCCTGGCGATGTAACCCTGGTCCGGCAGGCTGTACTTGCCCGGCCCGTAAGCCTCGTAGAGATCCTCGATACGCTTGTCACTGATGACTTCTTCGGTACGGCTGCGCACGAACCCGGCGAAGTCCTCCTGCGATGCATCCGGATACAGGTAACGATGCACCGCTGCCAGACGCGTAGAGGTCGGCCTCAGGCCTTCGAGGAAACTGCTCAACCGCTCGGCCTGAGTCTTGTTCTGGTATTTGCGCCAGAAGCGCAGCATGAAGGTACGGCCTTCCCGATCGGCGAACTGGGCAAGATATTCGTCGCGCCGCGGATCCTGGTCATCCTGGAGCAGCGCCGCACTGTCGCGGTGGGCCTGATGAATGCTGTAGCGCACGATGTCGCGTTGCAGACGGACGAATGGCAGGTTGATCGACTCGCGCAGCGATTCACGCATGGTCGGATTACGGCCATCGTCCTCACGGCGGAAGTTGCGAAAACGCTGCACGCCGCCACCGGTATAGAATCGCTCGGCAGGCGAAGCAGAGTAGCGCCGCTCCAGTGCCGCTTCGAGCAGCTCCGGCAGCGGCATGTCCGGCTGACTGCGCAAGGTCGTCGCCACCCATATGCTCAAGCGGTCTTCCGGCTCGGCCAAAGCTTGCTGCAGCACAGCTTCATCGGCGCCAGCGAGGCTCGCGTGCAGCTCGGCGATGATCTGCAGATAGGTCGCCAGCACCCGCAGCTTGGCGGTCGAACCCAGCTCCAGCTTGCTACCTTCATTAAGGTCGAACGGCAAACCGGTGTTGTCCGTTTGTACGCGTACCTGATTGCCGTCACCGTCATACTGCATGAGCGTGAAGCTGTAGCGCACCGCCGCGACTTTTTCTGGCGACAATAGGCGTTCGCCGAACAGGCCAGCCTGCTCGGCAAAGGCCGGGTCCGCGAGGTTTTCAATATATTGACTGACTGCCTTCTGCAGGTCGGCATGCAGACTGCTGCCGGCGCGCAAATCCATGCGGTCTACCGCATACAGCGACTGTTCGAGCAGGCCGGCCAGACGGACACGCGACACCGTGACCGCCTTGTCGGCCTCGATCACCGGCCGGATACGGGAAGCCTGGCCGCGCTCGCGGAAGCCAAACGAAGCAGCCAGCGCGGCATCACGCAGCTCCTTTTCGATGATGCCGTCACGAGCAAGCAGCCTCAGGTGGCTGTCGACCAGTTCAGCGAGATCGTCGCGGCCGGCAAGCAGGTAATAGGAAGGGCGCCGCTGCGCGACGAAGATCGCCAAGCCCTGGCGCAGGGCCTGGCCTTGCGCCTCGATGCCCGCGTCTCCCTGCAGGTCCTGATTGAAGCGGTCGAATTCACGGCCGAACCAGACCCATACCGCGTCACCGACGCCGTTGACCTCGCCGAAGCCCGGCGCGGCGGCCAGCGGTACAGTATTCAGATAGTCGAGGACCAAGCGTTGACGCGCCTCGATGGTGTAGGGCCCTTGCCCATATGCGCGCACGCTGGCCGAAGCCATCTGCACCAGCTTGTCCTTGGGCTCGAATGTCCGACCTTCCGGAGAATGGCGATACTTCTCGATCTGCGTGGCAAGGGTGCTCGCACCGTGGGTGGAACCATCGTCATCAAAACGGCGTGATAGCAGCGCCAGCGAGGCGCTGGCCAGGCGCGGCCAATCCACCGCTGGGTTCGCCCGGTCGCGGCCCGGCGCAAGCAGGCGGCGATTCTCGATGAACAGCAGGCTGCGCTGCAGCAGGTCGGGAACCGCATCGAAGTCGGAATAGGCACGCTGTGGGTATTGGAACGCGTAGATCGAATCGCCCTTGCAGTCGAGCACCTGCAGGCCGGCCTGGGTTTTTTCCTGATAAGGCGGATACAGGCCGTAGTCGACATACTGCAGCATTGCTGGTGACAGCCGCGCCTGGCTGGTCAACTCGAAGCCATGCTGGCGCAGCCGCGGCGTCAATAGAGGGATGGCGGTATAACCCAGGCGCACGTCGAACGGACCGCTTTGCGGGAAGCGCACGGCATCGCTCGGCCCGTCTCCTACGCGAAAGGTCAGATCCTTGGCGTAACGGCTGAGAAAAAGAGATTGGTAATAGGAATGATGGGACTCATAGCGGATCAGATAGACCCCGGCCAGCACTGCAACACCCAACAACAACCACGTTCTTAACCGCATAGATCCCTCAACGAGCCAGAGCGGCTAGTCTAGCCGAGCGACAACCCGCACGCTTGACCGTTCAGCGCCGGATTTACCGGGCGAGAGCTGGATAATCAAGGGTACGAAAGGCTCCGGTAAAAACAGCTCATGGAGGCTTCGCAGACGATAGCCACGCAATGTCCGCCGATCCCGACAGAGCCATCGAAAACGGATTTTTCCTGAGAAACAGGATGGGGAAAAACCTACCGTTCGGCGGCCAAAATATCCGCCGAACGGTAGCTGTGGTCAGAGCGGAGTTCGGATTTCGACTGAGCTCCCGGCAGGTTGCAGATGGTCCGGATTGGGAATCTCGATTTCCGCCCGCACTCCATCTTTTTGGCCAGTCGTTTTGCTCACTGACATGACCCGTCCTTCGACCGTTCCGACGCCTGGCAGGTCCAGGCGCGCCAGCGCGCCTGCATTCAGCCGAGCCGCGTGCTTACCTTCCACACGTAGGACCGCCTGCAGCGGATCGCGGTCGACCACATGCGCCACATCTGTGCCCTCCGGCACGTCCACGCCAGACTCCACGAGAATGCTGACCCGCCCGCCCATCGGCGCGCGAATGCGCATGAGCTCCATCGCTTGCTCAGCCGAGGCGAGCTCAGCCTGCGCGCTCTCCAGCTCGGCTTCAGCAGCCGTCAGGCGCTCCTGAGGCTCATATCCACCGGCGACCAACTGACGCAGCGTGCGAGCCTGGTGCCTGGCGATATTCACCCGCGCCTGCGCCTGCCCACGCCGCGCCTGCAAATCGCCGAGGGCCATCTGCCCAAGCAGATCCCCCTCCTCGACAATCGCGCCATCCTGCACATTCCAGGTGGCTATCTGGCCGGCACTGTGCGTGCGCACGGTTGCCTCTCGCAGTGCACGCCACTGCCCTGCCACAACCAGTACCTGCTCACCGGGCTGGACTTTAGACTCACGGATGACCGGCTCGGGCAGCGCGCCTGCCTGCCCCGCCTCGCCCAGTGGCGTCTCGATTTGTTGGGTCCAGTACCACCCTGCGGCCAATGCCACGGCAAGCACTATTACCAGTGCTACCAGCCAAATCCCCCTTCTTGCGCGCTTGTTCATTCATTCCTCAATCCGCTACTGATTCTCGGCGAATCATCGCGCAAAGGATGGGGCTAGCGGAAGCTGTTCGTTGTGGGGGCTTGATCAGGAGCAAAGCCGCAGCTGCGAGTCATAGCAGCGCCGGCGTTTGCGATAAACGTCTGATGATTTCCAACGCCGGCAGGCTGGTTTTACGGACGGGAACGTCGTCGATCGAGTGGCAGAGGCCGCAACAGGATCAACGGCAAGACAGCAACATGGTAGGCGGTCAGTCGCGAGATCATTGATCCGGTTATTCCCTGCCATATCAAGGAGGCCGCAGCCGATCGTTCACGGTGAAACGCAACCGTTCAAGATTTAGAGAACCGGCTCGGGCTTCGAGAGGAAAAAGAGCAGACCGAGCTGGCATAGGACCGTCTTAGCCGCTCGGTGAGCGGAGCGGCTAAGACGGAACCTCGGCGACTGTTATCGGCCAAGCCGCTACCGAAGGTGAAGGCGATGCTCAAACGAGCCATGCCCATCTTACTCAGCCGGCTTGGCGTCCCGACCGGTTTCGGCCTTGAGAATTTCCAGGGCTTCACCCAGCTTGTCGACCGCCTCCTGGTGATTCCCGGCTTCATGCGCTTCCTGGCCCTCAGTGCGCAATTCGGTCACCTGGCGAAGCACATCCTTGTCCGGTGGCGGATCATTTGCGAGAATCTGGTCGATCTTGGCCATATCATTGGGGCAGTGCATGGCGTAGGCGGGCAAACAGAAAAAGATGCTTGCGAGGAAAATCACTGGAATACGCATGGCGAGTCACTCCGTACCTGTGTCGATACTTCAGCTTAGCGCACGTTGGCGATTAGCCAAGGTCCTTGAGGTCACGCTGCAGGCAGAGACTGAGAAATCGTTGGTGCGGGGGGCACTTGCTCGGCAATTGCTACCGAGGCTGATGATTTTGGGAAGCATTTGAATGGAGCAAACCGCGACGCGGCTTATCGTACGGAAGCCTGGCGACCTATGCGTAAATAAATCTGCCCCGCTCTGTTTTTCTAGGTTACGGCAGAGGAACTGAAAACCCATTGATGCGGGCGCAATTGCGCGGCGAGGACCATGTACGACGGAGCTGGTTGTGTTGGCAGGCATTTACGAATGAGCTGGACCGCGACGCGGTCTATCGTATGGAAACCTTAGTTACGTACGCGAAAAATAAATCCGTCCCCTTTGTTTACATGGCGTAGGCGGGAAGCGACAAGCGTAAACTGACTGTGACTACAACTAAAAAGGGCATATTGGACCCTCCATTACATAGGAGAGCTAAGCTTAGATCATGCCGCAGCCCAACACCTTGCCATTTGGCGACGACGAAATATTTCCGTAGGCGGATCAGGAAAGATAAACCCGAGAGCAACCCGAACGGAGCTGAAGCGCAGGCTTAGAAGATTAGCCGAAAGCAAAGCCCCAGCTAAACAACCAGGGCTATGCGTCTACTCAACCTGACGATCTGAGCCGAATAAGCTTAGATACGGCATTCCGACGGAACGAATGCATTGTCAGCTGCATCAGCGACCGCGCAAGTCCAAGTGATGGGGGCACCCGCGGCGAAAGCAGGGGTAAGAGCCACAGTAACAGCCCCGGCTTGAGCGGTAGTCACGATGGTGATCACGCCGGTGTTATCTGTACAGCCCAAAGTAGCCACGTTGTCGGTCGACTCAGCTGCCGTAATTGGTGTAATGCCGAGGCACGAACCGGCCGCGATACCGTTATTGTTCGCGATGTTTTCGCCGACTGTTGCTTTGGCGCCAGAACCCAGTACCAGAGCCTCTGAAACACGTGCACGGACTGTATAATCCTGGTAAGCCGGCAGTGCAATGGCGGCCAAAATACCGATGATCGCTACGACGATCATCAGTTCAATCAATGTAAAACCTTTTTGAGCTTTCATTTCTTTCTCCATGAGTGATTTAGCCGTTGGGCTAGTTCTGTCCAAGCACGTAATGTGCCAACTCGCAAAAAAACGCAGCTGCCGCGGGTCAAGGCTACTGCGCACTCCAAAGTCAGCCAATACGACAGCCATCCACGTCAAAGAGTGACGTTTTTCGTCACAGTTAAAGGAAGTTCCCGTTCAGTCGATAAATACTGGGCAGGCTGCAGCGGCCTGTAATATAGTCGTCGCGCAATATCACTCTGAACGGCAGCACATCTATGGAAACCCCAGCGCTCTCTGGCCTCGCACGAAGGATCGTCCAAGATCAGCTCGTAGATCAACAAACCGCGGGCAAAGCTAGCAAGCAAGCTAACCTCGATAAAATACCTTTGATCACCTATCTGGTTCAGAACAAGCTTGCCAGCGCGCGAGATCTGGCGATGGTTTGCGCTGAAGAGTTCGGCTACCCCTATGTCGATCTGTCAGTCGTCGACAAGGAACACCAACCTCACGATCTAGTCAGTGAGAAGCTGATTCGTCAGCACAATGTGCTTCCGCTCTTCAAGCGCGGGTCACGCCTGTATTTGGCTGTTTCAGATCCGACTAACCAACAAGCGCTTAGCGATATACAGTTCAATACGGGCTTGATGACCGACGCGGTGATGGTTGAAGACGATAAGCTACGTTCAGCTATCGACAAATTCCTCGACAGCCCAACAGGCGGCTTCGGTGACATGGGTGATGCCGACCTCGAAGATCTTGAGATTCAAACCGGCGAGGAGGAAAAAAAGGAAATCGCCGGCACAGACGCCGATGACGCTCCCATCGTTCGGTTCGTCAACAAAATGCTTCTCGACGCGGTAAAAATGGGCTCCTCCGACTTACATTTTGAACCTTATGAGAAGGTGTATCGGGTACGTTTTCGTACAGACGGCATCCTACATGAGGTTGCCAAGCCACCGGTCCAGCTTGGCGTACGTATTGCGGCACGCTTGAAGGTTATGTCATCCATGGACATGGCCGAGCGACGCAAACCGCAAGACGGCCGAATCAAGATGAAGATATCCAAGAACAAGGCCATCGATTTTCGGGTGAACACTCTGCCCACGCTATGGGGGGAAAAAGTCGTTCTGCGTATCCTGGATTCCGAAAGCGCCAAACTCGGCATCGATGCGCTTGGCTACGAAGACGATCAGAAAGAGATGTACATGTCTGCCCTCGCCCGGCCGCAAGGCATGATATTGGTTACAGGCCCGACAGGCTCAGGCAAGACCGTCTCGCTGTATACCGGCCTGAACATACTGAACACCATGGAGCGTAATATTTCCACTGCCGAAGACCCAGTGGAAATCAACCTGGAAGGTATCAACCAGGTCAACGTTAACCCGAAGCAGGGTCTGGATTTTGCCCAGGCACTGCGCGCATTCCTGCGTCAGGATCCGGACGTGATCATGGTGGGCGAGATACGCGACTTGGAAACCGCCGAGATCGCCATCAAGGCTGCCCAGACGGGCCACATGGTGATGTCCACGCTGCACACCAACAGCGCCGCCGAAACCCTGACTCGCCTACGCAACATGGGGGTGCCTGCGTTCAACATCGCGACTTCTGTGAATCTCATAATTGCCCAGCGTCTTGCTCGACGTTTGTGTAAAACGTGCAAAAAATCGGCGGACCTGCCGCGCGACGTTTTGACCGAGGAAGGTTTCACTCAGGCCCAAATTGCTGCAGGGTTGACAATTTACGAACCGGTTGGTTGCGAAAATTGTAAAGACGGTTATAAAGGACGTGTTGGTATTTACGAGGTGGTGCGAATCACCCCGGCCATGCAACGCATCATCATGGAAGACGGCAATTCCATACAGATTTCAGAAGTAGCCCAGCAGGAAGGTTTCCGAACCTTGCGCCAGTCAGCCTTGATGAAGGCCGAACAGGGCGTCACCAGCCTGGCGGAAGTCAATCGAGTGACCAAGGATTAAGTCATGGCGCAGCAAGCAGCGTTAAAGCGGAAACCCGCCCCGGCGGCAAGAAAGCCGAAAGCCGAGAAAACCGTCCCCTTCAAATGGGAAGGCAAAGATCGCAAAGGCACTAAAATTTCAGGTGAAATTCAAGGTACGAACTCTGCGCTTGTAAAAGCGCAACTACGCAAGCAGGGAATACTCGTCACGAAAGTGAGCCGGTCCTCAACCCTCTTTGCCAAACGAGCAAAGCCGGTGAAACCGCTCGATGTTGCCTTCTTCACTCGTCAGCTGGCAACTATGATGGCGTCGGGTGTTCCAATTGTCCAAGCATTCGAAATCATCTCTGAAGGAGCAGAGAATCCCAACCTCAGGAAGCTCGTGGACGAGATTCGTACGGACGTGGCCGGAGGTAATACGCTTGCGGACTCGCTTAGAAAACACCCTAAACACTTCGATGAATTGTTTTGCAATCTCGTAGAGTCGGGAGAGCAATCGGGCCGCCTGGAATCGCTTCTCGACCGGATCGCGACGTACAAGGAAAAGACCGAGGCCCTGAAGGCAAAAATTAAAAAGGCGATGACTTATCCGATCGCGGTGGTAGTTGTGGCTGTGATTGTCACTGCGATCCTGCTGCTAAAGGTGGTGCCTCAGTTTAAAACGGTCTTTTCAAGTTTCGGAGCAGACCTCCCAGGCTTCACGCTCATGGTAATAGCGCTATCAGAGTGGCTGCAATCTTGGTGGTTTATCATCCTGATCAGTTTTATTGTTATTGGTTACTCCTACCGACACGCGCATCTCCGTTCTAAAAAATTTCGGGATTCCCAGGACCGGATGTTGCTGAAAGCTCCGATTGTAGGCGATATCGTCTATAAAGCTGCAGTGGCGCGCTACGCACGCACCTTGTCAACGACGTTCGCAGCAGGCGTACCCCTCGTATCCGCCCTAGACTCTGTAGCCGGTGCCGCCGGCAACGTAGTTTTTTACAACGCGGTATTGAAAATCAAGGACGATGTTTCTGCAGGCTCCCAGCTAAACTTTTCAATGCGCACCACAAACGTTTTTCCGTCGCTTGCGGTACAGATGGCTGGGATCGGTGAAGAGTCGGGCAACCTGGACGGCATGCTGGAGAAGGTCGCTGATTATTACGAAGCGGAAGTGGATAATGCGGTGGATAACCTCACCACCCTCATGGAACCTATGATCATGGCTGTGCTGGGCGTACTGATCGGCGGCTTGATCATTGCCATGTATCTCCCAATCTTCCAGCTGGGCGCTGTCGTTTAACCCATGGGACTCCTCGAATACTTGGCCAGCAATGCGCTGGCCTTTATTTTGCTCGCTGGCCTGTTCGGCCTGATTGTCGGCAGCTTCCTCAACGTGGTTATCCATCGCCTCCCTCGGATGATGGAGCGCGAATGGCGCCAGCAGGCTCGGGAAATTCTCGAGCCGGAAACCGACCACCCCAGCGAGCCGACTTACAATCTCGTTCTACCCCATTCCCACTGCCCGAAGTGCCAGGCCGAGATCAAGGCATGGCAGAACGTGCCGGTTGTAAGCTACCTGGCGCTCGGTGGGCGTTGCGGCAGTTGCAAGATGGGGATCAGCCCTCGTTATCCGCTGGTCGAGTTGTTGACTGCCGCGTTGTCGATGGTCGTGGCGTGGCAGTTCGGTTTTACCTGGCAAGCTGGGTCGATGCTGCTGCTGACCTGGGCGCTGGTCACCCTCAGCCTGATCGATGCGGATACTCAGCTGCTGCCAGACGCGATCGTTCTGCCGATGCTTTGGCTGGGACTGATCGTGAGCAGCTTCGGGTTATTCACTGATCTGAACACGGCGCTCGCCGGCGCGGTGTTTGGTTATCTCAGCCTATGGTCCGTGTACTGGCTGTTCAAGCTGGTGACCGGCAAGGAAGGGATGGGTTACGGTGACTTCAAGCTGCTGGCGATGATCGGCGCCTGGGGCGGCTGGCAGGTGTTGCCACTCACCATTCTGCTGTCGTCACTGGTTGGCGCTATTCTCGGCATCATCATTCTCAAGAGCCGTGGCGACTCGAATGCCACGCCGCTTCCTTTTGGTCCTTACCTCGCCATTGCCGGCTGGATTGCGTTGATCTGGGGTGAGACAATCACCAGCCAGTATCTACAATTTGCCGGATTCTAATGATCATAGGTCTCACCGGCGGTATCGGTAGCGGCAAGAGCGCTGCTGCCGACCGCTTCGCCGAGGCGCACGGCGTTCACGTCGTCGACGCCGACATGAAATCCCGAGTAGTAGTCGAGCCAGGCCGGCCTGCGCTGGCTCGTATCGTCGACCGGTTCGGCGATGATGTCTTGCTCGACAACGGCTCGCTCAACCGCCCCGCGTTACGCGAGGTGGTGTTTCGTGACCCGACGCAACGCCTGTGGCTGGAAGAGCTGCTGCATCCGCTGATTCGCGAGGAGGTCGTGAACGATCTCGCCTCCGCCGAATCGCCCTATGCCTTGCTCGTATCGCCTCTGCTTATCGAATCTGGACAACACCGCATGACCGAGCGTGTCATCGTGGTCGACGTGCCGGAATCTATTCAGCTCGCCCGTACGGCTGCGCGAGATCAGGTTCCGCTCGACCAGGTCCGAGCCATCATGGAGGCACAAGCTAGCCGGGATGATCGGTTGCGCCAGGCGCACGATGTCCTCGTGAATGATGGTGACCTGGCCGCGTTGCATGCTCAGGTAGACGCGTTGCATGATCGATACCTAGCCATGCTATCCGGAGACACGTTATGACCCTGACCGTCGAATGCCCTACCTGCAAGGCGCCGGTCGTGTGGAGCGCCAGCTCTCCCGACCGGCCGTTCTGCTCACCCCGTTGCCGGCTGATTGACCTGGGCGCCTGGGCATCTGAAGAACATGCCATTCCAGGGGAAGAACTCGAGCAAGATATCTACTCCGACGACCTGCCGGAACGCTAACTCGATGCGCCGCATCCACGTCATGGCTGCGGTCATTCGCGATCCTGCCGGCCGTATTCTGATTGCCAAACGGCCAGACCATGCTCACCAGGGCGGGTTATGGGAGTTTCCCGGCGGCAAGCTCGAGCCTGGCGAACAGCGCAACGTCGCGCTGGCGCGCGAGCTGCGCGAAGAGTTAGGCATCACGGTCGCCCGCGCCCGCCCTTTGCTTGATATCCACCACGACTACCCTGACAAATCCATCCGTCTCGATGTCTGGCAGGTTGATGAGTTCGAGGGCGTCGCTCATGGTGCGGAGGGCCAGCCCATTCGCTGGGTGGCTGCTGATGACCTGGATGAATATGCGTTCCCGGAAGCCAACGCGCCCATTGTCACCGCTGCCCGCCTTCCGCCCCGATATCTGATTACACCGGATCTGACCGACCGAAACGCGCTGTTCGCCGGCCTGCAAGCGGCTTCGGAGAACGGCGTCAGACTCGTTCAGCTTCGCCAGACGCACCTCGATCCCGACGCCTATCGCAAACTGGCCGACGCAGCGATGGAGCATTTCGGCTCCGCCTTCACCTGGATGTTGAAAGGCGACCACCCGCCTCCTCAGGCTGGCGCGGGTTGGCATCTCTCTGCCCGGCAGCTGAGACAGTTTGCTGCAGCCGGATGGCGACGGACCGACAACATCGCTTGGCTCGCGGCTTCCTGTCATGACGAGGAAGAGCTGAAGTTGGCCGACAGAGTCGGAGTGGATTTCGTGACGCTATCGCCCGTTCTGCCGACGCAAAGCCACCCCGGATCGCCCTCGTTGGGCTGGGAGCGCGCGACCAGCCTGCTGCGTAGCACGAACCTGCCTGCGTATCTTTTGGGCGGGCTGAGCGATTCCAATCTTTCTCAAGTGTTTGAGGCGGGTGCGCAGGGAATCGCGGCTATAAGAGCGCTGTGGTTGCGTTGAGGAAAAAGTTAATGCGCAAGCTACAACGAACTTGAAACGCGCCTAGGGCGCGATCGCGCCGGGGACGGCGCTCCCGCAGAAGTAATGGGACCAAGCCGTGCGAGATTCAGCTCACCAGCAGCGCGCTGGCATTGATGGGAGCGTCGCCCTCGGCGCGGCTACTGCAGAGAGACAGAAGCCTCAGTCTACCGAAACTACCCGGAGTTCTTTCGGCATGCTGAACACGACGTTTTCCGGGCGGCCAGCGAGTTCTTCGGCGCCCGTCGCGCCCAGACTGTGAAGGTGCTCGATGACCTGGCGCACCAGGATGTCAGGCGCGGATGCGCCGGCGGTTACGCCGATGTTCTTTACACCTTCCAGCCATTCGCTTCGAATCTCGTCAGCGGCATCGATTAGATGAGCCGGCGTACCAATACGCTCTGATAATTCCCGTAGGCGATTCGAATTCGAGCTGTTCGGACTGCCAACGACCAACACCAGATCGCAGTCTGCGGCCAGTTGTTTCACGGCATCCTGGCGGTTTTGAGTGGCGTAGCAAATGTCATCCTTTCGCGGGCCATGTATGGTCGGGAAATGTTCGCGAAGCGCGTCGATCACTTTTGCGGTGTCATCCATCGATAGTGTGGTCTGCGTGACGAACGCCAGGCTCGAGGGATCGCGTACTTTCAGGTTAGCGACGTCCTGCTCGTCCTCCACCAGATAGATCGCACCGCCATTGCGCGTGTCGTACTGACCCATGGTGCCTTCCACCTCGGGATGGCCGGCGTGGCCTATGAGGATGCATTCGCGGCCGTCTCGGCTGTACTTGGCGACCTCGAGATGCACCTTGGTCACCAGCGGGCATGTCGCATCGAACACCTTCAAGCCGCGGTCGGCTGCTTCTTTGCGCACCGCCTGGGAAACACCATGGGCACTGAAGATGACGATGACGTCGTCCGGCACCTGCTCGATCTCTTCGACGAAGATGGCGCCGCGGCTACGCAGGTCGTCCACAACAAATTTGTTGTGCACCACTTCATGGCGCACATAGATCGGCGGACCGAACACTTCGAGCGCGCGGTTTACGATCTCGATCGCGCGGTCGACACCTGCGCAGAAACCGCGGGGATTTGCCAATTTGATCTGCATGGAGGGCCTCGGAAGTGGGCAAGCCGAGCGCCCATTATCCATGAACGGGGCGCCTCTGGCGATTCGAGCCGCAGCGGAGCGCTCAGCTGACTGAAAGGATCTCGACCTCGAAGGTAATCGTCTTGCCAGCGAGTGGGTGATTGAAGTCTACATCGACGGTGGTGTCGTGCACGGTCTTCACTACGCCGGGTAATTCACCGCCGGCAGCGTCCTGGAAAATCACCAGCAGGCCGGGTTCGAGCTCCATTTCATTGAACTGGCCGCGCGGGACCGTCTGGATGTTCTGCGGATTGCCTGGACCGAAGCCGTGCTCGGGTTCGATCTCGAAGGTGCGCTGGTCGCCGGCCTTAAGACCGAACAGGCTCTGTTCGAACCCGGGCAGCAGGTTGCCGTCGCCAACCTTGAAGGTCGCCGGGGATTTGTCTGCGGTGGAGTCGACGACTTCGCCGTTTGGCAGTTTCACGGTGAAATGCAGGGTCACTTCGCTGTCGTGCCCTATACGTGTTTCGCTCATAGTCGAACCTTTCGTATGTGTTGTGGTTGGGCGGGAAACGCCCTCGTGTGTCGTGCGAGCTGGAGAGTCTGCTTTCGCGCCCAGGTGCGCTCCTACAGAAACCCTTTCGATGCGCAGCGTCCTTGTAGGAGCGGGCATGACCGCGAAGGGTCTGTGACAGGTCAGGCCTTGCTCTCTTGCTCCTTACCCGACGATAGCAGCATATCCACAATCAACAGCCCGGCGCCGACGGTGATAGCACTGTCGGCGACGTTGAAAGCCGGAAAGTACCATTGGTCCTGCCAGTGAACCAGAATGAAGTCGACGACGTGGCCGTGGACGATCCGGTCATACAGATTGCCCAGCGCGCCACCGAGTACCAGCGACAGCGCTATCGGCTCCATGACCTTGTCCTTCGGCAGGCGAGACATCCAGACGATCAACATCAGGCTCACGCCTACCGCGACGGCGATGAAGAACCACCGCTGCCAGCCTCCGGCATCAGCAAGAAAGCTGAACGCGGCGCCCGAGTTGAATGCCAGCGTCAGACTCAGAAGGCCGTCGATAATCGGCACCTGTTGAAACGTCATCAAGCGATCGTCGACGATCCACTTGGTTGCCAGATCCAACGCGATGACCAACACAGCCACCCACACCCAACGCAGACCGCTATAGCGAAGCTCAGGCATGCTGGCGTGCCTCGCCCTGCCCTTCAATGTTCTCGATGCAGCGACCACAGATTTCCGGGTGCTCCGGATGGCTGCCCACGTCCGCGAGGAAGTGCCAGCAGCGGCCGCACTTCGGATTACCGGACTTGGCGACGGCCAGCTTCAGCCCGCCCAGCTCGGTCTCCACCGCCTCGGCACCAGCCTGTTCCAGCGGAGCGAGGTCGGCACGCGATGTGATAAGCACGAAGCGCAACTCGTCACCAAGCAGAGCCAGCCGCTGGGCCAGAGAAGCTTCCGCGTACAGTGTCACCTCGGCCTGCAGATTGCCGCCGATCACCTTGGCGTTACGCTGATTCTCCAGCTCCTTGTTCACCGCTGCCTTGACCTGCATCACGTCGTCCCAGAACGCACGATCCAGCGCTGCGCCTTCCGGCAAAGCGGTAAGACCCTGGTACCAGGTATCGAGCATGACGGACTCGCCACGTTCGCCCGGGAGGTTCTGCCAGATCTCTTCGGAAGTGAAGGCCAGGATCGGCGCGATCCACCGCACCAGCGCTTCGGCGATATGATATAGCGCGCTCTGACAGGACCGCCGCGCGGTGCTGTCGGCACCGGTGGTGTACTGCCGGTCCTTGATGATGTCCAGATAGAAGCCGCCCAGCTCCTGCACGCAGAAGTTGTGTACTTTCTGGTAGACGTTCCAGAACTTGTAGCTGTCGTACGCCTCGATGATTTCCTGCTGCATCACCAGCGCCCGGTCGACCGCCCAGCGATCCAGATCAAGCATCTGGTCGGGCGCTACCATGTGAACCTTGGGCTCGAAGCCGCTGAGGTTCGCCAACAGGAAGCGCGCAGTATTGCGGATACGGCGATAGGCATCAGCGCTGCGCTGCAGGATCACCTTGGATACCGCCATCTCGCCCGAATAGTCGCTTGAGGCGACCCACAGGCGCAGGATATCGGCACCCAGGCTGTCGTTGACCTGCTGCGGTGCCACCACATTGCCCAGTGACTTGGACATCTTGCGGCCGTTTTCGTCGACGACGAAGCCGTGGGTCAGCAGGCCCTTGTACGGCGCGTGACCGTCGATGGCGCAGCCGGTCAGCAAGGACGAATGGAACCAGCCACGGTGCTGGTCGGAGCCTTCCAGATACAGGTCCGCACGCGGGCCGGTTTCGTGCCCCATCGGGTGCGAGCCGCGCATGACGTGCCAGTGCGTGGTTCCTGAGTCGAACCAGACGTCCATGGTGTCGTTGATCTTGTCGTACTGCGCCGCTTCTTCACCCAGCAGTTCGGATGCATCCATGGCGAACCAGGCTTCGATGCCCTGCTGTTCGACGCGCTGCGCGACCTGTTCGACGAGTTCGATGGTGCGCGGGTGCAGCTCGCCGCTTTCCTTGTGCAGGAAGAACGGGATCGGCACGCCCCAGGTGCGCTGACGGGAGATACACCAGTCGGGACGGCCAGCGATCATGTTGTGCAGACGCTGCTTACCCCAGGCGGGGACGAACTGCGTGTCCTCAATGGCCTTGAGCGCGCGCTCACGCAGGGTTTCGCCTTGCACCTGCACATCCATACCGACGAACCACTGCGCAGTGGCGCGATAAATGACCGGCGTCTTGTGACGCCAGCAGTGCATGTAGCTGTGGCTGACCTTTTCGTGCGCCAGCAGACAGTCCACCTCTTCGAGCTTGGCGACTACGTTCGGGTTGGCCTTCCAGATGAACTGGCCGCCGAAGAACTCCAGCGATTCGACGTACACCCCGTTGCCCTGCACCGGGTTAAGGATGTCGTCGTTGACCATGCCGTAACGCTTGCAGGTATAGAAGTCGTCCTCACCGTAGGCCGGCGCGGAATGCACGATGCCGGTACCGGCGCCGAGCTCGACGTAGTCGGCCAGGTAAACCGGAGATAGTCGATCGTAGAAGGGATGCCGGAAGTTGATCAGTTCCAGCGTGTCGCCCGTGGTAGTCGCGATCACCTGCCCTTCGCGGCCGTAGCGCTTCAGGCAACTTTCGACCAGCTCTTCGGCCAGCACCAGATAGCGATCGCCAACGTCGACCAGGGCGTAGTTGAACTCGGGATGAATGTTCAGCGCCTGGTTGGCGGGGATGGTCCAGGGGGTGGTAGTCCAGATAACCATCTGCGCAGGTTTGGACAGGCTCTCTACGCCAAAGGCAGCAGCCAGCTTCTCCGGCTCGGCGCAGGGAAAGCCTACATCGATAGTCGGGGACTGCTTATCTGCGTACTCGACCTCAGCCTCGGCCAGCGCCGAGCCGCAATCGAAGCACCAGTTGACCGGCTTCAGCCCCTTGAACACATAACCCTGCTCGGTCATCTTCGCCAGCGCACGAAGCTGACCGGCTTCGTTCTGGAAGTTCATGGTCTTGTAGGGGTTGCCCCAGTCGCCGAGTACACCCAACCGGACGAAGTCGTTCTTCTGCCCCTCGATTTGCTCCGCGGCGTAGGCACGGCTGAGCTCGCGAGTCTTGGCCGGCTCAAGGTTCTTGCCATGGGTAGTCTCGATCTTGTGCTCGATCGGCAGGCCATGACAGTCCCAACCGGGTACGTAGGGCGCATCGAAGCCCGACAGCGTCTTGGACCGGGTAATCATGTCCTTGAGAATCTTGTTGACTGCGTGACCAATGTGGATGCTGCCGTTGGCATAGGGCGGGCCGTCATGCAGAACAAACTGCGGGCGGCCGCGACTGATGTCGCGAATCTTCTGGTAGAGATCGATACTGTTCAGGCGCTTCAGGGTTTCAGGCTCGCGCGTGGGCAGGCCGGCCTTCATCGGGAATGCCGTTTCCGGCAGGTTCAGCGTCGCTTTGTAATCGGTCATCTCATCCACACTTGTCAGTCAGAGGCCCCAGAGGGCCCGGGCAGTGGCGAAGTCAGCCTGGATCGCCTGCTGCAGCGAGTCCAGCGAATCGAATCGCTGTTCATCACGGATCTTTTCATGAAAGGTTACGGTCATCCGCTTGCCGTAGAGATCACCGGCAAAGTCGAGCAGATGAACCTCCAGGTGCGGCCTGCCGTCGCCTTCGACGGTCGGGCGTGTGCCGATATTGGCTACACCCTTGTGCGCCTCGCCATCGACCTCGGCGCTGACGCGATAAACACCCTGAAGCGGCGCATGCAGCCGTTTCAGCTGGACGTTGGCAGTCGGCGCGCCGAGCGTGCGCCCGAGCTTCTGCCCGTGCATGACGCGGCCGGTGATGCTGAACGGCCGACCCAGCAGCCGTTCGGCCAAGTCGAAGTCACCGTCGGCCAGAACCTGACGCAACCGTGTGCTGCTGACCCGCTCTCCGCTATCGGCCACGGTGTTGGCAGCTTCTACGGTGAAACCGTGTCGCTTGCCGCTTTCAAGGAGAAAGGCAAAGTCGCCGGAACGGTCGCAGCCGAAGCGAAAGTCGTCACCGACTTCCAAGTGCTTCACACCGAGGCCATCCACCAGCACCTGTTGAACAAACTCTTCGGCGCTCAATTCACGCAACCGGCGATTGAAGGCCAGGCACAGCACACGATCAACGCCCTGCCGGGCGAGCAGCACCAGCTTGTCGCGAAGCCGGGTCAGGCGCGGCGGCGCGCTCTGCGGCGAGAAGTACTCCCGCGGCTGGGGCTCGAAAATCACCACGCAACCGGGCAGCCCAAGCCGATCCGAGTGCGTCCGCAAACGCTTGAGAATGGCCTGATGCCCAGCGTGCACACCATCGAAGTTACCGATTGTCGCCACGCAGCCCCGGTGACGGGGCCGCAGGTTATGTAGGCCGCGGACCAGTTCCATAATGCTCTTGATTGGCTGAAGGATCGAAACGCGAAAGTATACAGGTATAGCGGTTCACACGTCATGCGCGCTGCCAGCGCATCGTAAGAGCGGCGCCTGAACTTTGTGGGAGGCCCGACTCGCGGCGACCGGTTCAGCCGTGCCGCAGATGCCGGATGCGCAACCCGGCGACAAGCAGCGCAGCGAGGTAGGCCCCGATACCTGCTACCACAAGAATGGTCATCTCAAGCGCCTTCTGCTGCCAACCCCAGGCGAACCACTCCGGCACGCCGGGTGCCAACCATACAACCGCACCAGCCATTGCCGCACACGCCAGCACGAGGCGCAGCATGAACATCGGCCAACCGGGCTGCGCCTGATAGATGCCCGCCTTGCGCAAGCCCCACCAGAGCAGCCCGGCGTTGAGCACGGCGGACATTGAGGTAGCCAGCGCAAGCCCGACGTGCGCCAGCGGCCAGATGAGTATCAGGTTGAATACCATGTTCGCGCCCATGCAGATCATGGCAATGGTCACCGGTGTTTTCATGTCCTGCCGCGCAAAAAAGCCGGGCGCCAGCACTTTGATCAACATGAAGGTCAATACTCCGACCGCATAGGCACGTAGCGCCGCGGCAGACTGCAGCACATCACCCTCGGTCATTGCGCCGTAGTGAAACAACGTGGCGATCAATGGCTCGGCCAGCAGAAGAAGCGCCAGCGCTGCGGGTACGCCGACCAGCAGAACCATGCGCACCGCCCAGTCCAAGGTGGCGGCGAAACCTTTCGGATCATCGCCCGCATGCTGGCGAGAAAGTGCCGGAAGGATCACCGTGCCAATCGCGATGCCGAAGGCACCCAGGGGCAGCTCGGAAAGCCGGTCGGCGTAATACAGCCAGGAGATACTGCCGGTCTGCAGGAAGGAAGCGAGCACGGTATCCAGCAAAAGGTTGATCTGGCTGACGGAGACCCCGAACAAGGCCGGCACCATCAGCGTCATGATCCGCTTGACACCCTCGTGCTTGCGATCCGGCCGCGGCACCGGCAGCAGGCGGATCTGCGCCAGAAATGGCAGCTGAAATAAAAGCTGAACCACGCCGGCAATGAACACACCCCAGGCCAGCGCCATGACCGGCTGATCGAAATACGGCGTAAGCAACAGCGTCGCGCCGATCATGCTGAGGTTCAGCAACACCGGAGTGAACGCGGGAACGGCGAAGCGGCCGTAGCTGTTCAGGATGGACCCGCATAGTGCCGTCAGTGAAATCAGCAGCAGGTATGGAAAGGTAATACGCAACATGTCCGCAGCCAGCGACAGCTTGGCTGGGTCATCATGAAAGCCCGGGGCGAATACGGTAATCAAAACCGGCGCTCCGGCTACCCCGACGGCAGTGATACCCACCAGAGTCAGCGTCAGCGTACCAGCCACCCGGTTGACCAGATCACGGACTTCTTCGAAGGCGCGCTTGGCGCGGTACTCGCTAAGTACCGGCACGAATGCCTGGTTGAACGCGCCCTCGGCGAACAACCTGCGCATGAAATTGGGGATTTTGAACGCGATGAAGAATGCATCCGCGGACGAGCCAGAGCCGAAGTAGGCAGCGATAACCACATCCCGTACCATTCCAAGCACGCGGGAAAGCATGGTCATCACGCTCACTACCATGCCGGAGCGCAGCAGACTGGGGGCTTTTTCAACCGGCGAAGCAGGTGTTTCTCGGGTCATGGGAGGGTCTTGGGCAAAACCGCGATCATAGCGCCGGCAAGGCAGCGCTGGCTATCACCGCGGCCGTCGCGCAGCGCTGCGATACCTCATTGAAAGGCTTCGCCGCGCCCCTTGACATTAACGGGGCTCGACGGCATAGTACGCGGCCTTATTTGTACCTTATTCATCCAGATTTTCTGAGGAGCAAGACGGTGGCCAACTCACCTCAAGCCAAGAAACGCGCCAAGCAGGCCGAGAAGCGCCGCAATCACAATGCAAGCCTGCGCTCCATGGTTCGTACTTATATCAAGAACGTCGTCAAGGCAATTGACGCCAAAGATCTCGAGAAGGCCCGGACTGCATACACTGCAGCCGTCCCGGTCATTGACCGCATGGCCGACAAGGGCATCATCAACAAGAACAAGGCCGCTCGTCACAAGAGCCGCCTGAATGCACACATCAAGGCAATGTCCGAAGCCGCCTGATAGCGTTCCTGTTGATGTAAAAAACCGGCTCATGAGCCGGTTTTTTTGTGGCCAAAACTCGATTTGCTTTTGCGGGATCGGGCATGACCGCGAAAAGGGCTGCACTAGCCCCGCCCTACAGGGCTCCGCTTTCGCGCCCAGGCGCTCCTACAGAAACCCTTCCATGCGCGACGTCCTATGTAGGAGCGGGCACGACCGCGAAGAAGAATCCACTGGCGTTGCGACGCGAACCCGACTCAGACCAGAACCAGATTGTCCCGGTGAACCAGCTCTGGCTCATCGATGTAACCAAGGATCTGCATCACGGCCTCGGTAGGCTGCCCAATGATTCGCACTGCATCCTGCGCGCTGTAATTGACCAGACCGCGCGCAACTTCGCGCCCATCGGGCCCGACACAAACGACCATTTCTCCGCGACGGAAGTTGCCTTCCACGGCCGTCACCCCGACAGGCAACAAGCTGCGGCGACCAGCTGTCAGCGCACCAGCTGCACCTTCGTCGATAAACAGCTTGCCCCGTGTCTGCAGGTGACCGGCGAGCCATTGCTTGCGAGCAGCCAGCATACCCTTCTCTGGCAGCAACAACGTGCCCAGCGCCTCCCCCGCCTGCAGCCGCTCGATGACCCGCTCGATACGGCCACCGACGATCACTGTGCCAGCACCGGAACGCGCAGCCAGGCGCGCCGCGCGCAGCTTGGTCAACATTCCGCCACGGCCCAGCGCACCGGCGCTGCCACCGGCCATGGTGTCCAGTTTCGAGTCGTCCGCCATCGCCTCCGAAACCAGTTCGGCATCGGGGTTGCTACGCGGGTCGGCGGTGTACAGGCCATCCCTGTCGGTGAGAATCACCAGGACATCGGCCTCGACGAGATTGGTCACTAATGCGCCCAGCGTATCGTTGTCACCAAAGCGGATCTCATCGGTGACTACGGTGTCGTTTTCATTCACTACCGGGATGACGCCAAGATCCAACAGAGCTCGGAGCGTGCTACGCGCGTTGAGATAGCGCTTGCGGTCAGACAGATCGTCATGGGTGAGCAACACTTGCGCAGTGGAAAGCCCATGCGCCTGGAAACTGGATTCCCACGCCTGAACCAGCCCCATCTGCCCGATGGCAGCTGCGGCTTGCATTTGATGGATAGTCTTTGGACGTTCGGACCAGCCCAGCCGGCTCATCCCGGCTGCGACCGCACCGGAGGACACCAACACCAGTTCGGCGCCACTCTTTCTCAGCGCGACCAGTTGATCGACCCAGACCGCCATGGCGTCACGATCTAGACCGCGACCGTCGGCAGTCAGAAGCGCACTGCCAATCTTGACCACCCACCGCCGGGCGTTGGTTACCTTTTCACGCATGCTGATTCCATCAACGAGGATCGGGAAAGAGTCGGCATTGTACTGCGAGACGAGACTCACCGCAGCCTGCCGCATGACAGGTGCGGTGCGAATTAACGAACGTAGATGATCTCTGGACCGTCTTCGTCGTCCTCATCGTCGAAGTCGTCGTCATCTTCGTCGTTAAGGAGACCCTGCTTGCGCAATGCCTTGCGATCATCAAGCGCCTGGATATGCGCGCGCGCTTCGTCTTCGATCGCCTGATCCAGCTCAGCCTGCGCCTTGGCGTAGTCCTCGTCGTCCAGCAGACGCTGAGTACGCTCGTCGAGCCAGTTCATCACTGACTTGGCCAGCTCGTCGGTACCCTGGCGCTCGGCGGCAGAGATGACGAATACCGGACCGTCCCACTCGAGCCGCTCGACCACGTCATCCAGGATCGCCTGCTGCTCATCTTCGAGGAGCTGATCGCACTTGTTGAGCACCAGCCAGCGCTCACGCAGCGTAAGTGCCGGGCTGAACTTGCCAAGCTCGTGGATGATCGTCTCGACCGCTTCCACCGGATCGCTCTGATCCATCGGCGCCATGTCCACCAGATGCAACAGGAGGCGTGTGCGCGACAGGTGCTTGAGGAAGCGCGTGCCTAAGCCTGCACCTTCCGCTGCACCAGCAATCACCCCTGGAATATCGGCGATTACAAAGCTACGCAACTGACCGACATCGACTACGCCCAGGTTCGGCACCATGGTGGTGAACGGATAATCCGCCACCTTGGGCTTGGCCGCGGAAATAGCGCGGATCAGCGTGCTCTTGCCAGCGTTCGGCAGACCGAGCAGACCGACGTCCGCCAGCACCTTCAATTCCAGTTTCAGGTCGCGCTGCTCGCCCAGCGAGCCATTGCTGGTCTGCCGAGGGGCGCGATTGACACTGGACTTGTAACGGGTATTACCCAGGCCGTGGAAGCCGCCCTGAGCAACCAGCAGGCGCTGGCCAGGCTCGGTCAGGTCACCGATGATTTCCTGCGTACCGGCGTCGACGATGGTGGTACCCACCGGAACCAGCAGGACCATGTCCTCACCCTTGGCGCCGGTACAATCCTTGCCACGACCGTTCTCGCCACGCTGTGCATTGAAGCGGCGCGTATAGCGATAGTCGACCAGGGTATTCAGGTTGACGTCGGCTTCGAGGAAAATCGAACCGCCGTCGCCGCCGTCGCCGCCATCCGGACCACCCTTGGGGATGAACTTCTCTCTACGGAAGCTCATGCATCCATTACCGCCATCCCCGGCCTTGACCGTGATCGCGACTTCATCAACAAATTTCATCGTGCTCCCTCCCTCTCGGGATGGGTTGAGGTTAACTGCTTCGTGCAACCAGTCTAGAAACAAAAAAGCCCTGTCGCGAGACAGGGCTTTTTCAAAGCGGCAAAGCTATCAGCCAGCTACGACATTCACGTAGCGACGACCGAACTTGCCCTTCACTTCGAACTTGATCACGCCTTCCGCCTTGGCGAACAGGGTGTGATCCTTGCCCATACCGACGTTCTTGCCCGGGTGGAATTCAGTACCGCGCTGACGAACGATGATGTTGCCGGCATTGGCAACCTGACCGCCGAACAGTTTGACGCCTAGTCGCTTGGATTCTGAATCGCGACCGTTGCGCGTGGAACCGCCTGCTTTTTTGTGTGCCATGGGATTGTATCTCCTAAAGCTGGATCAGGCAGAGATGCCGGTGATCTTGATTTCGGTGTACCACTGACGGTGGCCCTGACGCTTCATGTGGTGCTTACGACGGCGGAACTTGATGATCCGGACCTTATCGCCACGACCATGAGCGCTGATCTCTGCAGTCACCTTGGCGCCGTCGACAACCGGAGCACCGATGGTGACGTCATCACCGTTGGCAACCAGCAGAACGCGATCGAACTGGATGCTGGAGCCGGTTTCGCCTTCCAGCTTCTCGACCCTCAGGTATTCGCCTTCTGCGACCTTGTACTGCTTGCCACCAGTAACAATTACTGCGTACATGTGTTTTCTCCGTAACCTGCTCACCCGGCGCTTAGGAATAATGGTTAGTGGCCGGCATGGCTGCAAGTGAACCCGCCTATCGGGCCCGACCTTGCCATTGTCAAAACAGGGATGCTGTAAATCGGGTTTTCAGGGGCGTGGATTCTACGCAACCACAGCCCTCGGCGCAAGCCCTGCGAAGCGCTGGCGCCCCGGCCTCGGACAGTCGCGAACTGGCTGACAAAAAGCGCCGAAATGAAGTCTATCGGAGGCAAACACCGCCGCTTTCTTGACAGCGACAAGTGTGCCGCCTAGCATGCCGCGCAACCACTCATAAAGCGTGCGTTAGATGACCACCCTGCCCTTCTATTCCGCCGTGACGGACGACTTCGAAGCCGTCAACCAGCTGATCATGCGCCAGCTGCATTCACGTGTCCCGCTGGTAGAAAAGATCGGCAACTATATTATCGGAGCCGGCGGCAAGCGTCTGCGCCCGCTGGTCGTCCTCCTCGCTGCGCGCGCCTGCGGCGTCCACGATACCCAGCAGCATTCTCTGGCCGCGATCATTGAATTCCTGCACACCGCCACGCTATTGCACGATGACGTCGTCGATACCTCCGATATGCGTCGCGGCCGCTCTACCGCGAATGCCCTATGGGGCAATGCGCCAAGCGTCCTGGTTGGCGATTTCCTTTATTCTCGCGCCTTCGAAATGATGGTCGAGCTCGGCGACATGCGCATCATGCGCGCGCTCGCCAATGCGACCAACGTCATCGCCGAAGGCGAGGTGCTGCAGTTATCCAAGGTGCGCGACGCCAACACCGACGAAGCCACCTATCTTGAGGTGATCCGCAGCAAGACAGCGATGCTGTTCGAAGCCTCTTCTCATACCGCGGCACTGCTGGCCGAGGCCGGCGATGAACAGACCGAGGCGCTTCGCCGCTACGGCGACGCGCTGGGTGTAGCGTTTCAGCTGGTCGACGACGTGCTGGACTACAGTGGCGACGCGTCTGCCATGGGCAAGAACGTCGGGGACGACCTGGCTGAAGGCAAACCGACGCTTCCGCTGATTTACACGATGCGCGAAGGCACCCCTGAGCAGGCGAAGCTGGTTCGGCACGCCATTCAGAAAGGTGGGCTAGAAGACATCGCGCCGATCCGTGAGGCGGTTGAAACCAGCGGCGCCCTCGCCTATACCCAGCGCATGGCTCAACAGCAGTCGGATCTGGCGGTAGAAATGCTGCAAACGCTGCCGCCATCAGTGTTCCGTGACTCCCTGGAACAGCTCGCCCGCTTCGCCATCGCCCGCCAGTTTTAACACCAAAACCACCTGTAGGAGCGGGCACGACCGCGAAGGGGTTGTCCTGGCCTTTCCTGCACGCCGCATTCGCGCCCAGGTGCGCTCCTACAAAAACCCATCAAATCGCCATGTAGGAGCGGGCGGGGCCGCCGAGGCATGACCGCGAAGTCTTTTACAGAACCTTGATCAGCTCGATATCAAACACCAGCGTGCTGTGCGGCGGAATGCTGCCTGCTGCGCGAGCGCCGTACGCCAACTCTGATGGAATATACAAACGCCACTTGGCCCCTTCCTTCATCAGCTGCAGCGCTTCGGTCCAGCCAGCGATAACACCACCGACCGGAAACTCAGCCGGCTCTCCACGCTTGTAGGAACTGTCGAACACTTCGCCATTGATCAGCGTGCCTTCGTAGTGGGTGCGCACGGTATCGCTGGCGCTGGGCGTTGCGCCGGTCCCTTCGCTGATCACTTCATACTGCAAGCCCGATGGCAGGGTAACCACGCCGTCGCGCTGGGCATTCTGCGCGAGATAGTCAGTCCCCGCCTGGCCCGCCTGGCGAGCGGCCTCTTCAGCCTGGGCCTGCATCTTGCCCTGCAATACCTGGAATGCCGCAGCGAGCTGCTGCTCGTCAACCTGGCTCGGCTGACCGCTGAATGCGTCGCGCAGACCCGCCACGACCAGGTCGACATTCAGATCCGGAATGTTGCTGGCGGCGAGTTGGTCGCCCATCTGCCGGCCGATGCCGTAGCTGACGCGCTGCTCGTCGGTGCTGATCGAATCGCTCATGATGCTTTCCCCGTTAAAAGTGACCGCCAAGCCTGCCACAGATTTCGCCAGGGATCACGCATAGCTGCCAGGACAGCCAAGAGCGCCGGTATCCAATTGCGTTGCAAACTAGGTTAGAATGCGCCGCTTTTCGGCCTCCTCATTCGAGATCCCCGCCATGCTGGAAAAGCTGTTCCAACTCAAAGCACACGGCACGACCGTTCGCACGGAAATCCTTGCCGGCTTGACCACCTTTCTGACCATGGCGTACATCGTCTTCGTCAATCCGATGATGATGAGTGATGCCGGGATCGACCCGGGCGCAGCCTTCGTGGCGACCTGCCTGGCTGCGGCGATTGGCTCGTTGATCATGGGACTGTGGGCGAACTACCCGATCGCCCTGGCGCCAGGCATGGGCCTCAATGCGTTCTTCGCCTATACGGTAGTTGGCTCGATGGGCTATAGCTGGCAGGTCGCGCTCGGCGCCGTCTTCCTCTCCGGCTTCCTGTTCTTCTTGCTCAGCATCTTCAAGATTCGTGAATGGATCATCAATAGCATTCCGATGCCGCTGCGCTCCGCGATCGCTGCTGGTATCGGCCTGTTCCTGGCATTGATTGCGCTGAAGAACGCGGGCTTGGTGGTCGATCATCCAGCCACCCTGGTCGCCCTGGGTGACCTGACCCAGCCCGGCCCGCTGTTGGCAGCCCTGGGCTTCGCCGTGATCGTTGCATTGGCGTACCGCCGCGTTACCGGCGCTGTGATGATCGGCATCCTGTTGATCACTGGCATCAGCCTACTGACAGGTCTAACGCGGGCGAGCGGTATCGTTTCCGCCCCGCCGAGCCTGGCACCCACCTTCCTTGAGCTGGACCTCCGCGGCGCGCTGGAGATTGGCCTGATCAGCGTGATCTTCGCCTTCCTATTTGTCGACCTGTTTGACACCTCCGGCACGCTGATCGGCGTTGCGCAGAAAGCCAACCTGGTCGATGCCGAGGGCAAAATGCCGCGCCTGGGGCGCGCCCTGATGGCCGACAGTACCGCAACCATGGCCGGCGCCATGCTCGGTACCTCTACTACAACCAGCTATATCGAATCGGCTGCAGGCACCACCGCAGGCGGCCGGACCGGCCTGACTGCCTGCGTCGTTGCCGGCCTGTTCCTGCTGTGCCTGTTCTTCTCACCGCTGGCCGGCGCCGTCCCGGCATTCGCGACCGCGCCAGCCTTGCTCTTCGTTGCGGTACTGATGACTGGTGGCCTGGTCCAGGTGGACTGGGAAGATCTGACCGAAGCAGCGCCGGTGGTAATCACCGCAATCATGATGCCGCTGACCTTCTCCATCGCCAATGGTATCGCGCTTGGCTTTATCAGCTGGACCGCGATCAAGGTGCTGTCTGGCCGATGGAAGGAGCTGAACCCAAGCCTGTATGTGCTGGCCGGCCTGTTCGTCATCAAGCTCGCGTTGTTCAACTGATGGGCTTAGGATTCGAACCGGAGCGCTACGAGGAACAGCTGGCGGAGAAACGTCAGCGACTCGTCGATCTGCTCGCACCCTTCAACGCGCCAGCGCCGGAAATATTCGAGTCCCCGCGCGAGCATTTCCGCCTCCGCGCGGAGTTTCGTCTGTGGTACGAAGGTGGCGTGCCGCACTACGCGATGTTCGAACAGGGCGACAAGCGCAAGGCCGTACTGATCGACCAGTTACCGATTGCCGCCCATCGCATCAACGAGCTAATGAACCCACTGCTGGAGGCCTGCAAGGCTGACCCAGTGCTGGGTCGTAAGCTGTTTCAGGTTGAATTCCTGACTACCTTGAGCGGCGAAGCGCTGGTTACGCTCTGTTATCACCGGCCCATAGACGAATCGTGGGACATCGCAGCGCAGCGTTTGGCCGAAGATCTGGGCATCATGATCATCGGCCGCAGCCGCGGTCGCAAGCGCGTGCTGCAGCGCGACCACGTGTGCGAAGAGCTGAGCGTGGCCGGCCGAGCCTGGAGGTATCAGCAGGTAGAGGGCGGCTTTACCCAGCCCAATGGCACCGTAAACCAGCATATGCTCAGCTGGGCGCTGGACGCTGCCGGCCGGAACGAAAACGATCTGCTTGAACTGTATTGTGGCAACGGCAACTTCACGCTGCCGCTGTCGACCCGCTTCCGCAAGGTGCTGGCAACTGAGCTGTCGAAAAGCTCGGTCCGCTCGGCGCTGCAGAACCTGGATGAAAACAATGTCACCAACGTAACGCTGGTCAGACTATCGAGTGAAGAAGTTACCGAAGCATTGAATGGAGCTCGGGCTTTTCGCCGCCTGGAAGGCGTGGATTTGAATGAGTTCAACTTCGGAACGGTCTTCGTCGATCCACCGCGGGCCGGGCTGGACCCAGCGACACTGGAGTTGGTGAGCCGCTATCCGCGCATACTCTATATTTCCTGCAACCCCGAGACCCTTGCCGCAAACCTAGAAACTCTCAGCCAGACGCACCAGGTAACGCGCAGCGCGCTGTTCGACCAGTTTCCTTACACGCACCATATGGAGTGCGGGGTGCTCTTGGAGAAGCGCTGACCAGCGCTCGGACAGCCAAAGATCGACAGTTCGTACGGCTGTGTCTACAAACAGCGCTCGCCCATTCCTTCGCGAAGCAAACCAGAACGCATGATCGCTCCGGTGTTTCTTTTCTCCGAGCGGTCCCATACTCAGACTGACGGCGCCAACATCACAAAGCGATCGGTAACCAGACCCGTCCAATATTACCCAGGGCAACTAGTCACCCAGCCGGGCCGAGGTTGATCGGCTGACTAATATTTTCCAAGAAATATGCGATTACAGCCGACCGTACCGAGGTAGGCTGATAGGCTCGCGTAAGGATAAGAAGTACCCTGCAGCGACAACAAGTGCGGGCTGTGCAGAGTACCCATCGTAGTTAGCCCAAAGGAGACGAACAAGCTTTACAACGAGACCTTCACTTCCAACAATCAGCCCAAGCCTTGCTACCTGTATTTTCCTTATTACCTCGAGCGTCCAGCGTGAGATTTCCACAACCTGTGTCACCGAATTGCTGCGTCGCGGTCAGTGTATAACCGCCGTCGTTAGCAGCAGAGCCCACTGATAGCACATACAGGTCATACGCGCCCTCATTGACGTTCAGGCTTCCCTTGTTGGCGTTATCAGTAACGTACGCACTGTTCTGTGCGTAGAACCGCTCCTGACGTGCCGCGGCTTCCATTAACAATGCTTGACCCTGAGCTCTATTGCCCCGCAACACGTACTCTCGGTAGCTCGGCAATGCTATCGCGGCAAGAATGCCCACAATCACCACGACAATCATCACTTCGATCAGAGTGAAACCACGCTGCCTGTTTGCATAAGTGATCATAGTTCTTCCTCAGCATCTTCTTCGGTGCCATTGGCGATATCCAACGGGACTACTTGCCAGCTCTGACGACCTTGGAGCTCTGGCGACGGGTTGAACTGAGTCTGCCCACCGGCTGAAATGATCGTACCGTCCTTGCCCAACGATATTGGCGAGTCGGTACCGTATCCGGAAGGCGGTACGTTACTGATGGTGTCTCCGCTGTCAAAGCGTCCATCGCCGTTGAAATCGAGCGCAGGTCGGACCGTTCTTGCTCCGGATCGTGCATCGATCGTGTAAGCCCAATAGCTTGCGCCATCAGCGCATGGATCATCGTTTGGCGTGAGCGTACCGAAGATTAGCGAGGTGCCCCGGGCAAGCATTCGGTCCAACATCATTTCACCTTTCAAGGCCTGGCCTTGTACCCGCAGGTCCAGAAACCAGCCCCACTTACTGACGTTAGCATCGTTCGCTTCTTCGGCACGAGTAGTACCGTCTGCGTACCAGCGCACCGGATTCTCGCTGACCGTCCGGACATTCCAGGTTTGCGATCCTCCATCTGAGTTGCTGAACGTGTTCACTTGTTCAGCGGCGATGGTTTGCTGCTGCAGGCTCGCTCTAGTCAGAGTAGGAGCTGTGCTCGTCGACTCTGCACGCGTGTTTCTGTCCCATATCGCATAGACACTATTCGCCTTCTCAATGTCGCCCGCAGCGTCATCTGTCTCGAAGAACTTGCCAGTACCGAAGATAACCAGGTAACCGCGGCGAGTCGGGTGTCGCACGAGAGAGGGCGGAGCAGTGATGGACTGAATTCTTAGATCATCCGCCGCAGCAGGATATCTCGCCGTATAGAGAGGCTGTCCGCCGTAAGACACTCCAAAACTGCCGGCCGAAACAGTGCCCTGTACACTGGTATCGAACGGGTCTGCCTCTTCCTCAGTCACAGATCTCGACAAGTCGAACCGCCACAGGTTGCCTCGGAGGTCTCCGGCGTAAGCATAGTCAGCTACGCCATCACCGTTGTTATCAGCACCACGGACGCCCGAAAGACCATTGACGGTGTTTTCACCGTTATCGACCACTAGTTCGCGAACTAGGCTACCGTCGGCAACGTCGATAATGAACATCGAAGCGGCATCGTTCGCGCTATCGTAGCCATTGCCCAACAGCACGGCCCATTCGCCGGTGTGGAGACGTGCGACTTCCGGCTGCGGGAAGGTATAGCCCAGATTGGCATAGCCTTCTGTCTGGTCGCTGATTTCCCAAAGCAACTTGACGCCGGAACCATCCTCTCCCGGGCTGGTTATGTCGAGGGCAAAAACAGACTTCCCGCCGGCACGAAGCGTACCTATGAGAACGGTGCGCCACGTGCCATTGATATATACGTCACGCACCACAGGCGAACCATCGACGTAGAACTGGTGAGCACCACCTTTATACGATTGCGCAGTCAGCTTGGGAAGTTTATCGATGAGTACACTCGGAACAAAGGCGAAGGCTTCTTTACCGCCTTCGTGTACCACAGTCTCGTTTCCGTTCTCGTCCGTTGCGGTCTTGCCTGCGAGGAACGCGTGCAGCATGCCGTCGTTCCCACCAACGTAAACCAGTTCAGGCCTATTCTTGTTGGCCTCACGAAAGGCAAGATAATCTCCATCTTCACCATCGATATCATCAGCGAGGTAAGGGATATAACTCGGAGCGCCTACGACGACTGGGGTGGAGTTGATGATATCGCCAAGAACCGACCCACGCCGGCGGAAATCAGCAGTGGCGACACCTTCACCTGTGCGGCTGCCACGCAGATAGGAAACGCGAGCCGCACCGCGGTTGTCGACGGTCCCCGAGGCACTATCCGGGTTTACGTTGAACAACGTCTGTTGTTCGTTCGTGAGATGGTCGTAGGTAAAATTATGCAACCCGCTTGCTGCAGCGCCGCCTGCCATAAGGATGTTGCGAGCGTTCTCAGCCGTAGCGTTTAGCTTGGCTTTTGCCGACCATACGTCTTTACGTACATAGGTTCCGTTTAGGCCTCGCTCAATATCCCGCCGTTTAACATCACCGCTCCAGTCCGAGCTGTCGAACTCAGGGAAGAAGGACCGGTTCACGATAGTCAGGTTGTACGGGTCGGACGGATCGTCGGCGCTGACGGACGTAGTACTACCAGATGCTGCGGCTGTCGACTGGCGTTCGGCGATACGATTCAGGATGTCTTTGAATGCCTTGGTGAGATCCTCGGGCGAATCCGCGCTGAAGAATTCGCCGCGGGAGTTAATCGCAGCGTGCCAAAGGTCGTAAACATTGTTGTTGTTGTCTGAGCCAGCCGCTGGCCAAGCCGTCCCACCAACGAGGTTCTGGTACCCATTCCCTTCGAACGTGCTGCCGGACCACGGAATATTCGCGTTGTTCATCGCATTTCCAAGGCCGAGCGCGACCATGAAGTTGCTCATGCTCTGCCAGGTTGCCGGGTTGTTGCGCGGATCCCAATAAGTCGCGGTGTCGCTTGCCCCGCGGAAGGGGGTATAAGGCTTGACCTCGTTATCGAGAGTGCCTTTCAGATCGTTCGCCCAGTAATGCATCGCATAGTCAGCGAGAGTTTTCGTCGTGTTATCTGCGAAGGGTGCGCGACTTCCGTTATATGCGGTGCCGTCCGGTAGCGTGAAAGAGGAATTATCTGCCCGGGACGGCGTGACGATGTCGCTATTTCCGTTCCAGATACCGTCCGTCATCATGATGTGATAACTGGCGCGGCAGGAGTATTCAGGGCTGGTAACGGTCGTTCCACCGACGGGGTTCGGGTTGAATGCCCAGGCGTCATTTCCTTTGAAGAATTCGCCAGCGTTGCTCAAAGCGCCTCGGAGCGGGGTGCCGCTACCGAAGGTGATATTTCTCAACCAAGTATAGAAGTTGCCTTTGTGCTGATCGTTGACCCGCCGGAACTTATTATCCCTACAAGCGGATTGCGTCGAATTGACAGCAGTGCAGCGGTTTAGGGCTTGCCAAGTAAGCCGCATGTCATCAGGAAGAGTATAGAAAGCCAAGTGCGCCGCGGAAATCGTGGCGAGGCCACGATCACGGTAGAACGAGTACCAGATCGCAAAATTCTGCCGCTCATCGATCCCGCTAGGACCAGAGGAGGCCGACACATCTACCTTGGAGTAACAGTTTTCGTCGGCAGTGCCCTTCATGCAGCCTGCGTTCAACGTGTAATAATACGCTGGCACTCCAACCGCGGTCTTATCTACCGTCCTGGTTCCGGTCTCGGTATATACCCAGTATACGCGGTAACGCGTGCGGCCCCGCCAGTCCTTATACTCCTCACAACGATAAATCGACGCATCGCAACTCCTAGCGTCGCCGTCAATTTCCCGCTCCCTCACTTCGGAATAATGTTCGTCATACCGAAAATCACTTGTGGGGTTTCTGCCTAGCTGTCCGCCAATCGAGTTGCTTGTGTAGGTGCAGTTGGCGAAGCTGTTATGGTCGCAATACCAGTCGACCTTGTAACTCCCACTTAGATCCACCGATCCTTGGCTGGTATCGAACCCGTTATGCCAGGCTTGTGTGAAACTAGTGTTGAAATTCACCACGTTGCCGCTAGTGTCCAGACCCCGAGGAATCTCGTACGTGATGGAAGGATCATAATAAAGTGGGTTCCATGCCGCAGACTTCCCGCGGCGATCATGCCTGCCCTCCGAGGTATCCGGAACCTGGGCACGCCACATACTCCCCGAGTCGTCGAGCGTAACGACGAGGTTTGGAGCCACCGAGTCCACCAAGATAAGCGGTTTCTGGCTTACATCTAGAGCCGCAGCGTTGACACCTTGAAAACAAACAAAATAGAGAACCGCAGCGATGGGGGTTCCAAGCGATTTAAAGGATGTATTCATAAGGCTTCCTGCCGTCAGTTGTAGACGCGCGAAACGGTGGAACGAAGTCGAGTGTCACCGCCAGTATCGCTAATGGCCCGACTGTTGATTTCGTAGCGAAAAATACCGATGCCTTGGGTCATATTCCCATACTCAGGATTTTCGCTCTCGCCACGGCTAGCTCCACTTGGAGCCGGTAGCGCGTACCAGTCGACATCGTCCTCGAGGGTACTGACGTCGTCAGGAGAATAATTTTGCAGGCTTGCGAAGTCTTGCTCGAATGTTGGGTCACGCTTCAGCAAACACGGCTGCTTAGCAGCCAACGAAGCGCAGGTCTGAACAGCATCCAACGGAACCAATGCCGCCTCGATGCTGTATTCACCAGGGATTTTTCGGAGGGTGCCGATAGTGCGGAATTCTCCATCTTTTAGGCCGGCTTCAGCAGAGTTAAACAAGCGCTTTTCGTCCACAAGATTCCCGGTGATTCGCGTCTCCAAGGAAACCTCGCGCATATTGGTTACAGCAAGCATCGTTAAAATGAGCAAAAAAACCAACGCCACAACTAGCGAAACGCCGCTCTGGTTGCGCCGGAAATCGCGTGCGTTCATTGGGATAGGTTCCTCAAAGCGATGGTGTTTTCCGTAACCATATACAGGGCTCGATCAGTAGGCGCAGAGCTCTCTCCGTCGTACCACTTCTCCCGCCACGCAGCGTATTGGCTACTGTTTGTTTGGTCGGCGAGGTTGGTCGAACGACTCTTGATAAGAGCGGCGTAGCGGACCGAGCGGATACGATCAGTGGCCGCTGGAGCAAGCTTGAACTGCTCCGTTTCTCTCACTCCTTCACTGCTGACGCCGAATTCCATTTTGAAATCCACCAGGTTCGCCACGATCACTTCACCGTTACACAGCAGATTTCCGTTATCGACTTGCAAAGCTACGACAGCAGGAGCTACAGATTCCGAATACGGCTCACCGCCGGCAGTCAGGTCGTTGCCGTCGCAGGCAGTGACGCCCGGAACGTTCGGTTGGTAGCGGACGCAAAGACGTTGACTGTTGCTGCTGAAATTGATGACCTCGCCTGCAGCGAAAGAACACTGCCCGACCGTTTCGGTGCGGAAGATCTCCGCGTATTCGGCGTCCGGTCTCGCTCGATAGCCCGTCCTGTAAAGTTCTTCTTCAAAAATCAACATCGAGTAGCGCGAACCTTCGATCGTATCGGACTGACCTTGCTGGAACGCGTAATTGCTCTTGTTATCGACATATATCTGAGTAATACCAAGAATCAACAAGCTGCTAAGCGCCAATGCGACGAGCAGTTCAATCATGGACAAGCCTAGTTCCCGCACTTTTTTGTCCTCGCGCCGCTTCATATCTGCGACCTAAAGCGATAGATACAAACGGTTTCGTTTCCGCTCATGCACTCTCCACCGATACCTTCCCAAGCAATCTGTATTTCGACGATCGCTCCTGCGTTATCGCAAGCACCCGGGGTAGTAGAGAAACACGCATGGAACGAGTTGGCTGCATTCCCAGCTCCAGGTAGATACCTTCGGACTTTCTGTGCCCAGCAACCAACCTGGTTCGACATGAGGTTGTTCGCGCCAAGTTGAACGCAATCGTTTGGCGCCGTGCTTGCCAATGCGCTGAAAAGCGGCGAGTCGGCGTTCTGGACGCCAGCCTGCAGGTCGGCGAGAACACTCGGACGCGCTCTGATGATCTCCATCAGATCGTTCGCAAGCATCACCGCATGCGTGCGCTGGACAGAATCCTGAGTGTGACGAATCGCCTGCCCCTGCATCGCCACCATTCCCAAAATACCGATAGCGGTAAGCAGGATTGTTATGAGCACCTCAAGTAAGCTGAATCCATTCGTCAAGCGCTTCACAGAGTGCAACCTCCCAAGCTCGTCCCCGAAACAGTTTTGCCTTTTGCGCTGATGCGCGACGATCCGCTACCAGCCACTGTGATCTCGTAACCGTCAGCCGGATCGTTGTCCCGGCATATCAGGCTCCTGAAGTTGTTTACCGTGGACGTACCGTTCGGCCGGTACGTCAGCGAGTCATGGCTAGCAACGAAATCAACCGCGTTGATATCTAACGTTGTGTTGCGCAGGACCGTGCCATCGCCTGCGGCTACATCGATCTCGCCTGTTGCTTCATCGATGCTCACCGTCACGCTACGTTTGCGTATAGCGGACTCGCTCCGTGCGTACTGGAATAATGCGTTCAGATCTTCCGCCTGCGATTGCACGCGATTGTTCTGGATCAGGTTGTTGAAGTTCGGAACCGCGATGGTAGCCGTGATAGCCACCAGCGCGACGACGATCATCAACTCAACCAAAGTGAAGCCCTTCACACTTCTCATCAAAACAACCCTCCTTCAGATGCATGCACTATAAAAACTCGGCCTGGCAAGGTCTTGCTTGAGGCGATAACCGGTAAAATCTGACGGACGACAGGTCATTCGTCGGGTCTACAAGACAGTGGCCCGATTCATCGCTTATCAGGGAGGATCGGCAGGCATGAAATCTCGTGGGTTTACGTTGCTGGAATTGATGGTCGCGCTTGTGGTGCTAGGGATTGCGGTGAGCATTGCCGTGCCTTCCTTTAGCAGTCTGATCGACCGACAGCGCATTGATTCGAGTCTGGATGTGCTGCTGCGTGGATTACGTACCGCCCGGCAAGAGGCTATCGAGCGTAACCGACCCATCACCGTTGCTCCACCCGCTGGCGGATGGTCGGTTGGCTGGCGGGTTTTCATCGATGATAATGCGAATGGATCATACGATGATGGCGAACGCTTGCTTCGGGAGGAACTACAGCCGACGCCAATCAACATTCATGCAGCGAGCTCTATCGCGAACTATGTTCGCTTCAACCCGCAGGGCGAATCCGAGCTGCTCAACGGCGGCTTTCAGGCTGGGACGTTTCGCTTCTGTCCGCAGGATGAATCTAGCAAAGGCCGGTTGCTGGTGATGAATCGCGTTGGGCGGCTGCGGACGGCCAGCGACGTGATCGATCCGTCTTACTGTTCGGCAGATGGTTGATGGGGACCGCTGCCGACAATGAAAAAGGCCGAGCAGATGCTCGGCCTTTTCGTTTGCCATACCAGGTCAGGTCCGGTACTCGGCGTTGATCCGCACATACTCGTGCGAGAGGTCGGTGGTCCACAGGGTTTCGCTGTAGTCGCCGCGCCCCAGCTCGATCCGGATGGTGATCTCTTCCTGCGCCATGACCCGCGCGCCCTGTTCTTCCGTGTAGCTGGCGGCGCGACCGCCGTGCTGAGCGATACATACCTCGTCCAGGTAGACGTCGATCTTTTCCACGTCCAGCTCGGGAACGCCTGCATAGCCGACCGCGGCGAGGATGCGGCCCCAGTTCGGGTCCGAAGCAAACAGTGCGGTCTTGATCAGCGGAGAATGGGCCACCGCATAGGCGACATCCAGACACTCATCGCGATTACCCCCACCGTTCACCTTGATGGTGACGAACTTGGTAGCACCCTCGCCATCGCGGACGATGGCCTGGGCCAGTTCGAGCATGACTGACTTCACTACGTCAGCAAGCTGCTGGTAGGCCGCACTTCCCGCTTCGGTAATTTCAGTGATCGCCGCCTTGCCGGTGGCGATCAACATGCAGGAATCGTTGGTCGAGGTATCGCCGTCAATGGTGATGCGGTTGAACGACAGATCGGCCGCTTCGCGCACGAGTTGCTGTAACACAGGCTGCGCGACCTTGGCGTCGGTAGCGATGTAGCCGAGCATGGTCGCCATATTCGGGCGGATCATCCCTGCGCCTTTGGAGATACCGGTGACGGTCACGGTCTGGCCGTCAATGGTGACTTGCCGGCTTGCCCCTTTCGGAACAGTATCGGTAGTCATGATACCGGCGGCAGCATCTGCCCAGTTTGACTCGCTTAGATTGGAAAGAGCCTGCGGCAACACGGAAATGATTTTGTCGGCCGGAAGCAGTTCGCCTATCACGCCGGTACTGAACGGCAACACCTGTTCGGGCTGAACATTTACCATGCGCGCCAGCTCTCCACAGGTGCGCACTGCCGCCTGCATGCCCGGCTTACCCGTGCCGGCGTTGGCATTGCCGGTGTTGACCAGTAAATAGCGAGGCGCATGCTCCAGATGTTTCTTGCACAAGGTAACCGGCGCGGCACAGAACGCGTTGGTGGTGAACACCCCGGCGATCGTTGACCCCTCGGCCGCCTCCATGATCACTACATCCTTGCGCCCGGGACGCTTGATGCCAGCAGAAGCAATACCAAGGCGAAAACCAGGAACAGGGTTGAGCGTAGGCAAGGGACCGAGACCGACAGGCATCGAGATGACTCCAACAATGAGCGCGAGATAGGGTGGACAGTTCGAAACGTGAAGCGGGAGGCGACCCTCCAGTACAGGGCCCGCTCCCGCTATCGCGTTAGGTTAAGCGTTGCTCAGGTTATCTGCCCGTGGCAGTGCTTGTACTTCTTGCCAGAGCCGCACGGGCACGGATCGTTCCGCCCGACCTTGGGGCCGTCGCGGGTGATAGGCGTCACCTGGGCGGCTGCGTCAGCAAGCGGCTCATCATCGTCCGCCTCGGGCGCGGCCATGGCATCGGCCTGCTCATGCTTGAACTGCATACGCTGAGCCAGCTCCTCGGCCTGACGACGCATGCGCGCCTCTTCCTCGGCAGGATCTTCCCGGCGAACCTGCACGTGGCTGAGGATGCGGATAGTGTCGTGCTTGATCGACTCGAGCATTTCTTCGAACAGGTTGAACGCCTCGCGCTTGTACTCCTGCTTGGGGTTCTTCTGTGCGTAGCCGCGCAGGTGAATACCCTGACGCAGGTGATCCATGGTCGCCAAGTGTTCTTTCCAGAGGTCGTCCAGAACGCGCAGCAGCATCTGCTTCTCGAATGTTCGCAGCGCTTCGGAGCCGGTGAGCTCTTCCTTCTCGGCGTAGGCCTTGCCCACTTCGTCCAGGATGCGTTGGCGCAGGCCATCCTCGTGCAGCGTGTCGTCTTCGTCGAGCCATTGCTGCAGCGGCAACCGAATCGCGAACTCGTTGGCAATATGCTGTTCGAGGCCAGCCACATCCCATTGCTCGGGCAGGCTTTGCGGCGGCACGTACTGGCTGACCGCCGCGGTGACGACGTCGGCGCGAATTGCCTGGATCGTCTCTGACACGTCTTCCGCAGCAAGAATGTTGTTGCGCTGGCCATAGATGACTTTGCGCTGTTCATTGGCGACGTCATCGTACTCGAGCAGCTGTTTGCGGATATCGAAGTTGCGACCCTCGACCTTGCGTTGCGCCTTCTCGATGGCGTTGGTGACCATGCGATGCTCGATCGCCTCGCCTTTTTCCATCCCCAACGCTTTCATGAAATTCTTCACCCGGTCAGAGGCGAAGATGCGCATGAGGTTATCTTCAAGCGAAAGATAGAAGCGGCTGGAGCCCGGGTCGCCCTGCCGGCCTGCACGGCCACGCAACTGGTTGTCGATACGGCGGCTTTCGTGGCGTTCGCAGGCACAAATGTGCAACCCACCTGCATTCAACACCTCTTGATGACGTTCCTGCCACTCGGCCTTGATCTGCGCGACCTGTTCGGGGGTCGGATCGACCAGACTGTTGACCTCGGCTTCCCAGCTACCACCCAGGATGATGTCGGTGCCGCGGCCGGCCATGTTGGTGGCGATGGTCACTGCGCCGGGACGACCCGCCTGAGCGATGATCTCGGCTTCTTTTTCGTGATACTTGGCGTTGAGCACCTTGTGCGCAATGCCTTCGTTCTTGAGCAGCTGCGAAACCACTTCCGACGATTCGATCGAGGCGGTACCGACCAATACCGGGCGGCCCTTGTCCATGCAGTCCTTGATATCCGCAGCGATCGCGGCGAACTTCTCCTCGATGGTCAGATAGACCAGATCGTTGAAGTCCTTGCGGATCATCGGCTTGTTGGTTGGAATCACAACAACATCGAGGCCGTAGATCTGGCGGAATTCGAACGCTTCGGTATCAGCCGTACCGGTCATGCCGGACAGCTTGTTGTACAGGCGGAAGTAGTTCTGGAACGTGGTCGAGGCAAGCGTCTGGCTTTCGGCCTGAATCTGCAGGCCTTCCTTCGCCTCGATGGCCTGGTGCAAGCCTTCGGAGAGGCGACGACCCGGCATGGTACGGCCGGTGTGTTCGTCGACCAGCAACACCTGATTGTTCTGCACGATGTATTCGACGTTGCGGTGAAACAACGTATGCGCACGCAGCGCGGAATGCACATGGTGGAGCAAATTGAGATTCTGCGCCGCGTACAGGCTATCGCCCTCGGGCAGCAGGCCCGCCTCGGTCAGCAGTTCCTCAACGTACTGGTGACCAGCCTCGTTCAGCTCGACCTGGCGAGTTTTCTCGTCGATGGTGTAATGACCGTCAACTTCCTCCTGCCCTTCCTCTGCGGGATAGCCGCGGGTGAGCTTGGGAATGAGCAGGTTGATCTGCATGTACAGCTTGGAGCTGTCTTCGGCAGGACCGGAGATGATCAACGGGGTACGCGCTTCATCGATCAGGATGGAGTCGACCTCATCGACGATCGAGAAGTTGAGTTCGCGCTGGAATTTATCCTCCAGCCGGAACGCCATGTTGTCGCGCAGGTAGTCGAAGCCGAACTCGTTGTTGGTACCGTAGGTGATGTCGCAACGGTACGCGTCACGCTTTTCCGCAGGATCCTGAAAGGGCACGACCACACCTACCGTCAGACCGAGGAACTCGTGCAGAGGCCGCATCAGGTTGGCGTCACGGCGGGCCAAATAGTCGTTGACCGTCACGATATGCACGCCCTTGCCGGACAACGCATTGAGATACGCCGGAAGCGTGGAGACCAGTGTCTTGCCCTCACCGGTCTTCATTTCGGCAATCTTGCCTTCGTGCAACACCATACCGCCGATGAGCTGAACGTCGAAGTGGCGCATGCCCATCACGCGCTTGCTGGCCTCGCGAACCAGCGCAAAAGCTTCAGGCAGAATATTGTCGAGGGTTTCGCCTTTGGCCAACCGGTCCTTGAATTCGGCGGTCTTGGCCTTCAGCTGCTCATCGCTCAGGGCGTTCAGTGATTCTTCCAGGGCGTTGATGGCGTTCACCATCTTGCCCATGCGCTTCAACTCACGCTCGTTCTTGCTTCCAAACAGCTTCTTCAATAAAGGCGCAAACATAGTCGACTTTGATATCCGTTTGATGGTTGGCCAGAGCCCAGCGCGCGGCTCGCCTCGACCAGAAGAAGGGCATTCTACTCTGATTCCAGCGAGACAATAAACCGTGCTGGTTTGGCGCGCTGATAGACCAAATGATCGCGCTCAAGGCTTGCCCGGCTCCAAAGAAGGCCGCTACGGCGCCCCTGGCATGCTGTTGCAGTCGGCTCGCGCCGCTAGAGGGCAACCGCTGCAGGAGCAAGCGTTCGCCTCCGGCAGGTACAGATCACTGCTTCATGGCGATGTGGCGGGCGGGGTTGACTGCCATGCCGTTGCGGAAGACTTCAAGATGAAGGTGCGGTCCGGTAGACCGGCCAGTCGAGCCAACCGTGGCGATAGCCTGCCCCTTCTGGACCAGATCACCTTTGGCTACCTGCACTTCGTGCGCGTGGGCGTAGCGGGTCTTGTAACCATTGCCGTGGGTAATTTCGACCGTATTGCCGTAAGCGCCCTTGCGTCCGGCAAAGGTCACGACACCGGCACCGACCGCGTGGATCGCGGTGCCGCGCTTGGCAGCAAAGTCTATCCCGGTATGCATCGACATCCGTCCGCTGATGGGATCGGTACGGCGACCGAAGCCGGACGATACATAGCCTTCGTCGACAGGCATGAAATCGAGAAGCGCATTGGCGTCGGAACGACGGTCAATCATCAGCTGTTCGATCAGCCGCAACTGCTGGGTGCGATCATCGATGCGCGCCGCCAGTTGGTCGATGATCGTCTGTACATCGGGGGCACGGTAGCTGGAATCACGGTTGCGGCGCAGTTCCGGCCCGCCCATGCCGGGATCAGAATCGAAGTCGAACTCGCCATCAGACAACTCGGCCAGCTCGGTGAGCCGCTCGCCGAGGGCGTCCAGGCGCGTAAGACGCGTCTGCAACTGGCCAAGCTGCTCGGTCATTCTCGCCAGCTCTACCTGCGACTCGTTCACCGGTGCTTCGATCTGCTGTTCGGCCAACGCCTGTTGCCAGATTGCTTCGTAGTCAACACTTTGCGTCACAGGCTCGGCCATAGGCGCAACCAGCCGCCAAGTGATCCAGGCGGCTGCCGCGGGCATTGCCAGTATCAGAACCAGCGCGAGCAGTACCGAGGGTGCGCTAAGCCGCAACGCCCTTGCCGCGCCCAGGCGGTCCGAAAGAATAATGATGTTCACCTAGTCCCCCTCCTTCCCGGTGCGATTCTGCTAGGATGGCGATCAACCCAGCTGCTGCGCACTGTATGGCCTTCTATCCGCTTAATGCGCGTCGCCCAGGCGACCTGATACGCACCAATGTCACCCTGAAGGGCCTGTATTCGAAGGCTCGAGAGCTCGAGCGCCTGCAGGCGCTCGTCAATGTCGTGATGGAACCTGCAGCGCGGGAACATTGCCGGGTGGCCTCCCTGCGAGACGGTGTGTTGCGTCTGATTGTCACCGACAGTCAGTGGGCAACGCGCATGCGTTACCAGCAAAAACGTCTCGTTCGCCAACTACAGGCTTACACGGAATTTCGAACCTTAACGAAATTGCATTGCAAGGTACAACCGCCGTTGATCCAGAAAGCCGGACCAGTTCGCAGAATGAAGCGCTCGAAAGTCGCTTCGGAGAGTCTTTTCGAGACCGCCGAACAAGTCACCGATTCAGCATTGAAGGGTGCGCTTGAGCGGCTGGCACGTCATCACGCGGACGACTGAACCGGTTCCCGCCTCACGCTCATATTCCGAATTGCATCAGACCTGAAAGCAGCGCAAAAAAAACGGCCACCGAAGTGGCCGTTGAAACGAAACGAGAAATCAGACTGCCGCTGCCGGCCGCATGAAGGAGATCGGTGCGGTGCCGGCATCTTCAAATGTGACAGTTTCCCACGCATCGCGGTTGGCGATGAGCGCTCGAAGCAACTTGTTGTTCAGTGCATGACCGGACTTGAACCCGCGAAACTCACCAACCAGGCTATTGCCCAGCAGGTACAGGTCACCAATCGCATCGAGAATCTTGTGTTTGACGAATTCGTCCTCGTACCGCAGGCCGTCCTCGTTCAACACACGATATTCGTCTACTACGATCGCGTTATCGACGCTGCCGCCCAGGGCCAGATTCTGCGAGCGCAGGTATTCGATGTCGCGCATGAACCCGAAGGTTCGCGCACGGCTCACTTCCTTGACAAAGGAAGTGCTCGAAAAATCAACGCTGGCGAACTGGCTGCGACCACGGAATACCGGATGATCGAAGTCGATGCCGAACGACACCTTGAAACCCTCGAAAGGCACAAAAGTGGCGGTCTTGCCTTCTTCTTCCACAGTTACTTCACGTTTGACGCGAATGAACGTCTTGGCTGCGTCCTGCTCTTCAATACCCGCTGACTGAATCAGGAATACGAAGGGCCCGGCGCTACCGTCCATGATCGGAACCTCCGGCGCGCTGAGTTCAACGTAGGCGTTGTCGATACCCAGGCCGGCCATGGCCGACAACAGGTGCTCGACAGTGTCGACCTTGGCCCCATCCTTGATCAGGGTGGTGGACATGGTCGTCTCGCCTACGTACTCGGCACGAGCCGGAATCTGAACCACAGGGTCCAGATCGACGCGACAGAACACGATCCCGGTATCGACCGGAGCCGGTTTCAGGGTGAGGTAAACCTTCTCACCCGAGTGCAGACCAACACCAGTGGCCCGGATAATGTTCTTCAGTGTGCGCTGTCTGATCATGCTGTACGGCTTCCGCTAGTTGCGAAGAATTTCCATCAAACTGGCGGCGATGATAGCAAACCACCCATTTGATGCATACCAATCAGCCCTATTCGATTGATTGACTCAACCTATGGCTTAGTCAGCCTGGCGACGCAGGAAAGCCGGGATGTCGAGATAGTCCAGGTCGTCCTGTGTCTGTGCCGAACGGGCTGCCGCGGCGCCGCCTGATTGACGCATGACCGTCGGGCGATCCAGATCGCGATAGTTCGGCGAGCTGCCTTCGTTATGCTGCCGCGCGCTGGCGTTGGCTGCCGTGTTGTCGACCACCTTGACCGGCTTGACTTCCTTGGCGCCCAGGCCGGTCGCGACCACGGTCACGCGCAGTTCGTCACGCAGTTCCGGATCGATAACGGTGCCCACCACGACGGTGGCGCTTTCGGATGCAAACTCTTCGACAGTAGAACCGACCTCGGAGAACTCACCCAGCGAAAGATCCGGACCAGCGGTAATGTTGACCAGGATGCCGCGGGCGCCCATGAGGTTCACATCCTCCAGCAGCGGGCTGCGAATAGCTGCTTCAGCCGCTTCGCGGGCGCGGTTCGGGCCGCTGGCATGACCAGTACCCATCATTGCCATGCCCATCTCGCTCATGACGGTTTTCACGTCGGCGAAGTCAACGTTTATCATACCCGGACGCATGATCAGGTCAGCGATACCCTGAACGGCGCCGAGCAGTACGTCGTTGGCCTTGCTGAAGGCGGCCAGCAGGCTGGCGTCCTTGCCCAGTACGGTCAGCAACTTCTCGTTGGGAATGGTGATCAGCGAGTCGACATGCAGGCTCAGCTCGCGAATGCCTTCTTCGGCGATCTGCATGCGCTTGCGACCTTCGAACGGGAACGGCTTGGTGACGACGGCCACGGTCAGGATGCCCATTTCACGCGCCACTTCGGCAACGATCGGCGCCGCGCCGGTACCGGTACCACCACCCATGCCAGCGGTGATGAAGACCATGTCCGCGCCCTGCAGGACTTCGGCGATGCGCTCGCGATCTTCTATCGCGGCCTCGCGGCCGATCAGCGGGTTGGCTCCAGCACCAAGACCCTTGGTCACTGCCGAACCCAGCTGCAGAACAGTGCGTGCGCTGACGTTTTTCAATGCCTGGGCATCGGTATTGGCGCAGATGAAGTCCACGCCTTCGACGTTGTTGACGACCATGTGCTGCAGGGCGTTGCCGCCACCACCACCAACACCGACGACTTTGATTACTGCATTCTGGGGAACGTTATCGATCAATTCAAACATGGTTCGATCTCCTGAGTTTTGAACTCGTTTCGTTTCGTTGGTACTACCGCCCGCTTAAGCGGGTCTGTTAAAAATTGCCCTTGAACCACCGCTTTACGCGTTCGAGCGGTGAAGCCTTGGCTTGCTCCGAATGACCGCTTCCGTGCTCACCGTGGTGCTTCATGCCGTAGTGCAACAGCCCCACCCCGGTCGAATAGATCGGGTTGCGAACCACATCGGTGAGTCCCTTGAATTCCTGCGGTACGCCAAGGCGCACCGGCATATGGAATATCTCTTCGGCCAACTCGACGGCGCCTTCCATCTTGGAAGTGCCGCCGGTCAGCACGATGCCGGCCGGGATCATGTCTTCGAATCCCGAACGGCGTAGTTCTGCCTGAATCAGCGTGAACAGCTCGTCGTAGCGCGGCTCGACCACCTCGGCCAGCGCCTGGCGCGACAAGTCGCGCGGCGGACGCTCGCCAACGCTGGGAACCTTGATGGTTTCCTCTGGGCCGGCCAGCTTGGCCAGCGCACAGGCGTAGCGGATCTTGATTTCCTCGGCGTACTGCGTCGGGGTACGCAGCGCCATGGCGATGTCGTTGGTGACCTGGTCGCCCGCGATCGGAATCACCGCGGTGTGCTTGATCGCACCTTCGGTGAAGATGGCGATGTCGGTGGTGCCGCCGCCGATATCGACCATGCACACGCCCAGCTCCTTCTCGTCCTCGGTCAGCACGGCATAGCTGGACGCCAACTGCTCGAGAATCACGTCTTCCACATCCAGCCCGCAGCGGCGGATGCATTTTTCGATGTTTTGTACCGCGTTCAGCGCGCAGGTAACCAGGTGAACCTTGGCTTCCAGCCGCACGCCGGACATGCCCAGCGGCTCGCGGACGCCTTCCTGGTTATCGATAACGTATTCCTGCGGCAGGATGTGCAGGACCTTCTGGTCGGCAGGAATAGCCACTGCCTGGGCTGCGTCGAGCACCCGCTCGATGTCCGCCGGAATGACTTCGCGATCACGAATGGCGACGATGCCGTGGGAGTTCAGGCTGCGGATATGGTTGCCCGCCACACCGGCGAACACCGAGTGGATCTGGCAGCCAGCCATCAGCTCGGCTTCTTCAATGGCACGCTGGATCGACTGCACGGTGGATTCGATATTCACCACCACGCCTTTCTTCAGCCCGCGGGAAGGATGCGAGCCAATGCCGACGATCTCCAGCTGCCCGTCCGCGCCGATCTCGCCGACCAGCGCCACCACCTTTGAGGTGCCGATGTCGAGACCGACGATCATCCTGCTACCCTGCTTGCTAGCCATAATTCCCCGTCACTCCCCCGATTGAGCTTCAGCCGGCGGCTCGCGCCAGGCCACTGCCATGCCATTGCTGTAACGCAGATCGACCCGCTCGATCTGCTGCCGCCGTTCGGACAGCATCAGCTGATCCACGGTCAGGAAACGCTGCATCTTGTCGACCACGTCGTCACGGCCCAAGAGAATCTCGATACCGTCCTGCGTGGTCAGAAACCAGCTACCCCGGTCGCGCAGCTCGAGCCGCGAAATGCCGTGGCCGTACGAGCGCAGCAACCGGTTGAACTGTTGGTAGTTGCGCATCACTCGCCGCTTGGCGCGCTGCGGCCCGTCGAGCCGCGGCAGGTCTTCGAAGCGACTCATGTCGCCCGGCTCGAAGGCCATGCCTTCATTGTTCAGTAGTGTCGATCCACCCCAACGCGCTACCGGCAGCTGCTCGTCGAGATGGATGATCAGCTGGTCCGGCCATACCCGCTTCACCGAAGCGCTGGCCACCCAGGACATATCCACCAGATCCGTGCGCAGCCCCGCGAGATCGATACTCAGGAAGCTGTCATCCACGTACGGCTGGATCACCTCCTGCACGGAGGCGCGATCAATGTACTGCAGATCGCCCTGCACGCTGATCAGACTGATCGGCCGGTCCGCCAGCGGCAACAGCCGGGTACTCAGCTCGTACAAGCCCACGCCCAGCGCCACCAACAGTAGCGGCCACATGACCTGCTGGATGCGTGTCCAGGCGCCTTCCAGTGACGGCCGGGTCAGCTTCAGCGTGGGCCAGCTGCGCGGAGCTGGCGGCGTGACGCGCACGGCGCCGCGGCCGGGCGCACTGCGCCGACCTAGCGGTCTACCTGCCCTTTCGTCACGAATCGTCAGCCCCAACATGCTTGTCGTGCCCTCAGTAATCGGCGCTGGCTAGAATCGCCAGAACCAGATCGGTAAATGACATCCCGGCGGCCTTCGCTGCCATCGGGACCAGGCTGTGATCGGTCATGCCCGGTACGGTATTCACTTCCAACAGATAGAACCGCCCGGATTCGTCCTGCATCACGTCAACCCGTCCCCAGCCCTTGCAACCAACGGCGTGGAACGCAGCGAGGCACAGATCGGCTAGCTCGCGCTCCCTGTCTTCGGGCAGTCCGCACGGGCACAGGTACTGCGTATCGTTGGCGAGGTATTTGGCGTTGTAGTCATAAAAGGTGTGCGGCGTGTGCAGGCGGATGGCCGGCAACGCACGGCCGTCAAGAATCGCCACGGTGAACTCGGCGCCGGTGATCCACTGCTCCACCAGGGACTGGTCGTCGTACTGCTGTGCGTCGTCCCAGGCCTGTTCCAGCTCGGCCAGAGTGGTTGCCTTGGACATGCCGATGCTGGAGCCTTCATGCACCGGTTTGACGATCAGTGGCCCACCCAGTTGTTCAAAGATGGCGTTGCAATCCGACTTGTTGCGCAGTACTTCATAGCGCGGCGTCGACAAACCCAGGCTTTGCCAGACGAACTTCGTGCGCAGCTTGTCCATCCCGAGCGCCGAAGCCAGCACGCCACTGCCCGTATACGGCAGGCGCAAGCTTTCCAGCAGACCTTGCAGGCTGCCATCTTCGCCGCCGCGGCCGTGCAGGGCGATGAACACGCGATCCGGGCGATCGGCGATCAGGCGCTCAGCGAGGTCCTGCCCGGCGTCGATACCATACGCATCCACGCCTGCGCCTTGCAGCGCTTCGAGCACTGCCGCACCGGACTTCAACGACACTTCACGTTCGGCAGAGCGACCGCCGTAGAGCACTGCAACGCGCCCAAAGGCTTTCACGTCAATCATCAAGCCTTACCTCCGGTGTTCTTTTCAGCCAGCTGCGCCAGCGCCTCGGCCAGCTGCGGAGCCAGGCCGCCGATGTCACCGGCACCCTGAGTCAACAAGATGTCCCCGGGGCGCAATACGGCTTCCAGCAACGGCATGACGTCAGCGTCACGTTCCACGTAAATCGGATCGATATGGCCTCGCTGACGGATGCTGCGGCAGAGGTTCTTGCTGTCCGCCCCCGGGATCGGCTCTTCACCGGCCGGATACACTTCCATCAGCAACAGAGCATTGGTATCGGCCAGTACCTGGACGAAGTCTTCGTACAGATCGCGGGTGCGCGTGAAGCGGTGCGGCTGGTAGATCATCACTAGCCGACGCTCCGGCCAGCCGGCCCGCACCGCCTTGATCACGGCATTCACTTCGCGCGGGTGGTGACCGTAATCGTCGACCAGCATGACGTCGTCGCCTTCGCCAATGCTGTAATGGCCGTAAACCTGGAAGCGCCGGCCCACACCCTCGAAGCCGGTCAGACCCTTGACGATGGCGGCATCGCTGACACCTTCGTCCGTGGCCACGGCAATGGTCGCCAGGGCGTTGAGTACGTTGTGCACGCCTGGCATGTTCACGCAGACCTTCAACGCATCCTTGCCGTCACGCAGCACGGTGAAATGTGTCTGCATGCCGTCCTGATGAATGTCTACGGCGCGGATGTCGGCGTCTTCGGACTGGCCATAGGTGATGACCTGACGGTTCACCTGCGGCAGGATCTCGCGTACCACCGGGTCGTCGATGCACAGGACCGCCAGACCGTAGAACGGCAGGTTGTGCAGGAACTCGACGAAGGTGCGTTTCAGACGGTTGAAGTCACCCTCGTAGGTAGCCATGTGGTCGGCATCGATGTTGGTGACGATGGCCACCATCGGCTGCAGATGCAGGAAGGACGCGTCGCTCTCGTCCGCCTCAGCGACCAGGTAACGGCTCTCACCGAGCTGCGCGTTGGTGCCGGCGCTGGTCAACCGGCCTCCGATAACGAAGGTCGGGCTGAGACCTTCCGCGGCGAGCACCGAGGCGATCAGGCTGGTCGTAGTGGTCTTGCCGTGCGTGCCCGCTACGGCGATGCCGTGCCGGTAGCGCATCAGCTCGGCGAGCATTTCCGCGCGCGGGACGACGGGAATGCGACGCTCGATGGCTCCGGCTACTTCCGGATTTTCCGGGTTGATCGCGCTGGAGACGACCAGCACATCCGCCTGCTGGACATTTTCGGCACGGTGACCGACATCTATACGCGCACCAAAGTTTTCCAGTCGCTGCGTGACCGCAGATCGCTTCAGGTCCGAGCCGGATACTTCGTATCCAAGGTTCAGCAATACTTCAGCGATACCGCACATGCCGGCGCCACCGATGCCGACAAAGTGCACGCGCCGGATGCGGCGCATCTCCGGTAGATGGAAGGTAGCTTGTTGGCGGGTCTTAGTGCTCACGAGCAACCTCCAGGCAGGCACGAATGACGTCGGAGGTCGCGTTGGGTGCGGCCTGTTTGCGGGCGCTGGCTGCCATGTGTTGCAGAATCTCCGGTTTGGTAAATAGCGTGTGCAGACGCTCGGCCAGCACATCGCCGCTAAGCGTCGCCTGAGGCAACAGCTCGGCGGCTCCATGCTCGGCAAGGAATCTCGCATTGGCGCTCTGATGATCGTCGATGGCATGCGGCAGCGGCACCAGCAGCGCTGGGCGCCCGGCTGCGGCGAGCTCGGCCACCGTTAGCGCGCCCGCGCGACATACAATCAGATCGGCCCAGGCATAGGCGCCGGCCATATCGGCAATGAACGGCTCGACAATCGCCTGCACGCCGCAGGTGGCGTAGCTGTCGCTGGCCGCTTCGACGTGCTGTTTGCCGCACTGATGGACGATCTCAGGACGCTCTTCCAGAGGCAGCATGGATACCGCCTCAGGCACGATACGGTTCAACGGGGCAGCGCCAAGGCTGCCGCCGAGAACCAAAAGCCGCGGACGCCGGCTACCGTCGTAATCCAGCGCCGGAACCTGAAAAATCTCGTCGCGCACCGGATTGCCGGTGCTGCGGCGCTTGCTGTCGTCGGCGAAACTGCCGGGGAAGCCTTCGCAGCGCCGCGCGGCGATATTCGCCAGCAAACGGTTCGCTGTGCCTACCACCGCGTTCTGCTCGTGGATGATGACCGGTACCCGGCGCATCCAGGCAGCCAGCCCGCCGGGGCCGGTAACATAGCCGCCAGCGCCAAGCACGAAGATCGGCTTCAGCTCGTTGATGATGGCCAACGCCTGACGCAGCGCACGGGTCAGCGCGAACGGCGCCTTAAGCAGCGCAGACTTGCCCTTACCACGCAGGCCCTGGATATCGATGTAGTGAATCGGGAAGCCCGCCGCCGGGACCAGTTCCGCTTCGATGCCGCGGCGGGTGCCAAGCCAATGGACCTGGTAGCCCTGGTCACGCAACAGCCGAGCGCAGGCCAGTGCCGGGAAAACATGCCCGCCAGTGCCGCCAGCCATGATCAGAACGTTATTGGCCATTGGCTGCGCCCTCCTTTTGCGCCTGCCGGCGCTCCCAGTCGATACGCAGCAGCAATCCGAGACTGATACAACAGACCACGAGCGAACTGCCCCCATAACTGAGGAAGGGCAGCGTCAAGCCCTTGGTAGGCAGCAGCCCGACATTTACGCCGACATTGATCAGAATCTGACCGCACCACATGATCGCCAGACCGTAGGCCAGGTAAGCGGAAAACAGCCGGCCGGCGCGCTCGGCCCAAAGGCCGATATACAGGCTGCGGATGGCAACGAAGATCAGCAGCCCGAAAGCGGCCAGAGCACCGATAAGCCCCAGCTCTTCGGCCAGCACCGCGAATACGAAGTCGGTGTGTGCTTCCGGCAGATAGAACTGTTTCTGGATGCTGTTGCCCAGCCCCATGCCGAACCAGTCACCGCGACCGAACGCGATCAGCGCCTGGGTCAGTTGATAGCCGGTGCCATACGGGTCGTTCCAGGGGTTGAGAAAGCCAGTGAGGCGCTGCAGGCGATAGGGCTCGAACAGCACCAGCAGACCCGCCATGCCGCCTAGGGATCCGAACAGGAGGGCGAACCGGAACAGCCCAACGCCGCCGAGAAATAGCATGCCCGTAGCCGCGCCCATCAGAACGACAGTCGCGCCGAAGTCCGGCTCGATGATCAATAGCCAGGCCATGGGGCCGAGCACCATGAATGGCTTGATGAAGCCGAACCACTGCTCCTTTACTTCTTCTTTGCGGTGGACCAGATAGCCGGCGAGGAAGACCACGGCGAACAGCTTGGCCAACTCGGAGGGCTGGACGTTGATCGGACCGACCTGGATCCAGCGCCAGCTACCGTTCACTTCCCGACCGATGCCGGGAATCAAGACTGCCACCAGCAGAGCAAAGCCGAGGAACAGCAAGGGGAAGCGAAACTGCTCCCACAGAGCCAGCGGAATCGACAGCGTGACCAGCAGGGCCGCGATACCGATCAACAGATAGATGATCTGGCGAACCATGTAGAACATGGGGTTGCCGAGTTGCCCGGCGGCGACTTCCATGGAGGCGGAGCTGACCATTACCAGCCCCAGCCCGAGCAGGCACAGCGCGCCGACCAGCAGCGGGAGGTCCATATCGAAGCGACGCTCACCGGCCAGTGGCCCGGTGGCGCGCTGAATGACATCGGCCCAGATCATTGCGGCATCCTCTGCACGGCTGCTGCAAAGAGCCTGCCGCGCTCTTCGAAATTCTTGAACATGTCCAGGCTTGCGCATGCGGGCGACAACAGCACCGCATCACCCGGCCGGGCCTGTTCAGCAGCCGTCTCCACGGCCTGCTCCAATGTGTCGACGCGGATCAGTTGGCTTGCCCCGGATAGGGTCTGCTCCAGCACCGGAGCATCACGACCCAGCAGCACCACGGCACGGCAATGACGGGAGACCGGTGTGCGCAGGGGCGCGAAATCGGCGCCCTTGCCATCGCCACCGGCGATCAGTACCAACTGGCCCTGGATGTCGGCGCCCAGCCCTTCGATCGCAGCCAGCGCAGCGCCGACATTGGTTGCCTTGGAGTCGTCGTAGTAGTCGACTCCGGCCCGCTGGCCTACCCACTGGCAGCGATGGGCAAGACCTGCGAAGTTTCGCAAAGCCTCGAGCATGGCCGGCATAGGCAAACCGGCGGCCTGGCCCAGCGCGAGAGCCGCCAGAGCATTCGACTGGTTGTGCGCGCCACGAATCTTCAGTTCCGCGACCGGCATGATCGCGTCGAATTCGTAGGCGAGCGAGATGATGCCCGCCTCGGTAAGCAGTCCGAAACCATGGAAATCCGGACGCGACAGACCGAACGTCCAACGCGGCAACTCGTCGGCAACCAGCGGGCGCGATAGCGGATCGTCACGGTTGATTACGACGCTGCGCGCGCCACGGAAAATCCGGTGCTTGGCCTGGTGATAAGCGCCCAGGTTGGCGTAACGGTCCATGTGGTCTTCGCTGATATTCAGCACGGTAGCGACCGCGGCGTTCAGCCGCTCGGTGGTTTCCAGCTGGAAGCTGGAAAGCTCGAGCACATATAGGTCGGCGTTCTCTTCAAGCAGATCGAGTGCCGGCGTGCCGAGATTGCCACCAACACCAACGCGCTTTCCGGCTGCCCGAGCCATCTCGCCGACCAGCGTCGTTACCGTGCTTTTTGCGTTCGACCCGGTGATCGCAATGATCGGAGCTTTCGCCTCGCGGGCGAACAGCTGTATGTCCCCGATGATGCTGACGCCGGCGGCCTTCGCCTGCTGCAGCGCAGGCGTGGCCAGCGCGATACCCGGACTGACGATCAGTTCGCCAGCGCTGGATAGCAGGTCGGCGTCCAGTTCACCCAGATACAGGTCGGCCATAGGCGCAAAGCGCTTGAGCTGATCCAGCCCGGGCGGCGTCTGGCGGGTATCGGCGACGGCAAAGGGAATCCCACGGCCCGCCAGAAAACGGGCGACCGAGAGCCCGGTGCTACCGAGCCCGACGATGATCCGCTTCTTGTCCGTGGTAATCAGTGACACAGTCTTTTCCTCAACGCAGCTTCAGGGTGGCAAGGCCGATCAGCACCAGTACCACGGTGATAATCCAGAAACGCACAATTACGCGTGGCTCAGGCCAGCCCTTCAATTCGAAATGGTGGTGAATCGGTGCCATACGGAAAACGCGGCGCCCGGTCAGCTTGAACGAGGCAACCTGGACGATGACCGACAGTGTCTCGACGACGAAAATGCCGCCCATGATGAACAGCACGATTTCCTGCCGAACGATCACCGCGATGGTGCCCAGCGCAGCGCCGAGGGCCAGTGCACCGACGTCGCCCATGAACACCTGAGCCGGATACGTGTTGAACCAGAGAAAACCCAGGCCCGCGCCGAGCAACGCGCCACAGAAGATGATCAGTTCGCCGGACCCTAGTACGTAGGGGATCAGCAGGTAGTCGGCGAAGCGCACGTTGCCCGAGAGATACGCGAAGATGCCCAGCGCACCACCCACCATGACCGTAGGCATGATCGCCAGCCCGTCGAGGCCATCAGTCAGGTTGACCGCATTGCTCGAGCCGACAATCACGAAGTAGGTCAGCACGATGTAGAACAGCCCCAGCTGAATCGTCACATCCTTGAAGAACGGCACGATCAGCGTGGTTTCGATCGGGGTCTGTGCGGTGAAATAGAGAATGACCGCGACGGTCAGGCCGAACACCGACTGCCAGAAATACTTCCAGCGCGACGGCAGTCCGCGCGAGTTCTTTTCGATGACCTTGCGGTAGTCGTCGACCCAGCCGATCGCACCGAACGACAGCGTGACGCCCAATACTACCCAGACATACAGATTGGTCAGATCGGCCCAAAGTAACGTGCTCACTGCAATCGCGATGAGGATCAGTGCTCCGCCCATGGTCGGCGTACCGGCCTTGGACAGGTGACTCTGCGGACCATCGTTGCGCACGGATTGGCCGATCTGCCGAAACACCAGCGCACGAATCATCTGCGGGCCCATGAACAGAGCGATGCCCAGTGCGGTCAGCACACCGAGAATGCCGCGCAGGGTCAGGTACTGAAATACCGAGAACCCGGTATGAAACTGCTGAAGGTATTGAGCTAGTAACAGGAGCATCTCAATGAGCCTTGTCGTCGTTATGGTTATCGTTGTGTTCGGTCAGCCCGGCGACGACTTGTTCCATTCCGGCACTGCGTGATCCCTTGACCAGTACGCGCACGTCCGAGGAGAGCTGATCCAGCAGCGCGGCTGTCAGCTCGGCCTTGCTGGCAAACAGCCGGGCACCTTCGCCAAAGCTCTCCACGGCCAGGGCCGAGAGCCTGCCGACCGCGTACAGCCCGTCGAGCCCTTGCTCGCTCGCGTAGTCGCCCACCTCGCGGTGGCTTTCCTCTTCCCACTGGCCCAGCTCGCCCATATCACCGAGCACCAGGATTCGCTTGCCTTCGAAGGCTGCGAGCAGATCGATTGCAGCCTTCACCGAACCAGGGTTGGCGTTATAGCTGTCATCGATGATCAACGCGCCATCCTTGCCCGGCAGGCTCTGGGCGCGACCTGGCACCGGCATCACCTTGGCCAGGCCACGGCGGATCATTTCGAGATCGACATCCAGCGCCAGCGCGGCGCCTGCAGCAGCCAGAGCATTGGCAATGTTGTGCTTGCCAAGCAGGTTGAGCTGTACGGTGATCGAGCCTTTCGGCGTCACCAGCGCGAAGCCCGGGCAACCGCGTCGGTCGAGCTCGACCGACTCGGCGCGCAACTCGGCGGTTGGGTTTTGCAGGCTGAAGGCGAAACTCTTGCGTTTGCCCAGCAGCTGATACCACTGCTCGAACCACGGGCTATCGAGGTTGATCACCGCCTGGCCATCGGCGTCGAGCCCGGTGTAGATCTCGCTCTTGGCACGCGCCACCTGCTCTGGACCGCCGAAGCGGCCGACGTGGGCAGTGCCGGCGTTGGTCAGAACACTGACATGCGGACGTGCCAGGCGCATGCTGTAGGCGATGTCGCCAATGCCCGCTGCGCCCATTTCGATCACTGCGAACTTATGCTCGACGGAGAGTTCGAGCAGGGTCAGCGGAACGCCGAGTTCGTTGTTCAAGTTGCCGCGGGTGGCGAGCACAGGCCCTTCTTCGCGAAGAATCGCCGCCAGCATTTCCTTGACGCTGGTCTTCCCGCTGGAACCAGTGATGGCGACCAGCGGGCCGGAAAAATCGTCTCGCGCCAGCGCGCCCAGCTGCCCCAACGCCAGTTGGGCGTCGTGCACCAGCAGTTGTGGCAGTGGATCATCAACCAGATATTCGACCAGCGCAGCGACGGCGCCGCGCTCGCGGGCCTTGCCGACGAAGTCGTGACCGTTCACACGGCTGCCCTGCAGCGCAACGAACAGCGAGCCCGTCCGCGCTTCACGCGAATCGATGCAGACGTGGTCGAAACGAGCATCATCGCCATGCAGGCTGGCGCTCAGTGCTTTGACCATATCGCTCAGGCGCTTGGCTTCAAGCATGGCTAACCTCCCATCCGGCGAGTGCTTGCCGGGCCTGGTCCAGGTCGTTGAACGGATAACGCACGCCGTTGATCTCCTGGTAAGTTTCGTGTCCTTTGCCGGCGAGCAGGATCACATCGCCAGCGGTTGCCGCAGCAATGGTTTCGCGGATAGCCTCGGCGCGAGCGGGCATGATTCGCACATGCTGTGGCTGCTCGAAGCCTTGCATGATGTGTTCGATGATGCGGTCTGAGGCTTCGCTGCGCGGATTGTCATCGGTGACGACCACAGCGTCAGCGCCCTGCTCCGCGGCTTGCGCCATCAGAGGCCGCTTACCGGCGTCGCGATCCCCGCCACAGCCGAATACACAGGTGAGCCTGCCGTGAACGTGGGCGCGCACTGCCGCCAGCGCGTTTTGCAGGGCGTCCGGAGTATGTGCGTAGTCAACCACCACCAGCGGAGCGACACCGCCTCCCAGACGCTGCATGCGCCCAGCTGGCGGCATGACCTGCTGCGTCAGTGAAACGGCTTGCGCCAGCGGCACCTCGAGCGCCAGCAGGCAACCAATCACGGCGAGCAGGTTGCTCAGGTTGAACGTGCCCAGCAGCGGGCTATCGAGCTGCGCCTGCTCATTACCGAAGTGAACAGCTGCATGGATGCCGGTGCTGTCGAAGGCGGCGTCGCTGCAATGCAGCGTGGCCTGCGCGTCTGCAATGCTGTAGCCGATCACCGGCATGCCACAGGCTGACGCCAGCTCGCGGCCAAATGCGTCGTCCAGATTGATCACTGCCGTACGTAGCGGCATGGCGAATAGCCGCGCCTTGGCTGCGCCATAGCGCTGCATATCACCGTGGTAATCCAGGTGATCGCGACTGAGATTGGTGAATACGCCGATATCAAAGTCGACCGCAGCGACCCGGCCTTGATCCAGCGCATGCGACGACACCTCCATCGCTACCCAGGCCGCGCCTTTGGCCTGCAGCCGGGCAAGCTGCTCCTGAACCCGCAACGCGTCAGGCGTGGTCATGCCATGCTCGTTCAGCCTGCCGAACATGCCACTACCCAATGTGCCGATGATTCCGCATGGCTTGCCGAGCACGTCCAGAACCTGCGCCAGCATCTGCGATACGCTGGTCTTGCCGTTGGTTCCGGTTACGCCGATCAACCCCAGCTTTTGCGAAGGATTGCCGTAGAACTGGCCGGCGAGCGTTGAAAGCTTGTCTGCCAGTGCCGTCACCGGAATGCAGGGAACGGCGATATCGACTGGCTCGTGGCCATCGCCAGCTTCATAGGCAATTGCCGAGGCGCCGGCGTCAATTGCCTGCTTTATATAGTCACGACCATCCTGGCGCAGGCCCGGCACGGCGAGAAACAGGCAGCCCTCAGCCACGCGGCGGCTGTCGATTTCGATGCTCGAGATCGCCACGTCGCTGCCCTGCCAGTCTGGAAACAGTTCGGAAAGTCTCATCCGCGCGAGCCCTCCTTTTCCAACGGAGGCAGCTCGACCTGCTGCAGTGCGGGCAGGTCATCAGGGGTCACGTTGAGCAGACGCAGCGCGCCGGACATGACCTCACCGAATACCGGTGCGGCGACCAGGCCGCCGTAATACTGCCCCTTGCTCGGCTCGTCGATCACCACTACTGCGGCGAAACGCGGATTGCTGATCGGCGCGATGCCGGCGAAAACTGAGCGATAGCGGTCCTTGGCATAGCCACCCGAGGCAAGCGTCTTGTGCACGGTGCCAGTCTTGCCGCCGACCTGATAGCCCGGTACGCGAGCGCGCGAACCGGTACCGCCCTGACCATCAACGGTCGCGCGAAGCATATCGAGGATCTGCTGGCTGACCTCGCTGGGGATGACCTGCTCGCCTGCCGGCGCCTGATCGACCTTCAGCAGCGAAAGCGGCACGCGCCGCCCGCCGTTGCCCAGCGCGGCGTAAGCCTGCGCCAGCTGTGTTGCAGTGACCGACAGACCATAGCCGTAGGACAGTGTGGCGGTTTCCACCTGCGGCCACTTGCGCCGACTGGGCAGGCGTCCGACGCTCTCACCGGGGAAGCCGAGGCCGGTGTACTCGCCCAGGCCAAGCTGCTGTAACAGGTTGTAGAGCGGCTCGGCACCGATATCCAGCGTCATCTTGGCCACGCCGACGTTGCTCGACTTGACGATTACTCCGGTCACGTCGAGTACGCCGTAGTTGTGAATGTCACGCACAGTCATGGTCGCCACCCGCATGCTGCCGGGGCGGGTATCCATAACAGTGTTGGGCTGATAACGCCCGGACATCAGCGCTGCAGCCACAGTGAACGTCTTGATTGGCGAACCGGGTTCGAACACATCGATCAACGCGCGGTTGCGCATCATGTCCGGCTTGAGATTGGCGCGATTGTTCGGGTTGTACGAAGGATGGTTGGCCATGGCCAGCACTTCTCCGCTACGCACGTCGACTAGAACGACGGAACCGGCTTTGGCGCCGAAATTCTTCAGCGCATCGCGCAGCTCGCGGTGCGCTATGTATTGAAGGCGAAGGTCAACGGACAGTCTTAGCTCATTGCCCGGGCGGGCGTTGCTGACAACCTGGACGTCCTTGATGAGACGTCCGCGACGGTCCTGTAGCACCTGCCGCTTGCCGGGTACGCCCTGCAGCCACTGATCATAGGCCAGCTCCAGACCTTCCTGACCGGCTTCGTCGACATTGGTGAAACCGACCAGATGCGCAGCCACTTCACCCGCTGGATAGAACCGGCGATATTCCTCGATGCTGTAAACCCCTGGCACCTTGAGCGCCATGACCGCCTCGCCGTCCTGTGGGGTCATGCGCCGGCGCAGATAAATGAATTCCTTGTCGGCATTGGCCTTGAGCCGCTCGCGGAAGGTCTTGGGGTCGGCCCCCAGTGCTTTGGCCAGTTCGGCCCACCGCTCCTCATGACCGAGCAGCTGCGTGGGGTTCGCCCACAACGTGACGACCGGCGTGCTCACCGCTAGGGGCTCGCCATGCCGATCGGTGATCTGTCCGCGGTGCGCCGGAATGGTCACGTGCCGCACGCTGCGCTTGTCGCCCTGATCCTTGAGAAAGCCTTCATCGAGTACATGCAGCTCGACGATGCGATACCCGATGGCTACACAGAACAGACCGAGTAGAGCTATGACCAGACGGAAGCGCCAGGGATATAGGCTGCCGTTGGGCTTGATACTGATCATGGCTTCACCAGAATGACTTCAGCAGCTTCCGGAACGCGCATTTTCAGTTGCGTCGTGGCGATTGCCTCGACGCGACTGTGCGCAGTCCAGGTGCTCTGTTCGAGTACCAGCCGACCCCATTCCGCCTGCGCCTTTTCGCGCACCGTCATTTCTGCCGCCAGTTCGTTGAGCAACATCCGGCTCCAATGAGCGCTGTAAGGCACGGCAAGCGCAGAGGCCACGACCAGCACCCAGACGCACAACAGCCAACCGCTGCTGCGCGGCAGACCAAGACGGACGGGCTTCTTATCCGGCGTGTCCATCAACGTTTCTCCGCAATGCGCAGCACGGCGCTACGAGACCGAGAGTTGGCAGACACTTCGTCGGCAGACGGCTTGATCGCCTTGCCGACAAGATTGACGCTGACTGAAATGTCGCTCTCGCGGATCGGCAGGCCGCGCGGTATCGGCGCACCCTTGGCTTCGAGCCGCATGAACTGCTTGACCAGCCGGTCTTCCAGCGAATGAAAGCTGATCACCACCAGACGCCCGCCTGGAGCGAGCACTTCGAGCGCGGCCTTCAGGCCCAGCGACAAGTCATCCAGCTCGCGATTGATGAAGATGCGAATGCCCTGAAAGGCCCGCGTGGCCGGATGCTTGTGTTTTTCCCAGGCCGGATTGGCCTGTTTGATCACTTCCGCCAGATCAGCGGTTCGGGTGAACGGCTGCTCGGCACGACGCATCACGATGGCCTTGGCCATACGACGCGAAAAACGCTCTTCACCGTATTCGAAGAGCACGGTAGCGATGTCGGCTTCACTCGCCGAGTTGATCCACTGAGCTGCGCTCTGACCCTGAGTCGGGTCCATGCGCATGTCCAGCGGACCGTCGTTGAGGAAGCTGAAGCCGCGCTCGGGATCGTCAAGCTGCGGGGACGAAACACCGAGATCGAGCAGCACGCCGTCTACCGTGCCGCTTTCGCCTCGCTGGCGAAGCTCTTCCGCCATATCGGCAAACGAACGGCGTACAACGACAAAGCGGCCGTCTTCGGCCGCCAGCTGGTCTCCGACCCGAATCGCCTCCGGGTCCTTGTCGAAGGCAATCAGCCGGCCGCTCTCCCCAAGCTTGTCGAGAATCGCTCTGCTATGCCCTCCGCGACCGAAGGTGCCATCGACATAAAGTCCGTCCGGACGAACATCGAGCCCGACAAGGGCTTCATTGAGCAGCACGCTGATGTGTTGGAGGGTCGGCTGCATGATCATAGACTCAATGACTGCAGTTCCACCGGCAGCTCGCCGATGCCCTGCTGTTCAAGATAAGCGTCGGTCTGAGCCAGCCACGCGTCTTCACTCCACAGTTCGAACTTGTTCAGCTGTCCGACCAGCATGACTTTTTTGTCCAGACCTGCGTGATCGCGTAGCAATGGCGGCACAACGAAGCGGCCATTACCGTCGAGTTCGATATCATTGGCGTTGCCGATGAGCAGACGCTGCAGGCGCTTGACCTGCTGATTCATGTTGGGGGCGGCGGCGAGCTGCTGCTCGACCTTTTCCCATTCAGGCAGGGGGTAGATCCACAGACACTTCTCTTCCAGGGCGATCGTTGCCACCAACTGACCTTCGCAGGCGCCCACGAGCCGGTCGCGATACCGTGATGGCATCGCAAGCCGCCCTTTGGCGTCAAGACTGATGGCGTTGGTTCCTCGGAACACGATTAAGAGCTTCCCCTGAAAGACCGGCTGTCCATGCCAATAAATCCCACTTTTATCCACTTCATACCACTTCGGCACACTATAGAAATGCGCCTATACACCGTCAAGTGAGCAACTGACGAAAAATCCTTTATTGACGGGGGGTTAGGTCCAAAAAGGGCTCAGCGGGGGAGAAACGACATGAATATGGCGGGACAAAGGAGACCACGTACAAGGGGATGGCGTGACAACTTAAAGTAAAGTCTCACGAGTAATATTTTTTTGGACTAAAGCGGGGCATCTGAAGGACAGAAAGGAAGAAATAAGAGTTGGCCTGTAAGCCGGGTTCTGTCGAGAACAGTCATTCCTCTGCGACAGCCATCACTGACTGCCTGTAGCAACCTACCCGAACCCAGTGCGGGCCGCACCAACGGGTTCCTATTTGGTCTTGCTCCGAGTGGGGTTTACCGTGCCACGAACTGTTGCCAGTCGCGCGGTGCGCTCTTACCGCACCCTTTCACCCTTACCTGATCCTCTTGCGAGGCCATCGGCGGTCTACTCTCTGCTGCACTTTCCGTAGGCTCGCGCCTCCCAGGCGTTACCTGGCACTCTGCCCTATGGAGCCCGGACTTTCCTCCATAACGCTTGCGCGCTACAGCGACTGTCCAGCCAACTCTTGCGGCAAGGTTATCCCGCTTCGCGGCTAACGGCAAGATTTCTCAAGCGCACAGATTCAGCGCACGTAGCGCACCACATCGGTGCAATTAGGCCGGCGGAGAACCGACTTCCCGAATAGCCACGGCTCCCGGCGCCCCGTTTTGCGGCACTCGAGGCAATTGGCACAGCAAGTGCATTGACAATGACAATATGCGAGATCGGGTCTGTCTGACCCAGGTGTTATTCGGCCCAAGCGGGTCGCTAAAATGAACATCAATGGACGACTAGGGTTCCGGCCTGCAACGCAGGTGACTGGTCCGAGAGTTGTCGACCTCCGGCAGGGGGTTACACGGCGGGATAAAAGCCCGGGAGAGCCTCAGACAGCTGAGATCTCGTCACGTGTACCCATTGGAGACTGCCATGCCCCGCCTCATGAACCGGGAACCCAGCCGCCCGCTGCGCCTCGGGCTGATACTTCTCCCCTTCGCTCTGTTGCTGATGTTCTATCTGTTCAGTTCCCAGGCGCGTCTGGCAGAAAACCCTGATGACAAGTTGCTGCCCAGCTTCACCCAGATGGCTGAGGCCGTGGACCGCATGGCCTTTACCGAGGATCGACGCACCGGCGCTTATCTATGGTGGGAGGACACCGCTTCCAGCCTCAAACGTCTGGGGACCGGCCTGGGCATCTCCGCTCTGGTCAGCCTGGTCCTCGGGATGGCCATGCTCATTCCATTGTTACGCACGCCTCTGTCTCCGCTGACAACGGTGCTATCGATGATTCCACCGCTAGCGATCCTGCCGATCCTGTTCATCGTGCTCGGGCTGGGCGAGCTATCCAAGGTGATGTTGATCGTCATCGGTATCACGCCGGTGTTGATTCGCGACATGGAGCAGCGCGTCAAGGAGATCCCGGCAGAGCTGTTGGTCAAGGCGCAGACCCTGGGCGCCAATACATGGCAGGTACTGATCCGCGTCGTGTTGCCGCAGCTCTTTCCGCGTTTGCTGCAGGGGCTGGCACTCGCTCTCGGCCCGGCCTGGCTGTTTCTGATTGCCGCCGAGGCGATCGCGTCGACCGACGGCCTGGGATATCGCATCTTCCTGGTGCGCCGTTACCTGGCAATGGATGTGATCTTGCCGTATGTCGCCTGGATCACGTTGCTCGCTTTCATCATGGACCGCCTGCTGAAGGGAACCACACGCGTGCTGTTCCCCTGGTTCGAACCCAAGGGAGCCCACTGACATGTCCGCCATTTCCATCAAGCAAGTCTGGCAGGAGTACGGCGATCAGGTCGTGCTGGAAAATCTGGATCTGGAAGTCGCCAGCGGCGAATTCATCACCATGGTCGGTGCTTCGGGGTGTGGCAAGTCGACCTTCCTGCGCCTGCTGCTCGGCCAGGAAACGCCCAGCAGAGGTCAACTGCTCATCGATGGCAAGCCGCTGCCGCCGGAGCCGGGCCCGGATCGCGGCGTGGTATTCCAGCGCTACTCGGTCTTTCCACATCTGACCGTGCTGGGCAACGTCATGCTGGGCATGGAGCTGCAGCAGGCACCGCTGATTGGCCGACTCTTCGGCAGCGCCAAGCGCGAAGCGCGCGAGAAGGCGGTGGCCATCCTGGAAAAGGTTGGCCTGGGCAATTCGCTCGACAAATACCCGCACGCCCTTTCGGGCGGCATGCAGCAGCGCCTGGCGATTGCCCAGGCACTGGTCAAGACGCCACGCATCCTGCTGCTGGACGAGCCATTCGGCGCGCTCGACCCAGGCATCCGCAAGGACATGCACGATTTGCTGCTGGAATTGTGGAAACAAACCGGGCTGACCGTGTTCATGGTGACGCACGATCTGTCCGAAGGCTTCACCCTCGGAACGCGCCTGCTGGTGTTCGACAAGACCCGTATCGATCCGCAAGCACCCGGCGCCTACGGTGCGCGCATTACTTATGACATACCCCTAAACAGCGACCGGAAGGCCGCGCGTGACGCCGTCAGCGCCCTGCCCGAACGCATTACCGGCGGTCAGCTGCCGGACGACACCCATCAAGGAGCCCGCCCATGAGCATCCCTGCTGCCCTGCGACCCACGCTGTATGAGGAAACCGTCCCCGGCGGTGGCCATACTTCCTTCGTGCTCAAGCGCGGACAACTGCTGCGCCTGACCGATATCGAAGGCGGTGCCAACGTCAGCCTGCTGATGTTCAACGCCCAGGACAAGAGCGAACGCCTGAACCTACCCGACTCGCTCAAGGGACAGCACACCGCCAAGCTCACGGCCGGCCATTGCCTCTACTCGGACATGGGCAAGGTGCTGGCCGCGATCGTCACCGATACCTGCGGCTGGAGCGATAGCTTCGGCGGGGTGCTCAATGCAGAAGAAGTGAAGGACAAGTACGGCGAAGGTCGCTATCAGGAACTGCGCAATGGTTTTTACCGCAACGGCGTGGACAACCTGCTGGTCGAAATGGGCAAGTGGAACATGACCCTGTCCGACCTGTTGATGGCTCTCAACCTGTTCAGCAAGGTCACCGTCGATGCCAGTGGTGCTTTCGAATTTCACTCAGGCAACTCGAAGGCAGGCGACGTGATCGAGCTGTACGCCCCCATGGACACGTTGGTCGTACTCACCGCGTTACAGCATCCGATGGACCCTGCTCCCGACTACGCACCCAAGCCGGTCGGCCTGAGCTGGCATCGCGTCGCCGACGACGGCATCACCGTGCTGTGCCGCAACACGCGCCCGGAAAACGTGCGCGCCTTGCACAACACCGACCGCACTTATCTGTAAGGGGCCGAACCATGACAATGACTCACAGCGACAAACAGCCAGAGAACGCCGCGTACCGCGCGGTCATGCCCGCCGGTGAACCCTGGATGAAGGACATCAAGGCCGGGCAGACTGTCCGCCTGCTGGATCTGGAAGGCAACCAGGCTGTCGACACGCTGTTTTTCAGCGCCGCCAACCCGCGCGAGCGCTACGACGTACAGCGCACCCTGCGCCGCCAGAACCAGGTCTACCTGACCACCGGCAGCGTGCTGTACAGCAACCGCGGCAATCCGATGCTGACCATCACCGCGGACACCTGCGGGCGCCACGACACCCTAGGCGGCGCCTGTGCGCAGGAAAGCAACACCGTGCGCTACGCGCTCGACACGCGCTACATGCACAGCTGCCGCGACAACTTCCTGCGCGCCTCGCTGCATGACGGCCGTCTGACCAAGGCCGACATCAGCCACAACATCAATTTCTTCATGAACGTGCCGGTGACACCGGAAGGCGGCCTGACCTTCGAAGACGGCATTTCCGGCGCGGGCAAGTACGTCGAGTTGGTCGCGCACATGGACATCATCATCCTGATTTCCAACTGCCCGCAGCTGAACAACCCCTGCAACGGCTACAACCCCACTCCGGCAGAAATGCTGGTCTGGGACTGAGCGCCTCCCGTCGTTTGTAAATCGAATCAACCCCGTCGGGACGACCCGGCGGCATGGAACGAAACGTCCAGGACGGCCTGGCCGAGGAACATGACGATGTTCGACAAATTGCTGATCGCCAACCGTGGCGCCATTGCCTGCCGCATTCTTCGCACGCTGAAGCAGCTCGATGTGCAGGGCGTGGCGGTGTACTCAGAGGCAGACGCGGCGAGCCTGCACATCCAGCAGGCTGACGAGGCACATTCGCTGGGTGAGGGCCCCGCCTCGGCCACCTATCTCGATGTAGAGAAGATCCTCGGCGTTGCCAGGCAGACCGGTGCCAAAGCGATCCACCCCGGTTACGGCTTCCTCTCGGAAAATGCAGCCTTTGCCGAAGCCTGCGAAGCAGCAGGAATCGCTTTTGTTGGCCCGACCCCTGAGCAACTCCGCGTATTCGGTCTCAAGCACACCGCACGGGCACTGGCCAAACAGCACGGCGTACCGATGCTGGAGGGCACCGAGCTGCTGGAAAACGTTCAGACCGCGCTCGAAGCGGCAGAGGGGGTTGGCTACCCAGTCATGCTCAAGAGCACGGCAGGCGGTGGCGGCATTGGCATGCGAGTATGTCGCAGCAAAGCCGAGCTCAGCGACGCCTTCGAAGCGGTACGTCGCCTGGGCCAGAACAACTTCAGCGACGCGGGCGTATTCATCGAGAAATACATCCAGCGCGCCCGCCATCTTGAAGTGCAGATCTTTGGCGATGGCCAGGGCGACGTCGTTGCCCTGGGCGTCCGCGACTGCTCGGTGCAGCGGCGCAACCAGAAGGTGCTGGAAGAAACCCCGGCGCCGAACCTGCCGGAAGGCATGGCCGAAGCTCTGTGCGAAGCCGCCATCCAGCTCGGCAAGGCCGTCAGCTACCGCAGCGCCGGCACCGTCGAATTCGTCTACGACAGCGAGGCCGACCGCTTCTATTTCCTTGAAGTGAACACCCGCCTGCAAGTCGAGCATGGCGTCACCGAGCAGGTATGGGGTGTCGACCTGGTCAGCTGGATGATCCAGCTCGCCGCCGGCGACCTGCCTTCCCTCGACGTGCTCGGCCATGGTCTCGAAGCCAAGGGCCATGCGATTCAGGCGCGTTTGTATGCCGAAGATCCGGGCCGGGACTTCCAGCCGTGCCCTGGCCTGCTGACTGCCGTGCAGTTTCCCGAAGCTGATGGCGAGCAACTGCGTATCGACACCTGGGTCGAGGCCGGTTGCGAGATTCCGCCCTACTTCGATCCGATGATCGCCAAGGTCATCGCCTGGCAGCCGAGCCGTGACGAGGCGATCGAAGCACTCGACACAGCGCTGGGCGCTACCCTGCTGTACGGCGTTGAAACCAACCAGGGCTACCTGCAGCAGATCCTGCGTGACAAACCCTTCGCCAGCGGCCACCCCTGGACTCGCTGCCTTGAGGATCTGGAATACCGCAGCACGACCATGGAAGTGCTGACCGGCGGTACCCAGACCACCGTGCAGGACGTGCCGGGCCGCCTGGGATACTGGGCTGTCGGCGTACCGCCGTCAGGCCCGATGGACAATCGCGCCCTGCGTCTGGGTAATCGCCTGTTGGGCAACCCGGAAGACGCCGCCGGCCTGGAAATCACCATGACCGGCCCCACTCTGCGCTTCAATACCGACGCAGTGGTAGTTGTGACCGGGGCGGAGATTCCGTTGACGCTGGACGGCGCCGCGCAACCCATGTGCACCGCCCTCCACATCTCTGCTGGCAGCACGCTGGCCATCGGCACCATTGCCGGCGCTGGTGCACGCAGCTATCTGGCGATCCGCGGCGGCATTCAGGTACCGGAGTATCTGGGCAGCAAGAGCACCTTCACGCTGGGCCAGTTCGGCGGCCACTCCGGCCGCGCGCTGCGCACCGGTGACGTACTGCATCTGACGGCGCTGACCGACGCCAACGCCGGCGCGTCCTTGATGGCCGAGCTGTGCTCACAGCTACCCGAAGTGCGTACGCTGCGAGTCATCTACGGCCCGCACGCAGCGCCCGAATATTTCACGCAGGCGTACATGGAGCGCTTCCTGTCGACCGATTGGGAAGTGCATTTCAACTCCAGCCGCACCGGCGTGCGACTGATCGGACCGCGGCCGGAATGGGTCCGCGAAGATGGCGGCGAAGCGGGCCTGCACCCGTCCAACATCCACGACAACCCCTACGCCATCGGCGCAGTGGACTTTACCGGCGACATGCCGGTGATCCTCGGCCCGGATGGCCCGAGCCTGGGCGGCTTCGTCTGCCCGGTGACCATCATCGAGGCGGACCTGTGGCAACTCGGCCAGCTCAAGGCGGGCGACAAGCTGCGCTTCGTGCCGGTGAGTCTTGAGAGCGCCCGCGAGCTCGCGGTCGCGCGCCGCAACGAAATCGAATCGCTGGCCCCGCTGTGCCCGCAGGACAGCCCAGCCGAACCCATCGCATCGCCCATCGTGCTGGATATCGGCGAAGCCGACACCCGCCTGGTCGCTCGCCTCTCTGGCGATACGCATCTGCTGCTCGAAATCGGCCAGCCGGAGCTCGATCTGGTGCTACGTTTCCGCGGGCATGCGTTGATGCAGGCGCTCGAAGCCCTCGCACTCGAAGGTGTGATTGATCTGACGCCTGGCATTCGCTCGCTGCAGGTTCACTACCAGTCCGAAACATTGCAGCTTGACAGCCTGCTTGCCACAGTCGAGCGGGAATGGAACCAGGTATGCAGCGCGCGCGACCTCAAGGTGCCCTCGCGCATCGTCCACCTGCCGCTGTCCTGGGACGATCCGGCCTGCCAGCTGGCGATCCAGAAGTACATGACGACGGTGCGCAAGGACGCGCCCTGGTGTCCGAGCAACCTGGAATTCATTCGCCGCATCAACGATCTACCCAACCTGGAGGAGGTGTACCGCACCGTCTTCGAGGCGAGCTACCTGGTCATGGGCCTCGGTGATGTGTACCTGGGTGCGCCGGTTGCCACCCCGCTCGATCCGCGCCACCGGCTGGTCACCACCAAGTACAACCCGGCGCGCACCTGGACGGCCGAGAACTCGGTGGGCATCGGCGGCGCCTACATGTGCGTGTATGGCATGGAAGGCCCGGGCGGCTATCAGTTCGTCGGTCGCACGCTGCAGATGTGGAATCGCTATCGCGAAGTGGAAGCCTTCGGCGGCCAGCCGTGGCTGTTGCGCTTCTTCGATCAGATTCGCTTCTATCCGGTCAGCGCCGACGAACTGCTGCAGATTCGCCGCGACTTTCCGCTGGGCCGCTATCCGCTGCGCGTCGAAGAGACCGAACTCAAGCTCAACGAGTATCAGGCGTTCCTCGATGAAGAGGCCGACAGCATCCAGGCGTTTCGCGACCAGCAGAAGACCGCGTTCAACGCCGAGCGCGAACGCTGGATCGCCAACGGCCAGGCGGATTACCAAAGTGACGAAGCGGTTGCCGAGGTGGGCGAAGACGCACCGCTCCAAGCGGGGGAGCACAGCGTCGAGAGCCACATCGCCGGTAACCTCTGGCAGGTGCAGGTGAGCGAAGGCGATACTGTCAAGGCTGGCGATGTGCTGGTGATTCTCGAATCGATGAAAATGGAGATACCGCTTACGGCGCCGGTCGATGGCGTGGTCAAGGCCGTCCAGGCACAACCGGGCTCTCCGGTGCGCGCAGGGCAGCGGGTGCTGGTTATCGGCGCTGACTGAAGGCTGTAACGGGGTGTGGCGCCTAGCGCCCGCCCCGCTCCAGCGCGAGTTGGTACAGCTTGTTCTTCTTCTCGCCAGTGATCTTCGCCGCGAGCGCAGCGGCCTGCTTCACCGGCAAATCTTCCAGTAGCACATCAAGGATGCGCTCGACTTCCGGATCCAGTGCATCCTCGTCACGCTGCGGCGCGCCTTCGACCAACAGCACGCATTCGCCCCGCTGCTGGTCGGAATCGCCGCGAACCCACTCGACCAGCTCGCTCAGCGGCGCACCCTTGATGGTTTCGAAGGTCTTGGTCAACTCGCGTGCGAGCACCACCTGCCGGTCGTCACCCAGCAAATCGCGCATGTCTTCCAGGCATTCGAGCAGCCGATGCGGCGCCTCATACAACATCCAGGTGCGCGACTCGCCTGCCAGCGCCTCGATCCGCTGGCGACGACCATGCGCCTTGGCCGGAAGAAACCCCTCAAAGGCGAAGCGATCCGACGGCAGGCCTGCCGCGCTCAGCGCAGCGATCAGGGCGCAGGCACCGGGAACCGGGCTGACGCGGACGCCGGCCGCACGTGCCTGGCGCACCAGGTGGTAGCCGGGATCGGAGACCAGCGGCGTGCCGGCATCGGAGATCAGCGCCATGCTTTCACCGCCGAGCATCCGTTGCACCAGCCGCTCGCTCTTGTCCCGCTCGTTATGATCGTGACAGGCGGTCGTCGGGGTCTGGATGCCAAAGTGCTGCAGCAAGCGCGCACTGTGCCGGGTGTCCTCGGCAGCGATCAGACTGACCGAGCGCAGCACGTCCAGCGCGCGGGGGCTGATGTCCTGGAGGTTGCCGATGGGCGTGGCGACGATATGAAGGGTTCCGGCAGTCATGGCGAGTCTCGGGCTGGCTGGTCGAGGGATTGTACAGGACGTGACCGGCATCCCGCGAAGCGCATGGCGGTACACGGGGGGCTTGGTTACAATGCTGCCAGACCGTCATCCAACCTGGCCGGGTGCGCGACCTGCGCCCATGTAAGGATTCCCGATGCCCCGCATTAACCGCCTGCCCGTCGCTGCTGCCGTTCTTGCAGCGATTCTTTCTGGCTGCAGCTCGCCGCCGAAACAGCTGTCCGATCTGCCCCGCACGCCCCAGGCCTCGGTGGAAGAACTGCTCAAGGATGCCGATAGCGAGTCCGGTGCCGAAGCCAACCTGCTGCGTCTTCAGGCCGCCCGTGCTGCCTTGATGCAGGACCGTCCCCAGCAGGTACTGAGCATTCTGGAGAACATTCCGCAAAGCGATTTGCCGACCGATCAACAGCTGCTGTTCAGCACATTGCAGGCCGAAAGCCTGTTGAACCTCGGTCAAGCCACCGGTGCGCTTCGTGCGCTGCGCCATCCTTCGATGCAGCAGATCGAGACGCTGCCGACCGAAGACCAGGTGCGTATCCAAATGCTGCGCGCCAAGGCACTGCAAGCGACCGGGGATCCGGTCGCAGCGGCCCGGGAACGTGTTTTCGTCGATGGACTGCTTCCGCCCGAACAGCAGCAGACCAACCAGCAGGCTATCTGGGAGAGCCTGAACCAGGCGTCGACGCCAGCGCTCGAGGAAGCTGCCGCGACTGCCACCGGCGATCTCGCCGGCTGGATCAGCCTCGCGCTGATCGGCCGTCAGCACGGCAACCTGGATATCCAGGTTCGCGAGCTGAAACAGTGGCAGGAGGAGTTTTCCGATCATCCTGCAGCCGAACCATTGCCCGAGGCGATGGCACAGCTTCTGGAACTGCATGCCAGCCGGCCGCGGCACGTCGCATTGCTGCTGCCCTTCCAGGGCCCGTTGGCCGGGCCGGCCCAGGCCCTGCGCGACGGTTTTCTTGCTTCGCAGTATCAGGCTTACAGCGAAGGCATTGAGCAGCCCCGGGTCACCTTGTATGACAGCACCTCATACACCGACCTGATGCAGTTTTATCGACAGGCGCAGGCCGACGGAGTGGACTGGGTCATCGGACCACTGGAGCGCGACCAGGTCACCAGGTTGGCGCAGATGCAGGAAATTCCCCTGCCGACGCTTGCACTGAACTATACCGACCAGGCCACGCAAGGCGATCAGGCTCTGTTCCAGTTCGGCCTGGCGCCTGAGGACGAGGCCCGCTCCGCCGCCCAGCGCGCGTGGAACGACGGTCATCGCTACATGGGCGCGCTGGTGGCACAGACTGACTGGGCCGAGCGGGCCTACCAGGCGTTTCGTCAGGAATGGGAGGCGCAAGGCGGTGTCTTCGTCGGCCGCGAAACCATCGACCAGCCTGCGACCATGGCGCAACAGATCGGCGATTTGTTGCAGATTCGCGAAAGTGAGCAGCGCAATGCCCGGGTGAAATCCGTGGTAGAGGATGCAGTGGTCCAGCCTACCCCCCGTCAGGATCTCGACGCACTGTTTCTCAGCGCTACACCTCAACAGGCACGCCAGATCAAGCCGACCCTGGCATTCCAGTACGCAGCAGACCTGCCGGTTTATGCCACCTCGCATGTCTATCAGCTCAGCGGTGATCCAACGCAGAATGCCGATCTGGAAGGCATCATGGTCGCAGAGGTGCCCTGGCTGCTCAGCCGCGACGATGAGCTTTATGCTTCCGTGAGCCAGAGCTGGCCGCAAGCAACCGGGGCGCTTGGCCGACTGTATGCGATGGGCATCGACGCGCAGCGAATCTTCAGCCGGCTGCCGCAAATGCGCCAGCACACCGAAACCCGCCTCGACGGCGCAACGGGTGAGTTGACTCTGACCGAGGACGGACGGGTTTCTCGCGCAACCGAATGGGGCGTGATCGAAGACGGACAGGTCCGACCAGCGGGTCCTTCCCAGCCGTGACGGCGCTTACGCTGCGGCAGCTACTCGGCAACCGCGCCGAGCGCGCTGCCGAGCGCCTGCTTGCCGACAGCGGCATGCGACTGCTCGCTCGTAATTATCGCTGCAAGCAAGGCGAGCTCGATCTGGTCATGCGCGATGCGGATACAGTAGTATTCGTCGAAGTACGCTACAGACGCAAAAACCAGTGGGGCAGCGCGGTAGAGACTGTCGACTGGCGCAAACAGAAGCGCCTGATCGCAGCCGCTCATCACTACCTGATCACCCATCCTCACCTGGCCGACCAGCCCTGTCGCTTCGATGTCGTTGCCGCCGAGGGCAACCCGGCGGATCCCGCCTCGTACCGCTGGATCCGCGAAGCCTTTACCTGCTAAGCGAGTAGTTCATTCATGGATATGCAACACCGTATCAAGCAACTGTTCACCGACAGCATCGAGACCAAGACACGCTCGATGGACGTGCTCGGCCCAAGCATTGAGCAGGCCAGTCAGGTCATGGTCAACAGCCTCCTCAGCGAAGGCAAGATTCTCTGCTGCGGCAATGGCGGCTCGGCCGGCGATTCGCAGCATTTTTCGTCCGAACTGCTCAACCGCTTCGAGCGCGAACGCCCGAGCCTGCCAGCTATCTCGCTGACGACGGACACGTCCACGCTGACGTCGATCGCCAACGACTACAGCTACGAGCAGGTATTCTCCAAGCAGATTCGCGCGCTTGGTCAGCCTGGCGACGTCTTGCTGGCGATCTCCACTAGTGGCAACTCCGCTAATGTCCTGCAGGCGATCCAAGCTGCTCACGATCGCGACATGGCGGTCGTCGCGCTGACCGGTCGCGACGGCGGCGCAATGGCCTCTCTGCTGCTCCCGGAGGACGTCGAGATTCGCGTCCCGGCCCGCTCCACCGCGCGCATCCAGGAAGTGCATCTGCTTGCCATCCACTGTTTGTGCGACCTGATCGATCGGCAACTTTTCGGGAGTGAAGAATGATGCGCTTGACGGTAATCGCTCTGGCTCTGGCCTTAGCCGGCTGCAGCTCGGTCCTGACTGCAACGCGCGACGAACCGATAGATATCGACTCCGGCACGCGCACCATTGGCAGCACCATTGACGACCAACTGATCGAGACCCGCATCGAGGTCAACGTCTCGAAGAGCCACATCGACCTGGAGCGCGCCTCACGCATCGACGCGACCAGTTACAACGGCGTGGTTCTGCTGGCGGGCCAGGTACCAAGGGAAGAACTCAAGGAAATCGCTGGCAATGCCGCCAGGCAGGTTCAGAAGGTAAAGGTGGTGCACAACGAGCTCAAGGTGGGGCAGCCCATCTCTCTGCTCGCCCGCAACAATGATGCGTTGATCACCGCGAACGCGAAGACCCGGTTGCTGGCTGACAGCAGCATCCCGGGCCGGCGCATCAAGATAACCACCGAGGCTGGCTCGGTTTACCTGCTCGGTCTTGTAACTCGGAAGGAAGCAGACCTCGCGGTACAGGCGGTACAGCAAGTCGGCGGCGTTCAGCGCATCGTCAAACTGTTCGAATATATCGACTGAAGCAAAACCCGGTAGCGTGCAACGGCGCGCTACCTGCTTCCCTCCCGCCGTTCCCGTCTGACGAGTTTATTTCACCACTTTCAAGGACGGACGGGCGGTGGCGGGCTTGGCGTCGGGTTTCTTCTCGCCCCCCTTCTCGCCGCCCTCCGGCGGTTCCGGCGGGTTCACCGGCTCTATCTCGAAGACCATGCCCTGGCCATTTTCTCGCGCATAGATGGCCATCACCGACTGAACGGGCAACCACACCTGCTGGGGGACGCCGCCGAAGCGACCGTCAAAGGTGACGCGGTCGTTATCCATCTCAAGCTGACGCACCGCGCTAGGTGACACGTTCAGGACGATCTGACCATCCTCGACGAAGTTCTGCGGAACGACAGTTTCAGGATAACCCGCGTTGACCAGCAGGTAGGGCGTGCAGTTGTTGTCGAGAATCCACTCATACAACGCGCGCAAGAGGTACGGGCGGCTGGATTTCATCTGAGCCATGCGGGCCTCCTTGGGGCAGATAGGGGACGTTACTGCATGTCCTTCTCAGCGGAGGACAGACTGGCGATGAAACCATCACGCTGAAACAGCCGCTCCATGTAATCGGTCAGCGGCTTTGCCTGACGCGGCAACTCGACGCCCAGAGCTGGAAGTCGCCAGAGGATCGGCGCGATGCAGCAATCGACCAGACTGAATTCTTCGCTCATGAAGAATGGCATTTCGGCAAACACCGGAGCGACGCCGATCAGGCTTTCTCGCAGCTCCTTGCGTGCCTTGGCTGCGGCTGCAGCAGGCGTACGCGAATCCAGAAGGGTGTCTACCAGACCGCACCAGTCGCGCTGGACGCGGTGCATCAGCAAACGGCTGTTGGCGCGAGCAACCGGATAAACCGGTAACAACGGGGGATGGGGAAAACGCTCGTCCAGATATTCCATCATGATCGTCGATTCATACAGAACCAGATCGCGGTCGAGCAAAGTTGGAACGCTGTTATACGGATTCGCTTCAGCCAACTCCTGCGGATGACGGCCTGGCTCGACATTGACGATGTCGACCGTAATTGCCTTTTCCGCCAGAACTATCCGCACCCGATGACAATAATGATCGGCCGGATCCGAAAAGAAGGCCATCGAGGAACGCTTGTTGGCAGTAACACCCATAAATCAAACCCTCATCCTGTGGCGATACACGCGATACACACTGCTCCACGGGATGTAAAGCAGTCACATCGGCCGGCCAACCTTTCCGGCCGCTGCCAGCAGTGGCGTAGTATACCCCAGAAACGAGCACGCGCCCCTAAGGGCGCGTGCAAGGTTTCGCAAAACAACGGGATCAGTGCACGTCTTTCCAGTACTCACGCTTGACCAGGTAAGCGAAGACGAACAGCACCGCCAAGTAGAGAAGAACATAAACACCGATGCGGTGACGCTCGAGCTTGATGGGGTCCGCCGAATAGGCCAGGAACGCGACCAGGTTGCGCACAGTAGTGTCGTACTCTTCCTCGGTCTGCGTGCCAGTACCCTCTTCCACGACCAGCACATCACACTGCTCATCGGTAACCGGGTCGCCGGTCAGGCTGTCACGCTTGATGGTGTTGCCTTCGCGTACCGGCATGGCCTTGCAGCCAACCACAGGCTTGCCCTGCAGCTCGGCAAGCACATGCGGCATTCCCACGTTCGGGAATACGCGGTTGTTCCAGCCCAAGGGGCGTGACGGATCCTCGTAGAACGAACGCATATAGGTGTACAGCCAGTCGGTGCCGCGGACCCGCGCAACCATGGTCAGATCAGGCGGCGCCGCGCCGAACCAGCCTTTGGACTCAGTCGGACGCATACCGATTTTCATGTGATCGCCGATCAGAGTGTCCGGGAACACCAGGTTATCCATCATCAGATCTTCCGGAATGCCCAGATCCGTGGCGACACGCTCATAACGCTGGTATTGCGCGGAATGGCAGCCCATGCAGTAGTTGGTGAAAGTCCGAGCACCGTCCTGCAGCGAAGCCTTGTCGGTCAGGTCGATATTGGCCTCGTCCAGCGGAACACCAGCGCCACCGGCCGCCATGGCGGTTACCGGGACGAGGGCGAACAGTAACGCAATCAATTGTTTTTTCATTAGCCAGGAATCCTCTCCGGAACCGGTTTGGTCTTCTCCATGCGGGTGTAGAACGGCATGAGCAGGAAGAAGGCAAAATACAGCACGGTACACACTTGCGAGAGCAGAGTACGACCGGGGCTGGACGGAATGGCACCGAGCACGCCCAGAATCACGAAGCATACGCAGAACGTGATCAGCCAGGCCTTGCTCATCCAGCCCTTGTACTTGATCGAGCGCACCGGGCTGCGATCCAGCCAGGGCAGTACGAACAGCACCGCGATCGCCGCACCCATGGCCAGCACGCCGGGGAACGCAGACCCACCGATCGCCGGGACGGCGCGGAGGATGGCGTAGAACGGCGTGAAGTACCAGACCGGCGCAATATGGTCAGGCGTCTTCAGCTGGTTGGCGATCTCGAAGTTGGGCTTCTCAAGGAAGTAACCGCCCATTTCCGGGAAGAAGAACACAACGGTACAGAACACGAAAAGGAACACCACCACGCCGACGATATCCTTGACGGTGTAGTAGGGATGGAAGGCGATGCCATCGAGCGGCTTGCCTGCCTCGTCCTTGAACTTCTTGATATCCAGACCCAGCGGGTTGTTCGAGCCGACTTCGTGCAGCGCGATGATGTGCATCACGACCAGGCCGAGCAGAACGATCGGCAGCGCGATAACGTGCAGCGCGAAGAAACGGTTCAGGGTGATACCGGAAATCAGATAGTCACCACGTACCCACTGCGCGAGATCCGGCCCGATGAACGGAATCGCGCCGAACAGCGAGATGATCACCTGCGCACCCCAGTAGGACATTTGACCCCATGGCAGCAGGTAGCCCATGAAGGCCTCGCCCATCAGCACCAGGTAGATCAGCATGCCGAACAGCCACACCAGCTCACGAGGCTTCTGGTAAGAGCCGTACATGATGCCACGCAGCATATGCATGTAGACCACGACGAAGAATGCCGAGGCGCCGGTGGAGTGCAGATAACGCAGCAGCCAGCCGTAGTCGACGTCGCGCATGATGTACTCGACCGATGCGAAGGCGCCTGCAGCGGAAGGCTCATAGCTCATGGTCAGCCAGATACCGGTTACGATCTGGTTGACCAGGACCAGCATGGCGAGCGAGCCGAAGAAGTAGAGAACGTTGAAGTTCTTCGGAGCGTAATAGCGGGTGAGGTGATCCTCCCACACGCGCTGGATGGACATCCGCTCATTGATCCAGTTGGACAGCTTGCTCATCAGGCAGTCTCCTCGTCGGCGCCAATCACGACGATATCGTCGCTCTCATACGAATGCGGGGGCACCGGGAGGTTCTTCGGCGCAGGCTGGGAGCGCCATACGCGACCGGCCATGTCGTAATGCGAGCCATGGCATGGACAGAAGTAGCCGCCCTTCCAGTCGGCACCCATGTCGGCGGAAGCAACTTCCGGACGAAACAGCGGCGAACAGCCCAGATGGGTACAGATACCCAGCACGATGAGAATTTCCGGCTTGATGGCACGAGTCGTTTGATCGACGTAGTCGGGCTGCACGGAAGCTTCGGAGTTGGGGTCGGCGAGAATCTCGGTGTTCTCGTCAAGAATCGCCAACGCCTCCGGCGTCCGGCGCGACACGAAGACCGGCTGACCACGCCACTCGGCGACGATCTGCTGGCCCGGCTCCAACTTGCTGATATTTACTCTTACCGGCGCACCAGCCGCCTTGGCTCTGGCGCTCGGGAACCAGGACCCTACAAAGGGTACTGCTGCCCCCACTGCTCCGACTGCGGCCACGGCACTCGTGGCTGCAACCAGGAAGCGACGCCGGCCATTATTCACGCCGTCATTACTCATCCAGTCGTCTCCCATCAGCTAAACAGGCCTCTATAACGGAGGCCTTTTTGAAGTTTTTACACAGCCCGCACAAAATGAAACAGATGGTAATGAAAACCCCCATTCTTGACAAGGCGATAAGCACTTTGGATTATGCCGCCAATTCGGCGCAAAGCGAGGAGTTTCGCGGGCTCGGCGAGGAACCGAGAGGCAAGCGCGACACCGTGCCGCACAAACAAAAACGCCCGGCGTCCACAATGGGACCCGGGCGCTCTGAGTACCAGCCGAAGCTTAACGCTTGGAGTACTGGGGACGCTTACGTGCTTTACGCAGACCGACCTTCTTACGTTCGACTTCGCGAGCATCGCGAGTCACGTAACCAGCCTTGCGCAATGCGCCGCGCAGAGTTTCGTCGTATTCCATCAGTGCACGAGTGATACCGTGACGGATAGCACCGGCCTGACCGGAGATACCGCCGCCGCTAACGGTGACGTATACATCGAACTTCTCGGTGTTCTGGGTCAGCTCAAGCGGCTGACGCACGACCATGCGAGCAGTCTCACGACCGAAAAAGGTGTCGATGCTGCGATTGTTGATGGAGATATTGCCATTACCCGGACGCAGGAACACCCGAGCGGTGGCGGTTTTACGACGGCCAGTACCGTAGTTTTGTGTCGCCGACATGATGGTGCTCCTGTTAGATCTTCAGTTCTTGGGGTTGCTGAGCTGCGTGCGGGTGAGCCGCACCCTTGTAAACCTTCATCTTGCGGTACATGGCACGACCCAACGGGTTCTTCGGCAACATGCCCTTGACTGCAGATTCGATTACACGCTCAGGAGCACGAACGATCAGCTTTTCGAAGTTGATCGACTTGATACCACCCGGGAAACCGGAGTGGCTGTAGTAGATCTTGTCTTGAGCCTTGTTACCAGTCACGTGCACTTTTTCAGCATTGACGATAACGATGTAGTCACCGGTATCCACGTGTGGGGTGTACTCGGGCTTGTGCTTGCCGCGCAGGCGGGTAGCCACCTCGGTAGCCAGACGGCCCAGGGTCAAGCCACTGGCGTCTACGACGTACCAATCACGTTTTACGGTTTCCGGTTTGGCGCTAAAGGTTTTCATTAATCCTAGCCTCAGAGGCCGCTCTATAAATAAGAGGGCGAATCTTACAGAATGAAATGTGTTTTTACAAGCCAACATAGCCTAGACAGACACTCAGGTGGGGGCTCTGTGGGTCTGGGTGGCATCTGCGCTGTAACAACAACGACAGGCTAGGCATCCTGTCGAAAGTGGGCGGCATTATGCCAAGGGTCGCAAAAATTACAACCTTTATTTAAGGTAGTCGGACCACGTCCCACGATACATCCAGGAGTCACCCTACATGCAATACCGCCCGCTCGGCCGCAGTCAGCTCAAGGTCAGTGCCTTGTGCCTGGGTTCAATGACCTGGGGAGAACAGAACAACCAAAACGACGCCTTTGCTCAGATCGACTGGGCACGGGACGCCGGCGTCAACTTCATCGATACCGCGGAGATGTATCCGGTACCGCCCCGGGGCGAGACCTACGGCGAGACAGAACGCATCATCGGTAATTATTTCAAGGACCGCGGCGGCCGGGACAAGTGGATCATAGCCAGCAAGGTCGCCGGACCGGGCAATGGCATGTCCCATATCCGGTATGGTCAGACGCGCTTCGACCGCACGCACATTACCGCCGCGGTGGATGCCAGCCTCTCCCGCCTGCAAACCGATTACATCGATCTCTATCAGCTGCACTGGCCGGACCGGCGCACCAACTATTTCGGGCACCTCGGATATCAGCACAATCCGGACGAAGCCATGACACCAATCGAGGACACCCTGGAGGTGCTCGACGAACTGGTGCGCTCAGGCAAGATCCGTCACATCGGCCTGTCCAACGAGACGCCATGGGGCGTCAGCCGCTTTCTGCACCTGTCCGAAACGCGCGGCTGGCCGCGTATAGCCTCGATTCAGAACCCTTACAACCTGCTCAACCGTTCCTACGAGGTGGGATTGGCGGAGATGTCGATTCGCGAACAGGTCGGGCTACTGGCGTATTCACCCCTGGCATTCGGCACGCTGACCGGTAAGTACCTCAACGGGCTGCGGCCGGAAAAGGGTCGCCTGACGCTGTTCAGTCGCTTCAGTCGCTACACCAACCCGCAAGCACAAAGTGCCTGCGCGCGTTACGTGCAGCTGGCGCGCGATCATGGCATGGATCCGGCGCAGATGGCCCTGGCATTCGTTACCCGCCAGCCATTCGTAACCAGCAACATCATCGGCGCCACCAACATGGACCAGCTCAATCGCAACCTGAGCAGCATCAACATGGGGCTGACCGACAAGGTTCTCGAAGCCATCGCCGAGATTCATCGCAGCCAGCCAAACCCGGCACCCTGAGCTCACAGCGCCGGTCGCGACACCGGAAACCGCGGCCGGCATTGTGTCCCAATGAGACACTTGCACCACAGGCGAAGATGCTTTAGTCATGACAGGACGGAAGACACGATAACAACAAGGTCTGAACATGACTCATCCAGCCTCAACCACACCCTCCTTGCGGCAGGTGGTGATACTGGCCACCGACGGGGTTATCAACTCTACCCTGACTCAGGCCAGGGACTTCTTTCACATGGCCAGCCTGCGCCTGGGTCGTCAACAGGGCCAGGGATTGCGACCGGCCTATCAGACGCTCACCGTCGCACCGGACAGCAATACGGTGACCGCGTTCAGCGAAGAGCGCGTAGCGATCGAGGCCAGACTCGAAGAGGTACAGCCCGGATTGATCGTACTACCGGCGTTCTGGGGCGACTTCGATCAATTGCTGACCCGCTATCCCAACGTAGTGCCGTGGCTGCGCGCCGAACATGCCCGCGGCACTGTCATAACCGCGCAGGCTACCGGCGTGTTCTGGGTGGCCGCGGCGGGCTTGCTGGAAGGACGGGAAGCCACCACCTACTGGCGCTTCTTCGACGAATTCACCCAGCGCTTTCCCCAGGTACAGCTCAATCGCGACAAACATGTCACCGATGCAGACCACGTCTACTGCGCGGCCGGCATCACCTCGGCGTGCGATCTGTATATCCATCTGATCGAGATGTTCTGCGGCGGGCACATTGCCCAGGCGGTCTCGCGGGACACGCTGTTCGAGATGCAGCGCAATTACACGCCCGGCATGATCGGCTTCGGCGGGCAGAAGCTTCATCAGGACGCGACCATTCTGCAGATACAGCAGTGGCTGGAAGAGCACTTCTCGGAAAAGTTTCGCTTCGAGGACGTCGCCAGCCACCACGGCATGAGCATCCGCAACTTCATGCGGCGCTTCCAGAGTGCGACCGGAGACAAGCCATTGCATTACCTGCAGCGGCTCAGAGTCGAAACAGCGAAAACCCTGCTGAGCACCACGCGGCGCAGCGTGAAGACGATCAGCTATGACATCGGCTATGACGACGCGAGCTTCTTCGCCCGGCTGTTCCGCCAGCACACCGGACTGTCACCCAATCAATACCGGCGCCAGTTCCAGCATCAAGCTGCCTCGTGAGCGGTCCGGCTCAGGGCCGATGCGGGCGGGACAGGAATTCGTGCGACTGCATCTCCAGCAGCCGGCTTAACGTGCGCTGGAATTCGAATTCCAGCCGTCCGCCGGTATAAAGATCCTTCAACTCCACTTCAGCGGAGAGGATCAGCTTCACGTTACGGTCGTAAAATTCGTCAACCAGGTTGATGAATCGACGCGCCATGTCGTCCTTGCTGACATTGAGCTGCTCGACATTGGCAATCAGCACCGCGTGAAAAATCTTCGCCAGTTCGATGTAGTCGTTCTGGCTCCGCGGCCCGTCACACAGTTCGCGAAACTCGAACCAGGCCACATCTTCGCAGACTCGGAGCGACCGGATTGGCCGATTCTCGATTGTCAGCACTTCGCCTTCCACCGCGCCGTCCAGATCAGGAACCAGGCTCTCGAAACTACGCCGCAGGCTCGCATCGGCCTCCGGCCCCAGCGGCCAGTGATACAGCTCGGCCTGCTCCAGAGCGCGCAGACGATAGTCGACGCCGCTATCGACGTTGACCACTTCGGTGCGCTCGTTGAGCAGAGCGATAGCAGGCAGGAAACGGGCGCGCTGCAGGCCATCCTTGTACAGACCGTCCGGGACGATGTTGGAGGTGGCAACGAGGGTTACGCCATGGTCGAACATCTCTTCCATGAGCGTGCCGAGGATCATCGCATCGGTGATGTCCGACACGAAGAATTCATCGAAACAGATCACTCGCGCCTCATCGGCAAACCGTCTCGCGATGAGCGTGAGAGGATTCTTCTCGCCCTTCATGCCATCCAGCTCGTGATGTACCCGCTGCATGAAACGATGGAAGTGGGTGCGAATCTTACGCTTGATCGGCAACGACTCGAAGAAGGTATCAACCAGGTAGGTTTTGCCGCGGCCTACCCCGCCCCAGAAATACAATCCCTTGATCGGTTCGGGCTTTTTCCGCAGCAACTTGTCGAGCAGACCCGGACCGGAAGATTCGGCAGCGACCAGTTCGTCATAGAGTCGCTGCAGATGACGGACCGCTTTTTCCTGCGCAGGATCGTGAAAGAAATCCGGACGCTGAAGGTCCGCCTGATAGCGTTCGAGTGGCGTCATTGCAGGAACCAGTAAGGGTATCGACGGGGCCGATACTCTACCCGCGCCCCCCTCGCTTGGCAAATCGCTGCATTCAGCCCAGACCCGCCTGTACCGCGTCCTTGAGCTCGGTCAGCTTGCCGTGGAAGAAGTGCCCGGTGTCGGCGAAGCGAACCAACTCGACTTGGGGCTGGTTCTCCAGCAGCTGATAAACCGCCCCGGGCGCGACCACCTCGTCAGTCTCACCCTGAACCACCAGCGCAGGGCCGGGGAACGGCAGCAGTTCGGCGAAATCCTGTTTCTCTACCGAGGGCGCGATGAGGATCAGCTTCGCTGGCCAGAGTCGGAGCTGACGCGCTGCGGCAGCGGCCACGTAGCCGCCGAAGGAAAAGCCCATCAACCACAGGGGCGCCTCACCGAGCTGTTGCCGCGCCCAATCGATCACCGCCATGCAGTCGTCGATCTCGCCGGGGCCGCCGGTGTGCTCGCCGCCGCTGCGGCCGACCCCGCGGAAGTTGAACCGGACCGTCGTCGCACCACAGTCGCGCGCAGCGCGCATCAGCGTATGCACCACCTTGTTCTGTAGCGTGCCGCCCTGCACCGGGTTGGGATGACAGATAATCGCCACCGCATTGGGGTTGTCCGCGCGGGTCACCACTACCTCGAGGGGGCCGGCGGGTCCTTCGATGAGGAATTTTTGTTCAGCGCTTGCGCTCATTTAAAGCTCTCCGTGACCATGACATATCGACTGACGTCGCATGGGCTACAAGACTAGCAAGTACTAGCCTTGTCCATGAAATCTCGTTACCGTAGAACCATTCGGCAGGCGGATCAGGTCGATGCGCTGCAATCAGATCAAGAGGGACCCAAGGTGGAAGCAAGCGAAAACCTGTGGATCGCAGTCGCCGTCGCGCTGGCTGTCGGAATTGTCATCGGTGTTGTCCTGGCTCAGGTCGCCAAGCGTGTAGGGGGCGGGCCTGGCTCCGGCAGCCAGTCGCAGCTCGAAAGTCTGCAGCTGCGTTTCGAGGAGTATCAGCAGGAAGTCGCCAATCATTTCAAGACGACAGCAAGTCTGGTCGCTCGACTGAACCGCAGTCATCAGGATATTCAGGAACATCTCACCCAGGGTGCCGTCGAACTGGCGCCGGATGACATGACTCGTCAGCGCCTTCTGGCGGCGCTGGAGCAGGAAGACAAGCCCGTCCGCGACCACCGCCGTGGCGAGCCGGTATTCGACACGCTGGAACCACCCCGTGATTACGCCCTCAAAGAGGAAGGGCCGGGCACCCTTTCCGAAGAGTTCGGCCTTAAGCGCAAGCACTGATTCGTGACCCCTGGCGCCGGCCGCATCAGGGGCCAAACCCTGGACACTCCAAGCGATGCCGGCCCTGCCTGACAATCCCTTCATCACGCTGAACCCCGCGAATCCCGCCGAGCTGAACATCCGTGGCGACTGGACGCTCGAGCATTATGCCGAGCTCCGGCGCCTGACTGGCGCGACCAGAAGCAATACACCGCGCATCGAGACTGCCGATATAGCCGAGGTAGGGCATCTGGACACCGCGGGAGGCCAGCTGCTGGCGGAATTGCTCGGACGCGAACTGCTTCAGCGCATAACCAGCGACAACCGTCTCCCCGAAGAGCGGCGCACCCTGTTGCGACGCATCGCTGCCAGCCTCAGCGGTGAAGAAGACGTCCAACCGGAAAGCAGCAATGTAGTGGGTGAACTGCTGGTCCGGGTCGGACTGGCTACGCTGAGGTTCATTGAACACGTCACGTCGCTGCTCGGCTTCATCGGCCTCACGCTTGCAGGATTCGCGAGGAACATTTTCCGGCCCAGCGCATGGCGCATCACAGCCACCGTTGCTCAGGTCGAGCAAACCGCGCTCGATGCAGTGCCGATCGTGGCGCTGCTGACCTTCATGGTCGGTGCCGTCGTCGCCTTTCTGGGTGCAACGGTGCTCTCCGAATTCGGAGCCAGCATTTACACTGTCGACCTCATAGCCTTTTCGTTCCTGCGCGAATTCGCCGTCATGCTGACCGCCATCCTGATGGCCGGACGCACTGCCAGCGCCTTCACTGCGCAGATCGGTTCGATGAAGGCCAACGAGGAAATCGACGCGATCCGCACGCTGGGCCTGGATCCGCTTGATCTGCTGGTGCTCCCGCGCGTGCTCGCCATGGTTATCGCCCTGCCCATGCTGACGTTCGTCGCCATGCTGTCAGGCCTGTTCGGCGGCGCGCTCGTCTGCGCGCTCGCCCTGGACATTTCACCCACCATGTTCATGCAAGTTCTGCAGCAGAATGTGGACATGCATCACTTTGTGCTCGGTATCGCCAAGGCTCCGGTGTTTGCCTTCCTGATCGCCATTATCGGCTGTCTCGAAGGTTTCAAGGTCACCGGCAGCGCCGAGTCAGTAGGTGAACACACTACCTCAAGCGTGGTGCAGTCGATCTTCGTGGTCATCCTGGTGGATGCGATAGCGGCATTGTTCTACATGGAAATGGGCTGGTGATGCCGGATCACAACGATACGCCGTTGGTAGAAGTGCGCGGACTGGTCAACCGGTTCGGCACTCAGACCATCCACGACAACCTCGACCTCGATATCCGGCGCCGTGAGATTCTCGGCGTGGTCGGCGGATCGGGTACGGGCAAGTCAGTATTGCTGCGCTCCGTCGTCGGACTGCGCCGCCCCACAGCAGGGAGCGTGCGTGTCTTTGGCGAGGACCTGCTGCGTCTCGATGCCGCTCAACGTTCGCAAGTTGAGCGACGCTTCGGCGTGCTGTTCCAGGGCGGCGCCCTGTTCTCGTCGCTCACCGTTACCGAGAATGTCGCGCTGCCATTGATCGAGCATGCCGGCCTGACCCGCCGCGACGCGGAGCACCTGGCGGGAATGAAGCTGGCGCTTGCCGGGCTCCCGTCTACCGCAGGCGGCAAATACCCGTCGGAGCTGTCCGGAGGCATGGTCAAGCGGGCGGCGCTAGCCCGGGCATTGGCGCTGGATCCAGACATCCTGTTTCTTGACGAGCCCACTGCGGGACTTGATCCGATCGGTGCCGCCGCCTTCGATCAGTTGATCCGGACCTTGAGGGATGCGCTTGGACTCAGTGTCTTTCTTGTCACCCACGATCTCGATACGCTGTATGCGATCTGCGACCGGATCGCCGTGCTATCGGATCGTCGAGTATTGGTCGCCGATACGCTGGAGCGCGTCGCTGCGACCGACAATGCCTGGATCCAGGAGTACTTTCACGGCCCACGTGGGCGCGCGGCGGCTGCCGCCGCGGATTCGAACACCCAGCCGGAGCAATGTTGACCATGGAAACACGCGCACATCACGTTCTGATCGGGCTGTTCACGCTTCTCGCCGCGGCGGCTGCGGTGGTGTTCGCCATCTGGCTGGGCAACACGGCTACAAACAGCGAATACGATGAATACGTCGTCGTCTTCAACGAAGCCGTTACCGGGTTGTCGCGTGGCAGCACGGTCCAGTACAGCGGTATTCGCGTCGGGGATATTACCGAGCTCAAGCTGGACCCGCAGGACCCGCGCCGCGTTCTTGCCACCGTGCGTATCGAATCGAGTGTACCGATCAAGGAAGACACCCGCGCGCGCCTCTCCTTCACCGGCATCACCGGCACCTCGGTGATCGAACTCAGCCACGGCAGCCCGGAAAGCCCGCCGCTGACGCGTGACGAGAAAGGTGAGCCGCCGGTGATCGTAGCTTCGCCATCGCCGATCTCGACGTTACTCGCCAACGGCGAGGACCTGGTCACAAACGTCAACCAACTGGTCGCGGCGGCCCGCAGCATATTGTCCGAGGAAAATATCGGACGGATCGGCGCGACGCTCGAGTCCATCGACAGCGCCGCACAGAACATGTCCGCGCAAAGCGGGGACGTCGGGGAGTTGATCGACGAGCTCACCACAGTTAGCCGCCAGGCCACTCTGACGCTGGAGCAGACCAGCGAGATGATGGCCAGCGCCGACCAGTTGCTCAACGAACAGGGCTCCCGCACGCTCGACGGTGCCGAAGAAGCGCTGGCATCCATCGCACGGACCACCGCTACCCTCGAGGAAATGATCAACCAGAATCGCGACGCGTTCGCCAGCGGCATGCAGGGTCTCGGCCAGCTCGAGCCGGCCATCAACGAACTACGTGGCAGCCTGTCGTCGCTGCGCTCTATCACCCGACGCATCGAAGACAACCCGACCCGTTTCCTGCTTGGACGCGATTCGCTTGAGGAGTTCGAACCATGATTGCCCTGCCCCGCCTGCGGTCCCTGGGCCTGATCGCCGGCATCGCCTGGCTCGCTGCCTGTAGCGTCATCCCTGAGACCGAGCCAGTCACTGTCTACCAACTGCCCGCTCCTTCGGTCAGTCAGGTAGAGGGCCAGCCGGCCCCGGTTTCGCTGCGTATCAACACGCCGCATGCTGGTATCGCCGTAAGCGGGCCGCGCATGCTGGTCAATCCGGAAGGTGATCAGATCAGCGCATACAAAGGGGTGCGGTGGTCTGATCCGGCGCCGGCCATGCTACGCGAACACCTGACCCGCGCATTCAACCTCAGCGGAGCAATGCAACAGGTCAGCAACGACGATCATGCGCTGCATGCAGACTATTTCCTGAGTTCGGATCTGCGCCGCTTCCAGGTCAGCTACATTGGCGGGCCGACGCGTGCGATCATTGAACTCGATGCCCGACTGGTCGACCCCAGCAACCGGCGCATGCTGGCCAACCGTACCTTTCTCGTAGAAGAAGTACTCGAAGACACCGAGGTGCCCGCCGTGGTGCGGGCGTTCGGGCGCGCCACCGCACGCCTGGAAGCCGAGCTCATCCCCTGGGCCCGAGAGCAGCTGCTCGAAGCATCCGAAGCACGATAAAAAACCCGCCGAAAGGCGGGTTTTTTGGCTTCACCAGCGAACAAGCTTCATTCCCACTCGATGGTTGCCGGTGGCTTGCTGGAAATATCGTAGGTCACCCGCGATACGCCGCTGATCTCGTTGATAATGCGATTGGATACCTTTTCCAGGAACTCGTAAGGCAGATGTGCCCAGCGCGCTGTCATGAAATCGATGGTTTCTACCGCGCGCAGCGCGATGACCCATTCGTAGCGGCGGCCGTCGCCCACCACCCCAACCGACCTGACCGGCAGGAAAACCGCGAACGCCTGGCTGGTCTTCTGGTAGAGATCGGCCTTGCGCAGCTCCTCGATGAAAATATGGTCTGCACGGCGAAGGATATCGGCGTATTCCTTGCGCACCTCAGCGAGGATACGCACACCCAGACCTGGGCCCGGAAATGGGTGGCGGTAGACCATGTCGTAGGGCAGGCCGAGCTCGAGGCCGATCTTGCGAACTTCATCCTTGAACAGTTCCCGCAGCGGCTCGACCAATTCGAAAGCCATGTCGTCAGGCAGGCCGCCGACGTTGTGGTGCGACTTGATTACATGGGCCTTGCCGGTTTTGGCTCCGGCGGATTCGATGACGTCCGGGTAGATGGTGCCCTGCGCCAGATACTTGATCCCCTGGAGCCTGGTCGCCTCCTCGTCGAACACCTCGATGAAGGTGCGGCCGATGATCTTGCGCTTTTCCTCGGGATCGGTAACGCCAAGCAAGCGCGACAGGAATTTCTCCTCGGCGTTGGCCCGGATCACCTTCACACCCATGTTTTCGGCGAACATCGCCATCACCTGTTCGCCTTCATGCAGACGCAGCAAGCCATTGTCGACAAACACGCAAGTCAGCTGGTCGCCAATGGCCTTGTGCAGAAGTGCGGCCACGACCGACGAATCGACGCCCCCGGAAAGGCCCAGCAACACCTTGGCGTCGCCGACCTGCTCGCGCACGGTAGCGATCGCATCGTCAACAATGTTCGACGGCGTCCACAGCGCTTCACAGCCGCAGAGCTCCAGAAGGAAGCGCGACAGGATGCGTCCGCCCTGGCGGGTGTGGGTCACTTCCGGATGGAATTGCACACCGTAGAAGTGGCGGGATTCGTCGCCCATCGCGGCGATCGGGCAGCTTGGCGTGCTGGCGATGATCTGGAACCCGTCGGGCAGGCTGATGACCTTGTCGCCGTGGCTCATCCAGACGTCGAGGCTCAGTTGGCCATGATCGTCGACATGATCTTCGATCCCGGAGAGGAAATCGCTCTTGCCGACGATATCCACGCGCGCGTAGCCGAATTCCTGCTCCGGCGAACCTTCGACCTTGCCGCCGAGCTGATCGGCCATGGTCTGCATGCCATAACAGATACCCAGGACCGGCACACCCATGCTGAAGACAATTTCCGGCGCACGCGGCGAGCCAGGCAGTGGCACCGATTCCGGGCCGCCAGCCAGAAGAATGCCGCGCGGGGCGTACGCGGTAATGGCTGCTTCGTCCATGTCCCACGGATGGATCTCGCAATAAACGCCGATCTCACGGATTCGCCGAGCGATCAACTGAGTGTATTGCGAGCCGAAATCCAGGATCAGGATCCGGTGAGCGTGAATGTCTTGATGAGCCATGGACGTTCCTTGAGAAACAGCTGAAAGCTGAACGCTGAGCGCTGGTACCGGGGCTTCGCCAAGGCGAGGCCCCGATCATCTGTTCTCAGCAAATGCGAGTCGGCGATTAACCGACGCGATAATTGGGTGCTTCCTTGGTGATTTGCACGTCATGCACGTGCGATTCACTCATGCCAGCGCCGGTGATGCGCACGAACTGAGGCTTGGTGCGCATCTCGACAATGGTGTTGCAACCGGTGTAGCCCATCGAAGCACGCAAGCCGCCCATAAGTTGATGCAGGATCGCTGCCAGCGAGCCCTTGTACGGCACGCGACCTTCGATGCCTTCCGGGACCAGTTTCTCGGCACCGGCCGACGAATCCTGGAAGTAGCGGTCCGACGAACCCTGGCTCTGTGCCATGGCACCCATCGAGCCCATGCCGCGATAAGCTTTGTACGAGCGCCCCTGGAACAGCTCGATTTCGCCCGGTGCTTCTTCGGTACCGGCGAACATCGAACCCATCATGACAACCGACGCACCGGCGGCGATGGCCTTGGACAAGTCACCGGAGAAGCGGATACCGCCATCGGCAATAACCGGCACTTCGGTACCTTCCAGTGCAGCGGCCACGTCGGCAATCGCGGAGATTTGCGGCACGCCCACGCCGGCGACGATGCGAGTAGTACAGATAGAACCCGGACCAATACCCACCTTGACTGCATCCGCACCCGCTTCGACCAGTGCCTTGGCTGCAGCTGCGGTGGCAATGTTGCCGCCGATGACCTGAATGTCCGGATAGGTTTCCTTGACCCAGCGCACACGGTCGATCACGCCTTTGGAGTGGCCATGGGCGGTGTCCACGATGACCACGTCGACACCGGCATTGACCAGCGCGGCGACGCGATCAGGCGTGTCCTGACCCGTGCCGACCGCGGCGCCGACCAGCAACCGGCCCTGGTCGTCCTTGGCGGCGCTCGGATAGGCGCGCGCTTTCTCGATGTCCTTGACCGTCATCATGCCTTTCAGATTGAAGGCGTCATCGACGATCAGTACTTTCTCGATGCGGTGACGATGCAGAAGGTCGCGAACCTCGGCAGCACTGACGCCCTCCTTGACCGTAACCAGCTTCTCCTTGGGCGTCATCACGTCGCTGACCGGAGCATTCATCCGCGTCTCGAAACGCACGTCACGAGCGGTGACGATACCCACCAGATTGCCACCGGACAGCACCGGCACGCCGGAAATGTTGTTCTGACGTGTCAGCTCGACCAGCTCGCCAACCGTGGCCCCGGCGTCGATGGTGATTGGATCCTTGACCACGCCCGACTCGAACTTCTTGACCTTGCGCACCTCAGCGGCCTGCTGATCGATGGTCATGTTCTTATGAATGATGCCCATACCGCCTTCCTGGGCCATGGCGATAGCCAGGCGCGCTTCGGTCACGGTATCCATGGCCGCAGAAAGCAGAGGAATATTCAGTTCGATACGCCTGGTCAGCCGGGACTTGAGGCTGACGTCCTTCGGAAGCACCTCGGAGTAACCGGGTACCAGCAGGACATCGTCAAAGGTGAGGGCTTCTTGGCTAATACGCAGCATGACAGGCGCTCCCGAGCGGGAAAATGGAAGCGCGTCATTATACCTGTCAGCCGGTGCGCACTCAATTGTATTCATCGGCGAGGCGCGTTCTTCGGTTTCGCTCCGCAGGGCCTTGAGGCTAACATGGTCGCATGAATGACGATGCGATATTCCAACGCCTGGGTGCCGACCGCGAAGTGCTCACCGTGAGCCAGCTCAATGCGCGTGCGCGCTCGCTACTCGAGGACGTGTTTCCTCGCCTGTGGGTTGAAGGAGAACTGTCCAACCTGTCGCGCCCGTCATCAGGCCATATGTATTTCACCCTCAAGGATGACAAGGCCCAGGTGCGCTGCGCGCTGTTTCGCCAGCACGCCCAGCGCGTACGCATGGACCTGCGTGATGGACAGCTGGTCCGCGCGCGCGGCAAGGTGAGCCTGTATGAAGGTCGTGGGGACTATCAGATGATTCTCGACAGCCTGGAGCCAGCCGGCGACGGCGCCCTGCGACAGGCCTTCGAAGCGCTCAAAGCCAAGCTGCAGGCCGAAGGGTTGTTCGCAACCGAGCGCAAGCGCACGTTGCCGAGCCACCCACGCAGGATCGGTGTGGTTACGTCGCCGAGCGGTGCTGCCGTACGCGACATCATCAGCGTCTTCCAGCGCCGTGCACCCTTCGTCGAGCTGGTGATCGTGCCCACCCCGGTGCAAGGCCGTGATGCCGCTCCGCAAATCGTTCGCGCGCTGCAGCTCGCCGACCGGGCCGGGTTCGACGCGCTGATCATGGCCCGTGGCGGCGGCTCGCTGGAAGACCTCTGGCCGTTCAACGAGGAAGTGGTCGTCCGCGCCCTCGCCGCCTGCCAGACGCCTACGGTCTGCGCGGTTGGACACGAGACGGATGTTTCGATCAGTGACTTTGCCGCCGACATGCGCGCACCTACGCCTTCTGCCGCCGCCGAGCTGCTGAGTCCCGACCAGCGCACCATGCTGCTGCAGGTCGAACGGGCGCATCGGCAGCTACAGCATTGCATGCGTGAACGACTCAAACGCGAACAGACCTGCATCGACAGCCTGCGCAAGCGTCTGCGTCATCCGGGCGAGCGGCTCGCTCAGCAGGCGCAACGACTCGATGATCTCGAGCTTCGGCTCAAGCGCGCCCAGACCCATCGCTTCGTGCAGCTGGAACAGCGCCTCGAGCGCGTCAGCGCACGCCTCCAGGCCCGGCACCCCGGTCAGCGGCTGGCACTGCTGCGCCAGAAACTGGACCCGCTCGTCGCACGGCTACCGCGGGCGATGACGCAGCAGCTGGTTCAGACCCGCCGGCAATTCGATGGGCTGGCGCAGACGCTGCACCTGGTCAGTCCGCTGGCGACCCTGGGCCGTGGCTACAGCATATTGCTGGATCAGCGCGGCCAGGCCGTACGAAGCCGCGACGACGTGCGGATTGGCCAGAGTCTGGAGGCACGTCTGAGCGATGGTCGACTGACCCTGCGTGTCGAGAATGATCCGGACGCACCGCATACTCTTCCCCTGCTCGACTGAGTACCCCATGAGCCGTCTATTCGTTGTCATACTGCTTGCCTGCCTAGCCCTTCCTCTGCATGCGGAAGGTTTCCTCACCCGGCTATTGGACAAGCCCGTGCCGGGAGGTGTGGCGGTGGTGCCACTGCCGGAAACCGACGAGCCGGTAAAGGCCACCTATCAAGGCAAGCCGGTACTCACCGTCCGTGAAGACGGAAAGCGCTGGATCGCCATCGTTGGCATCCCGTTGACGGTAAAACCGGGCACCGAACAGATCGAGGTCGGTAGTGGCCAGCCATTGTCGTTTACCGTTCAGCCGCGCGAATACGAAGCGCAGCACATCACGCTGCGTAACCAGCAGCAGGTGACGCCCGATGCCGCACGTCTCAAGCGCATTCAGCGGGAGCTGGAAGAACAGATCGCCGCCTATCGTCAGTTCAGCCCGCGACAGCCGAGCAACCTGTTGTTCGACCGACCGGTAGACGGACGACTCTCCAGCGCCTTCGGACTACGCCGCTTCTTCAATGGCGAGGAACGCAATCCGCATTCGGGCCTCGATTTCGCCGTGCCAACCGGCACCCCGATCAAGGCGCCCGCCGCCGGGCAGGTGATACTGGTGGGGGACTATTTCTTCAATGGGAAGACGGTATTTGTCGATCATGGGCAGGGGTTGATCAGCATGTTCTGTCACCTCTCGGACATCGATGTGAAGGTCGGTGACGAAATCAACCGAGGCGGCGTGGTGGGCAAGGTCGGAGCAACCGGCCGTGCAACCGGGCCCCACCTGCACTGGAACGTGAGCCTGAACGACGCCCGTGTTGATCCGGCGATCTTCATCGGCGCCTTCGAATAGGCGGAACCAGAGGTCGACAGTCACCGCCCTGCTCGCACAACAAAACAGCAGACGCGCCGCGTTTCCGGCTCATACCTGCTCGTAAAAAGGACTCTTCCGACAGGATATTGCTAATTTTTCAGCGATCTTGCAACAGATATGCTCGACCGTTAGTGTGGTATGCATCTACTGCCAATATTCTCAGCGTCCACAAGACGCGAACATTCGGAACGCACACCATGAGCATGCTCACAGACCCGTCGATCAAATATCGTCCATTCGAGCCCGTCGACATCCCCGACCGGCAATGGCCGTCTCGCACGATTACCGAGGTGCCGATCTGGTGCAGTTCCGATCTGCGCGACGGTAACCAGTCGCTGATCGAGCCCATGGATCCGGCCAAGAAGCTGCGCTTCTTCCAGACCCTCGTGCAGGTTGGCGTCAAGCAGATCGAAGTCGCCTTTCCATCTGCTTCGCAGATGGACTTCGACTTCGTTCGTACGCTTATCGAGGACGGGCATATCCCCGACGATGTGACCATTCAGGTGCTCACTCAGGCGCGTGGCGATCTCATCGAACGCACCTTCGAGTCGCTTCGCGGCGCCAAGCGAGCCATCGTGCATGTCTATAACGCGACGGCGCCCAGCTTCCGACGGATCGTGTTCAATCAGGACAAGCAGGGCGTCGTCGATATCGCCGTAAACGCTGCGACCCTGATCCGCGAACTTGCCGCGAAACAGCCTGACACCGAATGGACGTTCCAGTATTCGCCGGAGATCTTCACCTCTACAGAACTCGAATTCGCGGTGCAGGTGTGTGACGCCGTGCTGGATGTCTGGAAGCCGACGCCGGACAACAAGGTCATCCTCAACCTGCCGGCGACGGTAGAGGTCGCCACGCCCAATCACTACGCAGATCAGATCGAGTGGTTCTGTCGGCACGTCAGCCGCCGCGACAGCGTACTGGTCAGCCTGCACACGCATAACGACCGCGGCACCGGCGTTGCCGCGACCGAGCTCGGACTGCTGGCCGGCGCGGACCGTGTCGAAGGGTGCCTGTTCGGTAATGGCGAGCGCACCGGTAACGTGGATTTGGTGACGCTGGCATTGAACCTTTATACCCAGGGCATCCACCCGCAGCTCGACTTCTCTGACATCGACGCTGTCCGCAAGGTCGTTGAAGAGTGCAACCAGCTTCCGGTTCATCCGCGACATCCCTATGTTGGCGATCTGGTGCATACAGCCTTCTCCGGCTCGCACCAGGATGCTATCCGCAAGGGATTCGTCCAGCAGAAGCCGGGCACTGTCTGGGAAGTGCCCTACCTGCCAATCGACCCGGCCGATATCGGCCGCAGCTACGAGGCGGTCATCCGAGTCAACAGCCAGTCAGGCAAAGGTGGCATCACCTACCTGCTGGAAACCGAATACGGGATCAGCCTGCCGCGGCGCATGCAGATCGAGTTCAGCCAGGTCGTTCAGGGCGAGACCGATCGTCTCGGTCTGGAGATGACTGCAAAGCAAATTCATGAACTGCTCGACCGCGAATATCTGCAGGCGGCGAGCCCGTACGCCTTGATCCGGCATCGTCTGCAGGAAGAAAACGGCACTAGTGCAGTGGACGTTGAAGTGCTGGTCAATGGCGAAACCCAACACTGGCGCGGCCTCGGCAAAGGTCCCTTAGAAGCACTGGTCGCAGGGCTGCCAACTGCGGTGGAGATCATGGACTACCACGAGCACTCTATCGGTTCGGGGACCAACGCCAAGGCGGCGGCGTATATCGAGATTCGCGTCGATGGTGGTCGCCCGCTGCACGGCGTGGGCATCGACGAGAACCTTACCACCGCCACCTTCCGTGCGCTGTTCAGCGCCCTGAATCGCGCGGCACGTCAGTCAGGGCAGCAGGCCGCCTGAGTTCAGCGGTAGGCAAGCAATAAAAAACCGGCGCCCTGGGCGCCGGTTTTCGTTTTGCAGACCCGCCGAGACGGTTATCGCTTGTCCTTGCGTTTCTTCTCGGCCTTCTTGTGGTGGGACATGAGTCGACGCTTCTTGTTGACCTGCCGCTCGGTGAGCTTGTTCTTGCGCTCGGCAAACGGGTTGTCGCCGCTCTTGTATTCGATCCGGATCGGCGTACCGGTGATCTTCAACACCTTGCGGAAGGTGTTTTCCAGATAACGCGTATAGGAACGCGGCACCGAATCGACCTGGTTGCCGTGTATGACGACGATAGGCGGATTCGAGCCACCCAGGTGCGCGTAGCGCAGCTTGATGCGTCGACCATTGACCAGCGGTGGTTGGTGTTCCGCCACTGCCGCTTCGAGGATCTCGGTCATCCTGCGCGTCGGGATCTTGGTCATCGCGCTTTCGAACGCCTTGTCGACCGACTTGTACAGCAGGCCGACGCCGCTGCCGTGCAGCGCAGAGATGAAATGCTGGTCAGCAAACTGGGCGAAGATAAGCCGACGCTGCAGCTCGGTCTTGACGAACTCCTTCTCCCGCTCTTCCATCCCGTCCCATTTGTTGATCGCAATGACCAGCGCGCGCCCTGCCTCAAGCACGAAGCCGAGCAGGTGCAGATCCTGCTCGACGATGCCTTCACGCGCGTCGACGACGAAGATCACTACGTTGGCATCCTGGATAGCCTGCAGCGTCTTGATCACCGAGAATTTTTCGATCGCCTCGAATACCTTGCCGCGGCGCCGAACGCCCGCCGTATCGATGAGGGTATAGGGCTTGTCATGGCGCTCGTAGGGAATGTAGATGCTGTCGCGTGTGGTACCCGCCTGGTCGAAGACAACGACGCGGTCTTCACCGAGCATGCGGTTGACCAGCGTCGACTTGCCTACGTTGGGCCGGCCGATGACGGCTATCTTGGTGCCGATGGGCTCGACGATCAGGCGTTCAATCGGATTGCCTTCTTCGTCGATGTCCGGGCTGACGACGCCCTCTTCACCCAGGACTGCTTCCAGCATCGGGTTTATGTTGCGCCCATGGGCCGCGGCGATTCCCAGCGGATCGCCCAGACCCAACTTGGCGAACTCGCCCATGATCGAATCCTGATCGGCTCCATCTACCTTGTTGGCGATAAGAAAGGTGCGTTTGTTGCGCTTGCGCAGGTGGTCGGCGATCTGCTCGTCGCCTGCGGTACGCCCAGCCCGAGCGTCAACCAGAAACAGTACGGCGTCGGCTTCTTCGATGGCCTGCAGCGACTGGCCGGCCATGATCATGTCCAGGCCCTGCTCGTCACCGCTGATACCGCCCGTGTCCACCACGATATAGGTATGCCCCTGCCACTGCGCCTCGCCGTACTGCCGGTCGCGGGTCAACCCGGCGACGTCCGCCACGATTGCGTCACGACTTTTGGTCAGACGGTTGAACAACGTGGATTTGCCGACATTCGGCCGCCCTACCAGGGCAATGACAGGAACCATGATCACTCCGCGCACTTAAAGTGCCTGAAAACAAAACGGCCGCTGCACCAATGCGCAGCGGCCGGGAAAGTATAACCCGTTTCCGGATCAGTCCAGTTTCAGCGCAACCAGATCGCCGCTGTTACCGAACACGAACAAGGTGTCGCCAACCACGATCGGCGCCACGCGCACGCCTTTGCGGTCAACCCGAACCCGCCCGACCATACGTCCGTCGGTTTGTGCCAGCAGATGCACGTAACCTTCGAAGTCGGCAACGGCGACGTAGCTGCTGAAGGTTACCGGGGCGGTAAGGCGACGGCGCTGCAGATCTTCGTTGCGCCACAGTGTGGTGCCACGACCCTGGTCGACCGCTTCCACCACACCATCGGCCTGGCTCAGATATACGCTGCCAAACCCGACCGCCGGACCACCGTGACTGGATGCCTTGTGCTGCCAACGCTGGTTGCCGGACTCTGCGTCGAGCGCAGCGAGATTCCCCTGGAAGGACGCGGCATACAACGTCCGATCGTCCAGTACCAGCTTGCCGTCGATATCGACCATCCGCTCAAGCTCCGAACGGCCTTTTGGCTGGGCGACCTGCTGTTCCCAAATCGGAATACCGTTTTCCGCGGCCACCGATACCACCCGACCGCTGGACAGACCTGCGAATACCTGACGCAGGCTCACCACAGGCGTGCTGTGACCGCGCACAGTCAGCACCGGTTGAGTTGATTCATATAACCAGCGACGCTCACCCGAGCTGATGTCCAGCGCAAACAGTTTGTCGTCCTGTGTCTGGACCACGACCACATCGCCGTTGGACTGCGGCGGAGCGAGCACTTCGCTGGACACGCTGGCGCGCCAGACTTCGCTGCCATCGGTTTCGTCCAGCGCGATGACCTTGCCGTCGAGCGTGCCAACCAGAACGCGACCACCGCCAGTGCCCACTGCGCCGGACAGCGGCTCCTTGAGCTTGACCTGCCAGGCGACCGAACCGTCATCACGATCCATTGCCACCACCCGGCCGCGCGCATCGGCGGCGTACAGGCGCAAGCCGTCGAGAGCAGGCACAAGAGTGTTATACAGCTTGCCCTGGCCGACGCCGATGTTGCGCTTCCATACGCGATCGAGTTCGACCTCTGCTTCGAATTTCTCCAGCTCCGCTGGCGGAAGTTCGTTCTTGCTGGACGAGCCGCAACCTGCCAGCACGGCTGCAGCAAAGCCGGCAATCAACAATCGGGACATCCGCTTCACTAGGCTTCCTCCGCCAGGTCATCGAGCTTCAATTGCAACTGCGGGCGATTGCGGGGATCCTCAGTCGCTTCGATGGCTGCCTGATAGGCCTGGCGCGCTTCGTCATGGCGACCGAGACTGACCAGCAGGTCGCCGCGAACTTCCTCTCGACCAGCCAGGAGCAAGCCGGACACCTCTCCGCTGAACAGTTCAAGACCGGCTTCAGCCCGGTCCTGCTGGGCCAGTACACGGGCCAGGCGCTGCCGCGCGATCTCGGCCAGAGCCCCGTCGTCCGTAGACTGCACGACATTCTCGAGTAGCGTCTCGGCACCAGCGAAATCCCCGGCATCCGCCGCAAGGCGAGCCTGCATCAGACCGGCGAACTCGGCGTAGCGGGTGTTGGCGTAGTCTTCACGCAACTGATCAGCAAGCTCGGCGGCACGCGACCTGGAGGCTTCATCATCAGCGGTCAGGATAGTTTCCAGCATGGTCTGGTAGGCGCTCGAGGCCCCAGCCGCCTGCGACTCCTGATGGCTCACCCAGGCTTTCCAGCCAGCCACGGCAGCCAGCGCCAGGCCGGCACCGACAAGAATCGGCACGCCGTGGCGACGCCACATGTCCTTGAGATGTTCGATCTGTTCTTCTTCTGTCCGGTCCACCTAACACTCCTTGCTGCGCCCCAGAGCGCATGGAATCGCTAAATCAGTTCTGCCAGCCGAGCCGGCACGTCGTGCCAGCCCAGATTTTCCTGTTCGCTCTCGGCACGTAACGGCTTCAGGCCAACCTTGCTCTCCGCTGCTTCGTTTTCGCCGAGGATCAGCGCATACAGCGCGCCGGATTTGTCTGCTTTCTTGAACTGGCTCTTGAAACTGCCGCCGCCACAATGCACTACCAGCCGCAGGCCAGGCAAGCTGTCACGCAGTTGCTCGGCGAGCCGGAACCCGGCTGTGGCGGCCGCGTCACCCAGGGTGACGAGATAGACGTCCACCTGGCGCGCCAGCTCTTCAGGAACCTGCCCCAGCGTGTCGATGAGCAGAAGCAAACGCTCCATACCCATGGCGAAGCCTACCGCAGGTGCCGGCTTGCCTCCGAGCTGCTCGACCAGGCCGTCGTATCGACCGCCGGCGCATACGGTTCCCTGCGCGCCGAGCCGATCGGTCACCCACTCGAAAACGGTCAAACCGTAGTAGTCCAGGCCTCGTACCAGACGGGGATTGATGACGTAAGGCACCCCGGCTGCATCGAGCAACGCACGCAAACCTTCAAAGTGCGCACGTGCCTGTTCGTCGAGATAGTCCGCAAGCTTAGGGGCGTCGGCCAGGAGTGCCTGGGTGTCGGGATTCTTGCTGTCCAGCACACGCAGAGGGTTACTTTCCAGACGACGTTGGCTGTCTTCGTCGAGCCGATCGAAGCGCTCACGTAGGTAACTCACAAGGTCGTCACGATAGCGGGCACGGTCCCCAGCGGTTCCCAGACTGTTGAGTTCCAATGTCACGGCTTCGCTCAGGCCGAGTTGCTTCCAAAGGCGCCAGCTGAGGATGATCAGCTCGGCATCGATGTCGGGGCCCGACAGATTGAACGCTTCCACACCGATCTGGTTGAATTGGCGATATCGGCCTTTCTGCGGACGCTCGTGCCGGAACATCGGGCCGGTGTACCACACCTTCTGACTCATGCCGCCGCCCAGCAGACCATGCTCAAGCATCGCACGTACGCACCCGGCCGTCCCTTCCGGACGCAGGGTGAGCGAGTCGCCATTCCGATCGGCGAAGGTATACATTTCCTTTTCAACGATGTCGGTCACTTCGCCGATCGAACGCTTGAACAATTCGGTGGGCTCGACAATCGGCAAGCGAACCTGCTGATAACCGTAGCCACGCAGGAGATCGGCTACCGTACGCTCAAGGTACTGCCATAGAGCGCTGTCGGCGGGCAGGATATCATTCATGCCGCGCACGGCTTGGAGGGTCTTCAAAGTACTTTCCTTAATCAGCCGCGAGCGATGGTGTTGGCGTCGAGCGCCAACTTGGCGGCTACTTTCTCACGAATCATTTGTTCCAGACGGTCCACCAGGTTGTCGTTGTCGACCTTCTGGTCAGGACTCCCATCGACGTACATCAGATTATTCGGCGTACCGCCAGTCAACCCGATATCCGCTTCGCGCGCTTCACCCGGACCATTGACGACGCAGCCGATGACCGCGACGTCCAGCGGAACCAGTACATCATCCAGCCGGGATTCCAGCTCGTTCATGGTCTTGACCACATCGAAGTTCTGCCGCGAGCAGCTGGGGCAGGCAATGAAGTTGATACCGCGCGAGCGCAACCGCAACGACTTGAGGATATCGAAACCGACCTTGATCTCCTCGACCGGGTCGGCTGCCAACGAGATGCGGATGGTGTCGCCAATACCGTCGGCCAGGAGCATGCCCAGACCGACCGCAGACTTCACCGTACCCGAACGCAAGCCACCGGCCTCGGTAATACCCAGATGGAGCGGCTGTTCGATCTGGCTGGCGAGCAGCCGATAGGCGCCGACCGCCATGAACACGTCGGACGCCTTGACACTGACCTTGAAGTCCTGGAAGTCCAGGCGATCCAGATGCTCTACGTGGCGCAATGCCGACTCGACCAGGGCCTCCGGCGTCGGTTCGCCGTATTTCTTCTGCAGGTCCTTTTCCAGCGAGCCGGCGTTCACGCCGATACGGATCGGGATGCCGTGATGTCTTGCAGCATCGACTACGGCGCGCACACGATCTTCACGACCGATGTTGCCCGGGTTGATCCGCAAACAATCGACGCCCAGTTCGGCTACCCGCAGAGCGATCTTGTAGTCGAAATGAATATCCGCAACGAGGGCCATGCTGGTCTGCTGGCGGATTCTGCCGAAGGCTTCGGCAGCTTCCATGCTCGGCACCGAGACACGCACGATGTCGGCACCGGCCGCTTCCAGGCGCTGGATCTGCGCAACGGTCGCATCGACGTCACAAGTCTCCGTATTGGTCATGCTCTGCACCGAAATCGGTGCATCGCCTCCAACCAGAACCGAGCCAACCTTGATCTGTCGCGATATCCGGCGTTTGACCGGCGAAGACTGGTGCATCATCAACCCCGTTCGTCGAGACGCAGACGCACTACGCCGGACTGTTTGTGGCTGGGCAACTGGACAGGCGCACCGGCAAGCTGAATGGATTCAACTGCTTCGACGGCGCCAATGACCACCTGAAGCGGGCCCTGCTGCGGGATGGTAATGCTCTGCCCGGCCTGCATAAGCCCACTGTGCACGACCCTGCCCTCCATCGTGCTGATCTGCACCCAGCAGTTGTCGCTGAAGCTCATCTGCAGATTGCGACCGTCGCTGGTCGAGGTGGCAGTGGCGGTGGCCGGCTGTGGCTCGACTGCTGCCGGTGGCGTCGGCGCTGCCGCTGTATTCGACGCGCTTACCGCGCGTTGCTCAGTGGCGGTATCGGCCTGCTCGGCCGCGCCCCCTGGCGCGCTGTAGCTCGCCAGGTCCGCGCCGCTTTCGGGCCGCTCGATCAATGACAGGTTGGCGCGCTGCATACCTGGAATCGGCACCGGCGGCGGCAGTGAATCGATCTGCACGTCTTCGAGCAGTCCATCCGGGCTACTGGCAAGCTGTGCCTGCTGGGGCCGCTGATCCGCGCTCCACCACCATACACCGCAACCGACCACCGCAAGCATCAACGCTGCCGTCGTGCCGCGCACCCACAACCGGCTGGATTGGGTGTAGGGCGCCACCTGACTGATGCCGTGGACAGGCCGTTCACGCTCCTGGATCCCCATCTGGCGATCATAGGCGAGTACGTAAGGGGTTGGATCGAGTTTCAGCAGACGGGCGTAGGCGCGGATGTAACCGCGACCGAACGTGTCGCCCGGCAACCGATCGAACTGCCCGGTCTCGATGTATTCCAGGGTCTTCGGCGACAACCTCAGCGCTTCCGCGACCTGGGTCGCATCCAGTCCATGCTGGAGCCGCGCGTCGCGCAGGGCCTCGCCGGGGCTGGCGAACCGCGGCGCATCCTGGCTGCCGGCTGCAAAATCGTTTTGATCTGAGCTCATGATGACTCCGACGCTTTGAGCGCTTTGGCCTCGGGACTGACTGGATAGAGGCGGCGCAGTTGCAATGCATAGCTCGCAGCCCGGCTGTGGTCTTCGAACCGACGAGCCAGTTGCACGCCCAACCAGAGGCTGGATGCAGTTTGGCCCGACAGCTGGGTAAAGCGGCGATAGTATTCCCAGGCTGGTACATAATTCTGGGCTTCAAATTCGATCTTTGCCAATTCCAGCAGAGCCAGCGGCTGCCGGCTATTCAGCCGCAGCGCGCGCTCGAAGCTGGCCTTGGCTTCGTCCATATTGCCCATCCGCATGTGCGTCAGACCAAGATTCTCGAACACTCGTGAGCGCTCTCGATACAGGGTATCGAGCGCAGCTTTCTCGAAGTGACGCAATGCTTCCTCGTAGCGCTCCTGCTCCAGCAGGAAGGCTCCGTAGTTATTCAGAATGCGGGCGCTGTCCGGCTCGCTGGCCAGCGCTGCGCGGAAATGCTTTTCCGCCGAAACGTCTTCGCCTTCCTGCTGGAACACCAGGGCCAGCGCCATATGGGCGGCTGACGAACGTGGATCGATCCGCAATGCCTCGCTGAGCGGCGCCTTGGCGCGCTCGGTCTCGCCTTCCTGCAGATACCCGATGCCAAGTTGTATATAGGAATCGCGCGCTGCATTCGGGTCGGTCTTGCGCGGCTTATCCCCGGTCGTGGTCATGCAACCGGTCAATACCAAGCTCAGCATCCATACTGTGACTATCGGCTTGATCATTCCTGAATCACCTCGTCAGACCTGGCGACTGGAGACAGGCGGCACGATGCCGGCCGTACCATCGGTCGCCAACTGGCGCACCGCGATGTAGCGCTCGCTACGGCGGGTACGGTCGGCCACCTGGCCTACCAGCTGACCGCAGGCCGCATCGATATCCTCGCCCCGCGTCGTGCGCACGGTCACGTTGTAGCCGGCCCGATGCAGCATGTCCTGGAAACGGCGAATGGCGTTGTTGCTCGGCCGCTCGTAGCCCGAATGCGGGAACGGATTGAACGGAATCAGGTTGATCTTGCAAGGCGTCTGGCGCAGCAGCTCGATCAACTGTTCGGCGTGCTCAGGCTGGTCGTTGACGTCCTTGAGCAGAGTGTATTCGATGGTCAGGTAACGCTTTTCGCCAAGCCCGGCAATATACCGGTTGCAAGAAGCGAGCAGCATGTCCAGAGGATACTTGCGGTTGATCGGTACCAGCTCGTTACGCAGCTGATCGTTGGGCGCGTGCAACGACAACGCCAACGCTACGTCGGTGACCGACGCCAGCTTGTCAATCATCGGGACCACGCCCGAGGTGGACAGTGTCACCTTGCGCTTGGAAATACCGTAACCGAGGTCGTCCATCATCAGGGTCATGGCATCGACGACGTTGTCGAAGTTGAGCAGCGGCTCACCCATACCCATCATCACCACGTTGGTGATCGCCCGGTCGACTTTCGCCGGGACTGTCCCGAAAGACTTGTTGGCGACCCAGACCTGACCGATGATCTCGGCCACGGTCAGATCGCTATTGAAACCTTGCTTGCCGGTCGAACAGAAGCTGCAGTCCAGCGCACAGCCCGCCTGCGAGGAAACACACAGGGTGCCGCGGCCGTTTTGCGGTATGTACACCGTCTCGACGCAACTGCCCGAAGCGACACGCACGACCCACTTGCGCGTGCCGTCTCGGGAAATATCTTCACTGACGATTTCCGGACCGCGAATCTCGGCACGGGCCTTGAGCTTTTCGCGCAGGGCCTTGCCGAGATTGGTCATCTCGTCAAAATCGGCGACGCCGAAGTGATGTATCCATTTCATCACCTGACCGGCACGGAAACGCTTTTCCCCGATTTCCTCGAAGAACGCTTCCATCTTCGGCTGAGTCAGACCCAGCAGATTGGTCTTGGTAACGGTGTCGGTCATAGAGATGACATCACTCCAGGTCGGGTCTGCGCTTAGCGGCTACGCGGGCAGAGTTCGGTTTCAGCGAAGAAGTAAGCGACTTCGCGGGCAGCCGAAGTAGTCGAATCGGAACCGTGAACGGCGTTCGCATCGATTGACTCGGCGAAGTCGGCGCGGATAGTGCCGGCAGCCGCTTCCTTCGGGTTGGTAGCGCCCATCAGGTCGCGATTCTTCAGTACCGCGCCTTCGCCTTCAAGCACCTGGACAACGACCGGACCGGAAGTCATGAACGCAACCAGATCCTTGAAGAACGGACGCTCCTTGTGCTCGGCGTAGAAGCCTTCGGCGTCCGACTGGGACAGCTGTACCATCTTGGCCGCGACCACGCGCAGATCAGCCTGCTCGAAACGGCTGATGATCTGACCGATGACGTTCTTGGCAACGGCGTCGGGCTTGATGATGGACAGAGTGCGTTCAACAGCCATAAAACTCTCCAGACAGTTATTAGACAGGATAGAAGGTTACGAGAGATTGTTAACCTGCGGATTATACGCAGGTTGATTACAAATGCGTAACAGCCCTGCAGATCGAACTGCAAGGCGTTGTGTCAGGAACTCTTGCGCAGGCGGGTGACGACGTCGCAAAGGATGCCAGTCGCCTGGTCCACCTCTTCCGCGGAGGTGAATCGGCCCAGGGAAATGCGCAGCGAGCCATGTGCTCGCTCGTCGGACAAGCCGATGCCGCGGAGCACATAGGATGGTTCCACCGCCGCAGAGGTGCAGGCCGAACCGGTCGAGAGTGCCAGATCCTTGAGCGACAGCAGCAGCAACTCGCCGTCGACTCCGGAAAACGACACATTGAGATTATGCGGTACGCGGCTGCTCGCGCTGCCATTGAGCTGGACGCCCTCAAGTGCCTCCAGCCCTGCCAGAAAGCGCGTGTGCAGATCGCTGATTCGTTCGCGCTCTGCCGACATGGATAGCCCTGCCAGCTCGAAAGCCTCGCCCATGCCGACAATCTGGTGTGTCGGCAGGGTCCCGGAGCGCATACCGCGCTCATGGCCGCCCCCGTGTATCAGCGCCTGTGGCCGCACCTCGAGTGAGCGGCGAACGTATAGCGCCCCGATACCCTTGGGCCCGTACGTCTTGTGCGCGCTGAAGGACATCAGATCGACCGGCAGCGTCTTCAGGTCGATCGCAAGCTTGCCGGTGGATTGCGCTGCATCCACATGGAACAGCGCACCATGCTCATGCACGACCGCTCCCAGCCCCGCCAGATCATGCACCGTGCCGATTTCGTTGTTCACGTGCATCAGTGTCACCAGGATGGTGTCTTCCCGAAGCGCCTCGCCGAGCGCTTGCGGAGTGACTACGCCGTCAGCACCCGGATCGAGATAGGTCACCTCGAAGCCTTCCTGTTCGAGCTGGCGACAACTATCGAGTACCGCCTTGTGCTCGATGCGCGAGGTGACCAGATGGCGGCCGCGGTGCGCCAGAGCATGGGCCGTGCCTTTGATCGCCAGATTGTTCGATTCGGTGGCGCCGGACGTCCAGACGATCTCCCTGGGATCGGCACCAACCAGATCAGCGACCTGACGGCGAGCGGCCTCGACCGATTCCTCGGCCTTCCAACCATAAATATGCGACCGCGAGGCCGGGTTGGCAAAATTGCCGTCCAACGTCAGGCAGGCCATCATCTTCTCGGCGACGCGCGGATCAACCGGCGTAGTCGCTGCATAGTCGAGGTAGATCGGCAGTCGCATCAGTACTTGGCCTGTGTCTCGTCGACTGGCGCGGCGCCGGTATCCGGCGCGACCGAGTCGCTCTTGAGTATGTCGAAGTCATGATCATCCAGACGCGGCAGATCCTTGGCGCAGTAGTCGCTGCCCAGTTCGCTCAGAGCGCGGCACATGCCTTCCATACGCTTGTCTACGGCGTGCATGTGGTCGAGCATGCGCTCGATGGCACGCGCGACCGGGTCCGGCATGTCCTTGGTGACGCCGTAGGAATCGAAGCCGAGCTTCTCGGCCATCTCCTGGCGCCGAGCCGACTGCTCGCCCAGCTCCTCTGCCGGCTCCTTCACAATGATCCTTCCGGGAATTCCCACAGCCGTGGCGCCGGCGGGTACCGGCTTGGTCACCACTGCGTTCGAGCCGATCTTGGCCCCGGCGCCCACGGTGAACGGCCCCAGCACCTTGGCGCCGGCTCCGACGACCACGCCGTCTTCCAGCGTGGGATGACGCTTGCCCTTGCCCCAGCTGGTACCGCCAAGCGTGACCCCCTGATAAAGGGTAACGTCGTCGCCGATTTCGGCGGTCTCGCCGATCACCACACCCATGCCGTGATCGATAAAGAAGCGACGACCCAGCTTTACCCCCGGATGGATCTCGATGCCGGTCATCCAGCGCGCGAAATTTGACAGCATGCGTGCCAGCAGACGCGCTTCGTGCTGCCAGAGCCAGTGACTCAGCCGGTGGATCCAGATCGCATGCAAACCCGGATAACAGAACAGCACCTCAAGCGTATTCCGGGCGGCAGGGTCCCGGTGAAACACACTGGCAATGTCTTCCTTCATGCGCTTGAACATGGTTTTAACGTCTCCGCTCACCGGACGCCTGGACGCCGATAGCTTTCTGGGTTTCGGTCAGGATACCGCGCAGAATGTTCATTTCCACCTGGTTGGGTCTGATCCGGCCATACAGACGACGCAGACGCGGCATCAGCTGCCTCGGTTTCTGAGGGTCATGGAAGCCGATTTCAACCAGCACCTGCTCCAGATGAACATAAAAACGTTCCATCTCCTCCGCCGTAGCGGGAATCTCGTTCTGGATAGAGGTGGTCTCGGTCTTCTTCATCTTGGTTGGCTGGCCGGACCGCTGCAAATCGAGCATGCGCAGTTCGTAGCAGAGCACTTGCACTGCGGCAGCGAGATTGAGCGAACTGAACTCCGGGTTCGACGGGATATGCACGTGATACTGGCAGCGCTGCAGCTCATCAGTGGTCAAGCCGGAGTCTTCACGACCGAACACCAGTGCCACGGTCGCTTCGGGCGCGTCGTCCAGCTGATCCAGCACCAGGCCAGCCGCTTCACGAGGATCGACCACCGGCCAGGGAATACGCCGGTCGCGCGCGCTGGTGCCCAGCACCAGGACGCAATCGCTGATTGCCTCCTCGAGTGTCGCGACGATCCTCGCCCCTTCGAGCACATCGTCAGCGCCCGAAGCACGGGCGCGGGCGTCCGGATCGGGGAAGCGCTCGGGGTCGACCAGCACCAGCTCGGAGATGCCCATGTTTTTCATTGCCCGGGCGGCACCACCGATATTTCCCGGATGACTGGTGTTCACCAACACTACGCGAACTCTGTTCACACCTTGCCCTCGGCCGTGCGTTTAAAGGAACCGTGCATCTTACAAAAGCCAGCGCGCAATAACCATGACGCATACAAGTCGGACAGCATGTCTGCTACAATTTCCGGCTTTTCGTGTTCCTTTACAGAGATTTCCCCAATGCAGCCCATGTTGAACATCGCTCTGCGCGCCGCGCGCAGCGCTGGAGAACTGATTTATCGCTCCATAGACCGCCTCGATGTTCTGACCATCAATGAAAAGGACGCAAAGGACTACGTCACCGAGGTCGACCGGGCTGCCGAGCAGACCATCGTCCAGCAGTTGCGCAAGGCCTACCCCGACCATGGCATCCATGCAGAAGAGTCGGGCTTTCAGCCGGGCCGCGGTGACGGTGCGGATGTGGTGTGGATCATCGATCCGCTGGATGGCACCACCAATTTCATCCACGGCGTGCCGCATTACGCCGTAAGCATTGCCTGTCGCATCAAGGGTCGTATCGAGCACGCTGTCGTCCTCGACCCGATTCGCCAGGAAGAATTCACGGCCAGCCGCGGCCGGGGCGCCGCACTCAACGGCAAACGCCTGCGCGTCAGCCCGCGCAAGAGTCTCGACGGCGCGCTGCTGGGCACAGGCTTCCCGTTCCGTGACGATCAGCTCGATGCGCTGGACAACTACCTTGGCATGTTCCGCGCCCTGGTCGGTCAGACTGCAGGCATTCGCCGCGCCGGGGCTGCCAGCCTGGATCTGGCATACGTAGCCGCTGGCCGCTTCGATGCGTTCTGGGAATTCGGCCTGGCCGAGTGGGACATGGCAGCAGGCACACTGCTGATTCAGGAAGCTGGCGGGCTGGTCAGTGACTTCACTGGCGGGCATCACTACCTGGAAAAAGGCAACATCGTTGCCGGCAATCCCAAATGCTTCAAGGCAGTATTGACCGCGATCCAGCCGCACCTGACGCCAGGCATGAAGCGCTGAGCGTTTCATCAGCCTCAAGCGGCTAGCTGTAAGCTGCAAGCCAGCCGGGGGAGGCCAGGGCTCCGATTTCGAAGATCATCAACGCAACTTCTGCTTCGTAGCCCTAAGAATGAAAAAGCCCGCACGGATATCCGTGCGGGCTTTTTAGTCTGCGCCGACTCGGCCTTGCTTGCCTAGGGGCGGTCGTCTACAGCCTCCTCTACCTGCGGAGGAATCAGATCCTCGCGGGTGAGGTTCATGGTCACCAACAGGCCGTTCGCCACGTAGATCGACGAATAAGTACCGACGCCTACACCGATCAGCAGTGCCGTGGCGAAGCCATGGATGTTCTCGCCGCCGAACCAGAACAATGCCAGCAGCACGATCACCGTCGATAACGACGTGGCCAACGTACGGCCAAGCGTCTGGGTGGTGGATACGTTGATGATCTCGACCAGATCGGTCTTGCGCATGAACCGCAGGTTTTCCCGAACCCGGTCGAACACCACGATGGTGTCGTTCAACGAGTAGCCAATCACCGCCAGTAACGCAGCCAGCACCGTCAGATCGAAAGACAGACCGAAGAAGGCGAAGAACCCAAGCGTGAAGATCACGTCGTGCACCAACGCCACGATTGCCGCCACAGCAAACTTCATCTGGAAGCGCAGCGAAACGTAGAGAAGAATGCCCCCCATCGCCAGCAGCATGCCCAGACCACCCTGGTCACGCAGCTCCTCGCCGACCTGCGGCCCGATGAACTCGACCCGCTCGACGGTAACCTCACCGGCATCTTCGGTCTGAATCAGTCTGGCGATTTCGCTGCCAAGATCGGGATCATCACTGGCCAGACGGATCAACACATCGGTGGATGCACCGAAGTTCTGCACAACGGCATCATCCCAGCCCGCCGCGTGCAGCGTCTGGCGGATCGACTCCAGATCAGCCGCCTCTTCATAGTTGAGCTCGACCAGCGCACCGCCGGTGAAATCCAGGCCCAGATTCAGCTGTTTGACAACCAGGCTGACGACGGAGCCGAGCATAAGCACCACGGCGACCGCATAGAAGAACCTGCGCAGCCCCATGAAATTGATTGTGTTCTTGACGATCATGGTTCAGCCCTCACAGCCACAGCTTCTTGATGTCGCGCCCGCCCACAGAGAGGTTCACCATGGCGCGGGTGACCATAATGGCACTGAACATTGACGTGATGATCCCCAGGGACAGCGTCACCGCGAACCCCTTGACCGGGCCGGAGCCCATCGCGAACAGGATCACGCCTACCAGCAAGGTGGTCAGGTTGCCGTCGAGGATGGCCGAGAACGCCTTGTCGAAACCTTCATGCAAGGCGCGCTGGACGGAGACCCCGGAGGAGATTTCTTCCTTGATGCGCGAGAAGATCAGCACGTTCGCGTCGACCGCCATACCCAGCGTCAGGACGATCCCCGCGATGCCAGGCAATGTCAGTGTTGCGCCGAGCAGCGACATGAGCGCAAGCAGCAAAACGAGGTTCAACGACAGGGCGACGCCGGCAATGATGCCGAAGGCTTTGTACACGATCACCATGAACACCAGCACCGCGAGGAAACCGACCTGGGTGGCAGTGACACCCTTGGCAATGTTCTCCGCACCCAGGCTCGGGCCGATGGTGCGCTCTTCGACGAAGTACATCGGCGCAGCAAGACCACCCGCACGAAGCAGCAACGCAAGTTCAGACGCCTCGGCCGGCGAATCCAGACCAGTGATTCGGAACTGGTTGCCCAGCGTGCTCTGTATCGTCGCCAGACTGATGATCGACTTCTCTTCGACGAACGCCGGGACCTCGACAGTCTGCATCTGGCCGTCGACTTCCTTCTCGACCTCACGGCTGATCTGGCGCTGCTCGATGAACAGAACCGCCATGCCCCGACCGATGTTGTTACGGGTGGCTCGCGTCATCAGTTCGCCGCCGTGGCCATCCAGGCGGATGTTCACTTGCGGGCGGCCGTTCTCGTCGAAGTTGGACTGGGCGTCGGTTACCTGGTCACCGGTAAGAATGATGCTGCGCTCGACTTCTGCCGGCGGGCGACCCTCGCCGCCACGGAACTCGAAGGTTTCGACGGTAGCGCGCGGGGCGTTCGGTTCGGCCGCGAGACGGAATTCAAGGTTGGCAGTCTTACCGAGAATGCGCTTGGCTTCCGCCGTGTCCTGCACACCCGGAAGCTCGACGACGATGCGGTTGGCGCCCTGACGCTGTACCAGCGGCTCGGCGACGCCCAGCTCGTTCACCCGGTTGCGGACCGTGGTGAGGTTCTGCCGCAGGGAGTACTCGCGGATCTCGGCCATCTCGGCATCGGTCAGAGTAAGACGCAACACTTCGAGCCCTTCGCGGCTCGCCTCGGTCAACTGAAACTGATTGTACTGGGCGGCAATGACGCCCCGCGCGCGATTCAGCTGTTCGTCGGTTTCGAAACCGAACTGCAGCGTATTGCCCTGATTCGGCAAGCTGCGATAGCGAATTCGTTCGCTGCGAAGAAGGCTGCGCACCTCGCTTTCGTAGACGTTGACGCGGTTGGTCACCGCTCGGTCCATATCAACTTCAAGCAGAAAGTGCACGCCACCAGAGAGGTCGAGACCGAGCTTCATCGGACCCGCACCGATGCTTCTCAGCCAATCGGGCGTGGTGGGGGCGAGATTCTGCGCAACGACATAATCCTGGCCGAGCTCCCGGCGGATCACATCCTGCGCCGGCAGCTGCTGGCTCTGGCTCACAAGCCGGATCAGGCCCGAACGGCCGTTGGAGCCGACCTCGGTGCCCTTGACCTCGATACCAGCGCCAGCCAGCGCATTACGGGCGCGGTCCAACTCCGCCTCGCTGATGGTCTGCGTGGAGCTGGATCCGGAAATCTGAATGGCCGGATCGTCGGGATACAGGTTAGGCAATGCATAGAGCACACCGAGCGCCAGCACAACGACGATCAGCATGTATTTCCACAAGGGGTAACGATTGAGCATTGGGTAGCCCGCTAACAATCCGGGCGCCTTTAAGGGCGCCCGGAAACGGTGATTATCAGAGAGATCAGATCGCTTTGAGCGTGCCCTTGGGCAACGATGCGACGATGGCGCCCTTCTGGAACTTCAGCTCCTGGCCGTCGGATACCTCGAGCACGACAAACTCGTCGGTGACCTTCTTTACCTTGCCGAGGATACCGCCGCCGGTGACGACTTCATCTCCCGCGCTCAGGCCGCCGATCAGGTTTTTGTGTTCCTTGGCGCGCTTGGCCTGGGGACGCCAGATCATCAGATAGAAGATGACCAGAAAACCGATCAGGAAAATCCACTCGAAACCACCACCCATGGGCGCAGCGGCGCCTTCGGCAGTCTGGGCCACGGCGGCCGGAATGAAAAAGCTCATGTGCTACTCCTGTTTTATGATTCGCAAAACGAAATTGGGCTTCCGTGACGCATTTCAGGCCTCAAGCGGTGGGACCGGCAGGCCAAGTCGGGCGTAGAAGTCTTCCACAAAGGCGCTCAATGTACCCTGTTGAATGGCACCGCGCAAACCGGCCATCAGGCGCTGGTAATGTCTCAGATTATGTATGGTATTCAGCATGCTGCCGAGCATCTCGCCGCACTTGTCCAGGTGGTGGAGATACGCCCGGGAGAAGTTCTGGCAGGTATAGCAGTCGCAGTTGGCATCCAGCGGCGAGGTGTCATGCCGGTGAGTTGCATTGCGGATCTTGACCACACCGGAATCGGTGAAGAGATGACCATTGCGAGCGTTCCGCGTCGGCATCACGCAATCGAACATGTCCACCCCGCGCCGAACTCCTTCGACCAGATCCTCCGGCTTGCCGACGCCCATGAGGTAACGTGGCTTGTCTGCCGGCATATGCGGCGGCAGGAAGTCCAGCACGCGAAGCATCTCTTCCTTCGGCTCGCCAACCGACAGACCGCCAATGGCCAGGCCGTCGAAGCCGATCTCGTTCAGCCCTTCGAGCGAGCGCAGGCGCAGATCCTCGTGCATACCACCCTGAACGATGCCGAACAGTGCCGAAGGGTTGCCGCCATGGGCGATTTTCGAGCGCTTCGCCCAGCGCAGGGACAACTCCATCGAGCGGCGAGCGGTATCGACATCCGCTGGATAGGGTGTGCATTCGTCGAAGATCATCACGATGTCCGAGCCGAGATCACGCTGCACCTGCATTGATTCTTCCGGTCCCATGAACACCTTGGCACCGTCGACCGGAGAGGCGAAGGTGACGCCCTCCTCCTTGATCTTGCGCAGCTTGCCGAGACTGAAAACCTGAAAGCCACCGGAGTCGGTGAGGATCGGCCCTTTCCATTGCATGAAATCGTGCAGGTCACCATGGGCGCGAATGACCTCTGTACCCGGGCGCAGCCACAGGTGAAAGGTGTTGCCGAGAATGATCTGCGCACCGATAGCTTCCACATCCCGCGGCAGCATGCCTTTGACCGTGCCGTAGGTTCCGACAGGCATGAAGGCAGGCGTTTCGACCACGCCACGCGGAAAGGTCAGACGACCGCGGCGTGCCCGGCCATCGGTAGCCAGCAATTCGAACTGCATGTGACTCATCAAAGGTCCTCGGGCCCGGCTGCCGCCGGATTGCGGGTGATGAACATGGCATCACCGTAACTGAAAAACCGGTAGCGCTGCTCTACCGCCTCGCGGTATGCCGCCAGCGTCTCGCTATATCCGGCAAAGGCCGAGACCAGCATCAACAGCGTCGACTCCGGCAGGTGGAAATTGGTCACAAGCGCATCGACCACATTAAACGGACGACCCGGATAGATGAAGATGTCGGTGTCGCCGGAGAATGGCTGAATGTTTCCGTCGCGCGCCGCAGTTTCAAGCGAGCGGACACTCGTCGTGCCCACCGCAATGACGCGCCCGCCCCGCGCCTTGCATGCCTTGACCGCCTCGACGACTGACTCGTCCACTTCCAGCCACTCGCTGTGCATGTGATGGTCTTCGATCCGCTCGACACGCACCGGCTGGAAGGTTCCTGCACCGACGTGCAGTGTCACCTGGGCGGTGCTCACGCCCTTTGCACGAATGGCTTCGAGCAGTGCCTTGTCGAAATGCAGGCCTGCGGTCGGCGCCGCCACGGCGCCGGCGCGCTCGGCATATACCGTCTGGTAACGTTCGCGATCGGAACTCTCATCCGGCCTATCGATATAGGGAGGCAGCGGCATGTGCCCTACCCGCTCCATCAGCGGCAGTACCGGCTGCTCGAAACGCAGCTCGAACAAGGCGTCATGCCTGGCCAGCATTTCCGCCGAGGCGCCGTCGTCGAACAGGATCCTGCTGCCCGGCTTGGGTGACTTGCTTGCGCGGATGTGCGCCAGCACGCGAAAACCGTCCAGTACCCTCTCGACCAGTATCTCCACCTGGCCACCGGTTTCCTTGCGGCCGAACAGCCTCGCCGGAATCACCCGGGTATTGTTGAACACCATCAGATCACCGGCGCGCAGACAGTCCAGCAGATCGACGAACTGCCTGTGCATGAACGCACCGGTTGGGCCATCCAGACACAACAGCCGGCTGGCGCTACGCTCGGCCAAGGGATGCCGCGCGATCAACTCGTCGGGTAGTTCGAACCGGAAATCACTGACTCGCATGAAAGTGGGGACCGCCTGGATGAAAAGCCGGCTATCTTAGCGGAAATGACCGAAGGTCTCTACGAATGCATTGACCACAGTGGGGGCGGATTCGTATACTCCGCGCCGGCTTGGCAAAAGCGCAAAGCCTCGGTGGCGGAATTGGTAGACGCGGCGGATTCAAAATCCGTTTCTGGTGACAGAGTGGGAGTTCGATTCTCCCCCGAGGCACCATCCGAACTCTTCGGATGGTCAGTATTTCCAGCAACACATCCCTTTCAGTGCAGCTGCATACCTCCCGACGCCCTGTGCATCGTGCGGATACGCTCGGCCAGCAACTCCAGGTTGTGTTTCGCACCCTCTAATTCTCTCTGTCGATCAGGGCTCAACAACCCAGGCAGCATCTGCTCGACGCTCTCGGCCAGCTGCTTCAATTCGGAATGTCGTCGCCGCGCCTGGTCTTGCATCAGCGCCCATTCCTCGGGCTGCGGCAAGCCATAACCCGACACAGACAAAGACGCCGGGCGACTGAGAAAGGCGCTCTGGGCCAGCAACTGCTCGACCAAATGACCTGCCGCAGCGCCATCACCCTGGGGCTGGCTCAGATAGAGCCGTTTGACCTCCTGTTGCGCCAGCATCATGTGTCGATCATGAGCAGCCTGTTCCAGCACCAGCAAAGCCGCTGAAGCGCGGCGCCCAGCCTGCTGAATCACAGAGCGCCGTGACGCGGCTGGTAGCTCCAGCCAGCCATCAAGATCTTCAGCTTGAATAGGGAGTTCGTCGCGTACCACCATCAACATTCGCTCATAGCGCTGGCGTTGCGAGTCGAAGTAATAGCCCCGGCGCAATGCGGCGTTGCGATCGTTGATCACCTCGAGATCAGCCATTCCCCGCGCGTCCAGTGCTTGCAAGAGCCCGGTCGGGGTGATGCTCTCCAGTGTCGCCAGCCGGGAATCTCGCGTGCCGATCCGTAGCAGCTTGAGCGTTTCCACCGCGCAATTGTTGCTGACGAAGTAATAGCGCCCGTCATAACTCCAATGCAGTTGCGCGGCCTGCCTGATCAGGTCGGCGCGTTGCTCTGCGCTGAGCTCGAGCGGAATAGATTGCAAGCCGCGCAGCTCCAGCCGAGTGTATTCATCGACCACCTGACCCAGCGGAAGGATGAACAGGCGAGACGGGTATTCGCCGGTCAGACCATCCCAACTGGAAAGCTGCAGGTCATTGACGAAGGCTCGGAACGAGAGCACGAGATGATGCTCCAGGTCGAGTAGACAGTCAGGTCCTGGCGCACGGCCTGGGGCACACAGTACCACTCGCAACATGCTGTGCCCCCAGCGACTTGCCCATTCCCGGTTCGGCTCCGCCAGCAGATAGTGCACGGCGTAGAGACGGGATGGATCGATCGAGCCGACCACCGGATGATCATCACGCAAGCCAGCGCGCAGGTAAGGATAGCTTTGACCGCAAGCGGCACGGGGTGGCGCCCAATCAAAGTGATCCGCGAAGTAGTCGTAAAGCTCCGGCCGCCGACAGGCGTACTCCGGGTCCAGCAGGAAATACTCCAGATTGACCGCGGCAAACTCCGCCGGACTCTTGAGCTCATAGGCATCCGGGGTGCGGTCCGGCCGATCGCTTGCCAAGTACCGCTGACCGCGGCCTCCGGTCAGTTCCGACCAGCCCGCCAGATCGAGCACCCGCGGATCGTCACTGAGGCTGTGTCGACGTTGACCGCTGCCACGACACGCAGCGGAGAGCCCAACAACGCCCGTGCTCTGAAACTGCCACCGACAACGCCGGAGCGTCCCTCGCTGTTCCGACGGCCCGGTCTGAGCACGGTCGTACATATGCCCAAGCTCATGTATGACGGTTGAGAGCAACTCCTTGCGCAAGCCGCCGTGACTGCGTTCGTCAAACGGAGAATCTCCTACCGCTGCGACCAGCGGCGCCAACCATTGCCTATTCAGCCACAGCTGCCCGGCGACGGTAGCACGACCGATCACGTGCGGCGGCAAGCGGCGACTCCAGCTGACCTCCACCGACCGATCGAGGCGCTCCACCATAGTCGGCGGAAGCGACCGATGCGCCTGATCCAGCAGATCGAGCGTGATCTGGCGTTCGAGCGGGGTTAACGTAGGATCGTCGAAAAGCAGCTGGAGGGCAGCCGCCTTAGCTGAAAAGCACAGACAAAGAATCAGCGTTACGAGTATCGATCGCAACGCTGTGTACGTATCGTTCAAAGAGCGAGGATGGCCTCGGCCAGCTGCATATCGCTCGCCTGGACCTGCGGCAGTTCGGTGCGGATGTGCTTCAGTGCCGCTTCGAGGCGGACGCCCCGGATGTCGCCTTCGCTGGCCACAAATGAAGCCGCATCGGGGCGCGCTTCGAGCACGACCTTATCATCACCAACCGAGGAGGTGACGTTGGTTGTGCCTTCGACCGTGTTGGCCAGCGAGGCGCCAATGGTGTCGGTGGTAGCAACGAAGCTGCTGGCAAAAGAGCCGGAAGCAAAACCCAACAGACAAAGCGCGACTAGGGAGACTGGTTTCATCAAAATTCCTCAAATGATCAAAGCCCCGGAATACCGGCGCGGGTGCGCACAGACTACCAGAGCTTGACCGCTTGCGAAGGTGCCGCTGAGCGGAAGTTATCCGGAGCCCTGGCGGGCTCCGGCATCAGCTTACAGACCGATCACTGCTGATCGAGGAAGCGTTCGGCATCCAGCGCTGCCATGCAGCCTGCGCCGGAGGAGGTGATTGCCTGGCGATAGACGTGATCGGCCACATCACCTGCAGCGAATACGCCAGGCACGTTGGTGGCGGTAGCGTTGCCCTCGGTACCGCTCTTGATCTTCAGATAGCCGTCATGCATGTCCAGCTGGCCTTCGAACAGCCCGGTGTTAGGCGTATGACCGATGGCGATGAACACGCCGCTCAGTGCGATATCTTCGGTTCCGCCTTCGTTATGCGCGATGCGCATCCCGGTCACACCACTCTCATCGCCCAGCACTTCGTCGAGCGTGCAGTTAAGCCGGAGCTCCACCTTGCCTTCCGCGACTCGCGAGAGCAGCTTGTCGACCATGATTTTCTCGGCACGGAACACGTCGCGGCGATGTACCACGGTGACCTTGCGCGCGATGTTGGCCAGATACAGCGCCTCTTCGACAGCCGTATTACCGCCACCCACCACGGCCACGTCCTGGTTACGGTAAAAGAACCCATCGCAGGTCGCGCAGGCGGAAACGCCCTTGCCCATGAAGGCTTCCTCGGAAGGCAGGCCCAAATAACGTGCCGATGCACCCGTGGCGATGATCAGCGCATCGCACTGATAGACGCCGCTATCGCCGGTCAGGGTGAAAGGACGCTGGGTCACGTCGACCTTGTTGATATGGTCAAACACGATTTCGGTCTCGAAGCGTTCCGCGTGCTTGCGCATGCGCTCCATCAGCTCCGGCCCTTGCACGCCCTGGTCATCGCCCGGCCAGTTGTCCACCTCGGTGGTGGTGGTCAGCTGACCGCCCATCTGCATGCCGGTGATCAACAGCGGCTTGAGGTTGGCACGCGCAGCGTAAACCGCAGCACTGTAGCCGGCAGGGCCCGAACCCAGAATGATCAGGCGGGAATGACGCACTTCAGACATCAGGACCTCCAAAGCACCGCGCATGCGGTGGCATCAATAAAAGGAGCGGTTACGCCGGTCAAAGGGGACAGATTCCGGACGCCGCTCACAAAGCGAATTCAGAGTTGGCCGGCATTTTCGGCAAGATAGGCAGCGACACCCTCGGCGTCCGCTTTCATGCCCTTCTGGCCCTTCCGCCAGCCGGCAGGACACACTTCACCGTGCTCTTCGGTAAATTGCAGTGCTTCGATCAGACGGATCATCTCGTCGACCTCGCGACCCAGCGGCAGGTTGTTCACTACCTGATGCTGGACGATACCCTTACGATCGATGAGGAATGAGGCGCGCAACGCAACGCCGTCATCGTGCTCTATTCCGTAGGCTCGGGTGATCTCATGCTTTACATCGGCGACCATGACGAACTCTACCGGCCCGATACCGCCTTTCTCTACCGGCGTATTCCGCCAGGCATAGTGCGTGTATTGCGAATCGATCGATACGCCGAGCACTTCGACGCCTAGCGCCTTGAACTTGTCCATGCGGTTGTTGTGCGCAATGATCTCGGACGGGCAGACGAAGGTAAAGTCGAGCGGCCAGAAGAACACGACCACGTACTTGCCGCGCAGCGTGGAGGAATCGAAGTCCTCGACAATACTGCCATTCGCCAGGACCGCCGGGGCCACGAAATCCGGTGCGGGGCGGTTGACCAGTACGCTCATGTAACACTCCTGTGATATCAAGCGGTGCCCATCTTAGGGCACCGAAGGCAAGTTAGGTATTCCAATCGGCATATCGCGCGCATAGTTTACCGCTATCGGCTCTGCCGACGACTGTTCTCGATCAAGGAATTGCACCGCATGAACCCTCCTTTGAATCCGCTACGCGGTCCCGACTACTTCCGAGAAGGTTGGGCCGCCATTCGACGCCCCGGCTTGCGCCGTTTCATGGTCATCCCGCTGCTGCTGAATCTGGTGTTGTTCGTGGCACTGATCGGCTTCGGTGCGCGGCAGTTCAACTACTGGATGGATCAACTCGTCCCGCGGCTGCCGGAGTGGGCGAGCTTCGTCGAATGGCTACTATGGCCGCTGTTCGCGCTGGTGGTGATAGTGACGCTGTTCTTCGGCTTCAGTGTGCTGGCCAACCTGATCGCTTCGCCCTTCTATGGATTTCTCGCGGAGAAAGTCGCCGAAGAAGAGCGCGGTCTGGTCAGCCCGCCGACCAGCTACGGTGACATTCTGATGGTCGTGCCGCGCAGCATCGGTCGCGAGCTGCGCAAGATCGCCTACTATCTGCCGCGCCTGCTGGTATTGCTGTTACTTACCTTGGTGCCGGTGGTGAATCTGGTCGCCTCGCCGCTGTTACTGGCGTTCGGTGTGTGGATGATGGCTGTGCAGTATGTGGATTATCAGGCCGACAACGACAAGGTCAGCTTCATCGACATGCTGCGCTGGATGAAAGGCCGGCGGCTGCTGTCACTCGGGTTCGGCTTGCCGGTGTATTTCGGCATGCTGATCCCGCTGGTGAATCTGCTGGTCATGCCGGCTGCAGTGGCCGGCTCGACCATCATGTGGGTACGCGAGCGCGAGCTGCCGATGCCATAAATTCGCAATGATTCCGTCATAATTCGATCACTCATCGGGACCAGAATGGTCCGATGAAAACACCCTCTTCTCCGCTTCAGCGCTACGCGCTGGTAACCGAAACCTATCCGCCGCAGGTCAATGGCGTAGCCAACACGCTCGGCCATCTCTGCGAAGGACTGCTGCAACTCGGCCACCAGGTCGAGCTGGTTCGTCCGGCTCAGCCTGGGGAGCAGCCCGGCCGCGACGATGCCGGCGATCTGTCCGAGCAGCGCGTGATGGGCATGCCCATACCTCGCTATTCGGAACTGCAGGTGGGGCGCTCTGCGCGCCGGCTGCTGACGCAAATCTGGAGCCGGCGGCGACCCGACGCAGTGTATGTCGCGACTGAAGGCCCGCTCGGCTGGTCTGCCCTGCGCGCGGCCCGCCGGCTGGGGCTGCCGGTGGTCAGCGGCTTTCATACCAACTTTCATCAGTACGCCGAACATTACGGACTAGGGATGTTCGGCGCCGCGGCCGGTGCCTACTTGCGCTGGTTTCACAACCAGTCGCAGCTGACCCTGACCGCAAGCATGACGCAGCAGAACGAACTGGCCCGGCTTGGCATCCATAATCTGGCAGCGCTGGGGCGAGGCGTGGACCATGAACGTTTCCACCCCCGCCACCGCAGCGCAGAGCTGCGCGAGACCTGGCAGGCTGGGGACGACGATCTGGTCTTGCTATACGTCGGTCGCCTGGCGAACGAGAAGAACCTGCAACTGCTGGTGGATACCTGGCGCAGCCTGAATGAGCAGCCCGGCCAGGCCGCCAGCCAGCTGCGTCTGGTACTTGCGGGTACCGGACCGCTCAAGCGCCAGCTACAGAAAGCGCTTCCCGACGCGTTATTCACCGGCAATCTGAACGGCCCGGAGCTCGCCCGACACTATGCCAGCGCCGACATTTTCCTCTTCCCCAGCCTGACCGAAACCTTCGGGAACGTGGTGATCGAGGCCATGGCTTCAGGGTTGGCAGTCAACGCCTTCGATCTGGCCGCAGCTAACCAGCATATACACGACCGCTACAGTGGCTGCCTGGCGACCGCTGCGGATGAAAGGCAATTTGCGGAAAATCTCAGATGGCTGATCGACGACGCTGAAGGGCTACGCGGGGTCCGCCTGCATGCACGGCACAGCGCCTGCCAGTTGACCTGGGATGCGGTGATCGAACGCTTTGCGGGCTATCTGCAGAAAGCCGCCGCGACTCGAACGAGTCCGGCGACCGACATGATGATCAGACGCGGACCCAGCGCACAGAGCGGCGGGTCCGGTCGGTCAGGCTAGCGTTTTCAGCGCTTCGCGGCTGAACGGGAGAATATCGGCGAAGCGACCTTCGCGAACCTTCTCGGCCCACTGCGGATCGACGATCAGTGCGCGACCTACCGCGACCAGATCGAACTCGCCCTTGCCGAGGCGCTCCAACAGCCCGTCGATGTTCTGGGTTTCGGCAACCTTGTCGGTCTTGACCATGAACTCAAGGAACTCGCCATCCAGCCCGACACTGCCGACGGTGATGGTCGGTTTGCCAGTGATCTTGCGAGTCCAGCCGGCTAGATTGAGGTCCGAACCTTCGAATTCCGGCTCCCAGAAGCGACGCTGCGAGCAGTGGAAAATGTCGACGCCTGCCTCGGACAACGGCTTGAGGAACTGCTCGAGCAGCTCGGGAGTGGGCGCCAGCCGCGCGGTGTAATCCTGTTGTTTCCACTGCGAGAAACGGAAGATGATCGGATAGTCAGGCCCGACTGCCTCACGCACTGCGCGGACGATCTCGACTGCGAAGCGGCCACGGTTTTCCATGCTGCCGCCGTATTCGTCGTCGCGCTGATTGCTCGCTTCCCAGAAGAACTGGTCGATAAGGTAGCCGTGCGCACCGTGCAGCTCGATCGCATCCATGCCGATCGCCTTGGCGTCCTTCGCCGCCTTGGCAAAGGCCTGCACCACATCGTCGATGTCCTGTTTGGTCATACCGTGCACGAGTTTCTTGCCATCCTTGATCTTGTCCATCGGGCCATAACCCGGGACATCCCCGTTCGGCTCGGTACCCAGCCGACGGACGTTGCCGACGTGCCACAGTTGCGGCGCGATCTTGCCGCCAACCGCATGCACCGCATCGACTACCTTCTTCCAACCCGCCAGTGCTTCCTCACCGTGGAACGCAGGAACGTTCGGATAACCGTTAGCTGCCTGGTGATCGACCGTAGTGCCTTCGGTGATGACCAAGCCCACGCCCGACTCGGCGCGGCGGCGATAGTAATCCACGACCTGCTCGGTCGGTACGCCACGGGGCGAGAAGTTGCGCGTCATCGGCGCCATGACGATGCGGTTGTTGAGCGAAAGCGGGCCCAGCTCAAAGGATTCGAATAGCGGGCGGGTATCTGCGGACATGCCAAATGCTCCTGAGGTTATCGTTGGTCTTGGTGGGCGACCGTCGCCAGTTGACCGGTCGTCTCGTTTTCGATCAGCGCCGAAGCAATCGCTCCAGCTGAGTGATGAATGTGCGCAGCGGGCCAACCTGGCGATCCACCTTCATGCGCAGCAAGGCACCTTCCCAGGCAGCACCGATGAAGGCTGCCAGCTCTGTCGGGTCCTGGTCAGCGGCGATCTCGCCCTGCTCCTGCGCCGCCTGCAGACATTCGGCCAGTACCGCACTGGAGCGCTTGAGAATAGCGCGGGCGGCGTAGCCGATCGGCTGGCTCTCATCAGCCTTTTCATGGCACAGACTGCCGATGAAGCACTGGTGAGTCGGCTCCTGCTGATTGGCGAAATAGCCAACCAGATCGCGATAGAAGCGCAGCACGCGCTCGCGGGGAGCGGCATCGGCGGCGCGCAGCGCAGCTGCGAAGCGCTCCAGCCGTGGCGTGTAGTAGAAGTGCAACGCCTGAATGGCGAAGTCTTCCTTGCTTTCGAAGTAGTGATAGAAGGAGCCCTTGGGCACACCGGCCCCCTGGGTGATCTCCTGCACGCCAGTCCCGCTATAGCCCTTGAGCAACATCACTTCGGTACCCGCAGCAAGTATGCGCGCCCGCTTATCCTGGATAGTGTTCATGGACGCCACTATACGACCGGTCATCTTTCTTCGATACGAGATCGGATCAACATCATTATCAGTGATACGAGCAAATAGCTCGCCGCTCTGCGCCACAGATCAGAAATGCTCCGGACATGAAAAAGCCGAGCAATGGCTCGGCTTTTTCCGGTGCGCCTGTTTCCAGGCGCCGTGCGCGCGCTTAGTGCTCCACGCCACCTTCGCCATGGATGTGACCATGGGACAGTTCATCAGCGCTGGCCTCGCGCACGTCAACGACCTTGACGTCGAAGTTCAGGCGCTGGCCGGCGAGCGGGTGATTACCGTCGACAGTCACTTCGTCGCCTTCCAGAGCGGTGATGGTGACGATCTGCATGCCGCCATCCGGACCGGAAGCGTGGAACTGCATGCCGACTTCGAGTTCGTCGACGCCTTCGAACATGTTGCGACCGAGCACGGCGACCAGTTCGGGGCTGAATTCGCCGTATGCATTTTCTGGCTCGACAGAGACTTTGATCTCGTCACCTTCCTGCTTGCCTTCGAGCGCCTGCTCCAGACCCGGGATGATGTTGCCCGCGCCATGCAGGTAGACCAGGGGTGCACCACCAGCGGAGGAATCAATCACCTCGCCAGCGTCGTTGGTCAGCGTATAGTCGATGGATACGGCCTTGTTGGCGGCAACTTGCATAATCTGGTACCTGTAATGTCGTGTGCAAAACCGGTGAGTCTACGCCGAATGCCGTCCGAACGCACGGTTCGACCGGGGGAACTCGGCCCATCCTCCCGAGGACAATAAGCAATATAGATCAAAATATGGGAAATTCATGTCGAGCCGACTGGTACTGGTGATTAACTGCGGTAGTTCATCGATCAAATTCGCTGTTCGCGAGGAGGACACCAGCCAGCCGTTGCTCAGCGGCCTTGCCGAGCGCCTCGGAACGCCTCAGGCGACGCTGGAATGGCGACTTGGTGATCACAAGCACGAAGAGCCCCTCGGGGAGGCAGACCATACGCAGGCCATGGCGCGACTGTTGCCCTTGATCGGTGAACATACCAGCCAGCCGCTGGCGGCCGTCGGGCATCGCGTCGTGCATGGCGGAGAACACTTCACCGGGGCGCGGCTCATCGATGACGAGGTCATAGCAGCCATTGATGCCAGTGCTCCGCTTGCCCCGCTACATAATCCGGCGAACCTAACCGGTATCCGCGCGGCCATGGAGTTGTTGCCGGACGTTCAGCAGGTCGCGATCTTTGATACCGCCTTCCACCAGAGCATGCCGGCCCACGCCTACCGCTATGCCCTGCCCGACGATCTGTATGCGGTCCACGGCGTCCGCCGCTATGGGTTCCACGGCACCAGCCATCAGTATGTGACCAACCAGGCCAGCCTGCTCACGGGTCGCCAGTTCGGACACGGAGCCTGGCTGAGCGCGCACCTTGGCAACGGGTGCTCCAGCTGTGCGGTGCTCGATGGCAAGAGCCTGGATACCAGCATGGGACTGACGCCGCTCGAGGGCTTGGTGATGGGCACCCGCAGCGGTGACGTCGATCCGAACCTGCACGCACATCTGGCCCGCACGCTAGGCTGGGATCTGCCGCGCATAGAGCAGTTGCTGAATCGCGAAAGTGGTTTGCTGGGACTCTCGGGCCTGTCCAACGACATGCGCCAGCTCGAGCAGGCGCGCGAGGATGGGCATCACGGTGCGCATCTCGCCATCGAGGTGTTCTGTTATCGCCTGGCGCGCTCGCTGGCCGGCCTGGCGGTCGCCCTGCCGCGGCTGGACGGTTTGATCTTCACCGGCGGTATCGGCGAAAACTCGGCACTGGTTCGAGCATTGACGCTGCGCCACCTGGCCATTCTCGGCCTGCACATCGACCCGGATGCCAACAGCCGGTTGCCACGCGGCCAAGCCGGCGCGGTGCACCGTAGCGGTTCACCGGCGATCCTTGTCATTCCAACTGACGAAGAACGCCAGATCGCCGATGAGAGCCTGAGCCTGATCGACCAACTGCGCAATCAGTCATAACGGGAGCAGCATGCATACCTTTTTCATAGCCCCCACTGGGTTCGGCGTCGGTCTCACCTCGATCAGCCTGGGTCTCATTCGCGCACTGGAACGAACCGGCCTGCGCGTACATTTCCTAAAACCCATCGCCCAGCCGCACGCGGGCGACACGGGACCGGAACGCTCGAGCGAGTTGATAGCGCGCACGCTCGGTCTCGCCCCGCCGCAGCCACTGGGCCTGAGCGAAGTCGAGCAGCGTCTGGCCAAGGGCGAGCTGAACGAGGTGCTTGAAGACATCATCAGCCGCTTCCAGCAGGCAGCCGTCGATGCCGATGTCGTCGTGGTCGAAGGCATGGTGCCGACACGGCAGGCCAGCTATGCGGCACGAATCAACAACCATCTGGCCAAGAGCCTGGATGCCGACGTCATTCTGGTGACCGCGCCTGACTCGAATGACGCTGACATGGCCGCGCTGGCCAACCGCATCGAAATCCATGCGCAGACCTTCGGTGGCCCGCGTGACCCGAAGGTGCTCGGCGCTATCGTCAACAAGGTCGAAGGTATCGATGAGAACGAGGGCCTGGCCACTGAACTGGGCAAGCTCAAGCGCACCCTGAAGGAATACGCGCAGGCGCTGAAGCAACAATCCAAGGTACTGGATACCGAGGACTTCCGGCTTATCGGCTGCATTCCCTGGAAGGATGAACTCAATGCCCCCCGCACCGGCGATGTTGCGGAACTGCTGGGCGCGCAGATTCTCAACGAAGGCGACATCCGCACACGCCGGGTGGCAGAAATATCGCTGTGCGCGCGCACCGTGCCGAACATCATCGAGCGCCTCAAGCCGGGGACCCTGATCGTCACTCCGGGCGATCGCGATGACGTGTTCATCGCCAGTTGCCTCGCCTCGCTGGCTGGCACACCGCTGGCAGGCCTGCTGCTGACCGGCGGCATAAGCCCTGACAGCCGCGTCATGAAGCTGTGCAAACCGGCTCTGGAAAGCGGTTTGCCGGTGATGACCGTGACTACCAACAGTTTCAACACGGCCACGCATCTAGACCGCATGAACCGGGAGATCCCGGTCGATGATATCGAGCGCGCCGAAATGGTCACCGATTACGCCGCCTCGCATATCGATCACGCCTGGCTGCAGGAGCGTTGCGGCAAGCCGCGTGAGCTGCGCATGTCTCCGCCGGCGTTTCGCTATGAGCTGTTCCGCCGGGCGCAGAAGGCCGCCAAGTGCATCGTGTTGCCGGAAGGTGACGAGCCGCGCACCGTCCAGGCAGCTGCCATCTGTCAAAGACGCGGGATCGCCGACTGTGTGTTGCTGGCCAAGCCCGAGGCAGTTGAGGCGGTCGCCCGCGCACAACACATCACGCTGCCCGAGGGTCTGCGCATCCTCGACCCCGACGTGGTACGCGAGCGGTATGTCGAGCCGATGGTGAAGCTGCGCCAGGGCCGTGGCCTGAACGCCCCCATGGCGCTGCAGCAACTTGAAGACAATGTGGTACTCGGCACCATGATGCTCGCGCTGGACGAAGTGCACGGGCTGGTTTCCGGCGCGGTGCACACCACTGCCAATACCATTCGCCCGGCCTTCCAGCTGATCAAGACGGCACCGGGTTACAACCTCGTATCATCGATTTTCTTCATGCTGCTGCCAGATCAGGTGCTGGTGTACGGGGACTGCGCGGTCAACCCGGATCCGAACGCAGAGGAGCTCGCTGAAATCGCCATCCAGAGCGCTCGCTCTGCCGAGTCGTTCGGCATTCCGGCGCGAGTGGCGATGATCAGCTACTCGACCATGGAATCGGGTACCGGTGCGGATGTGGAAAAGGTTCGCCAGGCGACACGCATCGCTCGGGAGCGTGAGCCGGGATTGTTGATCGACGGGCCGCTCCAGTATGATGCCGCCGCCATCGCCAGCGTAGGTCTGCAAAAGGCACCGGACAGCCCGGTGGCCGGCAAGGCCACTGTGTTCGTGTTTCCCGATCTGAATACTGGCAACACCACATACAAGGCCGTTCAGCGTAGCGCCAACGTGGTCAGCGTCGGCCCGATGCTACAGGGCTTGCGCAAGCCGGTGAATGATCTGTCGCGCGGCGCATTGGTCGACGATATCGTCTACACCATCGCGCTGACGGCAATTCAGGCCGATAATTCCGAATAAAAATCGCCCAGGCCCCGAGGCCGGGCCCGTGACCGAGTCATCGTTTATGCTGAGCTTTCTACCCGCGTCGATTCGCGGGAGCCTGTCTGCCCTGTTACTGGTGCTGAACACCGTCGTCTGCTTCAGCGTGCTGCTGCCCTTGGCCCTGATCAAACTGCTGCCGTGGCCTGCGCTGCAGAAAGCCTGCACCGTCCTGCTGATTCGCATCGCCGAGTTCTGGATCCTCTGCAACAGCGGCTGGATGAAGCTCGCCGGGCGCACCGAGTGGGATGTATCAGGCCATGAGCAACTGGCCTACGATGGCTGGTATCTGGTCATAAGCAACCATCAAAGCTGGGTCGACATCCTCGCGCTGCAGCACAACCTCAACCGCCGCATGCCCATGTTGAAGTTCTTTCTCAAGCAGGAGCTGATCTGGGTGCCGATCATCGGCATCTGCTGGTGGGCGCTCGATTTTCCGTTCATGAAACGCTACACCAAGGCCTACCTTGACCGGCATCCGGAAAAGGCTGGGCAGGACGTGGCCGCCACCCGCCGCGCCTGTGAAAAATTCAAGACGACGCCGGTAGCGGTTTTCAATTTTCTCGAGGGCACGCGCTTCACCCAGGCCAAGCACGACCAGCAGAACTCGCCGTTTCGTTATCTGCTCAAACCCAAGTCGGGCGGCGTTGCCTTCGTACTCGACGCGATGGGCACCCAGCTGCGCTCGCTGGTGGACATCACCATCCATTACCCGGATGGCAATCCGACCTTCTGGGATCTGCTAAGCGGCAGGATTCGCAAGGTGGTCATGCGCTGCGAGCTGAAGCCGATTCCGTCGCAGTTCCTCGGCAGGGACTATCAAAATGACGAGGCCTTCCGTAGCGAGTTCCAGGGCTGGATCAACAGTTTGTGGGAAGAGAAGGATGCGCAGCTCGAACGGCTGCACATGGAGTATCCGCCGCGCCAGGCCTGAGCCTGACGAGGCGGATTCAACTCAGCTTACTGCATCGGCCGCAGGTTGATCTCGACGCGGCGGTTGCGCGCACGGCCTTCCTGGGTTTCGTTGGATGCTATCGGCTGGCTCGGACCTACGCCGCGGCTGGTGATGCGTGCCCCGGAGATACCCTGACCAGTCAGATAGGACGCTACGCTGGTCGCACGTTGCTGCGACAGGCGCATATTCAGCTCCAGCGAGCCGGTGCTGTCGGTGTGACCGACGATGTCGACACCATTGCGGTCGTATTCCTTGAATACACGCACCAGCGAATTCAGCGTCGGGTAGAAACTGCTGGCGATATCCGCCGAGCTGCTGGCGAACGTGATGTTGCCCGGCATGACCAGCTGAATGTCATTGCCGTTGCGCACGACCTGCACGCCGGTGCCTGACAGCTCCTGGCGCAACCGCGCCTCCTGCTGATCGACGTAATAACCGTAGCCGGCACCCGCGGCACCACCAACGGTTGCGCCGATCAATGCGCCCTTGCCACGATCCTTCTTGCTGGACGTCGCTGCCCCAACGATTGCGCCGGCCGCAGCGCCGCCCAGACCATAGATGGACGACTTGCCTGCCTGCTGCTCGCCGGTGTACGGGTTGGTAGTGCAGCCTGCGAGCAGAGCCGAGCACAAACCTGCAGCGATCAAACCTTGTATCTTCATGGGGTATATTCCTTTCATGGGTACGGCATCGCCGCAGATTACCTGAATAAACCAGATTCGGAAGAGCTTCAGAGCACAATCCGGACGAAAGCTCAGCCGCGAATGAATGGGTTCTCTCGGATTTCCTCGCCGAGGACCGTATCCGGGCCGTGACCAGTCACCACAACTGCTTCTTCGTCAAGCGTGTACAGACGCTGGCGGATCGACCGCTCGATCTGTTGATGGTCGCCGCCCCACAGATCGGTACGACCAATGCCGCGCCGAAACAGCGTATCGCCCGCGATCAACAGCCGATCCTGGGGAAACCAGAAGCTCATCGAGCCCGGAGTGTGGCCTGGCGTATGTAACGCCACTCCGCAGCCACAGGCGAGCTCTTCATCATCTTGCAACCATTGATCGGGGGCCGGAACCGGCGTGTAAGCCACGCCGAACAGGCGACACTGCATTTCCAGGTTATCCCAGAGGAACTGGTCGTCCTTGTGGAGATGCAGCGTCGCTCCGGTGGCCTTCTTCATTTCGCCAGAGGCGAGAAAGTGATCCAGGTGCGCATGGGTGTGGATGATACTGACCACCTTCAGGCCCAGCGCGTCGAGACGATCAAGGATCAACTGGTGGTCTCCGCCCGGATCGATGACGATGGCTTTTTTCGTCTGCGGGTCGCCGACGATGGTGCAGTTACAGCCCAGCGGGCCCACCGGAAAGGTTTCACGAACAAGCGTCGAGGGGTTGGGCTGCATGAATTCTCCTGATGCGTCTATCGAGCCAAGCGGCTGCAAGGATGCCAAGGGCCAGCCAGAAACACCAGCGCATCAGGTTCGGGACGATGCCAGGCCTTTTATCCCGGCTCCGCGACAAGCCCGCAGCATCTTTCAGGCACGCTGTACCTCAGCGAGATCCTCGGCCTGCTCGGGCACACCGGCCAACTGCTGCACCACCACGCTGCCGACGATATCACCTTCCACGTTGACCGCAGTACGCACCGTATCCAGTAACCGGTCGATTGGCAGCAGGATGGCGATGGCTTCGGCAGGCAGTCCAACCGCCTGCAACACCATCACCATGGTCACCATCCCCGCGCTGGGGATACCCGGTGCGCCGGTGGACGCCACCATCGCAGTGAAGAACACCACCATCTGCTGGGCGAAGCTCAGCTCGATGCCCATCAGATTGGCGACGAACAGTGCGGCGGCGGCTTCATACAAGGCAGTGCCATCCATGTTCATGGTCGCACCGAGCGGCAACACGAACCCGGCGACGCCGCGTTGGACCTGAAGATTTTCCTCGGCGCAGCGCATCGATATCGGCAGTGTCGCCGCGCTGGAGCTGGTAGCGAAGGCGGTGATGATCGCCTCGCGCGAACCGCGCCAGAACCACAACGGCGATTTGCGGGTGACGATCCAGAGGATGCCGGGCAGCACGACGATGCCATGAAACAGGGTGGTGGCGAACACCAGGACGATGAAGCCGAGCACGGCAGTAAGCAGACTTGCGTCCTGCTCGGCGACCAGCCGGATCAACAGCGCCAGGATGCCCAGCGGTGCCAGGCGCATGATCCAGCCGACTATGCGCATCAGCAGCTCGAGGAACTCCTGCAGTACCTTGAGGATATTGCCGTAACGCGCCCCACCCGCCACCAGCGCCACACCGAGAAAGATCGCGAAAACCACGATCGAGAGAATGCTGTTATTGGCGAAAGCGGTAAAAGGATTCTGGAAAAGATTGGCGAAGAAGTGCTGGAAGAACTCAGGCAAGGTGAGCTGGCGCGCCTCGAAAGTCGACATCGCGTCTTCGAACAGCGTCAGAGACAGCCCTGCTCCCGGCTTGAACAGGTTCGCCGCGATCAAGGCTACCAGCATGGCCAGCGCCAACGTGCCGATGAAATACACCAGTGTCGTGACCCACACGCGGTGAACCTGATGATGCGCCTGCAGATTCGCGACACCCACGGCGATCGAGGTGAAGATCAGCGGCACCAGAATCATCTTCAAAAGTCCGATGAAAACGCTGCCGACCAGGGTGCTGGCATAGAGCACTGAGGTGCGCGCGGCAGCTTCGTCCGGCATGGCGCCCACCAGCCAGCCGATGAGCAAGCCAAGACAGGCGGCAATAAGAATCTGTTGATTGAGGCTGGGCATGCGCGACTCCTTGTAGGCAGTACCCGGGAGATTAGCGCATTTTGCTAGCCAAGCAGACCCAGCGCCTTCGCTTGAGCCACAGCCTGGGTGCGGCGAGCCACCCCGAGCTTGTTATTGATGCGCCGGGCATGGCTTTTCACCGTATGCAGCGAAATGTACAGCGCCTCGCTTATCTGCTGATTGGAGTAGCCCTGCGCGATGCAGCGCAGCACATCCAGCTCCCGGGTGCTGAGCGGTTCACGCAGGGTTGCGGCGACGGGCTTGCCAGTCGGGCCCGCAATCGCCGGAAGCATCGCCAGCAAATCGTCTCGCAAGGTGCTGGCCGGAGCATCGGCGAGAGCGCTATGCAGACCGGGCGGGCTCTGTCGAACCAGCGACAGGAATGGATCGACGATGCGTTGCGCCGCAGCCATGTCCAGCGCGGCACGCAGAAGTGCGCCCGCCTCCACCTCACGGTTGGTGTGGAACAGCAACCTGGCCAGATGCACCTGGACGATGATCAGCTGCAAGCCCTCTCCGGCACGCTGCAGCGTAGCCAGGAGAGCCCGCAGCGCATGCTCACAGCCGGCTTGGTCTCCACGCAGCCAGAGCAGCCGAGCATTGACCAGTTCGATATAGGCAGCCAGAGCGTGGTAGAACGGTGGAGGAGCGGCCGGCGCCGGGCCGCAGTAGGTCTGGCGCAGCCGGGGCAGCCATTGATCGGCGAGCTCGCGCCTGTCGGTGCTCATCCACAGGTCGCATTTGAGGACGGTAAGCCAGCCGAGATGCAGCACCGGAGGTATGTCCCACATGTGCATCAGGCGTTCGGCCTCGGTCAGCGTGTCAAAGCCCTCGCCAAGCGTGTCGCGCTGCCTACCGAGCAGGCTGGCCTTCATGCAGTAACCCAGCAGCACGTGAATATCCCGGCAGCGCCGCGCTTCGGCTATCCCGACATCCAGTGTCGCCAGCGCCTGCTCCCGCTCGCCCTGCAGACCGGCCAGGTAGCCTTCATACATGGTCAGTCGCGCACGGATCGACAGATCCTCGGCATGATCGCCCGCATCGATCAGGGCGAGCTGAGCCTGCACCGTTCCCCGGGCACGCTCCACCAGTCCACGCGCCTGTTGCAGACGCGCCCGCATGAGTTGCGCTTGAGCCTCGAACAACGGACTACCGGTGCGCTGCGCCAGGGCAATAGCATCACGCACCCGGCCACGCGCATCGTCGATGCGCCGCTCCGCCAGGTCAATTTCGGCGAGTGTGAGCATCGCGATCAACCGGCTACCCGATGCGTCGTCGGTCAGGCTGTCGAGCGCCTGCCCAAGACAGCTGAACGCCTCCTCCAGCTTCCCGGCTTGCCGCGCCAGGTAGCCCTTCAAGGTCAGAGCCAGTGCGAGCAGCTGTTCCTGACGATGGGCGTCCGGCTGCGGCAGAAACGCACTCAGACGATCAAGCATCAGCTCGGCATCCTCCAGTTGGCATGCCAGCGCCAGCGTCCACGCATGCACCAGCACCAACCGCTCGGAACTCGCCTGCAGCACCGTCGGCAGCTCGGCTTTCCAGCGCAGCAGCTTGGCTACAGGCTGCTCGGCCAGCAGTTGATCAAGCGGCAAGGCCTGCACCAGGCTTGCTGCTTCGTCCGGCCGCTCGGCGGCCAGCGCATGCTCGATGGCCTCGGCGATCAGGCCCTGCGCAGCAAACCATTGGCACGCTCGCCGATGAATCCGCAACTGCCGTTTCGGGTCGGCCGCCGCACCACGGTTACGCAGCACGTCTGAAAACAGATGATGGAACCGGTACCAGTGACCTTCCGGGTCGAGCGGCACCAGGAAGACTCTGTGGCTGGCCAGATGTTCGAGAATCGCCGCGCTGTCTTCACTGTCCCGAACGCTGTCGCACAGCTCCGCACTGAACCGGTCGAGCCAGGCGGCATCCTGCAGAAAAGTCTGCACTTGCTGGGGCTGGCGTAGCACCACCTCTTCCAGCAAATACTCGTTGATCAAGGGGCCCGGAGTCTTGGGCAAGGTCAAGGGCCGCAGTGCCCCCGCCGCCTGCTCGGCGGCTATTGCCATCAGGCGCAAGCCGGCGAACCAGCCCTCGTTGCGTTGCAGGATGTGCCTCGCCCATTCCGGGTCCGGCTCGGTGACGCCAGCACGCCGGAGAAATTCTGCCGCGGACTCGTTGCCCAGACGCAGATGGTCCTCGCCCAGTTCGAGTACCTGATTGCCCAGACGCAGCCGGGCCAGGTGCCAGCCAGGCTTCTTGCGACTGGTCAGCATCAACTGGAAAGAGCCGGGCAAGCCCTCGAGTAGTAGCGCACACAGGCGGTCGCATTGCTGGCTCTGCACCAGGTGATAATCATCGAGTACCAGCACCACACGCTCGGGAGCGTTGCGACCAGTCGCTTCGCAGCGCTCGGCCAAGCTGGCTAACAATGCCCGGGTCACTGACTCCAGATCCAGGGGTTGCTGGCTATGGGTTTGCTCAAGCAACGTCAGCTGTTGCTCACCGAGGCGCGGAAGAACGCTCTGCAGCCCGCTGATCAGGGTGCGAAGAAACTGCCCGGCACTGGCATCGCGCGGGTCGAGTGCCAGCCATACCGAGCGCCAGCGATCGGGCAATTGCTCGCAGTATTCCGCCGCAAGGGTACTTTTGCCGAAGCCGGCCGGGGCGCTGATCAGAATCAGTCGGCGCAAAGCGGAATCGCCCAGAAGCTGGACAAGACGCGGGCGTGGCAAATGGTCCGCAGGGAGCGGCGGGCGGAAACTCTTGCCCGGATAGAGCGGAATCGGTGAGGCCATGCCGGCAGTTTATCCACTGCGGCACGCTGCGGTTATATCGTTTTGTAACAGACTGACACGACAAAACCCCGCCGGCATGATGCGGGCGGGGTTCTGACCAGGCTAGATCAGCGTACGCCGGACTGACGCAACGCGGCTGGAGTGAACTCGTTAGAGCTGGCCTTGTAGTCGTAGTTGTAGCCACGGCTTTCTTCGTTGTACATGCCCATGGCCAGGTAACGACCGGCGACCAGGTCATACAGGGTCTCCAGTGCATAGCCCGGAACCTGCGCATTGTAACGATGCAGCGCATGCGCTTCGGCTACGCGCCAGAGCTCGCCACGACCATCGTAATGGTCGATGTGCGCAGCCTGCCAGGAGTCCTCGTCGATGAACACATGGCGCTGGGCATAGATGTGGCGCTGGTCAGGCTTGACCTTGGCCTTCAGTTCCCACACGCGGTGCAGCTCGTAGCGGGTCAGGTCCTGATTGATATGGCCGGCCTTGATCACGTCGGTGTACTTGTGCTCCGGCGATTCCAGCTCGTAGCTGTTGTACGGGATGAACACTTCCTTCTTGCCGACCAGCTCCCAGTCGTAACGATCCGGGGCGCCGTTGTACATGTCGAGGTTGTCGGAAGTGCGCAAGCCATCGGCCGCGGTACCTGGACCGTCGTAGGACACCTGCGGTGCACGGCGAACACGGCGCTGACCAGCATTGTAGATCCATGCCATGCGCGGCGTTTCGACCTGGTTGATGGTCTCGTGAACCAGCAATACGTTGCCGGCCAGACGACCCGGGTCGGTCACCTGCTGCTTGAAGTAGTAGAGGATGTTACCCATGCGCTCCGCATCGTAGTCGGTCAGCGCCTGCGGCACCACGTACTGCTCATTGAAGCGGACGATGGTGAAGTTGCCGTTGGTCTGCGGGGTCGCCTGAGTCAGCACGCGCTCCATGGAGTGGCCGCGGTAACGGGTGATCTGGTTCCAGATCACTTCCAGGCCGTCCTGCGGAATCGGGAAGGCATTCGCCAGCTTGTAGTTTTCCAGCCCGTTGCCACCCTGAACCAGGCGGGTGTTGACTGCGTTGTGACGGGTCGCTGCATTGACGTCGTCAGGCAGGGCTACGCTACGGCGAGTCGGGTAAACCGGCATCTTGTAGCTGTCCGGATAGCGCTTGAACATCGCGATCTGGCCGGGAGTCAGCTGCTCGGCGTACTGCTCATAGTTGGCTGCAGTGATGACGAACTGCGGCTTGTCATCGGCATAGGGGTTGGTCATGAACCCGTTCTGCACGGGGCCGGCATCCTTGGCCAGACCGCCAGTCCACTCGGGGATGGTGCCGGAGGCATTGCCGGCTTTTTCAGCGCCGATCGGAGTCAGGCTCTTGCCGAGTTCAGCGGCTTGCTGCTCGGAAACGGCCGCGTTCGCTACACCGGCCGCCAGGGCCCATGTCAGAACAGCCGAAGATAGAAGAATTGGCTTCATGGTTTTGCTCTGCTTTGCTTGGGGCCGGGACAGAACGTCCAGGCAATGGACGATGCAGCGGCCGTCGCGTCACGCAAGACAGCCCTGATTCGGTCGCGAACTATAGCCAAGCGCCATGCCGGGCGTGATCAGTCCAAAGTATGAATTGAGTCAAAGCGAGGAAGTGTTGCACCGCCAAAACGCTGCCGCCAAAAACACAGCGAGCCGGCGATATCATCGCCAGCTCGCTGTGTTTGAGCTACCGCATAGCCGCAAGTGTTACCGCGGCATCAGAGTGGGCCGGACGCGCTATAACGTAGACAGGAAGGGGGCTTGCGCCTCTTGCCACTCGGCAATTTCGGTGCGAATGCGCTTCTTGTCGAGCTTGCCTACGCTGGTTTTGGGTATTTCGGTAACACTGGCGATTTGGGTGGGTATGGCCCACTTGTTGATCCGACCTTCGTCGACGAACGGCTTGAGATGATCGCGCAGGGTCTTAGCATCCATTTCGTAACCTTCACAGGCCACGATGAGAGCAAACGGACGCTCGTCCCACTGAGGATCAGGCACACCCACCACGGCGACTTCCTTCACTGCCGGACTGGTACTGATCAGATCTTCCAGCTCCAGCGAGGAAATCCACTCTCCGCCGGTCTTGATCACATCCTTGATGCGGTCACGAATCTCGATGAAGCCCATGGAGTCGATCGCCGCGACGTCACCGGTATGCATCCAGCCGTGTGCCCATAGTTCATCGCTCTTCTCCGGCTCGCGGTAATAACCCTGCGTCAGCCAGGGTGCGCGCAGTACCAGTTCGCCCTGGGTCTTGCCATCGTGGGGGAGGAACTCGCCTTTGGCGTTCATCAGCCGCGCTTCGACCAGGGGTACCGGTACGCCGGCCTTGATCTTGTAGGTGGCGCGCTCGTCCTCACTACCCGCCTCGATTTCCAGATTGACGTAGCCATTGGAGATCAGTGGGCAGGTTTCGGACATGCCGTAGGCCGCGGACAGATGCATACCCTTGCTCTTGGCCGCTTCGTACAAACCGCGGTTCAGCGCGCTGCCGCCAATGATCACCTTCATGCCACCGAAGTCGTGACCTTTGGCGCTGGGCGTATTGAGCACCATCTGCAGAATCGTCGGCACGCAGTGGGAGAAGGTGACCTTCTCGCGCTTGATCAGCTCCACCAGTAACTCCGGGTCATAGCGGCCCGGGTAGACCTGCTTCACGCCGAGCAGCGTAGCGGTATACGGAATTCCCCAGGCGTGAACGTGGAACATCGGCGTAATCGGCATGTACACATCACGATTGCCAAGCATGCGCACGCTGTCCAGCCCACCGAGGACCCCCGCCTGGGTCATGGTGTGCAGCACCAGCTGACGATGGGTGAAGTACACGCCCTTGGGGTTGCCCGTGGTGCCGGTGGTGTAGAAGGTGGTGGCGACCGAGTTCTCATCGAATTCCGCGAACTCGTACTCCGGCTCTTCGGCCGCGAGCAGTTGCTCGTATTCGCCGACCAGTCCCGGCAGATCCGCGGTCTTTTCGTCGCCATCGGTCAGCAGGATGGTTTTCTCGACTGTGGTCAGCTGGCCTTCGATGGCCTTGTAGATCGGTACGAACTCGCTGTTGACCAGCACGAAGATGTCTTCGGCGTGGTTCATGGTGTAGAGAATCTGCTCAGGCGACAGGCGGATATTGATGGTATGCAGAACCGCGCCCAACATCGGCACGGCGAACATCATTTCCAGATAGCGATGACTGTCCCAATCCATGACCGCGACCGTCTGGCCCGGCTTGACCCCTGCCCGGCTCAGCGCATTGGCGGCACGGCAGATGCGCTGATTGAAGGTGGCGTAATCGTAGCGGCTGATGTCACGGTAGACGATTTCCTGGCTGCGCTCGTAGCGCTTGCCTGACAACAGCAGATTTTTGATCAGCAAAGGCGTGGAATGGGCCGAGTCGTTCGGCGGGAGAACGCGCGTATTGAGCATATGTGTGACCTGATCTTCTTGGGATTGTATGGGTCGTTGGTCGCGCATCGAGGCGCGCCATGTAGAGCACTATAGCCAAGCCGGAGAATGGCCACCTATCACTCCAAAGTATGAACCTGATCATACTCGGCCAGCATCGTCTTATTAAGCGTATAATCTCGCGCATAAAGTCGCTTGATGACTTCACATACATACTTGGTCATTTCAGGAGCTAAAAATGTCTCAGAACGACGTCGTTATCGTTAGCGGTGTGCGCACCCCGATGGGTGGCTTCCAGGGTAGCCTGTCCAGCGTTTCGGCAGTCGATCTTGGCGCCCTGGCCATCCGCGAAGCTGTCTCCCGCGCCGGTATCGCACCGCAGGATATACAGGAAGTCATCATGGGTTGCGTGCTGCCCGCCGGCCTCAAGCAAGGCCCTGCGCGGCAGGCCGCGCTGAATGCCGGCCTCCCCGCTTCCACCGGCTCGACCACCATCAACAAGCTGTGCGGCTCGGGCATGAAGGCGGTCATGTTCGCCCATGACGCGCTCAAGGCCGGCACCAACCAGGTCATGATCGCTGGCGGCATGGAAAGCATGTCCAATGCCCCGTATCTGATGGAAAAGGCGCGTAGCGGCATGCGCATGGGTCATGCCGAAATCAAGGACCATATGTTCCTCGATGGCCTGGAGGACGCCCGCACCGGACGTCTGATGGGCTCATTTGCGCAGGACACCGCTGACAAGAGCGGCATCACCCGCGAGGAGATGGATGCCTACGCCATCGAATCACTCAAGCGCGCCAAGGCGGCGATCGATAATGGTTCGCTGGAAAGCGAGATCGTTCCGGTCACCGTGCAGACCCGCAAGGGTGAAGTCGTGGTCAAGGACGACGAACAGCCGCACAACGCCAATATCGACAAGATCTCCGGGCTCAAGCCAGCATTCCGCAAGGACGGTACCGTCACCGCGGCCAACGCCAGCTCGATTTCCGACGGTGCCAGCGCGCTGGTGCTGATGACCGCAGCCGAAGCCGAGCGCCGCGGCCTGAAGCCGCTGGCGCGTATCGTCGGGCACGCGACCCAGAGCCAGGACCCGAGCGAGTTCACTCTGGCCCCGATTGGCGCCATGGCCAACCTGTTCGACAAGACCGGCTGGAGCAAGGACGAGGTCGACCTGTTCGAAATTAACGAAGCCTTCGCCATGGTCACTATGTTGGCGATGCGCGAACACGGCCTCGACCACGCCAAGGTCAACATTTACGGCGGTGCCTGCGCTCAGGGCCACCCAGTCGGCTCCACCGGCTCGCGCATCATTGTCACGCTGATCAATGCCCTGCAGAAAACTGGTGGCAAGCGCGGCGTCGCATCGCTGTGCATTGGCGGCGGTGAAGCGACAGCAGTAGCTATCGAACTGGTCTGAAGCCGTTCGGTCCAAAGCCCGCCACGGGAAGCCGAGGCGGGCTTTTTCATGCCCGAGATACGGACAGCTGCGGCTTATAAAGCGCCATTCACCCCCGCCAGCTGCCTTGCCATCGACTGGTCACTGACCGACACTGTGTGCCGATTTTTCATCCTGCTCCGAAGGAGAGTTACATGAGCGATATCCGTTTTGACGACCAGGTCGTCATCGTTACCGGCGCCGGTGGTGGCATCGGCCGTGCCCATGCGCTGCTGTTCGCCAAGCATGGCGCCAAGGTCATCGTGAACGATCTGGGTGGTAGCACCCAGGGCGAAGGCGCCAATAGCGAAGCCGCTCTGAAGGTGGTTGAAGAAATCAAGGCAGCCGGTGGCACCGCCGTAGCCAACCCTGACAACGTGATCGATGGCGACAAGATCGTTCAGTGCGCCATGGACAACTTCGGCCGCGTTGACGTAGTCGTCAACAACGCCGGCATCCTGCGCGACAAGAGCTTCGCCAAGATGACCGATGCCGACTGGGATCTGGTGTACCGTGTGCACGTCGAAGGTGCCTACAAGGTGACCCACGCTGCCTGGCCGTACATGAAGGACAGCAACTTCGGCCGCGTGATCTTCACTGCTTCCACGTCCGGCATCTACGGTAACTTCGGTCAGGCCAACTACGGCATGGCCAAGCTGGGCCTGTACGGCCTGACCCGTACTCTGGCGATCGAAGGCCGCAAGAACAACATCTTCGTCAACGCCATCGCTCCGACTGGCGGCACGCGTATGACCGAAGGCCTATTCCCGCCGGGCGCGTTCGAGAAGCTCAAGCCCGAGCTGGTCAGCCCGCTGGTGGCCTACCTGTGCTCGGAAGAGTGCAAGGAAACCGGCAGCCTGTTCGAAGTCGGTGGCGGCTGGATGGGCAAGGTGCGCTGGGAGCGCTCGCTGGGCATCGGCTTCAACCCGGACGAAGGTTTCACCCCGGAAGACGTCGCGGCCAACTTCGAGAAGCTGTGCAGTTTCGAAGGCGCCGTGCATCCGAAGGACAATATCGAAGCGTTGCGTGAGCTGATGGCCAACATTCAGAAGTTTGCCTGATAGCCCGCTCTCGGTGGATGGCTTCGGCCATCCACCCTACATCACCCTGGCGTAGGGTGGACAACCGCGCAGCGTTATCCACCGAGCGGTATCCGCACCACACGAAAAAGCCCGCGTTGTCTCCAACGCGGGCTTTTTTATTTCGGCCCACTCGGTCAGCTTGTCGCTCGAAGCTCGCCGCTGCCTTCTACGTCAAACGTAGAAAGCCTCCAACGGCGGGAAGCCGTTGAACTCGATCGCGCTGTAGCTAGTGGTATACGCACCGGTCGACAGCCAGTACATACGATCACCGATAGCCAGGTTCAGCGGCAGGCCGTACTTGTACTGCTCGTACATGATGTCGGCGCTATCGCAGGTCGGCCCGGCAATGACCGCTTCTTCCAGCTCGCCCTTCTTCTCGACATAGATCGGGAACTTGATCGACTCGTCCATGGTTTCGATCAGACCGGAAAATTTGCCCACGTCGGTGAATACCCAGCGCTCCAGAGCGGTGTGCGACTTGCGCGACACCAGTACCACTTCGCTGACCAGAATGCCCGCATTGGCGATAAGCGAACGACCCGGTTCGAGGATGATTTCCGGCAGCTCGTCGCCGAAGTCTTCCTGGAGGAAGCGGGTGATTTCCTCGGCATAGGTCTGCAGCGTGTTGGTCTTGGTCAGGTAGTTGGCGGGGAAGCCGCCACCCATGTTGATCATCTTCAGGGTGATACCGTCTTCTTCCTTCAGACGCTCGAAGATCACCTTGACCTTGGCGATCGCCGCATCCCACGCGCCGATGTCGCGCTGCTGCGAGCCGACGTGGAAGGAAATGCCGTAGGGCTCCAGGCCCAGCTCCTTGGCCAGCACCAACAGGTCCATGGCCATGTCGGTCTGACAACCGAACTTGCGCGACAGCGGCCAGTCGGCCGTGGTCGAGCCTTCGGTAAGGATGCGCACATACACCTTCGAACCCGGCGCCGCCTTGGCGATGTTGCGCAGGTCCGCCTCGGAGTCGGTAGCGAACAGACGCACGCCCTTCTCGTAGAAGGCGCGGATGTGCTTGGACTTCTTGATGGTGTTGCCGAAGCTGATCTGCTCCGGGCGCACGCCCAGTGCCATGACCTTTTCCAGCTCGTAGATCGAGGCGATGTCGAAATTCGAGCCCTTGTCTTTCAGCAGGCCCAGCACTTCATTGGACGGGTTGGCCTTCACCGCGTAATAAATCTTGGCGAAGGGAAAGCCTTCTACCAGGTCGTCGTAGGCGCGGTTGATGGTCTTGAGGTCGACCACGAGAAACGGCGTATCGTGCTGGTCAGCATGATCCTTGATACGGCTGAAGGTCTCTTTGTCGAAGTAATCTTCGAGTTTGATGGACATGGCGTCGGCTCCAAAGCTGTAAGTTCCGGATTCGGGCCGCGTGAGGACATGATGATCAGATGCAGGGCAGATGCACGCATGGCAGTCGCCGGAAAAGCGGAGACTGCGGCGCGCTTTCCGACGGAAGCGCTCCGAACGATATATGGCCAACACACAACCCGGGGGTGCGAACGTCTGATCAGTATCCCCACTTTGGTTCGCCTACTTCCCAAGGCGTGCGCCGAAAGCAATAAGTCCGCAGTTTTTACCGGGTCTTGCTGTCTCGTCGTCAGTACTTGAGCCGTATGGATCGTGCCAGCCTCAACGTTCGGGGCGAACCATAAAACCAAGCGATCGCGTGGTCAATACCTGCCAGACATTTCGAGCAGTCTGGTGCCGCCTCGTGACGATCAAATGAACGTTCCGAGCCACCAGGCCGCACTGATCCCTCGTTTTGTAATGTCCAAGGGTAGACCATCCTCGCTCTGCCCCGTTCGGATAGCGCGACAGAACGACCGTCGGGAGCGAGTCGCACCAAAACAAGGCTGCACGCGAGCCAAAGCACCAACCAGGGGCACGACGACCAGGCCAAGCGGGGGTTCGGAACCAATAGAGGACTGTAACCCGTTGAATAGCAAAGGCTAAGATACAAACAACGAGAAATAGCCCGGACTGGCACGCTCCCTGCTGAATACCGTCTTGTATACAAGATTGCATTCACACCCGCAGGAGGACCCATGGCAACGCATACCGGATGGACTATCAAGGATTGGCAACAGGCTTACCGCTCGGCACGCATCACGCCGCGCGACGCATTGCCCGCGCTGCTTGCTCAGCTGAGCGCAGAGGATCCGGCCTTTATCCATATTGTCAGTGGGAGCGAACTCGCCAGCCAGCTTGATCAACTGGACGCATTGCCAGGCGCTGCGGACCTGCCGCTGTACGGCGTGCCTTGCGTGATCAAGGACAACATCGACGTCGCTGGCCTGCCCACCACCGCCGCCTGCCCTGCCTATCGGTACGTTGCGGACAAGGACTCGACCAGCGTGGAACGGCTGCGCGCTGCAGGCGCTATCATCCTGGCCAAGACCAATCTGGACCAGTTCGCCACTGGCCTGGTCGGGACGCGTTCACCATACGGCGCAGTGCCCAACAGTTTCAACGCTGAATACGTTTCTGGCGGATCAAGCTCAGGCTCGGCGGTTGCCGTAGCGCGCGGGCTGGTGCCGTTCAGCCTGGGGACTGATACGGCTGGCTCCGGGCGGGTGCCGGCCGGCTTCAACAACCTGGTCGGGCTCAAGCCGACCCGTGGACGTTTCAGCTCCACCGGTGTGATTCCTGCCTGCCGCAGCCTGGATTGCGTGTCGATTTTTGCCCTTGATGTCGAGGATGCTGTGACAGTCGCTGCGGTCATGCAGGGCTTTGACGCCGCGGACGGTTACTCCCGAGAACAGCAAACCCCGGCCAGGCTGATGCGGGCCAAACCGCGATTCGGTATCCCGGCCCAGCTGCCGTGGTTCGGCGATGAGCAGGCCCAGGCCGCCTGGCAGGCCAGCCTGAGCCAGATGCAAAGCATGGGCGTCGAGCTGATCGAATTGGACTTTAGCCCGATGCAGCAACTGGCCGAGCTGCTCTATGGCGGACCCTGGGTAGCCGAGCGCTACGCGGCGATCGCCGGCTTCATGGATAAGCACGCTGACGACATGAACGACGTGGTGCGGGGCATCGTTGCCAACGCGGGCAAGTTCAGCGCTACCGACACCTATCTCGCTGAATACCGTCGCGCCGATCTGGCGCGTGAGATTCAGCTGCGCATGAGCGAGGTCGACGCCCTGCTGGTCCCCACCGCGCCACGCTTCCCTACTCTCGCGGAGGTTGCCGCCGATCCGGTAGCGGTCAATAGCCAGCTGGGCACCTGGACCAACTTCGTCAACCTGGCCGATGGCTCGGCGTTGGCGATGCCGGCGGGCTTCCGCGAGGACGGCCTGCCCTTCGGTATCACACTGATCGGCGCCGCCTGGCAGGACCAAGCACTGGCCGAGTTCGGACGTAGCTGGCAGCGCTTCGCGCCCTGGAAAGCCGGCGCGACAGATCGTGCCTTGCCTGCTCCACCGATGTCGACCAATGCGCCAGACGGTTACGTTCGCCTGGCAGTGGTGGGTGCACACCTCACCGGCATGCCGCTGAACACGCAGCTGACCGAGCGCCATGCGCGCTTCGTGGAAAGCACCTTCACGGCCAGCAACTATCGCTTGTTCGCGCTTCCCAATACCACGCCGCCCAAGCCAGGCCTGATCCGCAGCGGGGACGGTGCAGAAATCATTGTCGAGCTGTGGGATGTACCCGTGGAACTGTTCGGCAGCTTCGTTGCGCTGATTCCCGCTCCGCTGGGCATTGGCACCCTGACACTGAAGGACGGCCGCGAGGTCAAGGGCTTCATTTGCGAAGGCGTGGCCGTGGAAGGCGCTACGGACATCACTCATCTTGGCGGTTGGCGCGCCTATATCGCTTCGCGGAACAGCTGACGTGCATCCGGCAGTGCCTGGCGGGCGGGCTGCCTCGGCGCCCCGCCCGGAGAACCTGACCGAGCGAGTCTATCGGCAGCTCAAGGACGAGATTTTCAGCTTCCGGCTACTGCCCGGAGAACGCTTTACCGAGAGCGAGGTCGCGACCCTGACCGGGGCCAGTCGCACGCCGGTACGCGAGGCGCTGACACGACTGCAACGGGAAGGGTTCGTCTCCGTCGCGTTCCGCAGTGGCTGGCAGGTAAGCCCGTTCGAGTTCGCTCAGTTCGAGCAGCTGTATGACGTGCGAATCGCCCTGGAGGTGGCTGCGGTCGCCAGCCTGTGCTCAGCTCACACGACTGATGGACTCGATGCGCTGAAAGACGCCTGGCTGGTCGAACCCGGGAGCCGGCTGACGGATGGACCAGCCGTTTGCGCCCTGGACGAGCGATTTCATGAGCAACTGGTCGAGGCCACCGGCAATCTGGAAATGGCCCGAATCCACCACGATGTCAGCGAGCGCCTGCGTATCGTCAGACGACTGGATTTCACCCAGACCTCCCGCATCCAGGCAACCTATGAGGAACACGGCGCGATACTTGCCAGCATTTTCGAGGGCGATTGCCACCGCGCCCAGACCTTGCTGCGCAGGCATATCGAAGAGAGCAAGGCGGAAGTTCGCCAGATCACGCTGCACACGCTGTACGAGGCGCGGCACAAGCAGGAGACCTGATCATCCATCGCTCACCCGCGACCCGGCGAACAAGCGTCGATGCACCCTGTCCATCCATTGAGCGCCTTGTCCAAAGGAGACAGCACATGCCGCAGCTTTCGGTTCGCCCCCTGGCTTTCGAGCCGCATTTTGAACAGATCGACGACAACGAAGCGGAGATACAGAAGGACATCATCGACTCGCTACGACAAATTCTCGAGACCACCTATGCGGATGGCGGCCGCGCGATCCGCAGCGTTCATGCCAAAAGCCATGGCCTGCTGGAAGGCGAGCTGACGGTCCTCGACGATTTGCCCGGCAAACTCGCCCAGGGTGCCTTCGCCCAGCCGGGCCAGTTCCCGGTAATCATGCGCCTGTCCACCAATCCCGGCGACATTCTCGATGACAAGGTATCGACGCCGCGGGGCATGGCCCTGAAGGTGATGCGGGTTGCCGGCGAACGACTGCCTGGCGCCGAAGAGGCGACTACGCAGGATTTCGTGCTGGTCAACGCGCCGGTGTTCATGGCTCCGGATACCAAGGCTTTCTCGCGATCCTCGAAGCTCCTCGCCAAAACCACCGACAAGGCGCCACAGGCCAAGCAGGCGTTGTCCGCCGTACTGCGCGGCGCCGAATCGGTGGTCGAAAAAGCCGGTGGCGAGAGCGCGACGCTCAAGGGTCTCGGCGGACACCCGGCCACCAACATGCTCGGCGAAACCTACTACAGCGTCGTCCCGCTGCTTTGGGGTCCGTATTTCGCCAAGCTGAGCGTGGTACCGCTGTCGCCTGACTTGCAGCCATTGAAGGATGCCCCTCTGGAACTGAAGGACAGCCCCAACGCTTTGCGCGATGCAATCACCGAACACTTCGCCTACCACGGCGGCACCTGGGAGGTCCGTGTGCAACTGGCTACCGACCTGGAGAAAATGCCGATCGAAGACGCAACCGTGCAGTGGCCCGACGAGCACAGCCCATACGTCCCAGTGGGCCGTATCGAGCTGAAACCTCAGCAGGCCTGGTCGGAGGAGCTATCCAGACGCATCGACGATGGGATGTCGTTCAGCCCCTGGCACGGACTCGCCGCGCATCGCCCGCTCGGTGGAATCATGCGGGCGCGCAAACCGGCTTACGAGATGTCGGCGGGATTCCGATCGATACATAACGGCTGCCCAATCCACGAGCCAAGGTGACACAACAGCCGGGGCCTCACGCCTCGTCGAGTGGCGGGGGTGTCGGCTGGCCGAACTTGAGCAGGTTGCCGTGCGGGTCGATGACGTACAGCTCCTTCATACCCCATTCGCGCTCGGTGGGAGGCTGTACGTTGAGACCTTTGGACAGAAACTCCTCGTACAGGGCCTGAGTGCTTTCGACCCGGATGTAGCAGGAGGTGTGTTCGGCAATGCGACGTTCGGCGCACAGCCAGAAGTGCAGCTCGGCCCCTTCGCGCTGCATGACGGCGTAGTCCGCCTCCTGCTGCAGTGTTTCAAAACCCAGCCGCTGACTGTAAAAGGTCAGGGTCTCGTCGATCGACAACGAGGCCAATACAGGGATAGTTGCGTAAATAGTCCGGTTGGTCATACGCAAAACCTAGCCGAAGAACTGTGTTCTGGCGATGCTCAGGCGACGAACTTCGATAACTTTCGCTTTGTTTGGCCTGCTTTATCCGCGACAATACGCACCGATTTTTCTCATCTCCCGCGCAAGGTCGGCCGAACCTGTCGGCCTTCGCCACAAGCAAGAACCGAAGCCGACATGTCCAACGCCACTGCCAAAGAAGTCGCCAAGCGCCGCACCTTCGCGATCATTTCCCACCCTGACGCCGGTAAGACCACCATTACCGAGCGCCTGCTGCTCATGGGCCAGGCGATCAGCGTGGCGGGCACCGTCAAGGCAAGAAAATCCGACCGGCATGCGACCTCCGACTGGATGGCGATGGAGAAGCAGCGCGGGATCTCGGTGACCACCTCGGTCATGCAGTTCCCCTACCGCGACCGCATGATCAACCTGCTCGATACCCCCGGCCACGAAGACTTCTCCGAAGATACCTATCGCACCCTGACCGCAGTGGACTCGGCGTTGATGGTGCTCGATGGCGGTAAAGGCGTCGAACCGCGCACTATCGCGCTGATGGAAGTCTGCCGGCTGCGCGATACGCCTATCGTCAGCTTCGTCAACAAGCTCGACCGCGACATTCGCGACCCTATCGAACTGCTTGATGAAATCGAGGCGGTGCTGAAAATCAAAGCAGCACCCATTACCTGGCCGATCGGCTGCTATCGCGATTTCAAGGGTGTGTATCGCCTGGCCACCGACACCATCATCATTTACGAACCGGGGCATGGTCACGAGCGGACCGAGCAAAAGATCATTCAGGGACTCGATTCGGACGCCGCGCGCGAGTATCTGGGCGATATGTACGACGGCTTCGTCGAGGAGCTGGAGCTGGTTCAGGGCGCCTGTCATGAGTTCGATCGCGACGCATTTCTCAGAGGCGAAATGACGCCGGTATTTTTCGGCACCGCGCTGGGCAACTTCGGTGTGGAACAGGTGCTTGATGCCATCGTCGACTGGGCACCGCAGCCTTTGCCACGTCCGGCACACGAGCGCAGTGTCGAACCGACGGAAGAGACATTCACCGGCTTCGTATTCAAGATTCAGGCGAACATGGACCCCAAGCATCGCGATCGGATCGCCTTCATGCGCATCTGCTCCGGTCACTATGACAAGGGCATGAAGCTGCACCATGTGCGTACCGGCAAGGAAGTGCGCATTGCCGATGCGCTGACCTTCTTCGCGTCCGAACGGGAGCATCTGGAAGAGGCCTGGGCCGGCGACATCATCGGGCTGCACAATCATGGCACGATCCAGATCGGCGACACCTTCACTCAGGGCGAAAGCGTTGGCTTCACCGGTATTCCGCACTTCGCTCCGGAACTGTTCCGCCGGGTCCGCCTGAAGGACCCGCTGAAATCCAAGCAGCTACGCCAGGGTTTGCAGGAGCTGGCAGAGGAAGGTGCGACCCAGGTGTTCTTCCCCGAGCGCAGCAACGACATCATCCTTGGCGCTGTCGGTGTGCTGCAGTTCGACGTCGTCGCCAGTCGTCTGAAGGAAGAGTACAAGGTCGAGTGCATCTACGAGCCGGTGAACGTCTGGTCCGCGCGCTGGGTTGAGTCGACAGACAAGAAGAAATTCGAGGAATTCAAGAACAAGGCCATGGAAAACCTGGCCATCGACGGTGGCGGACATCTGACCTACCTGGCCCCTACGCGGGTCAACCTCAGTCTGACCGAAGAACGCTGGCCTGACGTTCAGTTCCGCGCTACCCGCGAGCACCACTGACCCTCTCGCTCACCGACGTTGAGCTGACCAGGGAGGCGCTCCAAGGCGCCCTCGCTAGAACGCGATACTTTGCGGCGGCTGTTCGGTGCGCGGCCCCGGGCCGGGTTCGACCAGGGGCTGCAGCGTCAAACCGGGACGATCTAGCGCCAGCAAGTCGCGATCTTCGGTGGCGCAAGCCATCGAGATAACCTGAGTGGTCACGCTGTTGTTCGGCTCACGCGTGCGATGAGGATCCCGGCAACCGGACGCCTCTTCTCGAGCTTGCACGTCTCGCACCACCGCTCCGACTCCGGACAAGGATCCAGCCGGCGAATCAGAAAGTGCGTCCGAGGTTTCGACGTCCGCGCCGCCAGAAAAAGCGCCAACGACGGCAAGGGCCACAAGGCCCCAGCCGCAATGTTTCAATGTCGTCAGTTTCAGCATCTCTCATCACACTCCGTTTGCGATACGAGCGCCAACAAAGGCGAGCCCGGCGTTTACACACAGCGCCACCGGAGCCCGCCTCAGCCTGAACATCAAACAACGGCGCCGCGTCCATCCTGGATGAGTACGTGGCACCCGAGAGGCTCAAGCAAAGCGCATACCAAATTCCAAGCCGTTAAACGCTTCCTAGCAGCCAGCACACGAAGGCCGAAACGGGCCATGAGCGAGACATTCGAGCTGGCAGCCACACCATTTGCGGCTAGGCTCGCGCCTGGCAGCTGAACCGCTTCGATGGCATGCTGCGTGTAAGCCGTCCCAAGGAGCGTCAATTATGCGCCTGATCGATACGCACACCCACATCGACTACCCGGATTTTGACGCCGATCGTCAGGAAGTGCTCGCCAGATCACATTCCGGCGGGGTAAGTCGAGTACTGATCATGGGGGTAACGCGCGAGAACTGGTCGCGATCATGGCACCTGGCCAGAAACGACGAACGCCTGCATGCGGCGTTCGGCATGCATCCGATCTACCTGGATGAGCACCTCCCGGAGCATCTCGTCGAACTCGAAGAATGGCTCGACCGTACGGCCTCGCATCCAAAGTGCTGCGCTGTCGGCGAGATAGGATTGGATTTCTTCCTCAAGGATCTGGATCGCGAACGGCAGCAGCGACTGCTTGAGGCACAACTCCAGCTCGCAAAGGAGCATGACTTGCCGGTGTTGCTGCACGTGCGCCGGGCACACGCGGCCATGATCGCCACGCTCAAGCGCTGGCGACTGCCCCGCGCTGGCATCGTGCACGCCTTCGCCGGAAGCACCGAAGAGGCGCGCGAGTACATCAAGCTCGGATTCAAGCTCGGTCTGGGCGGCGCCGCAACCTGGCCGCAGGCGAGTCGACTGAGACGCGTCGTCGCGAGCCTCCCGGTATCCAGTCTGGTGCTGGAAACAGATTCGCCCGACATGGCGCCGAGTTTTCAGGCGTATCAGCGCAACAGTCCGGAATACCTACCCGAGATCTGCCGGACGCTCGCCGATCTGCGCGGAGAAAGCGCAGAAGAACTGGCCCAAGCGTGCCTGCATAACACCTGTGAATTATTCGGCTGGCAGGCCGATGCGGTGCCCTGAGCGGCTGTGTCTGTTAGAGTCTGAACACGTTTACCACCACGATAGGAGACGACATGGCATTCGGCGTCGCGCTGTTGATCGTCTGGCTGCTCCTGCTGGTGCGCTTTCCCCGGGTAATGCTGCGCGCTACTGGTGTTCTGCTAATTGTCGCCGCGGTGTTCGCTGGCGGCGCTGCCTTCTGGCAATGGCAGGAAGGTCAGCGCGTCGAACGCATCGACTTTGACATTCGCTACGATGCGCATGCGTGCAACCTGGCCCAACCCATACGGGTACGCCTGGTCAACCAGAGCGGCCGCGACGCAGCGCAAATCAGCTGGGAGCTTCACGCGGTCCAGCCCGGATACAGCACCAACCTGATCGATAGCAGCAGCGATGCGGCGACCTATCGCACCGAGCGCGAGCTGGCGGCCGGGGAAGCTTTCGAGCAGTGCCTGCCGCCACCTCGGCTACGTAGCGGCTACCGTGCCCGCGATCTGGAGTACCGCGCAGATCGTATCCGCGTCGATTTCGATTAATCTCCACTACAGACAGGACATAACAACAATGAGCCAACCCGTCGCACTGATCACCGGCTGCTCATCCGGCATCGGCCAGGCCCTCGCCCATGTAATGCTCGACGAGGGCTATCGGGTCTGGGCGACAGCACGAAACCCCGACTCGCTCGCACAACTGGTTTCACGAGGGGCAATTCCGGTCACGCTTGACGTGAATGACGCCGCGCAGCTCGAAGCCTGCGCGCAACGGCTCAGGGACGAAGCCGGTCGGCTCGACGTACTGGTCAACAATGCCGGTTACGGCGCCATGGGCCCGGTCCTGGACGCTGACCGGGGAACGCTGCTCAAGCAGTTCGAAACCAACGTATTCGCGCCTCTGCAACTGGTGCGGGCCACTGCGGAACTGTTGCGCGAAAGCCATGGCCTGTTAGTCAATATCGGCAGCGTCTCGGGCGTCACTACCACGCCGTTCTCCGGGGTGTATTGCGCATCCAAGGCGGCGCTGCACGCGTTATCCGATGCATTGCGCCTGGAACTGGCTCCGTTCGGCATCAATGTGATGACGGTCAAACCTGGCGCGATCGCTTCGGATTTCGGCAACAACGCCACCGCTGCCATCACCATGAGCGAGAGCTCCTGGTTCAAGCCATGGGAAAAAGCTGTTCAGGCGCGCGCCAAGGCATCGCAGCGAGCCACGTCGACCTCTGCGATGGACTTTTCCAAGGAGCTGGTGCGTTACATCAAGAATCCGCTTCGCCCGGAAGAGGTGCTGATCGGCACCAGCAGTCGCAGCATGGTCGCGCTCAAGCGCTGGTTGCCGACCTCGGTGCTCGATGCTCGATTGCGCAAGCGTTTCGGCCTGAACAAGGCCTGACCCGCGTACGCTTTCAATCGTAGAGAATCACTTCGGCCTGCCTGTCAGCGATCACCGACGGCGGCCGCCCTTCTGCTGCGCTTTGCTCGAAGATCGTGGCGAGCCGGTTGCCGATGGCGCTGACCCGCTCGGCAATACGGTTCGCCGTGATGCCCTGGTGGGTGAGCGCAACATGCAGGAGCCCACCGGCGTTGATCACATAATCAGGCGCATAAAGAATGCCCCGTCCATCCAGCCTGTCAGCGGATCCCGGCTCGGCGAGCTGGTTGTTCGCTGCCCCGGCGATAGCCGCGCAACGCAGCTGATCGATGTGCGCAGCGCTGAGTACACCACCCAGTCCGCACGGAGCGAAAATGTCGCAGGGCGCTTCGTAGACGGCGTCGAGCGCGACCGGATGCGCACCCGTCTCGTCGACCACCAGCCGTACGCGCCCCGGATCGATGTCAGCCACCATCACGTCGGCGCCCTCGGCAGTCAGCAACTCGACCAGTGCGTAACCGACATTGCCCAGCCCTTGCACCATCACCCGCACGCCTGCGAGCGATTCCTGCCCGAGTCGATGTCGCGCCGCGGTTCGAATCCCGGCCAACACGCCGAGTGCCGTGTGGGGTGAAGGATCGCCAGCCTCCGTGGTACTGGTGACGTGCCTGGTCTCCTGCGCGATGCAGTCCATGTCCTCGCTGCTGGTCCCGCTGTCGACTGCGGTTATGTAGCCGCCGCGCAGCGACTCAATGCAACGACCAAACGCTTCGAAGAGCGCAGCGCGGTTATCGACATGCGGCTTGCGAATGATCACCGCCTTGCCGCCGCCCTGCTCCAGGCCTGCCAAAGCCGCCTTGTAGCTCATGCCACGAGCCAGACGCATGGCGTCTGCAACGGCGTCAGTCAGGCTGTTGTAAGGCTGGTAACGGCTGCCGCCCAGGGCGGGGCCCAGGCGGGTATTGTGGATGGCGATAATCGCTTCGAGTCCGGTTGCCGGGTCGGTGAACAGATGCAGCGCCTGCATCTTTTCTGCGCGCATAGCTGCAAACATGGGTGTCCTCGCCTTGCTGTCGGGTGGCTTGAACCAGTCACGCCCCGGCGGGTCATCCGGAGACGCAAGGATCACGTTAGCACCACGATACACATTAAAACTGGCGGCTGCCCAATAGTGTTTGGCAATATGCTGCGCAATCCCAACCGGAGGTTTTCCATGCGCTGGCTATTACCTTTTTTCACTGTGTTTCTCATGCTGGGCGTTGCCATCCCCGAAGCGGAGGCTCGTCGTATGGGCGGCGGCAAAAGCTTCGGTTCGGCACCGATGCACCGCAGCCAGCCGGCGCAGCAACGCCAGCAACAACAGCAGCGCGACGAGCGCGCCGCACAACAGCAGCAACGCTCCCAGACGGTTGCCAACTCCGGCGCGCGTCGCTGGCTGGGCCCGCTTGCCGGCATCGCTGCGGGAGGGCTGCTCGCCGCCATGCTGTTCGGGGATGGCTTTGAAGGTATTCAGCTGTTCGACATCCTGATGTTCGCGCTGATCGCCTTCATTCTGTTCAAGCTTTTCAGCCGCCGCAGCGCCGCAGCCCACCAACGACATCCGGTGCCAGCGGGACATGCCCCGGCCGGTGCCTGGCAGCGCGAGGCCGAGCCAGAGACGGCGCCAGCAAGCTCGGCTGCCGGCAATCACCACGTAGAAACGCGCGTACCGGCCTGGTTCGATGCGGAACGGTTCCTGCGCGGGGCGGAAGAACACTTCTTCACCCTGCAGCGCCACTGGCGTGACGGCGACGAGGCTGGGATGGCTGAGTACATGAGTCCGGAACTGCTTCGGGAGATGCTTGCTACGCGACGCGCCGAGCCACCGACCGCCAACGGCTTCGTCGAGCAGCTACAGGTGCGTCTGGACGGAATCGAAGAGGAAAACGGACGGGCGATTGCCACGGTTGGCTTCACCGGTCTGGATCGCGATACGCCGGAAGATTCGGGTCAATGGTTCGATGAAAGCTGGCGCCTGGAGCGTGATGCTGGCGAGAATCAGCCCTGGGTCATCACCGGTATTCGTCAGAATAGCTGACATGACGACAGGCGCCGCCCAGGCGGCGCCTTCGCTCTATCGGCGCACCGGACGCTTCTGCAGTTTTCTCTGCAAGGTACGCCGGTGCATTCCCAGGGCTCTGGCCGTGGCGGAAATATTCCCTTCATGTTCGGCCAGCACGCGCTGAATATGCTCCCACTGCAGCCGGTCGACCGACATCGGATGCTCGGGCACCAGACTATCCAGATCAGCCTGCTCGGATAACAGGGCAGTCAGCACGTCATCCGCATCTGCCGGTTTGCAAAGATAGTTGCAGGCTCCGCGCTTGATCGCCTCGACCGCCGTAGCAATGCTCGAGTAGCCGGTGAGAATGACCACCTTCAGGTCCGGGTACAATTCCAGCAGACGTGGCAGCAGAACCAGCCCCGAATCACCCTCCATCTTCAGGTCCAGCACGGCGTAGTCCGGCCGCTGCTGCCTGGCCAGCCCCATCGCCTCCTCGGCATCTCCTGCCGTCTCGACGCGCAGTCCGCGCCGGGATAGTGCGCGAGCCATGACGCGGGTAAAGGTCGGGTCATCGTCCACCAGCAGAAGCAGCGGCTGGTCTTCCTGATTCAGTTCATCGCTCATTCGCGTTCTCCGTGACAGTCGGCAGCGACACTTCGGTAAGGGTCCCGCCACCGTCCTGATTGTACAGTTTGACGCTACCGCCGAGGCGCTCCACAGCTGCCTGACTGAGGAACAAGCCGAGCCCGAAGCCCTTCTTCCCCTTGGTGGTCAGGAACGCGGTGCCAAGCTGTTCGGCGATATGCAGGGGCACGCCGGGACCATGATCGCGAATGCGCAGCCACAGCCGATTGGCGTTCCAGACCAGCGTTATTTCGATGCCCTCGGCACAGGCGTCGGCGGCATTGTTCAGCAGATTGAGAATGGCCTGACTCAGCTCCGGACCGGCAAGCAGCTTCGGAACAGGTTCGGTCTGCAGTGGCTTGAGTTGCCAGGAGGCTTCGGGGCGCATCAGCTGCCAGCGTGTCAGTAGCGCGTGGAGCCATTTATCGGCGCGTTCGGGCTGTTGGGGCTGGCGGCGATGATCCTCGGCGGTACGCACCATGTGCTGCAGACTCAGCTTGCATTGGGCGACCTGCTCTTGAAGCAGAGCAAGATCTTCCTGCAGCTCGGGGTCGGGATGGTCCTGGCGCAGATCCTTCAGCAATACGCTCATGGTCGACAGCGGCGTGGACAGCTCGTGGGCGGCGCCGGCGGCGACGCTGGCGATACCGAGTAGCTGGGCGTCACGCATGCTCTGCTCGCGTCTCTCCGCCAGACGTTCGGCGTGCTGGCGCAGGGCATCGGCCATGCGCACCACGAACAGGCTGATCAGTCCGGCGCTCATGGCGAAGTTCAGCCACATGCCGATGACGTGCAGGTTGACCAGACTCGGCACCGCAGGCAGTTCGAAGGCATCGAGAGGCTGATACCACACCAACAGAGCGCTATAGGCGATGACCGCGGCGCTGGCCAGAAAGAGCGTGTAGAACCATGGCAGCGTCGCCGCGGCAATGGTCAGCGGAACCAGATAATAGGAAACGAAGGGGTTCGTCGGACCGCCGGAGTAGTAGAGCAGTACGCTATGAATCACCATGTCGAACAACAGATGCGATCCGTACTCGAGATCGGTGACCGGCCAGCGCTGCGAGAGCCTGAGCAGCGTTACGATGCTGACCGCTGCGGACACGGCCAGGGTCATCAGCAGCGGCGCCCAGGGAAGCGGGAACCAGCCACTGAGATAGGCTCCGGCGACCGATATAGCCTGCGCCAGCCAGACCAGCAGCCGGATCAGGATCAACCGCCAGAGATTCTGCCTCGATGGTGACAACGCCAGGGCGTTCGGACTGAAAAACCGTTGCTGCACGATTTGCTCCATTGGCCAGGGATAGCTGGCGCTACTGTTCACAGCATGGCATAACAACCAGCACGTGCGCCGCGCCGCAATCGTTCGCGCACTCTTATAGCCTCGTCAACGCCTGCTGTTCAAGGAGAAACACCGATGCGCCAACTTTCCATGCTGGGCTGCCTGCTCGCACTCTCACTGGCTGGCGGCCAGGCCATGGCCGAAGAGCCACGTTACAACCAGGTCTCGCTGCGCGCAGAAGTCGAGCGCTCGGTCAGCCATGACACCATGCGTGTGATCCTGTTCACCGAGGACCAGCACGAAGACCCGGCCACCCTCGCCGAGCGCATCACCCGTCAGCTCAATGAAAGCCTGAAAACCGCGCGAAACGCCCCCGGCGTGACCGTGAGCAGCGGCAATCGTAGCAGCCACCCGGTCTATGACGAGAAGGGGCAAAACATCGTCGCCTGGCGCGAGCGCGGAGAAATCATCCTCGAAGGTACCGATTTCGCGGCGCTTTCGAAGCTTACCGGCCAGTTGCTCGGCTCCCTGAGGCTCGCCAGCATGGACTTCAGCCTGTCGCCGGGCAGCCGCCGAAACACCGAGGACGAATTGATCAAGGAGGCGGTGAAAGCCTTCCGCTCGCGGGCTGACATCGCGACCGAGGCACTGGGCGGCAACAGCTACAAGATCGTCAGCCTGAATCTGAATACGCAGTACGCCCCGCCACCGATGATGTTCCGTGGGGGTGCCAAGCTGAGCATGGCCTCGGACCGGGAAATGTCGGCCCCATCGGTAGAAGGTGGGCAGGCCGACGTCACCGTAAGCGCGGACGGCACCATCGAGGTTTCCACGCCCTGAATCAGGGCCTCATGAAGGCGTAGTCGGCATCGTCATCGAGATTATCGGCCAGAAAGCCCAGCTCGTGGGCAACGTCCGCTGCGCTACGGTCACGCTTGTAAACGGCGATGACTTCGCTCATCAGCGCGCGAGCCATTTCCTGTTCGTTGTAGCCCTGGGCTGCAGCGCGCTCCAGGGCTTGCTCCATGGTCGATCGAGCTAGGGCGTAGACACTCATGACAATTCTCCGGGCAAAAACCTATTGCAGCACAGGTTGCGTCAGCGAATATTGATCTGGCTCATGCTCAGCCGTCCGAGTCGAACGGCTCCTGCATGTATCGATCGGTGTCGAAGGTTTCCACCCAGTCCGGATGAAACACCACCAGCGCAGCGATCGCCGTGCCGTTGATGAAACCCTCGGGAAACATCACCAGCAACATGTAACCGAACCACTCGATTATCGAGTCCGGCGCGACCAGATTTCCCGACCAGGCCAGCAATCCCATTCCGATCAGCATGGTGCCTACCGCCGCGAAGCCGGCAGCGAAGAAACCACTGATGAAGATATATACAAACAGGTTGGTCGGCCTGAAGCGTTCCAGCGCCTGGCTGATCAACACTGTGATCAGCACCGGCGTCAGGATGCGCAACAGCCCATTGGCACCGAAAGCCGCGGCGTCATCCACACCGAGCAGAACCAGTGCGACCTGCGCCAGCGTCCCGGCCACCACCGCGAGCGGCCAGTCGAGCAGAAGCGTGACGGCAGTCAGACCGAGGAAATGAAAACTCAGGCCGCTATCGAAATCCCGACGCAGCAGCCAAAGCACGGCAAGCAGGAAAACGCTGCCAAAAAACAGGTGCTGCCGGCGCTGATCGGCCACCAGCTCGATCCAGGGCAGGCGGGCCAGCGCATACAGCAGCGCTGCTGCATGCACGGTCAGCAGCAGGACCACCTGCACAGTTGTGAGCAAACTCGCCGAAAGCATGCGCCGTCCTCGTTAAGCAGGCGGTTATGGTAGCAGCCGCCATATCCGTCGAGCGCGACTGCGCGCTTCCGTCGCAGTCTGGGCGCTTGCCTTGCGCGGCGGATGCATTCTTGCCGGCCGCATACTAGAATGGCCGCATAGTCAGTCAAGCCTACCGTGCAGCGTCGTACTGCACATCAGCATAAAAAGGTCATGCCATGCCAAGCCGTCTTTATCCGGAAGACCAGAAGCGGGTCGAGGAATACCTGAACTCCCCGCTGCACCAGGTCGAACGCAAGCCGTTTCGAGTCTGGGTATTGCTCGCCGTGATACTCGCGAGCGTTATCGGTCTGGGCCTGTTGTCCCGTGCATTGGCATCGCTCGTCCTCGGGTAGGACGTCCTCGACTGACGACAGATTCCGTTTAGAAGATGAGTCTTGTTAATGTCGCAATCAGATACGCAAACCGCCCTCCCGCGAATTCTCGTGGTAGGTGGCGGCGCCGGCGGGCTGGAACTTGCCACCCGCCTTGGCCGCACGCTGGGCAAGAAAAAGCGCGCCCACATCACCCTGGCTGATGCCAACATGACCCACATCTGGAAGCCTCTGCTGCATGAAGTGGCTGCCGGATCACTGAATTCCACCGAAGACGAACTCAACTACGTGGCCCAGGCCAAGTGGAACCATTTCCACTTTCAACTGGGCGCCATGACCGGTCTCGATCGCGAACGTCGCGAGATCACCCTGGCGGCGATCAAGGACGAACATGGCGGCGAACTGATCCCCGAACGTCAGCTCAGGTACGATTATCTGGTCATCTCGGTGGGTAGCAATACCAACGATTTCAATACCACTGGCGCCGCCGAACATTGCCTATTCCTCGACACGCGCGCCCAGGCCGAACGTTTCCACCGGCTGCTACTGAACCAGTACATGAAAGCCCAGGCGATCGAGCATACTCCCGGCGAGCCGATCAACGTCGCGATCATCGGCGCCGGCGCCACCGGCGTGGAACTCGCCGCCGAACTCAATCACGCCGCGCGCATGTTGCACGCGTATGGGCTGGATCGGATTCGCCCCGAAGATCTGAACATCAACCTGGTGGAAGCCAGCGACCGCGTGCTTCCGGCCCTGCCGGAACGCATCAGCGGGCCGGTGACCGAGACGCTGAACGATCTGGGCGTACATATCCATACAGGATCGCCGGTGAAGGAAGTGACAGCCGATGGCTTGCTACTCGCCAATGGCGAGCGTATCCCCGCTTCGTTGAAAGTATGGGCTGCAGGCATCAAGGCGCCGGCTTTTCTGACCAGGCTCGGGCTGGAGACCAATCGCATCAACCAGTTGGTGGTCACCCGCACGCTGCAAGTACCCGGCGAGCCACGCATCTTCGCCTTTGGTGACTGCGCCGCCTGCCCTACCGGCGAAGAAGGTCGCACGGTACCTCCCCGCGCCCAGGCCGCGCATCAGCAAGCCAGCCTGCTGGCGAAGAACTTCAAGCGCATGCTCGACGGCAAGCCGCTGCAGGAATACACCTACAAGGACTACGGCTCGCTGATTTCGTTGGCCAGTTTCGATGCGGTAGGCAATCTGATGGGCAACCTGACAGGCAGCGTGATGCTCGAAGGGAAACTCGCCAGGATCTTCTACATCTCCCTGTACCGCATGCACCAGATGGCGCTGTACGGCCTGCCACGGACGATGATGCTGATCCTTAGTGATCGCATCGGCCGCAGCACCGAGCCGCGCCTGAAACTGCATTGACCGTCTAGAGCCCGTCGAAGGCCAGCACCAGGAAGGTGGCGAGCCAATGCTCGCCCATGTAGTCATCCTGCAGGTGCGCCGCGCCGGCCTGCAGGTGGCTGGTGGCTGAAGCTTGAATGGTGTCGCGCGCGGCGTATGACGCCGGCAGTGCTGACAACACCTGGCGCTGGCACCAGGCGCGGCTCAGATTCAGGCCGTCGAGGTGAGCCAGCCGGCCGTCACTGCGATCGGATACCTCTACCGGTATCAGTAGCTGCGCTGGCCGCCCAGCCGCAAGCTCGGGCAGGAACGCCTCGAACCACTCAGCGAACTCCACGCCCAGAGCCTCTTTCATCAACAGCGCCTCCTGCCACCCGGGCGAGAGAAAATCCTCCCCTCCCGGCTCCCAGCCCTGATACCCGACATCGTTCAGGTAATACTGCCGTGCTTGTGCCTTGAGGAGCTCCGCCAGGGACGAGTCGAACTGCGACGCATAATCCAGCGCGAGCAACAGCGCGAACGCAGTGTTGCTATGCGTCCCGCTGCGGATCGGGTAGAGCAAGCGAGGCAGATACATCTGCAAACGATCAGCGATTTCATAAACCAACGGCTGCAGCTGGTCGCGCCAACCGCCGGATCGCTGATCCTCAAGCTGCGCCAGTTCGGCAAACAGCTTCAGCAGCCAACACCAGCCGTAGGGACGCTCGAAGCCAGCGCGGCCTGGCCTCTGGAAGAAAGCGAGTTCGGCGGCGACCTTGTCTGCGGTGTAACTTTGATCGAAGAGCGCCTGGATGTGCCCAGCCTCAGGGAGCCCCGGAAAGCGTCTCAGCAAGCGCGCCAGAAGCCAGTGGCCATGGACACAGGAGTGCCAATCGTAGCTGCCATAGAAGATCGGATGGTTATCGCCCGGGGCGCCGGGTTGATCGTCGACGTTCTGACTGCGGAAACTTTCCGAATGGGGGTATTCGCGCCGTACATGGCCGAGGGTCAACTGCGCCAGCTGGCTTGCGATATCAATGTCGAGACGGTCCAACGGTGCTTCTCCAAGCCAGGGTCTATCTGCTTGGTCTCTGCGAGGTGGGATCAGTTCGTTCTGGTTGCCTGGCTATGATCGCAGGCACACAACGATGGAGGTGAAACAGGAAGGTGGTGGGTCGTGTAGGATTCGAACCTACGACCAATTGGTTAAAAGCCAACTGCTCTACCAACTGAGCTAACGACCCATATAAAAATGGTCGGGGTAGGGGGATTCGAACTCCCGACATCCTGCTCCCAAAGCAGGCGCGCTACCAGGCTGCGCTATACCCCGATCTCGTACAAGATGGCTCCGCGACCTGGACTCGAACCAGGGACCCAATGATTAACAGTCATTTGCTCTACCAACTGAGCTATCGCGGAATTATCTCGAAACGCCTCGACAGGGACCGTAAAGCTGTCACATATCCCCTGCTGAGGCGCGCCATTTTACCGGCCCGGCAAAGCGTGTCAACCCTTTTTCCCGCCTTTTGTAATCAAGGGCTTGCGTCAACCACTTAAAAACAGAAAACCCGCCGTTGGGCGGGTTTTCCGAGACTACTTACCAGCCGCAGATCAGGCCTGCGGACCAGCCTTGGCGATCGACTCGGCCACGTCGAACTTCTTGAAGTTCTCGTTGAACAGACCCGCCAGCTCTTTGGCTGCCGCATCGTACTTGGCCGGATCAGCCCAGGTGTTGCGCGGGTTGAGCAGCTTGCTGTCAACGCCCGGTACCGATTTCGGCACATCCAGGTTGATGACGGGCAGATGCTCGGTCTCGGTGCCGATCAGCGCGCCGGACTGCACCGCGGCGATGATCGCCCGGGTAGTCGGGATGCTGAAACGGGTACCTTCACCGTAACCGCCGCCAGTCCAGCCTGTGTTGACCAGGTACACCTTGCTACCGAAGGCATTGATACGCTTGATCAACAACTCGGCATACTCGCCAGCCGGACGCGGGAAGAAAGGCGCGCCGAAGCAGGTGGAGAAGGTCGACTTGATGCCACTGCCCGAACCCATTTCCGTCGAACCGACCAGCGCGGTGTAGCCCGACAGGAAGTGGTAGGCAGCCTGCTCATTGTTGAGGATCGAAACTGGCGGCAATACGCCCGTCAGATCGCAAGTCAGGAAGATGATCGCGTTCGGCTCGCCGGCACGGTTTTCCACGACACGCTTGCGCACGTGCTCCAACGGATAGGCTACCCGTGTGTTCTGCGTGAGGCTGACGTCGGTGTAATCGGCGACGCGGCTTTCCGGGTCGATGACCACGTTCTCGACGATTGAGCCGAACTTGATCGCATTCCAGATCACCGGCTCGTTCTTCTGCGACAGATCGATGCACTTGGCGTAGCAACCGCCTTCGATATTGAACACGCTGCCCTCTGCCCAGCCGTGTTCGTCGTCACCGATCAGGTTACGCGACTCGTCAGCAGACAGTGTGGTCTTGCCGGTACCGGACAGACCGAAGAACAAGGTGGTGTCGCCTTCGTCGCCAACGTTGGCCGAGCAGTGCATCGGCAGAACGTCCTTGGCCGGCAGCAAGAAGTTCTGCACGGAGAACATCGCCTTCTTCATCTCACCGGCATACTGCATGCCCGCCAGCAACACCTTACGCTGAGCGAAGTTGATGATGACGCAGCCGTCGCTATTGGTACCGTCACGATCCGGTTCGCAGGTGAAGTACGGGGCATTGAGGATCTGCCAGACCGGCTTGTCGGCCGGATTGTGGCGCGGCGGGTTGATGAACAGCGTACGGCCGAACACATTGTGCCAGGCAGTTTCGGTAGTCATCACGACCGGCAGGTAGTGCTCCGGATCCGCACCGACATGGACGTGCGAGACGAAGCTGTCACGGCCTGCAACGTAGGCGGTCACGCGATCCCACAGGGCATCGAACTTTTCAGCAGGAAACTTGCGGTTGATCGGACCCCATGCGATGGACTCGCTGGTCGAGGGCTCATCCACGATGAAGCGATCCATCGGCGAACGGCCGGTTCGCTCACCGGTCTTGACTACCAGCGCACCGGTATCGGCCAGCTGGCCTTCGTTGCGCTGGATGGCCAGTTCGATCAGGTGGGCGATACTCAGGTCGGTATAAACAGTGGTAGTAGCATGCGTCATCTAACGTCGTCCTCTTCGGCCTCGGCCGAAATTTCCATAAAGACCGATCGGCTCGGCCTCAGCACCTGGGGAAAGGGTTCTAGTACAGCGTTTATAAGCGCCGGAGCATCGCGCAAAGGCGCCATTATGCCAAAAAAAAACCCGCCGCGCTAAATCTCACCGCCTCGGCTCATAAATAGAACCTATGGCCGAAGTCGGTCGACTCGGCCGGGCAAGCAAGCTCTCAATGAAGACCCCTGGCACGCTCCTCTGCCGCTTCGAACAATTCTTCCAATGCGTCACGGTCAAAGCGATAGGAGGCATTACAGAACTGGCAATCAACTGCCACTTCGCCGCCCCGCTCATCCAGCAGAGCCAACGCATCCTCACGTCCCAAACTGACAATTGCGTTACCGGAACGTTCCGCCGAGCAACTGCATTTGAATATCACCGGGCCGCTATCGAACAGACGTATGTCTTCCTCGTGATACAGGCGTCGCAAAACGGTTTGGTTATCCAGGCTGATCAACTCTTCAGCGCTGAGCGTATTGGCAAGAATGGACAGATGCTCCCAGGTAGCCGCGCGCTGTTCGGGATCGGTCTGTCGGTCCGGCGGCAGCGATTGCAGCATGAAGCCTCGCGCCACCCGTCCATCAGCTACCAGACGGAACTGGGTGGGAAGCTGTTCGGAGTTGGCGAAGTAGCCTTCAAGCGCACCAGCCAGGGTCCCGCCTTCGAGCGGGACGATGCCCTGATAACGCTGGCCGTCATCCGGATCGATGGTAATCGCTAACACGCCGTCCGGCATCAGGTCCGTCAGGTCATCTCCCGTTATGTCATCAGCGTAACGCGCGATACCGCGCAACTCCTGATCACTGGAGCATTCCACCATCAGCGTCGACAGCGGCCCGGACGACCGCGCCTGCAGTATCAACAGCCCATCGAACTTGATTGCGGTGGAAAGCAACACCGAGGCGGCGAGCATCTCGCCGAGCAGCGCGCGGATCGGCTCGGGATAGTCATGTTTGGCAAGGACCTCTCGGTAAGCCAGTTCGAGCGAGACGAGTTGACCGCGCGCGTCGGCATTGTCAAAGAGAAAGCGCTGGGTGACGTCCGTAGACTGCATAAATGAACCTGTAAAAAAACTGGATTATAGCGATTCAGTCGCCGGACGGCGCGTTGTGCTCGTCACGGAAACGATGGATGGCGCGGCGTTGCTTCTTGTTTGGACGGTGCTCGCTGATGACCATGCCCGCGCCCATGGCCTTGCGCTTGGCGGCGGCTTCCTCGCGACGGGTCACACTTTCCGCGGTTTCCTCGTACAGCAGTTGTGCTTCAGGCGCACCGCGACGCTGGCCGCTTACCGCCTTGATCTCGACAAAGCGAACATCGAAACCCTGGCGGATTTCGTACACGTCACCCACCCGCGGCTCCTTCCCCGGTTTGCAGCGCTCGCCCTGATGCTGCACCTTTCCGCCTTCGATAGCGGCCTTGGCCATGGCTCGAGTCTTGAAAAAACGTGCGGCCCACAGCCATTTATCCAGCCGCACCTTGCCTTCGTCTGTCATAGCGTCTGTACTCCCCTTTCCGGTGAGTTTAACAGGCTTGTCGGAACGGATGACTTGCCCCATGATGCGCGCCATCTGAGGGCGGGATAAGGAGACGTAGTATGAAAACCTTTGACCACCTGAGCGTCATCGGGCTCCGTGAATGGATCGGACTCCCCGAACTGGGCATCAGCCAGGTAATGGCCAAGGTCGACAGCGGCGCGAAGACTTCTGCACTGCACGCCAGCGACATCGAGACCTTCGAGCGCGATGGCAAGACCTGGGTCCGCTTCACTGCTCACACCGGAACCCGGGCGAAGCTGCGCGGCAAGCGCTGCGAGGCCGAGCTGGTGGATTTCAAACGAATCAAGAGTTCCAACGGTCATATTCAGGAACGCCGCGTCATCCGCACACCGCTGGTGCTGGGCGACCGCTGCTGGTTGGTGGAATTCACCCTGACCTGCCGCAAGGACATGCGTTATCGGGTGCTGCTCGGCTGCACCGCTATGCTCGATGGCCAGCTGGTCATCAATCCCGGGACACGCTTCGTCCAGGACAAACCCCAAACATCCCAATTCCCTCAAGGCTGAACACACCATCATGAAAATTGCGGTTCTGTCGCGCAATGCAAATCTGTATTCAACGCGCCGACTGGTTGAAGCTGCGCGCGAGCGCGGCCACGAAGTACGGGTCATCGATACATTGCGCGCCTACATGAACATCGCCAGCCACAAGCCGGCAATCCATTACAAGGGACAGGTACTGGAGGGTTTCGACGCGGTGATCCCGCGTATCGGCGCTTCGATCACCTTTTACGGTTCGGCGGTGCTGCGCCAGTTCGAGATGATGGGTGTCTTCCCGCTCAACGAATCGGTCGCCATCAGCCGCTCGCGAGACAAGCTTCGCTCCCTGCAGCTACTCGCCCGCCGGGGCGTCGGCCTGCCGGTGACAGGCTTCGCCCATTCGCCGGATGATATCCCTGACCTGATCAGCATGGTCGGTGGCGCACCGCTGGTGATCAAGCTACTGGAAGGCACCCAGGGTATCGGCGTGGTCATGTGTGAAACCGAGCAGGCTGCCGAATCGGTGCTGGAAGCCTTCATGGGCCTGAAAGCCAACATCATGGTGCAGGAATACATCCGCGAAGCCGGTGGCGCCGACATTCGCTGCCTGGTGGTGGGTGACAAGGTTATCGCGTCGATGAAGCGTCAGGCAAAGCCCGGCGAGTTCCGCTCGAACCTGCACCGCGGCGGCACCGCCAGCCTGATCAAGATCACGCCGGAAGAACGCATGACCGCGGTACGTGCGGCGAAGGTGATGGGATTGAACGTGGCTGGCGTGGATATCCTGCGTTCGAATCACGGGCCGGTCGTGATGGAGGTCAATTCCTCACCGGGGCTGGAGGGCATCGAGACCACCACTGGCAAAGACGTAGCCGGGCTGATCATCGACTACATCGAGAAGAATGCCCGCCCCAACCAGACCCGCACCAAAGGCAAGGGCTGACCGTCAGGAGGAGCGCCCTCCCGGCACCGGCAGGTCGGTGAACGACCGACCCTGTCGAACCCGCTGGCGGTACCAGCCGCCCAGCATGATCGCAGCGAGCAGGAGTTCGGTGAGATCTCCGCCATAAAACATCAGCTTGGCCGCCGACTCGATCACTGCTGGCGGGTAGCTGACGCCCACCGGCAGCTGCCAGACTACCATCAGCTTGGCGAGCACGGCATGCAGCGCTATGGCAGCGAAAAGCACCAGAGCGCGCAAGCGCAATGACGGACGTCGCGGAGCCAGGTCCGGACCGGCAAGCACGGCCCAGCTGAACAGATAACCCGCGACCAGAAAATGCACATGCAGCAGTCCCTGCAGGAATCGCGAATCAAGCGAAGCCGCGTAAAGCGGTGACAGGTACAACAGGTACATCCCGCCGACATTCAGGATCAGCGCACCGATCGGATGGGTAACCCAGCGCAACCAGCGTGTCGCCAACAATCGGGTGATGAGTTTTGCCCCCCAGCGAGGCAAAGCCTGAAGCGCCAGGGTGATCGGAGCACCGAGCACCAGACCAATCGGCGCCAGCATGCCCAGAATCAGATGCTGCAGCATATGCCCGCGCAGGTCCTCATGCGCCCAATGCATGAACGGCGGCGCCAGGGCCAGCGACATCATCAGACATCCACCGGCAAAGCTCAGGCTGCGCCAGCCCGGCCAGGTCCTGTCGGCGATCTGCAGGCGCAACTGACAGGCGAAGTAGGCCGCGGCCAATGCCACAGCGAACATCGCCGGACCGGTCGCCCCGAGCCCGGTAAGTAAATTATCGAGCGACATCCCTGCCCTCCCTTCTGAACCTTGAAAGTACGCAGAATCCGACGACCAGCAACGCGATACCGACCGCGTTCCAGGTCAGGTCATATAGCAGGGGATCTACACCGTAGCGCACCTGATGAATGCGCAGGATCTTGTGATTGACCACACCATCGAACAGCTGGAAGCCACCCGAGCCCATCAGCACGCCGGCCCATACCATGGCGACATGGAGCATCCGTTCCCGGGCAAGCCCGACAAGCAACACGAAGCCGACCGCGGTTGCGAGCAATTCGATGGCGTGCAGCACGCCGTCAGACAAAATGCCGATGAATGGCGTGGCCAGATCAACGAAATGATGCCACTGGAGAAGCTGGTGAAAGACGATTTCGTCGACAGCCGCCATGACGCCGATGCCGACCAGCACCGCGTACCAGAATGAACGTCGAGCATCGCCTTGCTGACTTATACCGGACACGAGATGCACCAAGAGCAGAAACCTGTCCGACTCTGACTACCTACCCTCGCTGGCGTTCCGCGAAACTCGGAACCGTTAGCCTCTGGTTATAAAGCCTCGGTCAGCACTGAATAGTCTTCCACCGCGTCGAACTCTTCGGTGTCGCGCGGCGCGCCGCGGCTGTCAGGCTGGCGTACCGCAAGCAGCGAGGCGACGCCGAAGTCGCGCGCCGCACGCAAGATGTTCAGACTGTCATCGATAAAAAGTGTCCGCTCCGGATCGAACGGCACCTCAGCCTGAAGCGCATGCCAAAAAGCCTGCGCCTCCTTGGGATAGCCGAAATCGTGCGAACTGATCAACCGTTGGAAGTAGGTCATCAGCTCGACCCGCTCCATCTTCAGCGAGAGCGAGCCCCGATGGGCATTGGTGATCAGGATCACCTGGCGTCCGCTACGCTGCAGGGCCTCGAGAAAATCCCGGGCGTCCGGGCGCAGGCTGATCAGATGAGCGATCTCGCGCTTGAGCTCGACGATCGGCAGATTCAGCTCCCGCGTCCAGTAGTCCAGGCAGTACCACTCCAGCTGGCCCTGTTTGGCACGCATCAGCGGAAATACTTCGGCCTTCGCCCACTCTACTGACTGACCGTGATGCTCGGCGTAGCGCTGGGGCATGTACTCCAGCCAGAAGTGATTGTCGAAGTGCAGATCCAGCAGGGTGCCGTCCATATCCAGCAGGACGGTGTCGATATCATTCCAGTTCAGCATGTGCGGTTGGGCTTTGCGGCATGTGCGGCTATGATACCGAAGCCGTCCCGCCCATACCACGGAGCCCGCATGCCGCAGAAGCCCGAGAGACTCGACGCCAGGATCGTTGCCAAAAGCCGACTATTTACCGTCGAGCAGGTCCAGCTGCGGTTTACCAACGGTGTCGAACGCACCTACGAGCGCCTGGTGAACAAGGGGCAGGGTTACGGCGCGGTCATGGTGGTGGCGATGCAGGACGCGCGCACCGCCCTGCTGATCGAGGAATATTGCGGCGGCACCGATAGCTACGAATTGTCGGTTCCCAAGGGCCTGGTCGAGCCCGGTGAAGATGTTCTGGACGCGGCCAACCGCGAACTGATGGAAGAAGCCGGCTTCGGCGCCCGTCAGCTGGAATACCTGACCCACCTCTCGCTGTCTCCCGGATACATGAGCCAGTCCATAGCTGTGGTACTCGCTAAAGACCTGTACGAAAAGCGCCTGCCCGGCGACGAGCCGGAGCCGATCCGCGTTGACAGCATCGATCTGTACGAGCTTTCCAGCCTCGCCGGACGTACCAATTTCAGTGAAGGGCGTGCCCTGGCCGCACTGTATCTGGTTCGCGATCTGCTGGAGCAGCGAGGAGAATTGCACCGTTGAGCCAGCCACTTCCCTTCGACGCACTCTGCGATCTCGCTCGCGAAGCCGGCCAGGCCACCCTGACCTGGTGGAACAAGCCGCTGGAAGTGATGGCCAAGACCGATGATTCGCCCGTTACGGCGGCCGATCTCGCGGCGCATCGCCTGATCACCGAGGGGCTTAACGCCCTCACGCCAGACATTCCGGTTCTGTCCGAGGAAGACGCCGACGTACCGCTTGAGACACGCCTGAGCTGGCAGCGCTTCTGGCTGGTCGACCCGCTCGACGGTACCAAGGAATTCATTAGCGGCACCGACGAATTCACCGTCAACATCGCGCTGATCGAGAACGGCCAGGTGACCCTGGGCGTAGTCGGCATACCCGCCCGGGACGAGATGTACTGGGGTGGTCGAGGTCTGGGCGCCTGGCAGAGACAAGGTAGCGGTGAGCCGCGCTCGGTTGGTGTGCGACGAGCGGCCGACCCACTGGTAGTGGTGGGCAGTCGCAGGCATTCGACGCCGGACCAGCAAGCGCTGCTCGATCGCATCGGCGCCAGGCGTCGGGTTGAAACGATGAGCGTCGGCAGCTCGCTGAAGTTCTGCCAGATCGCCGCTGGCGAGGCCGACCTGTACCCGCGCTTCGGGCCCACCAGCCAATGGGACACCGCTGCCGCCCAGGCAGTTGTGGAGGGTGCTGGCGGACGGGTCATCGGACTGAGCGGCGAGCGGTTCGCTTACCCCACGCGTGATACCTGGCTCAACCCGTACTTCATCGCGTTAGGCGAACTCGACGACGCCACCCTGGCCGTTGTGCTCGATCAGCCCGCCGCATCCAGCGGGACCTGACTGTCTATCACCATACGCCTGTCGCGCTGCGCCGATCAGCGCTGGCGCCAGCTTGAGTAAGCCCTACACTGGGTCCAACCGTCCTTTTCGTTTCATCAGGAGTTCGCCATGTTTTTCCAGCGCGTCCCCGAATACAAACTTCGCCTGCCTACTCCCGAGGAAGCATTACCCGGGCGTAGCGAGCCGCTTCCAACGGCCAATGCCCATACAGTGCTCGGCACACCGATCAAGCCCCCGTTTCCGGACGGCATGCAGCAGATCATCTTCGGCATGGGCTGTTTCTGGGGCGCCGAGCGGCGTTTCTGGGAGGTGCCCGGCGTTTACACCACGGCAGCAGGCTATTGCGGCGGCCTTACGCCGAACCCGACCTACGAAGAGGTGTGCTCGGGCCGGACCGGACACAACGAAGTGGTACTGGTCGTGTTCGACCCGGACAAGGTGTCCCTGGATGACCTGCTGAAGGTGTTCTGGGAAGCGCACGATCCAACCCAGGGTATGCGCCAGGGCAACGACATGGGAACCCAGTATCGCTCAGGGATCTACTTCTTCGGGCCCATGCAACATGCCCATGCTGAAGCGAGCAAGGCGCAGTTTGCCGACGCGCTGCAGGAAGCCGGCCTTAATCCGATCACCACCGAAGTCATGCCCGCGCCGACCTTCTACTACGCAGAGGCCTATCACCAGCAATATCTGGACAAGAACCCCGGCGGTTACTGCGGCCTCGGCGGCACCGGCGTATGCATGCCGCGCGGGTAATCAGTTACGCCGGCTCAATGCGTTGAGGCAGGCACCGGTCAGCTCGGTAAAACGCTTGAAGGCGGCGAACTGACTCTGGCTCAACGCGCGACCGGAAATCCGCATGTCGCCGTAAAGCACCCCGATCTGTCGGTTGCCTGCCAGGATCGGGGCGATAAAGAACATGCCTTCTCCCAGCCAGTCCCGCATCTGCTGAGGCACCATGCCGCTCAGGGCAGCGGTCTTGGCCGTGCCGACCCATAGCGCCTCGCGCTGTTCCAGCGCATAGCTGAAGATATTGGTGTCGGTCTTCGAACACAGCAGATTGAAGTCCTGCGTCCAGTGTTGAGTCCCTTTGCCGATTACCCGCCGCGCCTTGAAGCGTGACTGGTTGTCCGTCAGAACGGCGAGCATCACCCGCTCCAGCCCGCCTCCCAGGTGTAGGCCGTTCATCAGCGTACTGAGCGTGGTGTCGACGTTGATCGGACTTTTGGTCATCAGCGCCATGTTTTGCAGCGACAGTTTGAGCATATCCAGGTTTGGCTGCAGTAGCGGTTCCTGAACCACGCTGCGCGCCTGCTGCGCCGGTTCGGCATCAATTGCCAGCAGAGCGGAGAGATCCAATGGCAACTCGCTGGTCCGCGGTATCCACGCACCGAGATCACCATTCGCGCAGGTGCCGGCCACATGAATGGCTTCGTCGGTGCTGGCGAGAATTTGCTGCATGGCCTCGTCGGGCGCCACGCCGATCAAGCCTGCGACCTGGCGAGCCAGGTCCTGCATGGCGTCGGTAGCCCAGCCGCGTTCTGCCGTTTCGGCAATCGCCGAGCCCAGCGCTACGGTGCGAGCGGCAGGACCGTTGGCGGTTCGGCTGGCCTGCACCAGTTGGCCGATCTCGCCGAGGTTCCAGTTTTTCAACAGTCCCAGCGTCAACTGATCAAAGCTGGTACCTAGCACCTGCTTGGAAGCGCGCTCACGGTCGTCCGGCGAAGCCTCGAGCGCAACCACCATGCGTTCGGCCTCGTCGGCATTGGCGTGGCTCCAGAAAGCCAATTCACCGAGATGGCGCAGCAAGGTGGCGATGAAGATTTCCTCCTTCTCCGCCAGCGATATGTACTGCGCCAGGTTGCGCGCCTGCATGGCTCCGTGGAACGAGCGCGCCAGCAGCGACTGTAGCTGATCGCGTGGCGAGCCCTTGAGCAGGCCATCGAGCAGGCTGACCGAGAGGCCGATCATGCGCACCTGATCGAAGCCGATCACTACCACCGCGCGCGAGATGGTCTTGACCACTTCACGGCCGGGGTTGCAATAAACGCTGTTGCTGACGCGAAGCACTTTGGAGGTTAGCGATGCATCACGCAGCAGTACGTCGGCAAGTTGTCTGACCGACGCGGTTTCGGACTGCGACAGACGCAGCAGATCGTGAACTACCACCGACATGGCCGGCAATTCCGCCTTGTGCAGGCGCGTGATCCATTGTTGTAGTCCTCGGGTGCCGGTGTCGCTCAAGAGCATCTCCAAAATGATGTGGCATGTTGCTATCGGTTATTCTATCGCGAGCTTGAGCGCCACGACGAATCGACCGGACGAAGCGCGGCCGCTAGACTGTGCCGCTTCGACCAAAAGCTGCCCTTTGGGGCACAGTGGATGTTCTACGTGAATACCTTCTCCATGACGCACGGCCGCGCTCTGGCAAGCATGCATGTCGCAGCGCTGATGTTCGGCCTGACCGGAATATTCGGCAAGCTTGCCCAGGCCGGGCCAGGCGCCATCGTTCTTGGTCGTGCCGTATTCGCGGTCATAGCGCTCGGGATCTTCGCTCAACTGTTCCGTCAACCCATGTTGCGCGGCCTGACGCGCACCCGGATATTGCAGTTGGCTGCCTGCGGACTGCTGCTGGGCATTCATTGGCTGACCTTTTTCCATTCGGTGAAGATCGCCGGGGTCGGGATCGCTACCCTCGGCTTCGCCAGCTTTCCGGCCTTCGTGGTATTGCTGGAGTGGGTTGGGTGGCGAGAGCGGCCAAGCCGCCGCGATCTGCTGAAGGTGGGGCTGATCGTCATCGGGCTGGTCCTGGTCACGCCGCACTTCGAACTCGGCGCCGAGGCAACGACCGGCCTCTTGTGGGCGGTACTTTCGGGGCTGTGTTTCGCCGCGGTATCGGTGGGCAACCGACTGACCAGTCTCGACCTGTCGCCAGTACAGGTGGCCTGCTGGCAGAACCTGACGATCCTGGCCTGCCTGTTACCGGTCAGCGGCGTCGCCCTGTTGCAAATGCCGCCTCTGGACTGGTTATGGATTGCCTTGCTCGGGCTGCTCTGTACCGGTCTGGCGCACGGTCTTTTCGTCGCCAGCCTCAGCGTACTCAAGGCACGCGTCGCTTCCCTATTCTTCGCGCTGGAGCCGGTTTACGGCATCCTGTTCGCCTGGTACCTGTTCGGCGAACAGCCGACGCCGCGCATGGTGCTGGGCGGCGCCTTGATCATTGGCGCGCTGGTTCTGGTCAAGCGTCCGCCTGAGCCGGCCTGAACGAGGCCTGCGTCTCGATCAGACGCACCCAGGTGGGGAAGACATTCAGCTGACCGGCAATGAGCTTCACGGAAACCAGCAATGGGACCGCCAGCAGCACTCCGACCGCGCCCCACAACCAACCCCAGATGATCAGCCAGACCATGATCACCAGCGGATTGAGCCGCATGTGCATGCCCAGTACCGTTGGCGTGACGAACTGCGCTTCGATCAGATTGATGCCGAAGTACACCAGTGCCGGAAGCAACGCAGCCCATTCCAATCCGTACTGGGCGATACCCGCGAAACAAAGGATGAGAACGCCAATCAACGGTCCTACGTAAGGCGCGTAGTTGACCAGGCCAACCAGCACCCCCCAAAGCAGCGCATCCTCGACACCCATCAGCCACAGCGCACTGCCCGTCACCAGGCCCAGGCAGGCATTGATGACCGTGACGGTGACGATGTAGCGCGACAGTTCCTTCTGGATGGTCCGTACGAGAATGACACTGATGCGCTTGTTCTTCACCTCGGGGCAGATCTGGATGAAGTTGGCGAACAGACTCGGACCAAAGATCAGCAGAAACAAAATCAGGATGATTGCCGTGAGAAACTGCGCAATGACCAGCGGCGTCGCACTGAGAACCGACAGCAAGACCTCTATGCCGCCCTGCTTGATCCGCGCGGTGACCTCGCCGCCCTCTTCTTGAGCTTCCTCCCGGACTGGCGCAGGCTCGGTAGCTACCGGCTCGTCCCGACGCAGGAAACCAAACAGGCGAAAGCCACCCTGTTCCGCCTCCGCTTGCGGTGGCATCTCAATCGTTGGCTCACTCAGCTCGAAAGCATCGGTGAACGAGTCCACTTGTTCGGCCAGGGTCGCTGATATCTCCGGAAGACGTTTTGCCCACTTCTGCGCAGGCTTGGAGAGCTGAACAGCGAGAACGGTAAATGGCCCGAGCAGCATGGCGAGCAACACTACCGCAGACAGCGTGCGCGGCACGTGCACACGCTTGAGCCCACTCACCACCGGGCTCAACAACAGCGCGAACAACAGCGCCACGACCATGGGCATGATCAGAGATTTTGCAAAATAGAGGGTGTACAGCAGGGCAAGCCCCAGCAGCCAGACTAATGCTACTGAAGGTCTGGGCTGGGGCTGCTCTTCATCTGGTGAGCTCGGCGTTTCGGTAAGTTGGCCGAGCGGCTCCGTGCCGCTCTCGTCGCTCATGCATCAATTTCCGGATCCATACCCGAGCCGCCGGAGAAGGCGTGCGCCAGGTGCCAGATGCGCAACCCCTTGAAGGCCGTGCCAAACAGCCCGGCCTGGGTACTGCCTTTCAACGCTCCGATGACAACACCCAAAGCAAGACCACCGCCTACCAACCACCACGGGGAGACGTTGTTACGTATCGACTCCCAATGCTTCTGGCCGTCAAGCTTTACCAGACTGTGTTCCATCTTCAGACGATCGTCCAGATCCTGAATCTTCTGAAGCTGATCCTTCCGTTTTTTCGCCATCCTGATAGCCCTCCTTGAAGGCTTGAATTTGCCGGCTTGTAGCTGGCAATGACAGGCTCTTGCTGTACTTCTTGATCATTCCAAGCATGATCAGTATCGGCACGACCTGCACGGCGATAAATACACCAATCCCCAGCGCTACCGACTCGCTGGGCACGTATGCCAACCAGGCGAGCAAAACCGACAATCCAATCCAGGCCAGCAGGCCAAGCGGAAGCATAGCCAAACCCAGCACCGCGATGCGCTTGGCATCGGATATGGCCAGGCCCAGCTCAGCGAACAACAGCTTGAAGAAATCTCCGCCGGTGGTCGCCGCCTGCTTCGCCCATTCCAGCCACTCGCTAGGGCCGGTATGGCTGTCTGGATCGGCACTTGCCGGATCACCGCTCCCCGGGCGGTTGTCGTCCGGGATCGTACTCATTTCTTAGAAGACGTGCAGAGCTTGGAGACGACGAAACCTGCGGCGAATGCGATGCCGACTGCTGCCAGCGGACGCTCGCGGATAAAGCTGTTCGCCTGCTCGTTCCACTCACCGGCCTTTACCTTGCCCTGTGAATAACGGCTGTTGGCTTCGTTCTTCAGGTCGAGCCCAGCGGTGCCAGCGGCACGCTTGAAATGCTCCTTGGCTTCCAGCAGGTTGTTGTAAGCAGACATCACGGCATCACGTCCGGTGTTAGCTTCCTGTTCAGTGTCCTTGCTGACTTTGCTCATGGGGCTTTCGTTGTTTGCAGCGGCCATAGGTACGCTCCTGATTTGTTCGAGATGAAATGTCAGACTGAATGCCTCACACATTAACTTGACCACCTCGCCGCCGCTGTGTTCCCTTGCCTTGGCAATCGCGGGGCCCGCCGGCGCTGCAACATGTCCGTAGTCGGGCCGATCATGAGCCAATCGCCATCCATACAGGAGAACTCAATCATGCCGCAAAACGCCGACTTCGACATCGTAGTTTATGGGGCGTCCGGGTATACCGGGCGCCTGGTTGCGGAGTATCTCAGCCAGGAATATGCCGACGACGCCAACCTGCGTTGGGCCATGGCTGGTCGCAACGAAACCAAGCTGGCTGAGGTGCGTGATGAAATCGGTGCGCCGACCGACACGCCCTTGCTGATCGCCGACACCGAGGATCCGGCGAGCCTGGACGAACTGGTCGAGCGCACTCGGGTGATCATCACCACGGTGGGTCCTTATCAGTTGTATGGCTCGGCGCTCGTCGCCGCCTGCTCCAAGGCCGGAACCGATTATGTCGATCTGTGTGGCGAGCCGGCCTGGATGCGCCAGATGATCGATGCCCACGAGCAGACCGCACGCGATTCGGGTGCGCGCATCGTCTTCTCCTGCGGTTTTGATTCGATTCCGTTCGATCTGGGTGTGTTCTTTCTGCAGGAAGCGGCCAGGGAACGCTTCGGCCACACCGTGCCGCGCGTCAAGGGCCGGGTGCGCAAGATGAAAGGAACCTTCTCCGGCGGAACCGCCGCCAGCCTGAAGGCGACCATGCAGGCGGCGAAGGAAAACCCGGACATTCTCAGACTGCTGGGTAACCCGTTCGCCCTGGCGCCCGGATTCCAGGGGCCGACGCAACCTCCCGCCAGCAAGCCCGAGTACGACGAGAATCTCGGCAGCTGGGCTGCTCCGTTCATCATGGCAGCGATCAACACGCGCAACGTGCACCGCTCCAATGCGTTGATGGACCATGCCTACGGGACCGACTTCGTCTACGACGAGATGCTCCTTACCGGACCGGGTGATCAAGGCAAGGCGACGGCCGACGCGGTTGCCGGGGACCGTTCACTGTCCAGCGACAAGGCGCCCAAGCCGGGCGAGGGTCCCACGGCGGAAGAACGAGAAAACGGTTTCTACGACGTGTTGTTCATCGGCGAGGCGGAAGATGGCCGCACGCTGCGTGCTAGCGTTGCGGGCAAGCGCGACCCGGGTTACGGGTCGACCTCACGAATGATCGCTGAAAGCGCGATGTGCCTGTTGCGCGACGCCACCGACACCCCTGGCGGCATCTGGACCACCGCACCGGCCATGGGCCACAAGCTCATCGACCGTCTGACCGAACATGCAGGCCTGACTTTCAAACTGGAAGACGCCTGAGCAGCGCTCGCCGGGTGACTGCTACGGTTGCCCGGCGAGCCAGTCCATACGCCAGCCACCCTCACCTGACTGGGCCAGCATGCCAGCCAGCCATGGCAGCGCTACGTCCAGCTCCTCCCACAGCGGCCACGGCGGATTCACCAGCATCAGCCCTGAACCATTGAGGCCCAGGCGCGTGTCCGTCGGTCGCACACTGAGTTCGATGCGCAGCACCTTGGGCAGCCCCGCTTCGCTCATGTTGCGGTAAAAGCCCCGCAACAGTCGTTCATCCTTGATTGGATACCAAAGCGCAACCACCGTCTGGCGCATCCGCTGGATCGCCAGTTGGACCATTTCGACGCAACGGTCGAGTTCGTCGGTCTTTTCGAACGGAGGATCGAGCAGCCAGAGCGCACGCTTCTCAGCCACGGGCAAAAAAGCCTTGGGCAGCTCGTAACCGTCACGCTCATGTACGGCTATAGAAGGCTGAGAGTCGAACTGGCTCTTGAGCGTCGCCGCATCCTCGGGATGCAATTCACTGAGAATCATCCGGTCCTGCTCTCGCAGGGCATCGGCGACGATCTGTGGCGACCCCGGGTACAGGCGCAGCGAACCGCTGGGATTGTGACGGGCGACAGCATCCCGATAGTCGGCAAACAGCCCGGGGAGATCGTCGCGGTCGAACAACCGGCCGATGCCGTCTACGTATTCGCCGGTTTTGCTGGCCGCCTCGCCTTGCAGATCGTACATAGCCGTACCCGCGTGACTATCGAGATAGCAGAACGGAGCATCCTTGCGCTGCAACAGGCGAACCATGCGCAGCAGAACGGCATGCTTGAATACGTCAGCGTGATTGCCGGCGTGGTAGCTGTGGCGGTAATTCATCGTCAGTCCAGCGGTGGCCCGGGTAGAGCGGCATTCTAGCGGCGCGCGGCCGGATCAACCACCCGACCAGGCAATCAATGCTGACTGGTCGGAGTGACGCGCAACACTTCCTCAATGGTGGTAAGTCCTGCTCCGACCTTTTGCGCCCCGGACAGGCGCAGGCTATGCATGCCTTCCTTGTAGGCCTGCCGACGTAGGGCATCCAGATCGGTATCGACATGGATATTGCCGCGGATCGTGTCGGTCAGAGGCATCAGTTCGTAGACCCCCGCGCGGCCGCGATAACCGGTTTCGCGACATTCCGGACAACCTACCGGGCGATGCGCATTGCTCGGCAAGGCCGCGTTCCATGGCCGGGTCAGCTCGCGCCAGGCTTCGGCGTCAACCTCGGTCGGCTCCTTGCAATGCGGGCAGAGCGTACGCACCAGCCGCTGAGCCATCACCCCGAGCACAGTGGCCTTGATAAGATAGGCTGGCACACCCAGTTCGATCAGACGACTGACGGCGCTGGGCGCGTCGTTGGTATGCAGCGTGGACAGAACCAGGTGACCGGTAAGCGCCGCCTGGATAGCCATCTCCGCGGTTTCCAGGTCGCGTATCTCACCGATCATGATGATGTCCGGGTCCTGGCGCATCAACGCGCGCACGCCGCTGGCGAAGGTCAGCTCGATGTTATGCTGCACCTGCATCTGATTGAAGCTGTCCTCCACCATCTCGATCGGGTCTTCGATGGTACAGACGTTAACCTCAGGCGTAGCGAGCTGTTTGAGCGTTGTATAAAGCGTGGTGGTCTTGCCCGAGCCGGTGGGTCCGGTCACCAATATGATGCCGTTGGGCTGCTTGACCATGGCCTGCCAGCGTCGCTGGTCTTCGCCGGAAAACCCGAGCTTGTCGAAGCTTCGCAGCAGCACGTCCGGATCGAAGATCCGCATGACCATTTTTTCGCCAAAGGCGGTCGGCAGCGTAGACAAACGCAGTTCGACTTCGTTGCCCTGCGGCGATTTGGTCTTGACCCGGCCATCCTGCGGCTTGCGCTTTTCCGCCACGTTCATTCGCCCAAGCGTTTTCAAGCGCGCCACCACCGCAACGGTGACCTGCAGCGGGAAGGTATAGACCGTATGCAGCACGCCATCAATACGCAACCGCACGCTACCGGTTTCGCGTCGCGGCTCGATGTGGATGTCACTGGCACGTTGCTCGAAGGCGTACTGAAACAGCCAGTCGACAATGTTCACCACGTGGGCATCGTTGGCGTCCGGCTCCAGACCCATGCTGCCCAGGTTGAGCAACTGTTCGAAGTTGCCGATGACGCTGTTTTTCTGGTCGCTGGCGTTGGCGCCGCTGACCGACCGGGCCAGCCGATAGAACTCCACCGAATAGCGCTGCAGGTCGGCAGGGTTGGCGACCACGCGTCGAATCTCGCGCTTGAGCACGTGGACAAGGTTGGCTTCCCAACTGCTGACGAAGGGCTGCGCGCTGGCGATGGTCACCTCTCGATCATTGACCTCGACCGCAAGAATCCTGTGTCGCTGGGCGAAGGCGAAGGACATGAGCGGGGTGACGGCAGCGACATTGATCTTCAGCGGATCGATCCGATAGAACGGCTGGTCAGCCTCGGTTGCCAACCAGCGGCTGAGGATGTCGATGTCCAGCGTTTTCCCGGGGCGTGCCTTGTCCGAAGGTGCCTGGGCCGCGATGAACTCCAGCGGGTGCGCCCGGGCGCCGTCGCCGGTAGCGGCACGACGCAGTACGCTGAGCTGCTCGGCAGTTTCCAGTTCCAGTCGCCCCTGGGCGACCAGAGCATTGAGGATGTCGGCCAGGTCCAGCGGCCGGTCGCTTCCAGGTAGGGCCAGGTCGCGCAGGTGATTCATCCCTGTTCTCCTTCGATCGCCACGGTCAGCTGTTGAGCTCACGCCAGGCATTGAGCTTGCGCAGGCGCTGACCCTGCTTGCGCAACGCCGCCAGCAGCGCCGGCTGTTGCTCGGCGTCGATCAGCGGGTACTGCTCCAGCAGCGCCTGCAGCTTGTTCAGCTCGCCATACAGGCGATCCGGTTCCGGCACATCGAGCCATTGGCGGAAATGACCAAGCAGGAAATGCAGGCGACCCAGCCGAGGCATCTGGTCCATCCATTCGCTCACCGCTGCGTCCGGCTCATTGTGATGCGGGACCTGCAGTTCCTGGATGTCGCGTGCCGTGGCACCGAGGAGCCAACGCGGCAGAGCCAGCGCACCGACGCGGTCACCGCGCGGAGGACGCTCGACGGTCCAGGCCGCGGTATGCAACCACAGCGCCAGGCCGACGAACAACTGACCCCAGGCGGGGTTTGCGACTGCTGCGGCAAAAATCTTGGGCGCCTGGTCCCGTGCTGCCTGGCCAGCTTCATCATCGGCCCAGCCCGCCAGCACCAGCGGCCGGAAGGTCGCCAACAGCTCATCGAGCGTGGGCAGGAACGGCTGCGCCGTCGAACGGGGCAGACCAAGATCGAAAACTCCGAACATCGCCCGCAACTCACCAAGCGCCACGGTCATGTCACGGAACAGCTTGAACTGGCCGGTATGGCGGAACTGTTCGGCCAGACGCTGGATATGCCCGAGCAATTGCCAGCCCGCACCGCCGATTATCTCGTCGACGCTGCTCTCGGCGTGCCACGCCGTCATCGCCGGGCGGAGCGAGTAGCTCGCCGGGTCAAGAAGACGATAGCCACGTTCGGCCTTGCTGATGTCGCATGGCATCAGCGACAGGTCCTGAGCCAGCTGCAACGCCAGTTCCAGTACCGTCGCTGCCGGTCCTTCACGGACCTCCAACTCGAGCTCGCATATCACTTCCTGACCGCCCTGCGTCTCGACAGTACCCGAGTCCAGCGCCGCCTCGACCTGCACCTGCTGCCCTTCCCGCTCCCAGCCGAGCAGTACCTTGGTGCGTTGGAAATGGGTGGTGAACAGCGGCTCGACGGTCGCGCGGTCGAGATCGGCGAGGCTCGCCGGCCAGCATTCATCATCAAGGCGCGAGAGGTCCAGCTTGTCACTTTCGAGATACCAGTCCCACTCGTTGCGCTCAGATAGCCCGGCCACGCTCTGCCCCCGGCTTTTCAGCGTCTGAATGTAGGTATCACCGTCGCGTCGAATGCGGAGCGCAACCTTGGCGCGGGCCAGATCACGATCTATGGTGTCGAAGTACTGGTTGTACAGCGTCCCGCTTTGCCAGTCTCCGCTGCGCCGCGCGTTGAGCAAGGGGTGTTCACGGAGAGCGTCGAGAGTAGCGGGCGATACCCGTAGCTTTATTTCGGTTTCTTTAGCCATGCCTGTGCCTGTAGCAGAACTCGCGAGGAACGGTGTGTGACCATTCGATGTCGATTTGATGACGCAACGGGGTTCAACCTTTATAATTCGCCGCCTTGATCAAGCCTTGGAGCCGTCATGCCCAGCAATCCGTTTCTTACTCTGTTCGGCCGTTCGCCGATTGGTCCTATGCAACAGCATATCGCCAAGGCGCACGAATGTGCTGCACAGCTGACTCCGTTCATCGATGCAGTGATCGCTGGCGACTGGGTCGAGGCCGAAAAGGTCCAGCAACATATCTGCGTGCTGGAACGGGAAGCCGACAAACTCAAGAAGGACGTGCGTGTCCACCTACCCAAGAGTCTGTTCCTGCCGGTGCCGCGCACCGACCTTCTGGAGCTGCTCAGTGTACAGGACAAAGTCGCCAACCGTGCCAAGGATATCGCCGGCCTGATGCTGGGTCGCCAGATGCAGATCCCCACCCCGCTGCAACCCGCCTTCAAGAGTTTCGTGAAGCGCTCCGTGGATGCCGCAGCCCAGGCGCTGCGCGCGATGAACGAACTCGACGAACTGCTCGAGACCGGTTTTTCCGGCCGCGAAGTGACCTTGGTCGAGCGCATGATCGACGAGCTCGATGCCATCGAACATGACACCGACAACCTGCAGATCAAACTGCGCGCCGAGCTGTTCAAGCTGGAAAAGGAATGGCCGCCGGTCGATGTAATGTTCCTGTATCAGATCATCGAATGGATCGGTGACGTGGCCGACCGTGCGCAACGTGTCGGCAATCGTCTGGAACTGCTCATGGCCCGCTGAGCGGGTCTTTCTTGCATATCGAAAACAGAGTTTTTCAGCTATGACCCTGATTGCGGAATACGGCACCATCCTGCTTGTTCTAGCCTGTCTGTTCGGTTTTTTCATGGCTTGGGGCGTAGGCGCCAACGACGTCGCCAATGCGATGGGCACCTCGGTCGGCTCCAAGGCGCTGACCATCAAGCAGGCGATCATGATCGCCATCGTCTTCGAGTTTCTCGGCGCCTATCTGGCGGGCGGATCGGTTACCCAGACCATCCGCAGCGGTATCGTAGAGGCAGAGATGATTTCGCCTGACGAGATGGTCTTCGGCATGCTTGCCTCGCTGCTGGCGGCTGGCACCTGGCTGTTGATCGCCTCTATCAAGGGTTGGCCGGTATCCACCACACACTCGATTATCGGCGCGGTTATCGGCTTCGGCGCGGTCGGTGTGTCGATGGACGCGGTCAACTGGGGCGGCGTGGTACCCATCGTGGCCAGCTGGGTCATCTCTCCGCTGCTGTCGGGCATCGTCGCTTTCATGTTGTTCATCAGCGTGCACAAGCTGATTCTCGATACCGAAGACCCGTTCCAGAATGCCAAGCGCTACGTGCCGTTCTACATGTTCCTGGTCGGCTTCATCATCACGCTGGTCACTCTCACCAAAGGCTTGAAGCACGTCGGTCTGGAACTGACCACCGTCCAGGGGGTGTTTCTTGCGGCCGGCATGGGCTTGCTGATCATGCTGGTCGGTGTTGCGCTGCTTAGCCGCATCAAGGCTGATCCGGAGGCAGACAAGAGCTTTCACTTCGCCAGCGTGGAAAAGGTCTTTGCCATTCTGATGATCTTCACTGCCTGCGCGATGGCATTCGCCCACGGCTCCAATGATGTCGCCAATGCGGTAGGCCCGCTGGCGGCAATCGTCGGCGTGCTCAACTCAGGTGGCGAAATCGCGTCCAAGTCCGTGGTCCCGGGTTGGGTGCTGCTGTTGGGTGCGATAGGCATCGTTGTTGGTCTGGCGACCTATGGCTACCGGGTGATTGCCACCATCGGCAAGCATATTACCGAGCTGACCCCCAGTCGCGGCTTTGCCGCAGAGCTGGCCACAGCTGCTACCGTCGTGGGCGCCTCGGGCATCGGGCTGCCGGTCTCCACGACGCATACGTTGGTCGGTGCGGTACTGGGCGTAGGTATGGCGCGCGGTATCGGCGCGCTCAACCTGCGGGTCATCGGTACCATTTTCAGCTCCTGGGTGATCACGTTGCCCGCTGGCGCTCTGCTCTCCATCATATTTTTCTACATTCTCCACGGCATTTTCGGCTGACGGGCCGAACCTCGGCGCGTAAGCTGGTCTGAACGTTCAAGATCGCTTACGCCGCCAGGAGCCCGTTATGGCCGTACCCTCGCTCAAGGCGCAGTTCGACGCGCTGCTCAAAGCCCCCTCCATCAGCTGCACACAACCCGAGTTCGATCAGTCCAACATGCCGGTCATCAATCTGCTGGCCGGCTGGCTGGGCGAGATGGGGTTTGCCTGCGACATTCAGCCGATCGAAGGCGAGCCGGGCAAAGCCAATCTGGTTGCAACGCTGGGAAGCGGACCGGGCGGGCTGGTGTTGGCCGGGCACACCGACACGGTGCCGTGCAATCCGGAGAAATGGAATTTCGATCCTTTTGCACTGACCGAAGCCGACGGCCGCTGGTACGGGCTGGGCAGCTGCGACATGAAGGGCTTTTTTCCACTGATCATCGAGGCCGTACGAGGCTACGTTGATCAGCCCTTCCAGCAGCCCCTGATCATACTGGCCACCGCCGACGAAGAGAGCTCGATGAGCGGGGCTCGGGCACTGGCTGCCAGCGGCCAGCCGAAAGCCCGCCATGCGGTCATTGGCGAACCCACCGGGCTGAAGCCGGTGCGGGTGCACAAGGGCATTCTGATGGAAAGAGTCGACATCATCGGCCAGGCCGGCCACTCGTCCGATCCCTCGCTCGGACGCAGCGCACTGGAGGCCATGCACCAGGTTATCGCCGAATTGATCGACCTGCGCGGGCAGTGGCAGAAGCGCTGGAACGATCCGCTTTTCAGCGTCCCGGTGCCAACCATGAATCTGGGCTGCATCCATGGCGGCGACAATCCCAACCGCATTTGCGCCAAATGCGCGTTGGAGTTCGACATCCGCCCGCTTCCCGGCATGGATACCGATGAACTGCGCGCCGACATACAACGCAGGCTCGAGCTTGTCGCTGCGCAACGCCAGGTCGAAATCGCCTACAAGCCGCTGTTCCCAGGCGTCCCTCCGCTAGACACGCCAGCTAATGCGCCCCTGGTACAAGCCTGCGAACAGCTCACCGGCCATAGCGCAGGCAGCGTCGCCTTCGCCACCGAAGGTCCCTATTTCAACCAGGCCGGCATGCAAACCCTGATTCTCGGCCCAGGAGACATCGATCAGGCCCACCAGCCGGATGAATATCTCGCGATGGATCGCATTCAACCGACGGTGGACATCTTGAAGCAGCTGATCGAACGTTTCTGCCTGTCAGCCGAGCCGACTCCGACGACCTAGCGAAACGGTGGTTCGTCGAAGCTGCGCAATTTACGCGAATGCAGCGAGGCGAGCTCGCTGCGCAGCAGCTCCAGCGCGGTAATCCCGATATGCAGGTGCTGGGTCACGGCGCGCTCGTAGAAGGCGCCCGCCGCGCCGGGCAGCTTGATCTCGCTGTGCAGGGGTTTGTCCGACACACACAGTAGCGTGCCATAGGGGACACGCAGCCGGTAACCTTGCGCGGCGATGGTCCCGCTCTCCATGTCGACCGCCACCGCCCGCGCCTGATTGATCAGCGGGCGCTCCTGCGCCCAGCGCAGCTCCCAGTTGCGATCGTCGTAGGTCAACACCGTGCCGGTGCGCAGACGCCGCTTCAGCGCGTCGCCACGGTCGCCGGTGACCTGCGCAGCCGCCTCCTGGAGCGCCTGCTGGACTTCGGCCAAGGCCGGCAGCGGAATGTTCGGCGGAAGGACCCGGTCGAGAATGCCGTCGCGGCGCATATAGGCATGGGCGAGAACGTAATCGCCGATCGTCTGGGATTGGCGCAGCCCCCCGCAGTGACCAATCATCAGCCAGCAATGCGGGCGCATGACGGCCAGGTGATCGGTAATGTTCTTGGCGTTCGACGGGCCGACGCCGATGTTGACCAGCGTAATGCCGTCGCCATCTGCTGCCTGCAGGTGATACGCCGGCATCTGATAGCGATGCCACTGAACGCTGGCGATCAAGGCCTGCATGTCGCCTTCGCTCATGCTTCGGTCGAGCACCACGTTGCCAGGCAGCACCATCCGCTCGAAACGCGAATCCTCAGTGAGCATGTCCAGTCCATGACGGATGAACTGATCGACGTAGCGATGGTAGTTGGTCAGTAGAATCCAAGGCTGGATATGCCTCCAATCGCTCCCGGTGTAATGCACCAGGCGGCGCAGCGAAAAATCCACCCGCGCCGCATCGAACAGCGCCAGCGGCCAGGGGTCCATTTCCTCCCAGTCGCACAGCCCGTCGGCATTGTTGTCCGTCACCGCGGCCAGATCGGTACTCGGGAACACGCGTGCCAGTTCGCCAGCCGTCACGCCGGAGCCGGCCAGCTCGTCACCGCCTTCCACGACGTACGGGTACGGAATCGGCTGCTCGCTGACACCCACCTCGATGACCACGGTGAAATCCTGCATCAGCGGTCGCAACTGCTCGAGCAAGTATTTGCGAAAGGCCTGCGGCTGGGTCACGGTCACGCTGTAGACGCCGGGGACCTGGACCTTGGCGTACGCACGGACGCTGGTCGGGGTCTCACCCGGACATTCGTAGGTGAGGCGGAGTTCAGGGTAGTGAAATGCTGCGGTTTCCTCCGCCGTCGGCCGGGTTCGGTCCCTGATGTAACGCTTGAGGGCGTCGCCCAGCGCAGTCGTGGCCTGCTGGTACAGGGCAGCCAGGCGATCGACGGCTTGTTCCGGGGTGGATACAACTTCGAACGAATCAGAACGCAAACTCACAGGCAGCCTCTCTTTGTGCGGTCTTCAGCAGGATTCATGAATTATCCATAGCATACCCGCTCGTGGCGCGCGCGGTGCTTGATGCCGGCCGACGATTGTCCCTACACTGCCCTTTTCTGCGGAACAGCGCGCATGTCCGACTACGTCAACTGGTTTCGTCACTCAACGCCTTACATCAACACGCATCGCGACACCACGTTCGTCGTGCTGTTGCCCGGCGAGGCGCTGGCTCATCCGAATTTTACCAATATCGTTCACGACATCATGCTGCTCAACAGCCTCGGCGTGCGGCTCGTGCTGGTACACGGATCTCGCCCGCAGATCGAGGAGCGCCAATCCGCCCGCGGCGTCGCATCGCGCTACCACGATGATCTGCGCATCACCGACAGCGACACTCTCGCGTCGGTCATGGACGCCGTCGGTAGCCTGCGCATCGCCATTGAAGCAGCGCTCTGCGTAGCGTCCGGGCAAGGCCCGAGGTTACGCGTGGTCAGCGGCAATTTCGTGACCGCCAAGCCCATCGGCGTAGTGGACGGCGTCGACTTTCATCATACCGGCGAAGTGCGGCGTATCGACCGCAAGGCAATCAACCGCCACCTGGACGAAGAGTCGATCGTTCTGCTTTCCTCGATCGGCTACTCGCCGACCGGCGAAGTGTTCAATCTGGCCTGCGAAGACGTCGCCACCAGCACCGCCAGCTCGCTCGAGGCGGACAAGCTGATCCTGTTCGGCCCGGATACCGGCATCTTCGACGACCAGGGCAACCTGCTTCGCGAACTCAAGCCGACCCGAGCCTTGCCGATCCTCGCCAGGCTCGGCAACAGCCTGCCCGGCACGCTGCTGGCCGCTGCCTGCAAAGTCTGCAACTCCGGCCTGCGGCGCAGCCATATCGTCAGCTTCGCTGACGACGGGGCGCTACTGACCGAGCTGTTCACCCGCGACGGTGGCGGGACCCTGGTCACCCAGGAGCAATTCGAGCAGGTTCGCACCGCGACCATCGAAGATGTCGGCGGCTTGCTAGAATTGCTGCGTCCGCTTGAGGAAGCAGGCATTCTCGTACGTCGGTCGCGGGAGGTACTCGAACGCGAGATCGGTCAGTTCACCATTATCGAACGCGACGGCATGATCATCGGCTGCGCGGCGCTGTATCCGCTGGAAGAGTCAACGTCGGCCGAGCTGGCCTGCGTGGCGATCGATCCGAACTACCGACATGGTCGACGCGGCGACCAGCTGCTCGAGCATATCGAGGCAGAGGCCCGCGCATTGAAGATCGACACGTTATTTGTGCTTACCACACGCACCGCTCACTGGTTCCGTGAGCGCGGATTTGTGCCCAGCTCGGTCGAACGGCTCCCGGCCAAGCGTGCGCAGCTGTACAACTACCAGCGCAACTCCAAGGTCTTCGAGAAGGCGCTGTAGCGCCGGCCGAGCTGGCCCGGCGCCTGGGCTTCAGCTCTGCTTGTCGAGCTTGTCCGCGGTACGCAGGTCGAAGTCGCTGGCATCGTGCCGCTCGGGCAGTTGCTCGGATGGATCGCCCCAGGTCCGGTTGACCATCCGCCCGCGCTTGACGGCCGGCCGTTCGCCAATCTCCTCGGCCCAACGCAGCAGGTTCTTGTAGGTGTGCGCTTGCAGGAATTCGGCGGCGCCATACACCTGATTGGTCGCCACGCCGGCATACCAGGGCCATATGGCCATGTCGGCGATGCTGTATTCCTCCCCGGCGATGAAGCGGTGATTCGCCAGTTGCCGATCAAGCACATCGAGCTGCCGCTTGACCTCCATGGTGTAGCGGTTGATCGGGTATTCGTATTTCTCCGGCGCGTAAGCATAGAAATGGCCGAAGCCGCCACCGAGCATCGGCGCGCTGCCCATCTGCCAGAACAGCCAGTTCAAACATTCGGTTCGCCCGCTGGCACTCTGCGGGATGAACGCGCCGAATTTTTCCGCCAAGTACAGCAGTATGGATCCGGACTCGAAGACACGCTGCGCCGGTTCAACGCTCTGATCGAGCAGTACTGGAATCTTCGAGTTGGGGTTGAGCTCGACGAAACCGCTGCCGAACTGATCGCCCTCACCGATCCGAATCAGGTAAGCGTCATATTCTGCCCCCTCGAAGCCCGCCGCCAACAGCTCCTCGAGCATTATGGTGACTTTCACGCCGTTGGGCGTGGCCAGCGAATACAGCTGCAACGGATGCTTGCCGCGGGGCAATTGCTTGTCGTGCGTCGGCCCGGCGATGGGACGGTTGATGTTGGCAAACTGGCCACCGCTGGCCTTGTCCCAGGTCCATACCTTCGGCGGGGTGTAGGCTGAATCGGTCATAGATACTCCAATGACGTGGGGAATTGAGTGACTGCACCAGAATAGCCGATAGCAGAGACCGCGCAGGGCTTATCAAGTTGTCTTCAGCGCCTGTGAGGTGCGATGCAAACTTGATATGCTTGCCGGCTAGCAACGCATAACGAGACCACCCCCGATGCCCGATTATCGCTCGAAAACCTCCACCTTCGGCCGCAACATGGCGGGCGCCCGCGCGCTATGGCGCGCTACCGGCATGAAGGATGAAGACTTCAAGAAACCCATCATTGCGATCGCCAACTCCTTCACCCAGTTCGTGCCCGGCCACGTCCATCTGAAGGATCTGGGGCAATTAGTGGCTCGGGAAATCGAACGCGCCGGTGGGGTCGCCAAGGAATTCAACACGATCGCCGTGGACGACGGTATCGCCATGGGTCACGACGGCATGCTTTATTCACTGCCTTCGCGTGAAATCATTGCCGACTCGGTGGAATACATGGTCAACGCGCATTGCGCCGACGCCATCGTATGTATCTCCAACTGCGACAAGATCACCCCGGGCATGCTAATGGCTGCGTTGCGGCTGAACATCCCGGTGGTGTTCGTATCCGGCGGCCCGATGGAAGCAGGCAAGACCAAGCTGGCCAGCCACGGCCTGGATCTGGTTGATGCGATGGTGGTCGCTGCCGACGAAAACTCCTCGGATGAAAAGGTAGCCGAGTACGAGCGCAGCGCCTGCCCGACCTGCGGTAGCTGCTCGGGCATGTTTACTGCCAACTCGATGAACTGTCTGACCGAGGCGCTTGGTCTGTCGTTGCCGGGCAACGGCTCGACGCTAGCAACTCATTCCGATCGCGAGCAGCTGTTCCTGCGCGCCGGACGGACAGTAGTCGAGCTATGCAAGCGCTACTACGCCGAGGGCGACGAGAGCGTGCTGCCGCGCAATATCGCCAACTTCAAGGCGTTCGAAAATGCCATGACGCTGGATATCGCGATGGGCGGGTCGACCAACACCATCCTGCACCTGCTCGCCGCAGCGCAGGAAGCGGAAATCCCGTTCGATCTGCGCGACATCGACCGCTTGTCACGCAAGGTACCGCAGCTGTGCAAGGTCGCGCCGAACATCCAGAAATATCACATGGAAGACGTGCACCGCGCAGGCGGCATCTTCAGCATTCTCGGTTCGCTGGCTCGTGGCGGACTGCTGCATACCGACGTACCCACCGTCCATAGCAGCAGCATGGAAGAAGCGATCGCCCTCTGGGACATTACGCAGACAAACGACGAAGACGTTCACACGTTCTTCCGCGCCGGGCCGGCAGGCATACCTACGCAGACCGCGTTCAGTCAGTCGACTCGCTGGGACACGCTGGATGATGACCGGGCCAACGGCTGCATTCGCAGCGTCGAACACGCCTATTCCCAGGAAGGCGGCCTGGCCGTGCTCTACGGAAATATCGCACTCGATGGCTGCGTGGTGAAAACCGCCGGCGTCGACGAGTCGATTCACGTCTTCGAGGGCAACGCCAAAATCTTCGAAAGCCAGGACAGCGCGGTCAAAGGCATCCTTGCTGACGAAGTGAAGTCTGGCGATGTGGTGATCATTCGGTACGAAGGCCCCAAAGGCGGCCCGGGCATGCAGGAAATGCTGTATCCCACCTCTTATTTGAAATCCAAGGGCCTGGGCAAGGAATGTGCCCTGCTGACCGACGGCCGCTTCTCCGGCGGCACGTCAGGTCTGTCGATCGGCCACGCGTCGCCAGAGGCGGCTGCCGGCGGCGCGATCGGCCTGGTGCGTGAGGGCGACAAGATACTGATCGACATCCCGAACCGCAGCATCAACCTGCTGATAAGCGATGAAGAGCTCGCCGAGCGCCGCGCCGAGCAGGATCGCAAGGGCTGGAAGCCGGTGGAGAAACGTCCGCGCAAGGTAACCACTGCGTTGAAAGCCTATGCACTGCTCGCCACCAGCGCCGACAAAGGCGCAGTGCGGGACAAGGCAATGCTGGACGGCTGATGACGACGCCACTCGGAAAGGTAGACTCTGACCTTGCCGAGTGGCTTCATTTCTGAAGCTTCACTGCCTTTTTCCCAGCGCCTCGCTGCGTCAGTTTAATATCATTAAGCCATCAAGCGCTCTCGCCGCGTCAAAACCCCGCCATTCGCAGCCCTCATGCCTACCATCTGTCCGCATTAATTACCATTGATCGCGCAAAACTACTGCTACCAGAATGTGAACGAGCTAACATAATGAGGTCATAACGCGATCACGGACGCGTTTCATCCCTCGCTAGGCACGGACGTTGATGGGCACTAACGTACGGAAACTGTTGCTGGTGGAAGCCGATCCGGACAAGCGAGAGCATTTGCTCTCTCTGTGTCGGCAGCCTCCGCTCGCCTCGTTCGAAGTGGATATCTGCACACAGCCTCGCGAAGCCGTTCATCGCGTAGCCCAGAACACCTATTTTGCCTGTCTGCTACCCAACGACCTGAGCCTCCTGCAGGACGCCCGCCGGGTAGCGTCGGAAACCTTGTATCTGCTGATCAGTGAAGGCGGCGATGCCAGAGGGGATAGCCGCGCGATCGAGCAGGGTGCTGATGAGGTATTGGTCCGCACCAACCTGGACGCCGACCAGATCAACCGCGCGCTCATTCATGGTCAGCTTCGGCGCGACGGTGGCAGCAAACTGGAACGTCAGGCCAAACAGGATCCGCTGACCGGGCTTGGCAATCGGGCGATGCTCGAGGAAGAGCTGGATCGCCTGCTGATCAAGGGCAAGCGCAGCGGATTCGGCTTCGCCCTGCTGTACATCGACCTCGACTACTTCAAGCAGATCAACGACAGTTTCGGCCATGGCCTGGGCGACCTGTTGCTCGCGGTGATCGCCAATCGACTGCGGCGGACCATGCGCCAGGAAGATCTCATCGCCCGCATCGGCGGCGACGAGTTCGTCGCTCTGCTGCAAGATGTCGTCGATGCGAATGACGCGGCACTGATTGCCAGCAAGATCATCCATACGCTCAGCGAACCCATTACCCTCAGCGGTCACCATCTGCTGATTTCCGCCAGCGTCGGCATCGCCATGTATCCGCAGCACGGCCAATCGGCGACCGAGCTATTGCACCACGGCGATCAGGCCTTGTACCGCGCAAAGGCCAACGGTCGCAACGGCTACAGCTTCTTCAATCCGGATGAGCAGGCGCAAACGCGACATAATCTCGATATTGAGCAGGGCCTGCGTCACGGATTGCTGGAAGGTCAGTTCCGTCTGCACTATCAGCCGATCGTCGATACCCGCAACGGGGACACCGTGTCCTGGGAAGCGCTACTGCGCTGGCAGCATCCGCAACTCGGTCTGCTCGCGCCCGACGCGTTCCTCAAGCTTGCCGAGCACAGTGGCCTGATCCTGCCCATGGGTCACTGGGTCATCAGTCAGGCACTGGAAGCGGTCAAGGCCTGGCGCGCCGCCGGCGTGAACTGTCGACTGTCGATCAACCTGAGCGATCGGGAGCTCAAGCAACCGCGCTTCGCCGATCAGCTCAGGCAGCTATTGGCGAATAGCAAGGTGCCTCCGGGCATGGTCCAGCTCGAGTTGCGCGAAGATGCGCTGCTCAAGCACGCCGGACAGGCGGCCGCGCTATGCGAATCGCTGAGCGCGCTGGGCGTCGATATCTGGCTCGATCACTTCGGCGCCGAGTACGGCGCCCTGGGCTATCTGACGAGATTACCTATCAAGGGCATCAAGCTGGATACACGCGAGCTGACGAGCGAGGCTGAAACGGACCATGCGACCTATCTGCGCAACCTGATCAAGCTAGCGCGCAGCCTGGACAAGCAGGTTACGGCCAACTACGTCGAAGATGCCCAGTCCGCCGAACAACTGTCGAGTTGGGGCGGGGATTTCCTGCAAGGCTATTGGATCGGCAAGCCGCGACCGCTTGATGACCTGCTCAGTCAGTCTTCGAGCCTGTCCAGCACCTGATAGCAGTGCGCGGGATAAGCGTCGCCCGCCTCGACGCTGCGCTCTGACGTTACCTTCCACTGACCTTCATCGAAGTCCGGAAACCAGGCATCACCGTCCGGCGCGGCATCCACTTTGGTCAGATACAGACGGCCCGCCCGGTCGAGCAGTTGCTGATAGATGGTCGCTCCGCCGATTACCATCACTTCGTCCACAGCGTCCAGCTCGGCCTGGGCAACGGCAAGCTTGAGCGCCTCATCCAGCGAAGCAGTAACCCGCGCTCCGGCAAGCTCTAGCCCGGCCTGCCCCGTCACGACGATATTGGTGCGCCCCGGCAGTGGTCGACCCAGCGAATCGAAGGTCTTGCGCCCCATGATGATCGGCTTGCCCCAGGTCACGCTGCGAAAATACTTCAGGTCCTCCGGCAGGTGCCACGGCAATTGGTTATCGCGACCTATCACGCGGTTGCGAGCCAGTGCAGCGATCATCGAGATCTTCGGGACTGTTTTTGGGCTCATACGGCGACCGGCGCCTTGATGTGCGGATGCGCCTGGTAGCCGACCAGCTCGAAGTCGTCGAAGCTGAAGGCGAACAGGTCTTTTACGTCAGGGTTGAGCTTCATGGTCGGCAACGGCAGCGGTTCACGGCTGAGCTGCAGGTCCGCCTGCTCGAGGTGGTTGGCGTACAGGTGACAGTCGCCGCCGGTCCAGATGAACTCGCCAGGTTCGAGATCGCAGACCTGGGCCACCATCAACGTCAACAGCGCGTAGCTGGCGATGTTGAAAGGCACGCCAAGAAAGATATCGGCCGAGCGCTGATACAACTGGCAACTGAGCCGGCCGTCAGCAACGTAAAACTGGAAGAGGGCGTGGCATGGTGGGAGAGCCATCTGGTCGACCAGCGCAGGATTCCAAGCCGAGACGATCAGCCGGCGCGAGTCCGGGTTGCTGCGAATCATCTGCAGCAGCTTGCTGATCTGGTCGATCGACTCGCCGTTGGGCGCAGGCCAGGAACGCCACTGGTAACCATATACCGGCCCCAGGTCGCCATTCTCGTCGGCCCACTCATCCCAGATCGAGACCCCGTTTTCCTTGAGATAGGCGATGTTCGTGTCGCCACGCAGGAACCACAGCAGCTCGATGATGATCGAGCGCAGATGGCATTTTTTGGTGGTTACCAGCGGAAAGCCTTCAGCCAGATCAAACCGCATCTGATGGCCGAATACGCTGTAGGTACCGGTCCCGGTACGATCGCTTTTGAAGGTGCCGTTTTCGCGCACCTGTCGCATCAGATCAAGATACTGTTTCACGCTTTGCACTCTCGTTGCGATAGGCCCACATCATCATGCCGGCACCAATCAGGATCATCGGGATACACAACACCTGCCCCATCGTCAGCCAGCCGAAGGCCACGTAACCGATATGCGCATCCGGCTCGCGGACGAACTCGACGAGGAACCGAAACACGCCATAGCAGATGGCGAACAGTCCACTGACCGCCATGGTCGGACGTGGCTTGCTGGAATAGATCCAGAGTATGACGAATAGCGCCACACCCTCCAAGGCAAACTGGTATAGCTGAGACGGGTGCCGGGCCAGCTGCAGCGGATCGGTGGGAAACACCATTGCCCATGGCACATCAGTCGGTTTGCCCCAAAGCTCGGCATTGATGAAGTTGCCGATCCGCCCGGCTCCGAGCCCGATCGGCACCAGTGGCGCGATGAAATCCATCAGCTCGAAGAAGCCCTTGTTGTTGCGCCAGGCAAACCAGCCAACCGCAAGCAGGACGCCGATCAACCCGCCATGGAACGACATGCCGCCCCGCCATATCTGCAGAATCAGGCTCGGATCGTTGATATACGCAGGGAGATCATAAAACAGTACGTACCCGAGCCGCCCTCCGGCAATGACGCCGAGAGCCACCCAGAACACCAGATCGGACAGCTTGTCCTTCGACCAGGTTGGATCGAACTGGTCCAGGCGCCGCCCGGCGAGCCACCAGGCGCCCCCGATGCCAACCAGGTACATCAGACCATACCAGTGGATCTGCAGCGGCCCGAGGGACACCGCGACCGGATCGATTTGCGGATAAGGCAACATGAGGTATCCCTACGTGAGGAAGTTGATTCCAACGCCCAGCAGCAACAGGGCGAACAGTCGCTTGAGCAGTCGCTGCGACAGACGATGCGCGAGCCGCGCACCGAAACCGGCAAACAGCATACTGGTCGCAGCGATGCCGACCAATGCCGGCAGATAGATATAGCCCAGGCTCCATTCGGGTCGCGGCTGTACCGACCAGCCGGTCCAGACGAAACTGATCGCACCGGCGATGGCGATCGGCAATCCGCAGGCCGACGAAGTCGCGACGGCTTGCTGCATCGGTACGCTGCGCCAGACCAGAAAGGGTACGGTCAGCGAGCCGCCGCCGATACCGAAGATGGTCGAGGCCCAGCCAATCACGCCACCAGCTGCTGCCAGCCCCGGCTTGCCCGGCACGTCCCGCCCGGCTTTTGGCTTGAGTTCGAAAGCCATCTGGATGGCCACACAGATAGCGAACACGCCGATGATTCGCTGCAGTAGCGGACCATCGATCAGCGCCGCCGTCAGCGCGCCGAAGACCGACCCTATGACGATGCCGAACGTCATCCAGACGAACAGCGGCCAGCGCACGGCGCCCTTGAGATGGTGCGCGCGAATGGCGTTGACCGAGGTGAAAGCGATGGTTGCCAGCGAGGTGCCCACCGCCATATGCGTCAGCACATCCGGAGAGAAACCCTGGGCGGCGAAACTGTAGACCAGTACCGGCACGATGATCATGCCCCCGCCCACACCGAACAGCCCGGCGAGCGTCCCGGCAAAACCACCCAGCAGTAGATATAACAGGAACTCCACGGCACACCCTTCGCTTGAAATCCAGTAGTCGACACCTGACGCAGCAGGCCCGCTAGTGTAGCGGAAAAGCCATCGACGGTCCGCCTGGCTGGCGCCTTGCCTGTCCCTGGCTCGCTGCCCTGCCCACGCCCAAGCCGCTACAATGCGGCAAACAAGGGAGAACCACATGTGTCTGATAGCGCTAGCGTGGCAGGTTTCCGAGCAACCCCTGGTACTGCTCGGCAATCGGGACGAATTTCACGCGCGACCGACGCGGGAAGCGCAGTTCTGGGCTGATGAAGGGTGGCCGGACTTGCTCGCGGGGAAAGACCTCGAGGCGGGCGGCAGCTGGCTCGGCGTGACGCGCAGCGGCCGTTTCGCTGCGCTGACCAATATCCGAACGCCGGGCGCACCGGTGGGGCTGCGCTCGCGTGGTGAGCTGGTCGCCGGGTTCCTGACTTCGACGCTGTCGCCCCGGCATTATCTCGACGGGATTGAGGCGCATTGCAAGGAGTTCGGCGGATTCAACCTGCTGGTCGGGGATATCGAACAGCTGTGCTACCTGAACAGTCATGAGGCTCTGCCGCGCGAACTGCGGCCAGGCTACTACGGCCTGTCGAATGCTGCGCTGGATGCTCCCTGGCCGAAGCTCACGGCGTTACGGACCGGGCTACAACGCGCGACGCTCACCGAAACCGAGGCGCTGATGGCGCTTCTCGCCGACCCTCGACAGTATCCGGACGAACAACTGCCGAAAACCGGGGTGAGCCTCGACTGGGAGCGAGCGCTATCGGCCGCATTCATCGTCGGCGAAGCCTACGGAACCCGAGCCAGCTCTGTGTTGCGGATCACTGCTGATGAGCGGGTGGAGCTCGTCGAGAGGCGCTTTGGCCCGGGAGCGGTGGAACTGGGGGAATCGCGCTACGAATTCGCGCTGGAAGCGGATCAGCGCGCCTGACTGAGCACCTTGCCCAGGCCCATGTTGCGCAGGGCGAGATGCAGCGTCGCCTGCACCAGATGCGGATTGTCCAGCTCGACGACTTCATCAAGCAGCGCCTTGGCGTCGCTCAGGGTGATCTGCCGGAGCAGCCACTTCACCCGCGGCAGATTGGTGGCGTTCATTGACAGTACGTCGCAACCCATTGCCATCAGCAACACTGCCGCGGCCGGATCGCCCGCCATTTCGCCACACACGCTCATCGGCTTGCCGGCCTCGCGGCAGGCAGCGGCGACCAGGGTCAATGCCTGCAGCACCGCAGGATGCATCGAATGGTATAGATCAGCCACCCGCGGGTTATTACGATCGACTGCCAACAGGTATTGGGTCAGGTCATTGGTACCCACCGAAAGGAAGTCGACCAGCTGAATCAGCTCGCGCGCCTGGTAGACCGCCGCAGGCACTTCGATCATCACCCCGACCGGCGGCATGGGCACGTCTACGCCTTCGTCCAGCACTTCGCTGTAAGCGCGGTGAATCAGATGCTGGGCTTCTTCGACCTCGAACGGGCTGCTGATCATCGGTAGCATGATGCGCAGATTGTTCAGCCCCTGGCTGGCCTTGAGCATCGCGCGGGTCTGCACCAGGAAAATTTCCGGGTGATCCAGCGTCACGCGAATACCGCGCCAGCCGAGGAAGGGGTTGTCTTCCTTGATCGGAAAATAGGTCAGCGCCTTGTCCCCGCCGATATCCAGCGTACGCATGGTCACCGGCAATGGGTGAAACGCCTCGAGCTGTTCGCGGTAGGTCGCCTGCTGCTCTTTCTCGCTGGGAAAGCGGTCCTGAATCATGAACGGCACTTCGGTGCGATACAGGCCGACCCCTTCCGCCCCGCGATCAAGCGACCGAGCAACGTCCGCCAGCAAGCCGGTGTTGACCAGTAACGGCATGCGGTGACCGTCCGGGGTCACGCAGGGCACGTCGCGCAGCTGCTCGAGACCCTGAACCAGCTCGCGCTCTTCGTGAATGAGTTCGTTGTACTGGCGGCGCAGCTCCGCCGACGGGTTGCAGTAGACCTCGCCATGGTTGCCATCGACGATGAGTTCGAGGCCGTCCATCCGCGTATAGGGCAGATCCAGCGCGCCCATGACCGTCGGAACGCCCATCGCGCGGGCGAGAATGGCGACGTGCGAGCTGCCCGAGCCAAGCACCGAAACCAGCCCGACCAGCTTTTCCTTGGGGACTTCACCGAGCATGACCGGCGAAAGCTCTTCGCTGACCAGAATGGTCTGGTCCGGGAACACTCGCTCCTGCCTGCCTGCTTCCTGGAGATAGGCCAGGATTCGGCGCCCGAGGTCCTTTACGTCCGAAGCGCGCTCACGCAGATACGGATCATCCATCAATTCGAAGCGGGTGACATGGGCGGTCACCACATCGCGCAGCGCGCCCTGGGCCCACTGCCCCCGGTTGATGACCTCACGCACCTCGTTGCCCAGCGCCGCATCGTCGAGCATCATCTGGTAAACATCGAACAGTGCCAGCTCTTCCGGACGTAACTGCGGCGACAGCTTGACCGAGAGCGCCTGCATATCGCTGCGTACCGCTGCCACCGCCTCACGGAACAGATCCATTTCGGCTTCGACATCGGTGACGGTCTTGTCCGGCACGGCCTTGAGGTCCGCAGGCGGCAGTATCACCACCGCCTGACCGATAGCCACACCCGGCGCGCCGGGCACGGCGTCGAAACGGGTATCCTGAACGACCTCGCCGCCCCAGCCCAACCCGCGGATCGAACCGGTGGCCTCGGCATGGGCGATGACCCCGGCCAGCTGCGCGCTCATGGTGACCAGGAAGGCTTCCTCGCCCTCATCGAACTGGCGCCGCTCCTTCTGCTGTACGACCAACACGCCCATCACCCGGCGGTGGTGAATGATCGGCACGCCGAGGAACGATGCGTAGCGCTCCTCGCCGGTCTCGGCGAAATAGCGGAATCTGGGATGCGATGCCGCATCCTCGAGATTGACCGGCTCCTCGCGGGCACCGACATAGCCGATCAGGCCTTCGTTGGTTCCCAGGCTGACGACACCCACCGCGCCCTTGTTCAGACCTTCGGTGGCCATCAGCACGTAACGAGTGGAGTCGGGATCGAGCAGATAGACAGAGCACACCTCGGTGCCCATGGCGCCACGCACTCGCTGCACGATGATATCCAGGGCGCTGGTCAGATCCCTTGCGGAATTGACCTCCTGGACAATGCGGCGCAGCGTAGCGAGCATGCTCAACACTCCGTGAGTTCGCCGAGGGGCAGACGGGGCGCCAGCTCCTTCATCGCCCGCCGATACACGTCACGCTTGAACGCGACAACCTGGCCGAGCGGATACCAGTAGCTGACCCAGCGCCAGCCGTCGAACTCGGGTTTCGGACTCTTGGTCATGCAGACGCGGGCTTCATCGGCTTTCAGGCGCAACAGAAACCACTTTTGTTTCTGTCCCACGCAGACTGGCTGGGAATGGCTGCGGATCAACCGCTGTGGCAGGCGATATCGCAACCAGCCACGGGTACAAGCGAGGATTTCCACATCTTCCGGTAGCAGGCCCACTTCCTCGTGCAGCTCGCGGTACAAGGCCTGTTCCGGGCTCTCGTTGCGCTGTATACCACCCTGCGGAAACTGCCAGGCGTCCTGACCGATGCGGCGAGCCCACAGCACCTGGCCCAACCCATTGGTCAGGATAATGCCTACATTTGGACGGAAACCATCGGGATCGATCACAGCCTGAATCTCTTGTCATGCTATCGATTGCATTGTTCCACAAAGAAGCGCGGCGCAGCAATTGCTCAAATCCGCAGCCAGCCAAGCATTTGCGCCGCGACTGCTTTATGCTTTTGCCCCTGCTGACTATTAACACAACTTCGACAAGGAGCCGCCCGTGGCACTGGCGATTTTCGATCTCGACAACACCCTGCTCGGCGGCGACAGCGACCACGCCTGGGGCGACTTCATCAGTTCGCGCAATCTGGTCGATGCACAGGCCTACCGCGCGCGTAACGATGCGTTTGCCGAGGCGTATGCGGCGGGTACGCTGGACATCGAAGAGTACCTGAACTTCGCGCTGGAGCTGCTGGGCCAGCATCCCGATGACCAGCTCGATGCCTGGCACGCGGAATTCATGACATCCAAAATCGATCCGATTATTCTGCCGGCTGCGCTCGATCTGATCGAGAAGCACCGCCAGGCCGGCGACACGCCGATGATCATCACCGCGACCAACCGCTTCGTCACCGCTCCCATTGCGCGCAAGCTGGGGATCGACATCCTGCTGGCAACCGAATGCGAGCGCACTGATGGTCGTTACACCGGCCGTACCACGGACGTGCCCTGCTTCCGCGAAGGCAAGGTAACGCGTTTGCAGCGTTGGCTGGAGGAAAACGACGAAAGTCTGGCAGGCAGCTACTTCTATAGCGACTCGCAGAACGACCTGCCGCTGCTGCGCATGGTCGACCACCCGGTCGCGGTGGATCCTGACGATACGTTGCATGCACACGCGCTGGCGCACGCCTGGCCCGTGATCAGCCTGCGCGGATAACTACGCGCCTGGCTCTGTTGAAGATGATGCGATCCGGGCCGACTCACGGATAAGGCGGGTCGGACCGTCCGCGGCAGGGATGCCGCGGCCGAGCTACAGGGACGTACTCGCTGCGTGTCCGGGCCGGGGCCGGGGCGGGGCTGACGGTGCGCCTACACGACCCATCCCACCGCATAACGGCCGCACGACCAAACTTAAACCGGCAACACCCGACAGAAGTACGCTTTGATATACCCCGTCTCTGGAATAGCCGGATGCAGCGGATGGTCAGCACCCTGGAAGCCCCGCTCGGCGATAACCAGATGGCGATCGAGGTGTCGACTGGAGGCCAGCAGAATATCGCGCAGGCTGTCTTCGGCCAGGTGCATCGAGCATGACGCCGACACCAGGATCCCGTCCTTGTTGAGCATGCGCATGGCCTGCTCGTTCAAGCGCCGGTAGGCTGCCTCTCCGTTGCGGACATCCTTGCGTTTCTTGATGAACGCCGGCGGATCGGCGATGACCACGTCGAACTTTTCGCCAGCAGATTTGAGCTCGCGCAGCGCATCCATCACGTCGCCTTCGACCACGGTCATCTTCTCGGCCACGCCGTTCAGCTGCGCGTTGTGCTCGACCAGATCCAGCGCGGGCGCGGAGCTATCCACACACATCACTTCGCTGGCGCCGAAGACGGCGGCCTGGACACCCCAGCCCCCGATGTAACTATACAAATCCAGAACCCGCTTACCGTCGACATAGGGTGCCAGCCGCGCGCGGTTCATGCGGTGATCGTAAAACCAGCCGGTCTTCTGACCGTACCAGACGGGGGCTTCGAAGCGGACGCCGTTTTCTTCCAGCTCCACGCGCTCAGGTACATCACCATGGGCGACTTCGACGTAGGGCGGCAGGCCTTCCTGCGTGCGTGCCGCGTTGTCGTTCTTGAACAGCACACCGGCGGGCCTGAACACCTGTGCCAGCGCCTCGACAACCGCCTCGCGCACCTGCTCCATCCCAGGCGTGGAGATCTGCACAACGAAATAATCACCGAAACGGTCGATCACCAGACCTGGCAGCAGATCCGAGTCACCGTAGACCAACCGATAAAAAGGTTTGTCGAACAGTTTTTCGCGCAGGCTCAAGGCGATCTTGAAGCGATGGACCAGCAATGGCTTGTCCAGCGTGTGCGAAGTGTCGCGGCTATGTAGTCGCGCGCAGATCAGGTTGTTCGGGCTCACCGTGGCCAGGCCCAGCGGCTTGCCCTGGGCAGTCTCGATCACCACTTCCTGCCCGGCCTGGAGCGCGGTAAGCGGCGTCTGGGCGATATCCACCTCATTGCTGAAGACCCACAGGTGACCTCCCTTTAGGCGGCGATCGCTGTTGGATTTCAAGCGCAGGCTGGGAAGGTTCATGCAAACTCCGGTACGAAGGGATGAAAATGACGAGGCCGCGCATTATACGGGTGCCAAGCCGCGCGGTCTCCGGCTAAACTCGCGTTCGGGCCAATACAGAGTAGCAGTCGATGGGAAACGATCTTACGGATGAGCAGATCAGGAACGCGCTGCAGGGAATCAGCGTCCCACCCCAGCCGCAGATCATGGTCGACCTGCAGATGGAGCAGGTCATGCCGGACCCTGACCTCAAGAGCATCGCACGGCTGATCAGCCAGGACCCGGGGTTGTCCGGCAGCCTGCTGAAAGTCGTCAATTCGCCCTTCTTCGGTCTGGCCAATCGCATCACGTCGATTCAGCAGGCCGTCAATCTGCTCGGCGTTCGGCGCGTCATCAATATCGTCAACGCTCAATCGATCCGCGGCGAGCTGACCGACGAGAATATCGTCAACCTCAACCGCTTCTGGGACAGTGCGCAGGATGTTGCAATGACCTGCATGACGTTGGCCAAGCGGATTGGCTGCCTGGAGCCGGACGAGGCGTATGCGCTGGGGCTGTTCCATAATTGCGGCATTCCACTGATGCTGGCCCGCTTCCCCTATTACATCGAGGTGATGGAGGAATCCTATGCGCAGTCCGGTCAACGCATCGTCGACATCGAGAACCAGCGCCTGAACACCAACCATGCCGTGATCGGCTATTTCACCGCCAAATCCTGGCTGCTGCCGCGTCATCTGTGCGAGGCGATCGCCAGTCACCACAACGCGCAGCAGGTGTTCGCCGAAACCACCGCAGGTGATGCCGAGCTGAAGAACCTGCTGGCGATTCTGAAGATGGCCGAGCATATTTGCCAAGCCTACCGGGTTCTCGGCAGCAGCCAGCACGATCACGAGTGGGACGCGGTAGGGGCGCAAATCCTGGAATATGTCGGTCTATCCGAGTACGACTTCGAAAACCTCGAAGCGTCATGCCAGGACATGATGGCGACCGGCGAAGGCCGCTACTACCATGACTGACTGCACATCAATGCCATAACCGGTGCTCGACGCGCCGCAGCCAAGGAGCCAAGCATGACCACCCCGCTCGTTCTTACCGTGATCTCGGCAGACAAACCGGGCCTCGTGGAAAGCATCGCCCAGGCGATCACCCGCCACGGCGGCAACTGGCTGGAAAGTCGCATGGCGCGTATGGCCGGTCAATTCGCCGGCATCCTGCGCGTGGACATCGCCAGCGACAGGGTCGACGCGCTTCGCCTGGATCTGGATGCCTTGAAGGCGCAGGAAATCAATATTCAGGTCACTGTCAGCGGTATGGCAGAGGAAGCCGGACACAGAGTGCTGCAGCTGAGCCTGGTCGGCAATGACCGCCCCGGTATCGTTCACGAGGTGTCACAGATACTGGTTCGCCATGGCGTGAACGTGGAGGAACTGGAAACCCAGTGCACCCCGGCACCGATGAGTGCGGACCTGCTGTTCCGTGCCCAGGCACGGCTTGGCGTGCTGCCGCAGACTGACCTGTCAGCGCTGCGTCACGACCTGGAAAATCTGGCAGATGATCTGATGGTGGAGCTCAGCGAAGACTGATCCACCGCTTCGCGCAAGCATGACAGCGGACAAGCGTCCGCTGTCGAACGACTCAATCGTGATCGATCGGCGCATCCTTGAACAGGAACTTGCGCAGCTGCTCATCGAAGCCGGGATCACGGCGACGGATCCATTCGAGCATCATCGCTGCATGCTCCTTTTCTTCATCGCGATTGTGTTGAAGCAGCTTTCTCAGCTCTTCGTCCTTGGTCGCGTCCATCCGCTGGTTGTACCAGTCAACGGCCTCCAGCTCCTCCATCAGCGAGACGATGGCCCGGTGCATGTCGCGGGATTCGTCGCTGAGTTCGGACGTAGGCTCGTGATAACCTTCATTGGACATGGGTCTCTCCTCTTTGCCGTCACAGGTTCATCGGTTTCCCGATTGCAGCCGTGCAACCTCGATCACCGCATCGCGCAGATCCTGAATTTGCAACGGCTTGGTCAGATACACTGCGACATCCAGGTCGGCCACACGTTCCCGGTTCGCTGGCGTTACACCTGCGCTGATGATGATTACCGGCAGGTCCCGGGTACGCTCGCTGCTGCGCAGCGAGCGCAGCAACCTGTCGCCTTGCATGTCTGGCAGGTCGATATCCAGCAACAACAATTGAGGCGGACGTTCGCCGATACGATGCAGCGCTTCTAACCCGTTGGCGATCAAGGTCACGCGCGCCAGATCGGCCAAGGCATGCTCTACCAGAATCCTGCTCGATCGGTCATCTTCGACGTAGACTACGTCGAGCAGCTGGTCCTCCGGCAGCGTCCCGGCTTTTCCACCAGCACCAGCTGGTGCCGCGGCCGGCAGTTCGAGCCAGAAGCAGCTCCCTGCGCCCTCCTCGCTCGTGTAGCCCAACTGACCACCCATCAGTCCGGCCAGCTCACGGCTCAGAGACAAGCCGATGCCCGTCCCCTTGATCGGTCCGTTCTCGTGCCCCAGACGCTGGAACGGCTTGAACAGCTGTCGCTGATGGAGCCGGCTGATACCTTGACCGGTATCACGGACGCACAGCTGCCAGCGATCCTGGATCGCCAGACAGTCAATGGTGATGGTCCCTCGCTCACTGTTGTACTTGATGGCGTTGCTCAACAGATTGAGCAGAATCTGGCGCAGCCTTCTCGGCTCCGCCGTAACCAGCACGCCCCGGTCAGGCGCATGCATGACCAAACGCAACCCGGCCGCGTCAATCTCGGGACGGACCTGTTCGACGCACTCGTGCAGCACATCACAGCCGTCCACGGTCTGTAACTTGATTTCCGGGCGCTCAGCTTCGATACGCGCCAGGTCCAGCACGTCTTCGACGAGCAGTGCGAGATGATGGGTAGCCTTGAGGATTTCCTCTACCTGATGCCGAAAGCGATGATGTTCGGGACCGGGCGACAGATCGAGCTGAAGCAGCTGGGCAAAGCCCTGGATGATGTTCAGTGGCGTACGCAGCTCGTGGCTCATGCTCGACAGGAAGCGACTTTTCGCCAGGTTGGCGGCCTGCGCCTGCTGACTGGCGCTGCGCAGAGCCTGCTCGGTTGCCTTGAGAGCGCCGATATCGACGTGCGTGCCGGCGATCATCAAGGGCCTGCCGGCCGGGTCTCTCCTGGCCACGCGACCGCGTCCCAGTACCCAGTGATATCTGCCCGCCGCATCACGCAGCCGATACTCAGCCTCGATCTTGCGTCGCTCATCGTCCGGCAGGAGACTCGCGCGCGCCGAAAGCAAATCGTCTGGATGAACCCGGCGAAGAAAGTCACGCAAGGCCAGCGTATGCGTGCCCAGGTCGAGCCGTTCCGGCAGACGGCCCTGGAAGCGAATCAGCTCGTCAGCCACATCTACCTCCCAGAGGCTTTCAGTGGTCGATTCCAGCACCTGATCGATCTGAGCGCGCGCCTCCCGTCGGCCATCCTCCAGCTCGGCCAGTTGCTGGCCGACCTGACGTGTGGTCTCGGCCATCGACTCCAGCTCAATGATGCGCGTCGGCTCCGCATGGGGATGCCAGTGCCCGCGACCGATTTCCCTCATCATCTCGCCAATGCCCTCAATGGGTCGTTGCAGCTGTCGGCTGAGCTGGCGCGATCGTATCCACATCCCGGCGAAGAACAGCAGGTAGAACAGGATCAGCCCGACGATCAACAACAGGCCGATGTTGCGATAATGACGCGCAAGCTGGTTGGTCTGCGCAAAAATGGCGGCCTCGTCGACTACCGTGAGCAGATGCCAGCCGGTCTCCGGCACGGTAGCCCACGCAGCCAGTTTCGGGCGACCATCGAGCGACAGGGCAATCACACCCTGATCTTGCTCTTCGAGCCGATAGCCCAGTTCGCGCATATCCAGCCGCTGGACCAGATTGAAATCGCCAGGCTTGAAGATTTCCTGCCGGATGGCTTCGTGATGGCTGTACTCGGTCAGCTCCGTAAGCTGGAGATCCCGCTCGCCCTGGGCGGGCAGTGCCATGATATTCAGGTCTTCACTCACCAGCATGGCGTAACCGCCCCAGGGAACCTGCAGCTGGGCGATTTCGTTCAGCAGGTTTCCCACGGTGATATCCAGTCCCACCACCCCTTCGAGGAAGTCACCGTCATACACGGGCGAGAGCGCAGACATCATCCAGCCAAGCCCGGCCGGATCGAGGTAGCTATCGGTCCAGACGACCCTGCGTTCAGGGTTATGCTCGGCGTCGGCAAGGTAGTAGAAGTTGTACTGCGGAATATCCATGTCATGCGGGTACTGCGACGGGGTGTAGAACCATGGCCAGATCCGGTTATAGCTGTCGTGGCTATTGAAATACACGGCGGCGACCAGCGCATTGCTGCGCTCGATGGTCCGCATGAACCCGTCGAGCCCGGCCAGGCGAAGTATTTTCTCGACATCTTGACGACCTTGGGGAGTGACCGAAGAGTAGAACGAAGCCGGGCGGTTCTCGTCGCTTTCACTGTAGAGTACGCCGGTGTCGGTGCGTGCCAGACGCTGACGTTCGGCGGGGTCATCCAGGAAGTCTGGCCTGGACAACGCTTCGGCCACCTGAGCGGAAAACAGGTCGGTCAGCTCTCTGACAGTCTGCAAGCGTTCACTGATCAACCGCGCTTCCTGGTTCGCCGCGGCTTGCAGATCTGTTAACGCGGCACTACGGAGATGTTCGACCTGAGCATCACGAATTGCGCTGTTGCTCAGCAAGTACGCCGCAACCAATACGGTTTCGACCAGAATCAGCGGAATCAGGGCGCTCTGTACGAACGCCCGCCACATCCATTTGCGCAGACTGACCGACTTGTAGCTCACGACTGGGATCCCTGAGAACGATACGACGACGCATTGTGAACCAATGCGACGGGTAGCGGGATACCTTGAGCATCATCCTCACGAATTGTTCACGTACACCGTATCCCTCGACTGATCCTGGCTCGACATGCTTCGGTGCCTGGTCTCGACAGGCGAGACCGGGCATGATCAGTCAGCGCCCGATATAACCCGGGTTGAACACCACCTCGTCCTGTTGAATCATCTCGAAGATATCCCGTGCCGGCACAGCCGGATCCTCCCAATCTGCGGCGCGATCGCCCTCGCTGACCTCAGGCCCGACCGAATGCTTGCTGATATGAGTGCGCATGCCGCCCGGTGCCGCGATATAGACCTTGATATTGTCCTCTTTCAGGCCCTCGGCTGCCGCCTGGAACAGGCCGTGGATAGCGTATTTGCTCGCTGAATAATGGGCCATGCGCGGCGGCGCGGCGCGCATGCCGAGGATCGAAGACACATTGAGAATGGTGCCACCGCCCTGCTCGCGCATGATCGGAATCACGCGCTGCGCCAAATCGGCGTACGCCCAGTAATTGACCTCAAACAGATGGTGCGCCTGGTCCAGATCCATCTGTTCCAGTGTGGCCAGATACGAGTAGCCCGCGTTGTTGAACAGATAGTCGATTCGCCCATACGCTTTCATCGCCTCATCGATTACTTGCGGGCGTTGCTCCGGCTTGGCCAGATCCGCCTCGACGAACACCGCTTCACCGCCCTGCGAGCGAATCTGCTCGGCAAGCTGCTGCGAAGGCTCGGGCCGCATATCGACCAATACCAGCTTCATATCGTTTTTCGCCGCCAGCAACGCCAATTCGCGCCCAAGGCCATAGCTTGTACCGGTAATCACGGCGACCTTGTCCCGGAAGGGATTGTCCTGTGCGCGGGCGTAGCCTGCGGTCAGCAGCATCGCCAAGACAAAGGCCGTGGCGAACCACAGGAAGCCGGGCTGTTTGCGCGGCGCAACCGGAAAGCCTGTCATCGTATTATCTCCTCGTAGCGTAACGAACCGCGTAAACCTTAGCGGATGGAACGATGCCGCTGCGGGTCTGAAACATTTCGAAGCAATGAGCAGGCTAAGATATCCCGTTAAAGGAACGAGAGTCCGATCTGGAATAGACGCTCGATCCGGATGACGTCACGCTTGTCCGGCACGAACAGGATAACGTGATCGCCATCCTCGATGACGGTACTGTCGTGAGCAATGATCACCTCGTCACGCCGAACCAGCGCACCGACCGTGGTACCCGCAGGCAACGGCAGTTCGCCGATGGCCCTGCCGACGACTTGCGAGCTCTGCGCGTCGCCGTGCGCAACCGCCTCCAGAGCTTCAGCCGCGCCGCGGCGCAGGGAGTGCACAGCCACCACATCACCGCGGCGAACGTGGGCCAACAGCGCACCCACGGTGGACAGCTGCGGCGACACCGCAATATCGATGAGCCCACCCTGTACCAAGTCGACATAGGCAGGATTGTTGATCAGGGTGATGACCGTGCGCGCCCCGAGCCGCTTGGCCAACATCGAGGCCATGATGTTCGCCTCGTCGTCATTGGTCAGCGCAAAGAATACATCGGCCGACTCGATGCTCTCTTCGATCAGCAATTCGCGATCCGAGGCGCTGCCATGCAGGACCACGCTACGGCGCAGCTGGTTTGAAAGCTCCTGGCAACGCGCCGGATTGCACTCGATCACCTTGACCCGATAATCGCGCTCGATAGCGGCCGCCAGACGCGCACCGATATTCCCGCCGCCGGCGATCACGATGCGCTTGTAGGGCTTCTCGCGTCGGCGCATCTCGCTCATCACCATGCGGATGTCCGGCCGGGCCGCGATGAAAAATACTTCGTCGTCCGCTTCGATCAGCGTATCGCCACGCGGGATGATCGGCCGGCTCTTGCGGAAAATCGCAGCGACTCGGGTGTCCACCGAGGGCGTGTGCTCCTTGAGCGAAGCGATTTCCTGTCCGACCAATGCACCACCATAATGGGCGCGCACCGCGACCAACTGCGCGCGACCGCCGGCAAAGTCGAGCACCTGCAGTGCGCCGGGGTATTCGATCAGGCGCTTGAGATTGCGCGTCACCAGTTCTTCAGGGCTGATCAGAACGTCGATCGGTACCGCCTCGCGCTTGAACAATTGCTTGTCCCGCGACAGATAGTCCGCTTCGCGCACCCGGGCAATCTTGGTCGGAATGTTGAACAGGCTTTGGCCGACCTGGCAGGCGATCATGTTGATCTCGTCACTGCTGGTCACGGCGACCAGCATGTCGGCATCCTGCGCGCCGGCCTGGGCGAGCACCTGCGGATGGGACGCCGAGCCACGCAGGGTGCGAACATCCAGGCGGTCCTGCAGCATTCGCAGGCGGCGTACGTCGGTATCGACGATGGTGATATCGTTTTCCTCACCAGCCAGATGTTCCGCCAGCGTACCGCCGACCTGTCCGGCACCGAGGATGATGATGCGCATGGTTCACTCCGAGGCTATCGCGTGCAGCGATTGTCAGCGGATCCTGCGTAAACAAACCATGCCAGGCCTTCCGGCCGGGCGTAAACAAAGCGCATACATCAACGTTCGACGCCGCCGATGAAGCGATAGCCCACCCCGGCCTCGGTTTCCACATAACGGGGTGCGGTAGGGTCATCGTTGAGTTTGGCCCGCAGCCGCCCGATGAAAATACGTAAGTAGTGCGTATCGTGGCTGTGGTGGGGGCCCCAGATTTCCTTCAGCAGCTGCTGCTGGGTGACGATCCGGCCGGGGTGGGCAATCAGACAGCGCAGCAGGTCGAACTCCTTGCGCGACAAATGCACGTCGTCGCCACCCAGACTGACCCGTCGTGCCTGCAGGTCGACCTTCAGATGGCCGTCATCGAAGCCGGTCGGCGGTACGTCGATGCTGGCAAAGGTACGCAGGACGGAGCGTATCCGCGCCAGCAGCTCGTTCGCCCCGAATGGCTTCTCCACGTAGTCGTTGGCGCCGTTGTCCAACGCCATCACCTTGTCGCGCTCACTGTTGCGCACTGACAGCACGATCACCGGGCCCAGATAGAACTCGCGCAGCCGCTGCAGCAGAACCTGGCCGTCCATGTCCGGCAATCCCAGATCCATCACCACCAGCTCCGGCTCATGCAGAGCCGCCTGCTCCAGTCCGCTGCGTCCGTCCGCCGCCTCGATGAGTTGATACCCCTGCGAGCCCAGGCAGATAGTCAGAAACCGCCGGATCTGCGGTTCGTCATCAATGATCAGAACATGAGTCATTCGGCTGCGTCTCGCTGGTTGTCGGGCCGGGTGATCGGCAGGCTGAGTCGGAACGTCGTGCCGCCGTTCGGCTCACTGCGGTGAACGCGAGCCGATCCGCGATGGGCGCCGAGAATGCCCCGGCATATCGCCAGGCCAAGCCCGGTGCCGGCAGCGTACTGGTCCCCATGGCTGAAGGTATGGAACATGTCGAATACCTGCTCCCAGGCCTCGGGCCGTATGCCTGGCCCCGAATCGGTGATATCCAGACACAGCCAGTCTGGATCGTGTGAAGCCTCGATCCGGACCGCGCCGCCCGGCGGCGAAAAACGCACGGCATTCTCCAGTACGTTGAATACCGCCTGCTCGATCAATGCCGGGTGCACATGCAAGAGCGGCAGATCCGCAGGCAGTGCTACCTTCAGTTCGACGTCGCCCTGCAACGGGCGCACTCGGCGCAGCACCACGCTGACGATGTCGTCTACACCCACCCAGTCACGATCGAGCGTCAGCTCGCCATGGCCGAGCCGGGTCATATCGAGCAGTTTCTGGATATAGCGATCCAGTCTTCGCGCTTCGCTGAGCGTGTTATCGAGCAACTCTGCCCGCTGCTTGCGGCTCAGCGCATCGGCCAGATCGATCAGACTGGAGACTGAGCCGATCATGGTCGCCAGGGGTGTGCGAAGGTCGTGCGATATCGACGAGAGCAGCGCCGAGCGCAACTGTTCGCGCTCCTTGACCAGCGTCTCCTGGCGCAGTGATTCCGCGAGCATGACCCGGCTCCAAGCCAGCCGCGCCAGACTGACCAGGGCGTCCAGACGCGCTTCGTCACGACTGGCCAGCACATAGTCCTTGCTACGCAGGATGCCCTGCGGGGTTCGCTTGAGATCGGCGAACCAGACCTCGCAGCCCTGCCCGTCCCGCCGCCAGCCGACGCCCTGATCGAGGTTCGACGGGACGGGCGCATCGCCGGTCATGGACCGCTGCAATTTACAATCCATCGCCGCAGCGACCTGCGCGGCAAACACGTCGATCACGGCGTCGGCATCGACGCAGGCCGAAAGCGCCCGCGCGCAGTTCATCTGCTGATCACTCCAACGCTGGCTGTCGCGCAGCGCGGCGACCTTCTCGTTCAGGCGCGCCGCTAGATGTCCGGTGATCGCGGCCACCATGACCAATAGCAGCGCAGTCAGCATGTCCTCGCTGTGAAACATCTCCAGCGAGTAGCGCGGCTCGGTAAGGAAGAAGTTGTACGCCAGGAAACTGAGAATGGCGCAGACCAGAGCCGGCCATACCCGGCTGTAGATCGAGGTTATCAATACGCCGGCCAGATAGATCATTGCCAGATCGGCGCTGGGCAGCAGGGGCGCAAGCATCAGCGAGACCGCTGTGGCCAACAGCGGCACGACCACCGGCAGAGCGAGCATCGCCATACCGCGCGAGCGGGAAAGCGGCATCTCAGCCCCGCCAGAACATGGGAGTGAACAGAACCATCAACGTCAGCAGCTCCAGGCGACCCAGCAACATGGCGAAGGATAACAACCATTTGGCGGCTGCGGGCAGGCTGGCGAAATTACCTGCGGGCCCGACCACATTGCCCACCCCCGGGCCGACGTTGGTCAGCGCCGTGGCCGTTGCACTGACGCTGGTCAGCAGGTCGAGACCGAGCAAGGCAAGCAGCAGCGTGACGACAGCCAGTGTCACGAAAAACAGGAACGAGAACCCTACGGCCGAAAGAATGATGTCGTCCTGTACGGGGCGACCGTTGTATCGGGTAATGAATACGCCATTAGGATGTACCAGCTTGCTTATCTGAGAGCGCAGGAACAGATAGCTGAGCTGGAAGCGGAACACCTTCATCCCACCGCTGGTGGAGCCCGAGCAACCGCCAATGAACATGACCAGGAAGAACAGCGCGATGCTGAACGGCCCCCATAGAAGATAATCAGTCGAGGCATAGCCCGTAGTGGTGATCACCGACACCAGGTTGAACGTGGCCTGCGTCAGCGCCTCGAACGGGGGGTATTGCCGCCCAAGGATCAATACGACGGCCAGAGGCAGACTGATCGCCGCGACGATAGCAAGCAGGCCCATCGCTTGCTGATTGTTCAGCACAGCAAGAGTCGGCCTGCGTACGAAGGCAATGATCATGGTGAATGGCAGCGCGCCGATCAGCATGAACACAATGGCTATCCACAGGATCCCGGAACCGAAGCGCCCCATTGAGCGATCATCGGTCGCGTAGCCGCCAGTGGAGACGGTGGTCATGGCGTGATTGATCGCATCGAACAATGTCATGCCCGCAGCCCAGTAACTGAGGATACAGGCGAGGCTGATGCCGAGATAGGTCAGTAGTAGCATCCTTGCCAGCGACTGGATACGCGGTATGGATTTATCCGACCAGTCTGACGACTCGGTATGAAACAGGCGCATGCCGCCGACCCGCAAGAACGGCAGGATTGATACCGCCATGCCTATCACCCCCAGCCCGCCGAGCCATTGCAGTAGCGAACGCCACAGCAGCAGGCTGGCGGGGAGATCCTGCAAGCCACTCAGAACCGTGGACCCCGTCGTGGTGATGCCGGACACAGCCTCGAATACCGCATCGGTAATCGACAGGTCGAAATGACTGAAAAACAGCGGCAGCGCACCCGCCAATGACAGCATCACCCAGCTCAGACTGGTCAGTAGGTAGAGCTGGCGAGCAATCAGATTGAACTGGGCCCGGCGACAGCTCAACACCATGCCCCCGCCGGCTGCGGCCGACACAGCGGACGAAAGCAGGAAAACCGACGTTTCGGGATCATTGCGTAGCCAGGCGAAGGTGGCGACGCTGAGCATCATGCTCGACATGATCAGTACCAGAAAACCACATACATATATGACCGGACGAATGAAGCTGAGCATCGCGACCTCGCAGCAGATTGGCCACAGCCTATCTCGGGCGGCAATAAACAAACGAGGCGCAGTTCGGCCCGTGCGCATAAACAATGCGTAAAAGCGCAGGTGCGGATTGATAACTGGTGCTGAAAATTCTCAGTGGTCGGCTAGAGCGAAGAGAGAAGCTGTTGTCGAGGCCAGGCGCAGGCGCAGCCGGTGCAGACCGAGTGTCTGGCAGATGCTCGGTGCAGCCGATTGTCAGCTCTCAGCGAGTTTGGCACGCGGCAGCTTGAGGGAGATCAGCGCTGCCGCCGCCACGAACAGGCTCGAAATCCACAGGCAGGCGTCAAGCCCGTGGGCCTGATAGACCCAGCCGGAGAGCAACGTGCCGATCAAGCGGCCCATGGCGTTGGACATATAGTAAAAGCCCACATCCAGTGACACGCCGTCAGCCTTGGCAAAGGAGACGATCAGATAACTGTGAAGCGATGAATTCACCGCGAACAGCACACCGAACATCATCAGCCCGCCAAGCAGCACCACCTCCGGCGATCCAAGAGCGTCCAGCCCCAGCGCAATGGCGGCCGGCAACAGAGCCAATGCCGCCGCCCAGCCGAACGCAGCCGTCCCGCCAGGTATCGCCCCGGTACGTTTGCCGGTCAGCCAGGGAGCCACTGTCTGGACAACGCCATAACCGATCACCCAGGCCGCGAGAAAGCCGCCGACCTGCCAGTAGTCCCAGCCGAAAACGCTGGACAGGTACACCGGCAGCGCAATCACGAACCACACATCGCGCGCGCCGAAGAGAAACAGCCGCGCTGCCGACAGCACGTTGATGGGTTCGCTCTTGGACAGCAACTCGCGGAACCTGGGCTTTGCTTTGGCCTTGCCCAGATCCCTCCTGAGCAGGAACAGGCTGGATAGCCATACCAGCGCCAGCACGCCAGCCATCGCCAAAACGGCGCCAGCGAAACCAAGCACAGCGAGCAGCGCCCCGCCGAGAAAGAAGCCTGCGCCCTTGAGTGCATTCTTCGAGCCGGTGAGCAGGGCAACCCAACGATAGAGCGACCCTTGCTGAGCGTCGGGCACGAGCAGTTTGATCGAGCTCTTGGCGCTCATCTTGTTCAGGTCCTTGGCGATACCGGATAGGGCCTGCGCGGCCATGACCCAGACCACAGTCAGCCATTCGGGCGGAACCGTGAGCATCAACAGCGCACCAACCTGCAACGCCAGCCCGATGTTCATGGTGCGGTTCAGGCCGATACGCGCGCCTAGGTAACCACCAACCAGGTTGGTCACCACGCCGAAGATTTCATAGAACAGAAACAGCGAAGCGATCTGCAACGGGCTGTAGCCCATATCATGAAAGTGCAGCACTACCAGCATGCGCAGCGCGCCGTCGGTCAGCGTGAACGCCCAGTAATTGCCCGTCACCACCAGATACTGGCGCACCGCGGGCGAGAGCGTCGACAACGCGCCCATGCTCAGTTGGCTTGCCCGACTAGACGCGCCAGCTCTACCGTGCGATTGGCGTAACCCCACTCGTTGTCATACCAGCTGTAGATTTTTACCTGGGTGCCGTTGATGACCATGGTCGAGAGCGCATCGATGATCGAGGAGCGGGGGTCGGTGCGGTAATCGATCGACACCAGCGGCCGCTCCTCATAGCCCAGAATGCCCTTCAGTTTGCCTTCGGCTGCTGCTTTGAACAGTGCGTTGACCTCGTCCACCGAGGTCGCCCGCTCGACCTCGAACACGCAGTCGGTCAGCGACGCATTGGCCAGCGGCACACGCACGGCATGACCATTGAGCTTGCCGCGCAGCTCGGGGAATATCTCCGCGATTGCCGTCGCCGAGCCGGTACTGGTCGGGATCAGGCTCATGCCGGCGGCACGGGCCCGGCGCAGGTCCTTGTGTGGCTGGTCGAGAATGCTCTGGGTATTGGTCACGTCGTGAATCGTGGTGATCGAGCCATGGCGGATGCCAAGCTCTTCGTGAATCACCTTGACCACCGGCGCCAGGCAGTTGGTAGTGCAGGACGCAGCCGTCACGATGCGATGCTTGGCCGGGTCGAACAGCTGCTGGTTGACCCCAAGCACGATATTCAACGCGCCCGCCTCTTTCACGGGCGCACTGACCACCACGCGCTCCACACCCTGGCGCAGATACTCCTCAAGCACTTCGACCGTCTTCATCTTGCCGCTGGCCTCGATCACCAGGTCGCAATCGGACCAGTCGCCGTTGCCGATGGTCTTGTGCTGAGTGAGCGTGATTTCCCGGTCTTCAATGACCAGATTGCCTTCGCGATGGCCCGCTTCGTGATGCCAGCGCCCGTGCACCGAATCGAAGTTCAGCAGGTGCGCGTGGGTGGCGGCATCACCGGCCGGGTCGTTGATGCGGATGAAGTCGAGCTCGGGCCAGTCCCAGGCAGCACGCAGCGCCAGCTTGCCGATACGGCCGAACCCGTTGATGCCTACTTTGATGGTCATGTTCGTCACCTTCGTTGAGCAGCACCGACGACTCCGGCGCTATCGGTTGATCGATGATTCAGATACTGCGCTGATTGACGCGTTGGGACAGTTCCTGCGCGGACTCCTTGCGCTCAGAGTAGCGATCCACCAGGTAGTCTGCGCGACCACGTAGCAACCAGGTGAACTTGATCAGCTCTTCCATCACATCGACCACCCGATCGTAGTACGAGGATGGTTTCATTCGTCCGTCATTGTCGAACTCGAGGAAGGCCTTGGGGACAGACGACTGATTGGGAATCGTGACCATGCGCATCCATCGGCCGAGTACGCGTAGCTGGTTGACAACATTGAACGACTGCGACCCGCCGCATACCTGCATCACTGCAAGCGTTTTCCCTTGGGTCGGGCGTACCGCTCCCAGCGCCAGCGGTACCCAGTCGATCTGCGCCTTGAATACACCCGTCATCGCACCATGACGTTCGGGCGAGCACCAGACCTGGCCTTCCGACCACTGCATCAGTTCGCGCAGCTCGGCGACCTTGGGATGATCGTCCGGAGCATCATCGGGCAGCGGCAGGCCGGATGGATCGTAGATACGGGTTTCGGCGCCCATCAACTGAAGCAGACGCGCCGCCTCCTCGGTCAGCAACCGGCTGAACGAGCGCTCACGGGTCGAGCCGTAGAGCAGGAGGATGCGCAGCGGAGAGTCTGTCGACTCGACACCCAGGCGTTGATGATCGGGTTGGCGCAGCAGATCGTGATCCAGCGCCGGAAAATCGGAGTTCATGGTCTCTCCTCGGTGGGTTCAGCAACAGCTGGCCTGGCGAACGGGTCGGTCGTCCATACGACCCAGCCGCTTGAGCCCTTCTGCGATCCAGGGATGGTTGGCGGTACGGACGACGTCCAGCACATGCCGGACCCAGGCTGGCAAGTCGTCATTCAGGCGATAATAAACCCACTGCCCCTGTCGACGATCCTGTAACAGGCCGGTCTTGCGCAGCTCGGCCAGGTGGCGCGAAATTTTCGGCTGGCTGGCCTCGAGCGCGCAAACCAGCTCGCACACGCACAGCTCGCCTTCGCTGGCGACCAGCAGCGCCAGGCGTGCACGGGTATCGTCGGCCAGCGACTTGAATAGCGTAGGTGGGTCGATGAGGGTCATCGAGCAACTCCTGAAGTGGGTCGCCCGACTATATACGCTACTCCATATATATGGAATAGCGTATATGGCTTAGAGGAGCAGCAAGGTGGCCAGGCCGAGGAAAGCGAAGAACCCCACCACGTCAGTGACTGTCGTCAGGATGACGCTGCCGGCCAACGCCGGATCGATGCCAAACTTGCGCAGCACCAATGGAACGGCCAGGCCGGAGAAGGCGGCGCAGAGCAGGTTCAACAGAATCGCCGCCCCGATGATGCCGCCGATCTGCCAGCTACCGAACCAGACGTACGCCAGCACCGCCACGACGACAGCCCAAAGCAACCCGTTGAGCAAGCCGATACCCATCTCCTTGCCCAGTAGCACCCTGGCGTTGCCACCTTCGACCTGGCCGAGCGCCAGCCCGCGAATGACCAGAGTCAGCGTCTGGCTGCCGGCGATACCGCCCATGCTGGCTACGATCGGCATCAACACCGCGAGCGCAACGATCTGCTCCAGCGTGCCCTGGAACTGACCAATGACCCAGGCGGCGAGGAATGCGGTCACCAGGTTGATGCCCAGCCACACGGAGCGCCGCAAGGTGCTTTTCAGCACGGGCGCGAACATGTCGGCCTCATCATCCAGACCGGCCATGTGCATCATGGTGCTGCGCGATTCTTCGCGAATGATGTCGAGCACGTCGTCCACCGTGATGCGACCAAGCAGAATGCCCTGCTCATCCACCACGGCGGCAGAGAGCATGTCGAGGTCTTCGAAGCGACGCGCCACCTCGCGGCTTGGCATCTGCACCGGCAAAGGCTGGAATTCGGCATCCATCACCTCCTCGACCTTCGCCTCCGGATCACTGGTAAGGATACGACTGAGTCGCAGCACACCCTGATAACGATTTTTACGGTCGACCACCATGACCTTGTCGGTATGGTCTGGCAGGTCCTCGAGCAAACGCAGGTAACGCAGTACCGAGCCGACCCGAACATCGGCACGCACCGAGAGATGGTCGATGTTCATCAGACCACCGGCGGAATCCTCGGGATAGGACAGCATCGACACGACTTGCTGGCGCGTCGCAACATCCATCGACAGCATGACTTCACGTCCGGGACCTGCCGGCAGAGCCTGAATCAGGTCGACAAGGTCATCCAGATCGAGCTTGCGAACTGCAGCGAACAGGTCGTCCTGGTCCATCTCCTGGGCCAGGCTGGCCCGGACTTCTTCGTGCAGATGGACGAGGATCTTGCCGGCCCGCTCGCTGGACAGCATCTCCCAGACCGTGCTGCGCTCATCCGGCGGGAGCGATTCGAGCAGGCCGGCCGCCTTGGCCGGATGCATCTGCTTGAACAGTTTGACGATGCGTTTGTAGCGCCCCTCTTCCAGAGACTCCCGCACATGGCGGATGTCGGTAATCGCGGCAGCCGCTTCCTCGTCGAGTTCGGCAAGGTCCGGATCATCGGCATCGCGCTGCAGCGCGGCGGCTACGAGTGGATCGAGATAACGCACCACAGCCGCCTCGTCCTCTTCTCGCAGGTGCTGCCAGACCACCACGCGACGTTCGACGTCGAGCGCTTCGAGCAGACTGGCGATCTTGCCTGGATGCATGCCACGCAGCAATTTGCGCAGTTTTTTGCGCTTGCCTTCCTCGAGGGCCTCAACGATGGTGTCGAGCTCGGTCTGAACGTGTGAAGTGTCGGTCATGCTGCGCGGTTCCCTACTGCCAATGGTCTCGGTCCACTAGGACGACGATGCGGGCCGTCAGGCCACCCCTAGCATAGGCGATTTAACGAGACGGGGCGGAATACGCCCCTCAAAGAAAAGGCGCGCCAGAGCGGCGCGCCAACAGGGTCAGGCCTCGTAGGCCTCGATCGGCGGGCAGGCGCAGAACAGATTGCGGTCGCCGTAGACGTTATCGATCCGGTTGACACTCGGCCAGAACTTGTTCGCCGCCACCCAGGACTGCGGGAATACCGCTTCCTGACGCGAATACGGACGGTCCCACTCACCAGTGATGTCGGCCAGAGTGTGCGGGGCGTTGTGCGGCGGGCTCTGCTCCACCGTCCACTCGCCCTGCTCGACCCGGCTGATTTCGCCGCGAATGGTCAGCATGGCATCGATGAAACGGTCCAGCTCGGCCTTCGACTCGCTTTCTGTCGGCTCGATCATCAGCGTACCCGGAACCGGGAACGACATGGTCGGCGCATGGAAGCCGAAATCCATCAGCCGCTTGGCCACATCTTCCTCGGTGATGCCGGAGGCTGCCTTGAGCGGACGGATATCGATGATGCATTCGTGCGCGACACGACCGTTACGGCCGCTGTAGAGCACCGGATAGGCCTGACCCAACCGCTTGGCCAGGTAATTGGCATTGAGGATCGCCACCTCGGTCGCGCGACGCAGCCCCTCGGCACCCATCAGGGCGACATAGGTCCAGCTGATCGGCAGGATGCTCGCGCTACCCCAGGGGGCTGCGCTGACCGCGCCGTTCTCCGGGTCGGGACCGTCCAGCGGCACGACCGGGTGGTTGGCTACATAAGGCGCCAAATGCGCCTTGACGCCGATCGGACCCATGCCCGGGCCACCGCCGCCATGCGGAATGCAGAACGTCTTGTGCAGGTTCATGTGCGATACGTCCGCGCCAATGTCCGCCGGACGGGTCAAACCCACCTGCGCGTTGAGGTTGGCACCGTCCATGTACACCTGCCCGCCATGCTGGTGGATGATCTGGCAGATCTCCCGAATACCTTCTTCGTACACACCGTGGGTGGACGGATAGGTAATCATCAGACACGACAGGTTGTCCGCATTGTCTTCCGCCTTCTGCTTCAGATCCGCAATATCGACGTTGCCGTTGTCGTCGCAACTGACCAGCACCACACGCATGCTTGCCATCATCGCCGAAGCCGGGTTGGTGCCGTGCGCGGAAGTCGGAATCAGACAAACATTGCGGTGCTCATCACCATTGGATTCATGGAACTTGCGGATCGCCAGCAGGCCGGCGTACTCGCCCTGCGCTCCGGAGTTCGGCTGCATGCAGATGGCATCGAAGCCGGTGATTTCACGCAGGGCGGCTTCAAGCTCGTCGATCATCACCTTGTAACCTTCGGCCTGGGCCAAGGGCGCGAACGGGTGCAGCTGACCGAATTCCGGCCAGGTGATCGGGATCATCTCGGCGGTGGCGTTGAGCTTCATGGTGCAGGAGCCCAGCGGGATCATCGCGTGGTTCAAGGCCAGGTCCTTGTTTTCCAGCGACTTGATGTAACGCAGCATCTCCGTTTCGGAGTGGTAGCTGTTGAACACCGGGTGCGTCAGGAACGCTGACTGGCGGCGCAGCGCCTCAGGGATACCGATCGCCGCGGCACTCACCTGCCGATCCAGAGCCTCGATATCGCTCGCCTGGCCATCACCGGCAAACACTGCCAAGAGCTGCTCGACGGTGGCGCGGGACGAGGTTTCGTCGAGACTCACGCCTAGCGTAGTTTCGTCTACTAACCGCAGGTTGATCCTTGCAGCGCGCGCACGCTCGACGATCTCACCGGCGCGGCCGCCAACGTCCAGCGTCAGGGTGTCGAAGAAATGTTCATTCTGGCGCTTGAAGCCTTTGCCTTCCAGGCCAGAGGCCAGAATAGCGGTTAGACGATGCACTCGTTCAGCGATGGTCTTCAGACCTTCCGGGCCGTGATACACCGCATAGAAACTGGCAATGTTCGCCAGCAGAACCTGGGCGGTACAGATGTTCGAATTGGCCTTTTCGCGGCGGATATGCTGCTCGCGGGTCTGCAGCGCCATGCGCAGCGCGCGGTTGCCGCGGGTGTCGACCGACACACCGATGATCCGCCCCGGCATGGCGCGCTTGTACGCGTCACGAGTGGCGAAGTATGCAGCATGCGGCCCGCCGTAACCCATGGGCACACCAAAGCGCTGGGCGGAACCAAAGACCACGTCCGCGCCCAGTTCACCCGGAGGCGTCAACAGCACCAGACTGAGCAGGTCGGCGGCGATGCAGGCCAATCCGTTCTGCGCATGCACCGCATCGATCAGCGGCTTCAGATCGGTGATCTCGCCCCAGGTGTTGGGGTATTGAAAAAGCGCGCCGAATACTTCGTACTCGCCCAGCTTGCGCACGTCATCGAGAACGACCTCGAAGCCGAACGCTTCGGCACGCGTACGCACTACAGAAATGGTCTGCGGGTGGCAGTCGTGATCGATGAAGAACAGGTTGCTCTTGCTCTTGGCCTGACGCTTGGCCAACGCCATGGCTTCAGCGGCTGCGGTGGCTTCGTCGAGCAGCGAGGCGCTGGCCAGCTCCATGCCGGTCAGATCAATCGACAGCTGCTGAAAGTTGAGCAGCGCTTCGAGTCGGCCTTGCGCGATTTCAGGCTGATACGGGGTATACGCGGTGTACCAGCCCGGGTTTTCCAGGACATTGCGCAGAATCACATTCGGCGTGAGCGTGCCGTGGTAACCCATGCCAATGCAGGAAGTAAAAATCTGGTTCTTGCTGGCAACACCCTTCAGGTAACCGAGCGCCTCGGCCTCGGTACGTGGACCGGGCAGATTGAGCAAGTCCTTGCGCAGGATGCTGTTCGGGACCGTCTCGCTGATCAGCGCATCCAGCGATTCGACGCCGAGGGTTTCGAGCATCGATTGCTGTTCGGCATCGTCCGGGCCGATATGGCGGCGCAGAAACGCGTCAGTCTGTTCCAGATCGGTGAGGCTTCGGGTATTGCTCATGGGGTTACCTGCAAGAAGTATTAAAGATCTGAGTAGTCCTGGCGAAGATGCCGTGCCTACGTGATGCCTCGGTGCTGGACACGCCGTGAATACGTCCATGTAGGCTCATCCGCGGCATCCCTGCCGCGGACGGTCCAGCACCGAGACATCCCGCATCTACTGTAGCGTCGCGCTCCGAAGGGTTCGCTGATTCACACCGGTCCCAACGGGAGGTTCCGGCTTCGCTGGTTCGGACCGTCGGTGCCCTGGTCGAAAAATGCTCCTGCATTTTCGACACTTCCGCCATCCATGGCGGTCGGACCTGGCACCGCCGAGCCCACATGGATGTGCTTGTAGCGTGTCCGAACCAGCGAAGTCGGAATCTCACCACGCATCAAACCCCAGCCAATCAGCGAACCGCACACTACGTTCGTTAGATAGAAGAACCGTAAGCGTCAGCATCCATCAGCTTGTCCAGCTCGCTGGCATCGGACGGTTTGATTTTGAAGAACCAGGCGCCGGCATAGGGTTCGCCATTGACCAGATCAGGCGAATCGCCCAACGCATCGTTGATGGCGACGACTTCACCGCTGACTGGCGCGTAGATATCAGAGGCGGCCTTGACCGACTCGACCACCGCACACTCTTCACCAGCGTTGACCTCGCGACCGACTTCCGGCAGCTCGACGAACACCACATCACCCAGCAAATCCTGAGCATGATCGGTGATACCCACGGTGATGGTGCCATCGGCTTCCTGGCGCGCCCATTCGTGACTGGAGGCGTAACGCAGGTCGGCGGGGATATTGCTCATTGAACTGTCCTCAAAAGGGTTGGGTAATGCTTATTCGAAAACGGGCTTGCCGTTGCGTACGAAGCTGGGCTTGACCACACGAACATCGAGCTGCTTGCCGCGGATTTCCACCTTGGCGGAGTTACCGGTAGCACGTGGAACACGAGCCAGGGCAATCGAGACGCCCAACGTCGGGGAGAAGCTGCCGCTGGTAATCTCACCTTCACCGACGCCCTCGACGATGACTTTCTGATGGCCGCGCAGAACGGCGCGTTCGGATAGCACCAGGCCAACCAGCTTCGGCTGGTCGCCCGCGTCTCGCTGGGCCTCCAGCGCCTTGCGGCCGATGAAATCGCGCTCGGTAGGCTCCCAGGCAATGGTCCAGCCCATGTTGGCGGCGAGCGGCGAAATGGTTTCGTCCATATCCGAGCCATACAGATTCATGCCGGCTTCCAGACGCAGCGTATCGCGGGCGCCAAGACCGCAGGGCTTGCACCCGGCCCCGATCAGCGCATCCCAGAAAGGGCCCGCCTGGTCGGCAGGCAGCATGATTTCCAGTCCGTCCTCGCCGGTATAACCGGTGCGGCCGATGAACCATTGACCGTCGGGAAGGCCCTGAAATGGCTTGAGATCGTTGATCAACGCGGCGCGGCTGTCACTGACGACCTGAGAAACCACCGCACGAGCTCGCGGCCCCTGGACGGCAAGCATGGCCAGATCCTCGCGCTCGATGAGTTTAACGGCAAAGGGTTCGGCCTGCAGATTCATCCAGGCCAGGTCCTTGTCGCGGGTCGCTGCATTGACCACGACGCGGTACGCGCCGCCAACCAGATAGACGATCAGATCGTCGATGACACCGCCGTCTTCGTTCAGCATGCCGCTGTACAGCGCCTTGCCGCTCAGGGTAAGCCGGGCAACGTCATTGGCCAGAAGGTACTGTAGATAAGCCTTGGCCTCGGTTCCGGAGACATCGATCACGGTCATGTGGGAAACATCGAACATGCCCACATCACGCCGGACCTGATGATGCTCCTCCATTTGCGAGCCGTAGTGCAGCGGCATATCCCAGCCGCCGAAATCGACCATCTTGGCGCCCGCGGCGAGGTGCTGCTCATAGAGCGGTGTGCGCGATCCCATTGACGTTCCTTAGTGGAGCAGTGTGCAAGGGGTGAATTGTAGCCAAATCGCCTGGTATGTGCAGCCTCGCCGAAGCGCCACAGATCAGCGGCGGGCGGAACGCCGGATCAACACGATGACTGGAAGCAGACCCACCAGCACCAGCGTGATCGCTGGCAATGCAGCGCGCGCCCATTCGCCTTCAGCGGTCAGCCCGTGGATGCGCACCGCCAGAGTGTCCCAGCCGAACGGACGCATCAGCAGCGTGGCCGGCATTTCCTTGAGCACGTCGACGAATACCAGTAGCGCCGCGCTCAGCACGCCCGGAAGAATCAGCGGCAGGTAGACCCGCCAGAAGACTGCCCACCCGGCCTGACCCAGGCTGTGTGCGGCTTCCGGCAATGACGGCCGGATGCGCGCAAGCGAAGTGTCCAGCGGACCGTAGGCTACCGCCATGAAGCGGATCAGATAAGCCAGCAGAAGCGCGAACAAACCACCCACCAGCAGCGTGCCGGGGTCTTCTTCTCCGAGCCAGGTTCGCAGCGGAATCAGAAGATGATTATCGATGTGGCTGAAGGCGAACATGATGCCCACCGCCAGAACCGATCCCGGCAGCGCATAGCCGAGGTTGGCCAGCGCCACCGCGCTGCGCACCCGGCGAAAGGGCTGCAGCCGCCGGGCCAGCACCAACAGTATGCCCAGGCTCACGGTCATTGCCGCCGCCGCTGCACCGAGGCTCAACGTATTGCGAATCAGCGCCCAGTAACGTTGGTCGAGATCGTTGAATGCGCTGGACCACAACCAGTGGACCAACTGCAGCAGCGGAATGATAAAGGCCACGCCGAGTACGAGCAGGCAATACCCGCTGGCCAGCCAGGCGAGCGGGCCCTTGAGCCGATACAGCGCACCCTGCCGGGGCTTGTCGACGCCTGGGAAGCGTCGGGCGCCCTGCGCACGCCGCTCCAGGTAAAGTGCGAGAAAGACGAACACCAGCAGTACGCTGGCCAGCTGGGTGGCCGTCTGCAAGCTGAAGAATCCGTACCAGGTCTTGTAGATGGCAGTGGTGAAGGTGTCGTAATTGAAGACCGACACCGCACCGAAGTCCGCAAGCGTTTCCATTAATGCCAGCGCAGCACCCGCGCCGATCGCCGGACGCGCCATAGGCATGGCGACACGCCAGAAACCTTGCCACGGGGTATGGCCAAGTATGCGGGACGCTTCCATCAGGCCGCGGCCCTGGGCCAGAAAAGCGTTACGCGCGAGTAGATAAACGTAGGGATAGAACACCAGCGTCAGCACTACGACGACGCCGCCTGGCGAGCGAATTGAAAAGAACAGGCGAAAGTCGTTGCCGAACCAGTCACGCAGTGTTGACTGGACGGGCCCGGCAAAGTCGAGCAAGCCAATGCTGACGAAGGCCAGCACGTAAGCCGGGATGGCAAAGGGCAGCATCAGCGCCCAATCGAAGATACGGCGGCCGGGAAATTCACACAGACTGGTCAGCCAGGCAAGGCTAACACCGAGGGCGATCACGCCCATACCCACGCCAAAGACCAGTATCAGCGTATTGCCAATCAGCCGCGCCATCTGGGTTTCCAGCAGATGCCCCCATATCTGCCCGTCAACGCTTTGCCAACTGACGAGCAGCACCAGAAGCGGTAGCAGGACCAGCGCAGCGCAAGCATAGGCTGCCAGCTGCCAGTACGGTCTGGATGGAATGGAACGGTGGGGCACAGCAACTCCGGATCAGAAACGAACACGCCCGGTCAGGGACCGGGCGCGCAGTATATCGGCAAATGACCTAGCGGCGTCTTGCCCAGGATCAAACCTCGATCAGTTCCAGCCGAGGCGATCCATCAGCATGATCGCTTCCGGCTGACGGCGGCCGGCCACTTCGACATTGACGGTATCACGTTTGAAGTCACCCCAGGCCTGGACTTCCTCCGACGGTTTCACCGTCTCGTTGGCCGGGAACTCCTGGTTGACGTCAGCGAAGATACGCTGCGCTTCGGGGGTAGTCAGCCACTCGAGAAACTTCTGGGCTTCTTTCGGATTGGGCGCGTGCTTGGTGATGCCGGCACCGGAAATGTTCACGTGTACGCCACGGCCGTCCTGGTTCGGCCAGAACAGCTTGACGGCCAGGTGCGGGTTGTCCGCATGCAGGCGGCCGTAGTAGTAGGTGTTGACGATGCCCACGTCGCACTGACCTTCATGTATCGCGGCCAGCAGCGCGGTGTCATCGGAAAATACCGGCGCAGCCAGGTTGGCTACCCAACCCTTGATGACTTCGGCAGTCTTCTCTTCGCCCAGCGACTCGATCATGGTAGCGGTCAGCGACTGGTTGTAGACCTTCTTCGAGGTACGCAGACACAGGCGGCCCTTCCACTTCTCGTCAGCCAGCGCCTCGTAGGTGCTCAGCTCGCTCGGATCGACGCGGTCGGAGGAGTACACGATGGTCCGCGCCCGCAGCGACAGGCCGGTCCACTTGTCGTTCTGCGAGCGGTACTGGGAAGGAATGTTGTCTTCGATGACATCGGAGTCGAATGCGCGGAACAGGTCCTGCTGCTCGGCTTGCCACAGATTGCCAGCATCGACGGTAATCAGCAGATCCGCCGGAGTATTCTTGCCCTCGGCCTGCAGGCGCGCCATCAAGGGAGCTTCCTTGTCGGTGATGAACTGGATCTTGGTGCCGGTCTTTTCTGTGTAGAGATCGAATACCGGCTGGATCAGGTGATCCTGGCGGGAGGAATAGACCACAAGTTCCTTGGGTGCGGCGAAGCTGCTGAATGCGGTGACGGCAAGGCCGACCGTAGCGATGGAGCGCAAGAAGGACATGGAAACGCCTCTCAGTAGGAAACAGACGCTAGATGATAATCATTTGAATCTAGCCCCGCAACCAGAGCGCCGTCAGTCGTTCGGCCGCGCTATTTCTCCATCCAGAGCAAGCGAAGGAAGATCGCCGGACAGCCCCATCGCCCGGCGCATGATTCCGCCTTTGATCATCGCTTGGCCGTCCAGCAGACGCATGCCGGCATTGCGCGCCCAGCGCAGAGGCAACGCATCGGCATGGAACAAACGTTCGAACCCCTCCATCGCAGCCATCATGCCAAGGTTTGCGCCCATGCGTCGACGCTCATACCGCTGCAATACAGCGAGCGCGCCGAGGCCCTCACCGCGCTGCAGCGCAGCACGCAGCGTATCGTACAGCTCGGCGGCATCAAGCAGACCCAGGTTGACGCCTTGGCCGGCCAGCGGATGGATGCTGTGCGCGGCGTCACCAATCAAGGCCAGGCCTGGCATCACGTAACGTTTGGCATGGCGTTGGCGCAGCGGGATCCGGTGGCGCACATCGGTAGCGAGAATCCGACCCAGGCGGCTTTCGAATGCCTGCTCAAGTTCTTCACGAAACGCCTCATCATCAAGCGCCATGATGCGTCCGGCATGCTCCGGCACCACAGACCAGACGATGGAGCAGTAATGCACCTGTCCGCGATCGTTGAGTGGCAGCAGGGCCAGCGGGCCGGACGGCATGAAGCGCTGCCAGGCAGTGGCCTGGTGCGGGCGCTCCGTCTGGATAGTGGTGACGATGGCGTTGTGTAGATAGTCCCACTCGCGCATCTCGAAGCCCGCCAGCTCGCGCAACTTCGACTTGGCCCCGTCTGCCGCCACAACCAGGGGAGCCTGCAGCGCCTGGCCGCCCTCAAGCAGCAGGCGCCAGCCATCCGGCTCTCGCACAAGCCCTTCAACCCGCTGCGCCCCGAACAGAGCGATGCCGGTTTCGGCCAGACTTTCAAGCAAGGCGCTCTGGATCAGATGGTTCTCCACGATGTGACCGAGGCGCAACTCACCTAGCGCGTCGGCGTCGAAACCGATCTCGCCGGTACCTTCAGCGTCCCACACCCGCATGTATCGGTACGGCGAGCGACTCGCACCCGGGATGCGCTGCCATACGCCAAGGTTATCCAGAATGTTTTCGGAGGCAGCGCTGATCGCGCTCACTCGTGAGTCGTAGCCTGACTCGGTCTTAGGCTCATTGGTGGCGCGGGGCAGCGGCATGCCATCGACCAGCGCAATACGCAGCGGCAAGTCCGCCATTGCGCGTGCCAGCGTTGCGCCTACCATGCCAGCACCCACCACGATCAGATCGAACTGCTGCGCCATGTGCGCCTCCGAAGGAAAACTAAAGGCCCATAGCCTGACGGGCAAACAGGCGCTTGGCCGGCGGCAATACCTCCAGGCCCAGCAGGCCGATGTTGCGACCCAATGTCATAATCGGCTGCCGGTTGCTGAACAGCCGAGTCAGACGGTCACTGAACGCGGTAGTCAACCATTGATCACCGCGCTGGGCATCCAGATAGCTCTGCAACACACCCATCTCGCCGGGCGCGCGCCCTTCCCGGCCTGCACGTCCAAGCGTCTCTGCCAAGGCTTGCACATCGCGCAGGGACAGGTTGAAGCCCTGTCCAGCAATAGGATGAAGACTGTGTGCGGCGTTGCCGAGTACGACCAGTGCCGAGCGAACCTGCTCCTCGGCCTCGACCAGTTTCAGCGGGTAACAGGTGCGCTCACCCACCTGCGTCAGCGTACCCATACGGAAGCCGAACGCCTTTTGAAGGCGATCCAGAAACGCATCGTCGGAAAGATTGGCGACGTCCGCGGCCTGCTCTTCCGGCAAGGTCCAGACCAGCGCACTACGGCTGCCCGACAAGGGCAGCAGGGCCAGCGGGCCGGTCGGCGTGAACCGCTCGTAAGCGACGGCATGATGCCCCGCGGCTGTGGTCACGTTAGCGATCAGGGCTGCCTGCGCATAGGGCTGCACCTTACGGTAGATGCCCAGCTGGTCGAGCAGGCTGGAGCGACCGCCATCGGCGACCACCAACAGATCGGTATGCATGTCCTCGACAGCATTGCCAGCTTCGACCTCAAGACGATAACCGCCGGGCTCGGCATGCGCCTTCAGCACCCGAGCCGGCGCCAGCCATTGAATGACGTCCCGGTCCAGGGCACCGAGGAGTACGTCACCCAACCAGGCGTTTTCGACCACGTAGCCCAGTGCAGGGACGCGTTCTGCGCTGGCTTCGATCCGCGCAGCACCAGGGTGGCCGCGATCGGACACATGGATCTCGCGGATCGGCTCGACTCGCTCTTGCAGCTGATCCCAGATCCCCAGCCGTTGATATATTTTCCGGCTCCCCTGCGATAGCGCCGTAGAGCGCGCATCGTAACTCGGCTGCCAACTACCCGGAGCTGGCGGGTGAGCCTCGACCAGACGAATCGACCAACCAAGCTCGCGGGCAACGCCCTGCAGGGCCAGTGCCAGGCTGGCACCAACCATACCGCCGCCGACGATGGTCACGACGCGGGTCATGCAGCGGTCTCGCGCGCTGCAGCCATGAGCTGTTCGATTTCGTCGGCTTCCTTCGGCACGGTGTCGGTCAGCACGTCGCAGCCCGCACGGGTCACTACCACATCGTCTTCGATGCGCACGCCGATACCGCGCCACTTCTTCGGCACGCTGTCATCATCGGGCGCGATATAGATTCCCGGCTCAACAGTCATCACCATGCCTGGCTCGAGCACGCGCCATTCGCCGCCCACGCGATAGTCGCCGACGTCGTGTACATCCATGCCGAGCCAGTGGCCGGCACGGTGCATGTAAAAACGCCGATAGGACTCGTTGGCGATGACCTCCTCCACCGTGCCCTTGAGCAAGCCCAGATCGATCAGGCCGCCAACGATGACCCGTACCGTTGCCTCGTGCGCCTCGTTCCAGTGCCGGCCGGGCGCGATGTGCTCGAAGGCCTCTTTCTGCGCGGCGAGGACGATGTCGTAAATCGCTCGCTGCTCGGTGCTGAAACGCCCATTGGCCGGGAAAGTCCGGGTGATGTCGCTGGCGTAGCAGTCCAGTTCGCAACCCGCGTCGATCAGTATCAGATCACCGTCGCGGATCTGCGATGTGTTCTCGGTGTAGTGCAGGATGCAGGCGTTGCGGCCCGTGGCAACGATAGACTGGTACGCTGGCGAACGACTGCCGTGACGCATGAAGGTGTGCTGCAGCTCGGCCTCGAGTTGGTACTCGTACATCCCCGGCCGGCAGACCTGCATCGCACGGATGTGGGCTTCGGCGGATATCTCGCCGGCGGCATGCATGAGCTTGACCTCGGCGGCGTTCTTGTACAGGCGCATGTCGTGCAGGAGATGATCGAGCGCGACGAACTCATTGGGCGGCTGCGCGCCAAGGCGCGCCTTGCTGCGAATGATGTTGATCCAGCTGGTGAGGCGGCGGTCGAACTCCTCGTTCGCACCCATCACGTAATAGACCCGCTCCCGCCCTTCGATCAGGCCCGGCAGAATGTCGTCGATATCGTTGATCGGGAAGGCATCATCGGCACCGTATTCACTTACCGCTCCTTCCTGCCCCGCACGATAGCCATCCCATAACTCCCGCTCCTTGTCCTTCTCGCGGCAGAACAGAACGTACTCGCCGTGCTCACGACCGGGAATCAGGACCGCGACCGCTTCCGGCTCGGGAAACCCGGTCAGATACTGGAAGTCGCTGTCCTGACGATAGTTGTGCTCGACGTCTCGATTGCGGATGTAGACCGGCGCGGCTGGCAGGATAGCGATACTGTCCGGTTCCATCTGCGCCATCAGTGCCTTGCGGCGGCGTGCATATTCCTGCCTGGTGATACGCATGACTGACCTCATCAATGCAGTGACGCTGGGGGTTGATCCTGATCGGCATCGGTGGGCTGGCATTCGGTGAAGACCATCAGCGTCGCCATGCGCACATATTCCATCACTTCCATGAAATCGACTTCATTGGCTTCCGACTCATCCAGATCGGTCTGCACCTGAGCGATGGCAGCGAAATCGTGCAGAACGCCGTCAGCTTCCTCGCTGAGCTCGGCCTTGCGCTCGACCAGACCGAAGCCGCCGAGAAACCCTTCGCACCACTGACCCAACGCATGAGTGCGATGGTCGATCGTCGCACTATCGTCAGGGAGCAGAAGGGTAATATCAAAGCCCGTTCCGCTCAGCTGGGCGAGACTGGCGTCATACAGCTGGATCAGCATGACCTTGCCCGCCTCGGGCAGCGCGCCGCTGCCGTCCAGCAGCTCGGTGGCGAGGTTCAGCCAAGTGGTGTGATCCAGGCGACTGCCTCCGGCGAGGCGCCCGACAAGATGCCCGTGAACTTCCGGCGGTGCGCTGGCAGCGCCAACATCGCTGAACAGCTGGGCGTAACGGTCATAATCGAATGCGGCTGGCATCAACGCCATGTGCTGGGCCTCACAGACTGTTCAAAAAAAGGTGTTCCGGCCGATCGAATACCGCTATCGACCGCACCGTGTAGGGGGTAATCTACTGCGCAAGAGGGTGAAGGGTCCAGTCGGGCGCGTCGTGACGATCCAGCCCCAGGGACCGGACCAGGAGCCCGGCAGCGGTTTGACCGGCCTGCGGCGCACCTCTATAGTTTGCCAACACCGGGAAGACAATAATGGCTCCAATGGACGAACCCGACATCAACATCCTCAGCGAAAAGATCTCCCAGCTGATCAGTCTGTGCGAGCAGCTGCAGCATCAGAACCAGCAGCTCGTTTCGCAGGAGCGCCACTGGCGCGAAGAACGCATGCAACTGATCGAAAAGAACGATCTGGCACGTCAGAAGGTCGAAGCCATGATTTTGCGCCTCAAATCCCTGGAGCACGATGCATGAGCCAACCCCTGACCGTCATTCTGCATATTCTCGACAAGGAATATCGCATCAGCTGTCCGCCCGAGGAACGCAACAACCTCGAGCAGGCCGCTCGCCATCTTGACGACAAGATGCGCGAAATCCGCAATAGCGGCAAAGTCATCGGCGTCGATAGAATCGCAGTCATGGCAGCGTTGAATATCACTCATGAAATGCTCACCGGCACCCATCGCCAGGATGCCGCCATCACCGATCAGCAGAAGCAGATCAGTGACCTCGTGTCGCGTCTGGACCAAGCCCTCGCCCGCCACCAAAACTGATCAACGGCATGAAAGCCCGGTGATTTTTCTGTATAGTGAATTCCGTCCCTGGGATGTTCGCCAGTCGGTGATGTCCCTGAGCCGATACTCCTGTATTAGGAGGCCACGCGTAGCTGCCCGTGTGCATGTCCGCATGACGGAAAGCCTTAGGCAGCGCCGTGTCCCCCACCTTGAACTTTCGGGTTCAAGGGCTAACCCGACAGCGGCATTTCGGGGACTCTCTATATGAACGACGACCGAAGGATACTGCGTCGTCGCCTCCGCTCCGCAAGACGCGCTCTGACCCCGGCCCAGCAACGCAAGGCCAGTCAGGAATTGTTGCGTCAGTTGATTCACCATCAGCTATTCATACGCAGCCGGCACATTGCGTTCTACCTCGCCAATGATGGCGAAATCGATCCGGCACCGTTGCTGGCCGCTGCCCGGCGTCTTGGCAAACATTGCTATCTGCCGATCGTCACTGGCTGGCCGGCTGACCGCATGCACTTTCAGCGAATTAGTCGAGATCAGCGCTGGACGAAAAATCGTTTCGGCATCGTCGAGCCGGTCGCCAACAGGCAACGGCAGGCGCCTGTGTGGCGTCTCGATCTGGTTTTGCTGCCGCTGGTAGGATTCGATTCGACAGGCAATCGCCTGGGTATGGGCGGCGGATTCTATGATCGCACCCTGGCTTACCGCCGGCGACGCAAACAGTGGACACGGCCGGTCCTGCTGGGACTTGCTCACCACTGTCAAAAAGTGGAAAGGCTACCCACCGCAAGCTGGGACATCCCCCTCGATGGCATCGTCACCGACCAGGAAAAGATCTGGTTTCAGCGCTGTCTCAGCTCGACTGCGTCAGACGGGTCCCGCTCGAAATAGCTTTGCGTATAACCGGTGGTCACAACACCGATGCCGAAGATGAAAACGAGTACCCATATCAAGTCTGGCTTGCGTCGCATGCGTGTTGCCTCCTAGCTCAGGCAATCTTGTTGTAGCGGGTGGCAGTGCCCGCGATTGGTCGAAACACTTCGTTTAGACTACCGTTTTATGTCTGTCAAACAAGCCGGAAAAATGTGATGCAGTACTGGTTGATGAAATCCGAGCCGGACGTGTTCTCGATCGACGATCTGGCCCGCCTAGGCACTGCGCCCTGGGATGGCGTGCGTAACTACCAGGCACGCAATATGCTGCAGCGGATGGAGCCGGGTGATCTGTTTCTCTTTTATCATTCCAGCTGCACGCCGCCCGGCGTGGCAGGTATCGGACGCGTAGTCGGTGCTGCCTATCCCGACCGAACCGCTCTCGACCGGGCCTCGCCTTATCACGACCCGCGATTCACTGAAACAAAGCTGCCATGGAAAGCGGTGGATGTGGCGCATGAGGAGACGTTCCCACAACTACTGAGTCTCTCGGCGCTGCGCAATCTGCCTGGACTGGAGGAGTTGCCGCTGTTGCGCCGCGGCAGCCGGCTTTCGGTCATGCCGGTGAGCACCGGCGAGTGGGAAGTGATAGTGCTCGCAGCGCGGCAAAAATAACTATTCAAAAGACGGGCCAGGCACGCTGCCAACTTGCCTGTTGCGTGACGTTTCGCCTCGCCCGAGGTCAGGCGCTACCCAAATACAGCCGGTAGGCTGGATTGTCGCTTTCGTCCCAGTACTGGTAGCCGATGTCGTCCAGCGCTTCGGCCACCTGGGCGCGCTCTGCATCGAGCACCTGCAAGCCAACCACGACTCGGCCGTAGGCCGCGCCGTGGTTGCGATAATGGAACATGGAGATATTCCAGCGACCGCCCAGCTTGTTGAGGAAGTTGAATAGCGCACCGGGCCGCTCTGGAAACTCGAACCGGTATACCACCTCGTCGGTGACCTGCGCCGAGTGACCTCCTACCATGTGCCGGATGTGCAGCTTGGCCAGTTCATTGTCGGTGAGGTCCATCACCGGAAACCCCTGCTCCTTGAGCTTCTCAACCAGCGCATCGCGTGGGTCCAGCTCGGGATGGGTCTGCACGCCGACGAAAATATGCGCCTGACTGGCGTCATGATAGCGGTAGTTGAACTCGGTGATCGCGCGCTTGCCGATGGCCTGACAGAACGCCTTGAAGCTGCCGGGCTTTTCGGGGATCGTCACAGCCAGCAGAGCCTCCCGGCGCTCGCCGATCTCGGCCCGCTCGGCCACATGGCGCAGCCGGTCGAAATTGACGTTGGCACCGGAGTCGATTGCGATGAACACCTTTCCCTCACAGCCCTCGCGCTCGACGTATTTCTTGATGCCGGCCACACCGAGGCAGCCTGCCGGCTCGCAGATCGACCGGGTATCGTCGTAAATGTCCTTGATCGCCGCGCACATCTCGTCGGTGGAAACGGTGACCACCTCGTCGACGTAGCGCCGGCATACCTCGAACGTGTGTTCGCCGATCTGCGCCACGGCGACACCGTCGGCAAACAGGCCAACCTGGCTTAGCACCACGCGCTCACCGGCATCCAGTGCCGCCTTGAGACAGGCGGACTCGGCAGGCTCTACGCCGATTACCTTGATGTCCGGCCGCAGGTATTTGACGTAGGCAGCGATGCCGGCCACAAGGCCGCCGCCGCCAACCGGGACGAAGATCGCATCGAGCTGGCCCTGGTGCTGGCGTAGGATCTCCATCGCGACCGTGCCCTGTCCGGCGATGGTGTCGGGGTCGTCATAGGGATGGATGTAAGTGAAGCCCTTTTCCTTGATCAGCTTCTGCGAGTAGGTAAGCGCCTCGTCGAACGCATCGCCGTGCAGCACCACTTTGGCGCCCCGAGCGCGAACCGCCTTGACCTTGATCTCGGGCGTCGTGCGCGGCATCACGATGGTTGCCTTCACGCCCATATGCCGGGCGGCGTACGCCAGGCCCTGAGCATGGTTGCCGGCCGACGCGGCGATCACGCCTTTGGCCCGCTGCTCATCGGTGAGCAGCGCCAGTTTGTTGTACGCACCGCGGATCTTGAAAGAGAAGACCGGCTGGAGATCCTCGCGCTTGAGCAGAACGGTATTGCCCAACCGCTCCGAGAGAAACGGAGCGGCGTGTATCGGGGTTTCGACCGCCACGTCATACACGCGCGAGCAGAGGATCTTCTTGACGTAGGTTTCCAGCATGGCCTTGTGCTTGTCCCGGGAGAATGCGCCAGTCTAGCGAATCACCGGGTGCGCGACTACACGCGAGCTATGCTAGGTCCGTATAATCCGCAACTTCATCGCAACACCAAGGGGAATCAGGCATGAACCAGGACGAACTCAAGCAGGCGGTCGGTCAGGCCGCAGTCGACATGGTACTGCCACATCTCGAAGACAGAAGCGTCATCGGCGTCGGCACCGGCTCGACGGCCAACTGCTTCATCGACGCACTCGCCGCACACAAGGGCTTCTTCGACGGCGCGGTAGCCAGCTCCGAAGCCACCGCGGAGCGCCTCAAGCGCCACGGCATCCCGGTTTACGATCTGAATAGCGTTGCCACATTGGACTATTACGTCGATGGCGCCGATGAGGCGAACAAGTACCTCGAGCTGATCAAGGGCGGCGGCGCCGCGCTGACTCGCGAGAAGATCGTCGCCGCCGTGGCCAGAACGTTCATCTGCATCGCCGACGAGAGCAAGCTGGTGCACACCCTCGGCACCTTCCCGCTACCGGTTGAAGTGATTCCCATGGCGCGCAGCCACGTGGCTCGCGAGATCGTCAAGCTGGGTGGTGATCCGGTGTACCGCGAAGGCGTTCAGACCGACAATGGCAACATCATCCTCGATGTGCACAATCTGCAGATTACCGACCCGCGCGGCATCGAAGAAAAACTCAATGCGATCGTCGGCGTGGTCTGCAACGGCCTGTTCGCTGCTCGCCCGGCCGACGTGCTGTTGCTGGGTACCAGCGAAGGTGTGAAGACGCTCAAGCGCGACTGAAACCGGCTATGTCGTCAGCGGGACGAGAATCGATAGAACAGGTTCGGCTCGCTGACGATGAATATCCTGCCCTGGCTGTCGATGGCAACACCTTCGGCCTGGGGCACGGTGTCCGAGAGTCCGCTCATGTCGCGCCAGAGTCCCATCATGCTCACCGGTTGATTGGCCGCATCGTACTCGACCAGCATGTGCGACTCGTCGCTTAACAGCAGCAGGTGTCCGCTCGGCACATGCTGATTCAACGACGACAGGTCGGTCATGAACAGGCTCGACATCTCCCGGCGCAGTTCCGAGACCCTTATCTGAGTCATCCCCTCGGCTGCATCGACGAAGCCTTCCACCGACAGCAACCGCATCGGGTCGCGCTCCTTGACCACCAGCAAGCGCTTGCCTGCTGGGTCCCAGGAGACGCCTTCGAAGCCCTTGTTATCGCCTGCGTCTAGCGCCAACTGCAAACTCGGCACGGTCGAGACGTCTATCGACTCGGCATCATCGGCGATGTCCACCAGCAGCAGCCGCTGTGATCGCTCTTCGGCGATAACGTAACGATTGCCGGAAACATGAGTGATCCCTTCCATGTCCTTGGTGTTCTCAACCCGTATCTGACGCAACAGGCGACCTTCCAGATCGAGCTCCACCACAAGCGGCGTGCCGTTTATCACCGCGAACAGCGAGTTTCGTTCACGGTTATACGTCAGAGCAGAGAGATCGTCGTCCAACCCCTCGACCACTCGCGCCTCGATGTCGACCGCATAGCGGCCAAGATCGAGTGATCCCTCGGGCATGGCGCGACTGTTCAGCTGCCAGCTTCGATAGAACAGCGTATCCAGATTCATGTACCGCATAACCGCGGCGATACCCAGAACAACCAGTAAAACGACCAGCGCGGCTCGCTTCACGAACAATCTCCGGTACGGGAAGTGCGGCGCATGGCCTCACTTGATGGGTGACGGGCTACGGCCGGTCACACGACGCGGGTAGCCTGAGTCAGCAGACCGGGAATCGAAGCTTCCAGTTCATCGCCGGCATGCAATTCTCCTACCCCTTTGGGTGTGCCAGTGATGACCACATCGCCCGGCAGCAAGGAGAATACCGGCGCAATGTGACGCAATAATGTGACGATCGGCGTAAGCATATCGGCGCTGGTGCCGTCCTGACGCACCTCGCCGTTGACCTTCAATTGCAGTGGCAGAGCGGTGAGATCGCCTGCCTGCGGGCGCCTGACGAACATCGAAAGCGGGCAGGCACCATCAAATGCCTTGGCCCGCTCCCATGGATGGGCCTTGGCCTTCAGCTCGTCCTGCAACTCGCGCAGGGTGAGATCAAGAGCGAGCCCGACACCCAGGATCGCCGCCTCGGCTTCGGTGTCGGACACTGCGCCGGAGAGCGTCTCGCCAATGAGTATGGCAATTTCGGTTTCGTAGTGGACCGCACCTCGGCCCGTCGGCAAGACCAACGACTCGGCCATGTTGACGACCGCAGTGGCTGGCTTGATGAACAGCAGCGGCTCGGTTGGCACCGGGTTGTTCAATTCCTTCGCATGCTCGGCGTAGTTGCGGCCGACACAGACCACCTTGCCCATGGGCAGGTTGGCGAGGGAACCGTCGGCGAAACGATGTTGGTAGGGCATGGGACGCTCTCCGAATACTGACTGGATGGCCGCTATCGTACAGAGGCACCACGGCTGGCCGGCCATGGCACTCGTGAGCGGAGCTGGGGCTAGATACTAAAAATCTTGCCCGGATTCATGATGTTGTTCGGGTCGAACACTGCCTTGATCGATTTCATCACGGCAATCTCGGCTTCGCTGCGGCTGTAGGTCAGGTAATCACGCTTGGTCATGCCCACGCCATGCTCGGCGGAGATCGAGCCGTTGTACTTCTGCACGATTTCGAATACCCACTTGTTCACCGTCGCGCACTTGGCGAAGAACTCTTCCTTGGCCATGGTTTCCGGCTTGAGGATGTTCAGGTGCAGGTTGCCGTCGCCGATGTGACCAAACCAGACGATTTCGAAGTCGGGGTAGTACTCGCCGACGATGGTGTCGATGTCGCGCAGGAAGGCCGGTACCTTGGAAACCGTAACCGAGATGTCGTTCTTGTACGGTGTCCAGTGCGAGATGGTCTCGGAGATGAACTCGCGCAGCTTCCACAGGTTTTGCAGCTGCTGATCGCTCTGACTCATCACGCCATCCAGCACCCAGCCCTGTTCGACGCAATGCTCGAAGATTTCAAGTGCCTGGTTGGCGATATCTTCATTGAGTGCTTCGAACTCGAGCAGCGCGTAGAACGGGCAATCGGTCTCGAACGGAGCGGGAACGTCGCCGCGCGCCATGATCTTGCTCATCGCCTTGTCCGAGAAGAATTCGAACGCGGTCAGATCGAGCTTGCCCTGGAATGCATGCAGTACCGGCATGATCGAGTCGAAATCCGGCGTCCCCAGCACCATGGCGGTGAGATTCTTCGGCGCCCGCTCCAGGCGCATGGTCGCCTCGACGACGAAACCCAGCGTACCTTCGGCGCCGATGAAAAGCTGGCGCAGGTCGTAGCCGGTGGCGTTCTTGATCAGATCCTTGTTCAGCTCGAGCAGCTCGCCAGTGCCGGTGACCACCTTGAGACCGGCGACCCAGTTGCGCGTCATGCCGTAGCGGATCACCTTGATCCCACCGGCGTTGGTGCCGATGTTGCCGCCAATCTGGCTGGAACCGGCGGATGCGAAGTCGACTGGGTAATACAGCCCCTGTTCCTCGGCGAACTGCTGCAGCTGCGCAGTAACCACGCCCGGCTGGCAGACGACACAGCGATCGAACTCGGTGAAGTCGAGTATCCGGTTCATGTAATCGAAGGAGACGACGATTTCGCCATTGGCTGCGACAGCGGCAGCAGACAATCCGGTGCGGCCGCCCGACGGCACCAGCGCCAGCTTCTGTTCATTGGCGAAACGCACCAGCGCCTGGACCTGTTCGGTATTTTTCGGGAACACGATGGCCAGCGGCGCCGGCTCGAAATGCTTGGTCCAGTCCTTGCCCCAGGTGTTCAGCGACTCGGCATCAGTGCGCACCTTGTCGGCGTCGACCAGCGTTTTGAGGGTATCGATCACGGCTTCTGGGGTCATGGCTGCTCTCAAACGGAATTCATGCTGAGCCTGAAGGTTTTTCATGGCCCGCCAGGCATCAAAAAAGGGAGATTATGCTAGCATACGCGCCTTCCGGAACAGGACACTTCTGTCGCTTCAAGCGGTCGCAAATGTTCTTCGGCTCTCTTCAATCAGCTTCGGGTAACTGACACATGGCCAAAACCTCGCTGGACAAAAGCAAGATCAAGTTTCTGCTCCTCGAGGGCGTACACCAGACTGCCGTCGACACGCTCAAGGCAGCCGGTTACACCAATATCGAGTACCACACCGGGTCGCTGCCTGAAGAGCAGTTGAAAGAGTCCATCGCCGATGCGCATTTCGTCGGTATCCGCTCGCGTACCCAGCTGACCGAAGACGTCTTTGCCAGCGCGTCCAAGTTGATCGCCGTTGGCTGCTTCTGCATCGGCACCAATCAGGTTGATCTGGACGCGGCCATGGAGCGCGGCATTGCCGTGTTCAACGCGCCCTACTCCAACACCCGCTCGGTTGCCGAGCTGGTGCTGGCCGAAGCCATCCTGTTGCTGCGCGGCATTCCGGAAAAGAACGCGTCCTGCCACCGCGGCGGCTGGATCAAGAGCGCTGAAGGTTCCTTCGAGATCCGCGGCAAGAAGCTCGGCATCGTCGGCTACGGCTCGATCGGTACGCAGCTTTCCGTCCTCGCCGAAGGGCTGGGCATGCAGGTGCTGTTCTATGACGTGGTGACCAAGCTGCCGCTGGGTAACGCACAGCAGGTCGGCTCGCTGCCGGAACTGCTGGCCCAGGCTGACATCGTCACCCTGCATGTACCGGAAACCGCTGCGACCAAGTGGATGATGGGCGAGAAGGAAATCCGCACCATGAAGCAGGGCGGCATCCTGATCAATGCTGCACGCGGCACGGTGGTGGATATCGATGCACTGGCTGCGGCTCTGCGCGACAAGCACCTGAGTGGCGCTGCAATCGATGTATTCCCGGTTGAGCCACGCTCGAACAAGGAAGAATTCGTCAGCCCGCTGCGTGAGTTCGACAACTGCATCCTGACCCCGCATATCGGCGGTTCGACCATGGAAGCGCAAGCCAACATCGGCCTTGAAGTGGCCGAAAAGCTGGTGCGCTACAGCGACAACGGCACCTCGATCACGTCGGTCAACTTTCCGGAAGTCGCCCTGCCGTCGCACCCCGGCAAGCATCGCCTGCTGCACATCCACCAGAACGTGCCGGGCGTGATGAGCGAGATCAACACGCTGTTCGCCGCCAACGATATCAACATCTGCGGTCAGTTCCTGCAGACCAACGAGAAGGTCGGCTACGTGGTGATCGACGTGGACGCGGACTACTCGGACCTGGCGATGGAGAAGCTGCTGCAGGTCAAGGGCACCATTCGCAGCCGCGTTTTGTTCTAATCAGACGGCTGTTGAAAGAGGGCGCTTCGGCGCCCTTTTTCGTATCGGTCTGTTGTCCGTTATTCCGTCAGGAGCTTTGCAAGGTCTGCCAACTCGTTTTCGTTGAAGACGCGCACCCCGGCCTGTCGCAATGCAGCGGCGGTGACGCCCTCCCCGGCTACCCTGAGTCCGCTGAAGGTCCCGTCGTATGTTTCGTTATTGCCGCAGGAAGGGCTGCGCGCCTTGAGAACGGCGTAATGGATATCGTATTCGCGGACCAACCGAAGGGCCTGCTCCGCGCCAGCGACAAACGCAGGTGTCACGTCGCTGCCATCGATGGTCAGCACGCGGATCTGCCCGGCCAGTACGTCGCTGCCCTGGCCCGTCGGAATTTCTGCCGGCGCCCTCGGCGTCGGCAACCCGCCGGCCACTTCCGGACATACCGAGACGACACGCCCCTCTGACTGCCACTGACGCAGCAGATCGAACGGACCATGCGTACCGCCGTCATAGCGGACCGGCAAGCCCAGCAGACATTGACTCACCAGAATCTTTTCCATCCCTTGCTCCATCAGCGAAACAACGGATTGTCCGGACGGCGACGGAACCAGCCGACCAGGCTGGCACGCTCCTTATTAGCGGCGAGCACCTCATGGACGATGCGCGCGCTGAGAAATACCACCAGGGTACCGGCGCGCGGCGGCACGTCGATAGTCGAGTGGTCCAGATGCAGGCGCAGCTCGCCCCCATCGCCCTGCTGCCAGTTCTCGTTCAGATAGGCCACCACGGACACGGCCCGCAACGGACTATCCTGAAAACGGTCGAGATGCTTGTTGTAACCCGCTCCGGGCGGATACAGGGCGAAATGCGTTTCGAAATTGTCCAGACCGAGAAACAGCGAGCGGTTCAGCGACTCGCGTAGCTGGTTCATGATCTGCAGATACTCGCGCGAGGCGTCATTCGCAGGGCATTCATCGAGCCAGCGGGTATAGTCACCGCGAATTTCCGGGACCACCGCCTGATCGCTGCCGCGGCCGATGGCAGCCGGGGTCAGATCGTCGTTATGCCACAGCGTCCGGCAATAGCGTCCCAGCTGGGCAACCAGTTCCATGGGCAACGCACCGGGCTGCACCGACCAGCCCCGCGACGCCAGATCATCTGCGACGTGCACGAAACGGTCTTCCACCACCAGGAACTCGGACATGAAGCAGATACTCGAAAAAAACGTTGATCGTTCGGGCCGGCCGGCGCGAAACAGGCAAGATCGCCATCGGCGATTTGCGCATTGTAGCGGTTCCGGGCAACTCGACAAGCCTGCCAAAGAACAGGACACTGGCCCACTCACACTAGCTAAGAGGCATCCATGCGCCCAATTTTTTCCGCCCTGCTCGGCACCCTTGCGCTGGGCCTGGCTGTCTGTCTGCCAGCCCAGGCCAATGTTACCGAAGAGCTGTACCAGGCGACCGGCATGAATCAGCACCAGGACCATTTCCAGTTCGCCTTGAAGGCTGCCCAGCAGCGCTACTCGCGGCAGCTTCCGGCGAACCTCTACGAGACGCTGGTACAACAGAGCAATCAGCGATTCGAACCGCAGGGCATGCGCGATCGAGCCATGGCGCGTCTGGCAGTTGACCTTGATGAAGCTGACCAGAGCGAAATACTGAAGTTCTACCGCAGCGATCTGGGCCGCCAGGTGGTGGGTGCGGAAACCCGCGCCACCTCGCCTGCATCCATCGTCGCCATGCAGCGCGGACTACCGCAGCACGAGCTCAGCGACTCGCGCCGGCAGCTGGTCGAAAAGCTTAGTGACGTGTTACCGGCCCTGGATCTGGGCGTGGAAGTATCGCTGTCGTTGGCCAGTCTCGCCGCGCAGAGCGCCAACAGTTTCTTCGGCGGGCTGATGCAGATTCCTGACTCGGCGGTGGCCAATCAGCGCGAGCGGCTGCGTCAGGAAATGCGCCCAAACCTGCCAGATACCTTGGCCCACGTTTACCGCGACCTAAGCGATGAACAGCTCAGAAACCTGATTGAATGGAGCCAGTCGACCACTGGCCGGGAGTACTACGAGGCCGCCGAGCTGGCCGTTCGCGACGCGCTCAATCCGTAACGCCCAAGCCCAGCTGCTGGCCCAGCCAGGCGAGGTACTGGCTGCGCAGGGCTTTGCCTTCGTTGACCAGATGGTGGCGGGCCTGAGGCAAATAAAACACCTCCGGCTCGTCGAACTTCTGCTGGAGCACGCGAATATTGTGCTGCCAGTCAACGGTTCCATCCTTCTTGCCCTGCACGATCAGCGGGCTATGCGCTACCGGGCTTGCCGACTCGATTCGCGGAATCCATTTCTCCAGCGCCTGGACCCAGGCCACGGGCAACACCTGAGGCTGCAGCGGGTCGCGCTCGCGGATGAAGTCGAGGAAGTCCTGATCATTGGAGTTGTCGCTAAAGCGACGGCCGAGCTGCTGCACGAAACCGCCAAGCAGCCGCAGGCTCATCTGCGACATACCCCACTGGCGGGGACGCACCAGCGGGGCCATGAGAATTGTCCTGCCCAGCTCGGCCGGAACCGGTCCATGCAGCAGGCGGTCAATCAGAATCGCTCCGCCAGTGCTCTGGCCAAGCAGATGCCACGGCGCTGGCAACTCCCACTGGGCGGCGTGTTCGAGCACCCCGTCAAGCGCTGCCTGGTATTGAGTGAAGCAGTCGATGCTGGCCCGCTCGCCACTGGACAGGCCATGCCCGGGAAGGTCAAAGGCCAGCACAGCCAGGTCATGCTGCAGGGCCCAGCTGATGATATGGCCATACAAACCCATGTGATCGTAGTAACCATGGAGGATGATCAGCGAGCCCTTGGGACGTGCCGGACGCCAGACTTGCACAGCCAGATGGAACCGGTCGACGCGAATGCGGCCCAAGTGCTGGCACGCATGATTGCTGAAGTTGATGCCGTAGTAACCGGCGTAGCGCATGGCCGCTTCATCGAAAGGGCGGCCGGGCTCAAGATCCGGCAAACGGTCAACCAGCAAATCCAGGAAAGCCTGATCCATTAGAGTTCACTTAGAGTCGAAGCGAGGGGATGACCGCGAAAGCGCCCAGCGCACGGCCGGACAGAATTCCATGGCTCGGGCATGATTTGCAACCGATCATCGTGTAACATGCTGCGTCTCCAAATTCCGAGTCCTGTGCGAGATCGCGCAGGTTGTCTGCAGAGTGAGGGTTTTCCATGACTGAACGCGTCCAAGTTGGCTCCTTGCAGGTTGCCAAGGTTCTTCACGACTTCATCAACCAGCAGGCCATTCCGGGTAGCGGCGTCGATGCCGGTGCGTTCTGGTCCGGCGTTGAAGCACTGATCACCGACCTGGCCCCGATCAACAAGGCGCTGCTGGCCAAGCGTGACGACTTCCAGGCGCAGATCGATGCGTGGCACAACCAGCGCGCAGGCCAGGCTCACGACCCGATCGCCTATAAGGCTTTCTTGCAGGAAATCGGCTATCTGCTGCCTGAACCGGCCGACTTCCAGGCTACAACCGAGAATGTCGACGAAGAAATCGCCCAAATGGCTGGCCCTCAGTTGGTGGTTCCGGTCATGAATGCCCGCTTCGCTCTCAACGCTGCCAACGCCCGCTGGGGCTCGCTGTACGACGCCCTGTACGGCACAGATGCTATTTCCGAAGAAGATGGCGCGACCAAGGGTCCGGGCTACAACGAAATCCGCGGCAACAAGGTCATCGCCTACGCACGCGCCTTCCTCGATGAGGCAGCCCCGCTGGCCCAAGGTTCCCACGTAGGTTCCACTGGCTACGTGATCAAGGACGGCAAGCTGGTCGTCTTCCTCGCTGACGGCAACCAGACCGGTCTCAAGGACGCAGCCCAGTTCATCGCCTTCCAGGGCGCGGCAGAACAGCCCACTGCGGTGCTGCTCAAGCACAACGGCCTGCACTTCGAGATTCAGATCGATCCGACCAGCAACATCGGCCAGACCGACGCGGCCGGCGTCAAAGACGTCCTCATGGAATCTGCACTGACCACCATCATGGACTGCGAAGATTCGGTCGCCGCCGTTGATGCCGAAGACAAGGTCGTGGTGTACAAGAACTGGCTGGGCCTGATGAAGGGCGATCTGGCAGAGAACGTCGCCAAGGGCGGCAACTCGTTCACCCGCACCATGAATCCCGACCGCGAATACACCAAGGCCGACGGCTCCAGTCTGACGCTGCATGGCCGCTCGCTGCTGTTCGTGCGCAACGTCGGTCACCTGATGACCAACGATGCGATCATCGACAAGGATGGCAATGAAGTTCCCGAAGGCATTATGGATGCCGCCGTCACCAGCCTGGTCGCGCTGCACAACCTCAACGGCAACAACACTCGCAAGAACACCCGCACTGGCTCGGTCTACATCGTCAAGCCGAAGATGCACGGCCCGGAAGAAGTCGCCTTCACCACTCAGCTGTTCGGTCGCGTCGAAGACATGCTGGGCATGAAGCGCAACACGTTGAAGGTCGGCATCATGGACGAAGAGCGTCGCACCACCATCAACCTCAAGGCCTGCATCAAGGAAGCCAGCGAGCGCGTGGTGTTCATCAACACCGGCTTCCTCGACCGTACCGGTGATGAAATCCATACTTCCATGGAAGCCGGCGCCATGGTGCGCAAGGGTGAGATGAAAGCAGCCAAGTGGATCGGCGCCTACGAGAACAACAACGTCGATATCGGCCTGGCCACCGGCCTGAAAGGTCGGGCGCAGATTGGCAAGGGCATGTGGGCCATGCCCGACCTGATGGCCGGCATGCTCGAACAGAAGATCGGCCACCCGATGGCTGGCGCCAACACCGCCTGGGTACCTTCGCCAACTGCAGCGACCCTGCATGCCCTGCATTATCACAAGGTCAACGTCTTCGAGCGTCAGGAAGAACTGGCCAAGCGCACCGCTGCTTCGGTCGATGACATTCTGACCCTGCCGCTGGCCGCCACGGCCAACTGGTCGAAGGAAGAAGTGCAGCAGGAGCTGGACAATAACGCCCAGGGCATTCTTGGCTACGTAGTGCGCTGGATCGACCATGGCGTTGGTTGTTCCAAGGTGCCGGACATCAACGATGTCGGCCTGATGGAAGACCGTGCCACGCTGCGCATCTCCAGCCAGCACATCGCCAACTGGCTGCGTCATGGTATCTGCACCGAAGAGCAGGTGATGGAGACCATGAAGCGCATGGCGGCCGTGGTGGATCGTCAGAATGAGCACGACCCGGCCTACAAACCGATGGCGCCGAACTTCGACGACAGCGTCGCCTTCCAGGCCGCAGTCGAACTGTGTGTCGAAGGTACCAAGCAGCCGAACGGTTACACCGAGCCGGTTCTGCACCGCCGTCGTCGCGAGTTCAAGGCCAAGTACGCCTGCTAAGCATCGCGCGATAAAAAAACCCGGCCAAGTGCCGGGTTTTTTTATGGTGTGTCGGCAAGGTCGTCCTGGTCTGGCTTGAACACTTCGAGCCGAGCCGGGTCTGAGCGTCCATGACAATGGAAACCTTCATCGACTTTTTGCAGTGGCCAGCCATGGTTGCGACGTTGATTGCTGCCTGGCTGGTTGGTTCGCGGCAAGCGCGCAAACGCAACTGGGGCTTTCTCTGCTTCATTCTGAGCAATGCACTGTGGATCATCTGGGGCGTACAGGCTCACGCCTGGGCGCTGATCACGCTGCAGGTCGGACTCTTTCTGATGAACCTGCGCGGCACAAAGAAGAACGCCGCACAGCCGGATCCTAGCTGACTCCAGGCCTATGCAACGCGCCATCTGCGGATTTCATCTCGACCAGGAACAACACTGGGTCGCCGAGCTGGAGTGCGGTCATTTTCAGCATGTCCGGCACAACCCGCCGTGGCAGGAACGCTTCTGGGTCACAACCGAGTCCGGCCGCCTGTCCCGGCTTGGACGCCTGCTAGAGTGCAAAAAGTGCGACCGCAACGACCCGCCAGATAACCTGCCATGACCGCCCGGCGCCTGGCCGCGGCACGCTCCGCGCATGCAGGTGTCGAAAGAGCATCGAATGAGAGAACGGAGGTAGCCATGGAATCGATCTGGGCGGAGGTCGTCAGCCTGCTCGGGCTCGACGCAGACCAGCTGAACGCCTGGCAGATGTCGTTGCGGGCCGCGCTCGTCTACGTCATCGGCGTAGCCATGGTTCGCCTGGGCGACCAGCGCTTCATTGGCAAGTATTCAGCGTTCGACGTGATCATGGCGATCATGATCGGCTCTGTCCTGAGCCGCGCAATTACCAATCCGGAAGACTTCTTCCCCAAGCTCGCCGCAGCGGTTGTGCTGGTGGTCATGCACTACGCATTCGCAGCACTGGCTTTCCACACCACATGGTTCGGCTCGTTGATCAAGGGCAAAGCCAGCAAACTGGTGATCGATGGCGAAATTCAGTGGGATGCAATGAGACGCGCCTACATCAGCGAGAAGGATCTAAAGGGCGCGCTACGTGAAAACGCAGGGGTGAACGACGTGAGCAAAGTAAAGGAAGCCAGGCTCGAGCGTAGCGGCAACATCATCGCCATCCTCAAGGATGACTGAGGTGATTGCTCAGTCGTCCTCATTTTCCCCCGTGATCTGTCGCAGCGCCTGGACCAGATAGGCCGGCTCCTGGGCGCCAGAGATCAGGTACTGCTCGTTGACGATGAACGCAGGAACTGCAGAGACCCCCGCCTCCTGATAACGCGCTTCGTCCTCGCGCACATCCTCCGCATACTCATCCGAAGCGAGCACACGCCTGGCCTCGGGGCCGTCCAGGCCGACCGACTCGACGCACCCGACCAGCACATCGGGATCAGCCACATTGGCTGCATGACCAAAGTAGGCGTCGAACAATGCCTTCTTCATCTCGGTCTGCCTGCCCTGTTCGCCGGCCCACTTCACCAGCCGATGGGCATCGAAGGTATTGTGTGTATAGCGTTCCTGCATGCGCGCGAAATTCAGTCCCAGATTACTGGCGATTTCCATCATGTTCGCCTGCGCCGCCTGCATCTCGTCCCGCGAGCGGCCGTACTTGCGACTGAGCGCTTCGAGAATCGGTTCGCCGTCAGCACTGGGATCCGGATTCAATTCAAAGGCGTGCCAGCGTATGTCGAAGCGCATCTCGCCCGCCAACTCCTGCATCGCCTGCTCCAGCCGGGCATAGCCAATCGCACACCAGGGACAGGCGATGTCGGATACGATGTCGATGTGTACGGTTTGCATCACAGAACCTCCCAGTGTTGGCATAGGCTCAGAGCCTAGACGCAAATCAACGGTTCATCCTCTCAATCGCCCAATCGGGTCGGCGGCGGAACTCCGCATCGATTCATTCGTCAGCTACATGACATTTCCTCAAGGAGCTTCGCTTGACCTCCGTTAGCCTAACCATCGCAATGATCGGCCTGGTGGCCTTCGGCTGCCAGTGGCTCGCCTGGCGCGTTCGCCTGCCGGCCATCCTGTTCTTGCTCGGCGCGGGGATCGTGCTTGGCCCGTTGACCTCGATACTCTCACCGGACGAGCTATTCGGCGATCTGCTGTTTCCTCTGATCAGCCTGTCGGTCGCGATCATCCTGTTCGAAGGGAGTCTGACGCTGGATTTCAGCGAGATACGCTCGCAGCGAGCGGTGGTTCAGCGACTCATTCTGCTGGGCAGTGCCGTGACCTGGGGCGTGGTCGCCATCGCGGCGCACTTTTTGCTGAATATCGAATGGGAGCTGAGCATCCTGTTCGGCGCGATAACCGTGGTGACCGGCCCAACGGTCATCGTGCCCATGCTGCGCACGGTGCGACCCACCCGCAACATTGCCAATATCCTGCGCTGGGAAGGCATTCTGATCGACCCGCTTGGCGCGCTGCTGGTGGTGGTGGTCTACGAGTTCATCGTGTCTCAGAGTCAGGCCGCGGGGCTCTCGCATGGCTTCCTGGCGTTTCTCAAGATACTGGGTGTCGGCACCGCGCTGGGCCTGCTTGGTGGCTGGTCGCTGGGCTTCATTCTGAAACGCGGATGGGTTCCGGCCTACCTGAAGAACCTCGCCACGCTCTCGGTGGTGTTCGCCATTTTCGGGCTCTCCGACTACCTGGCCCATGAATCAGGCCTGCTTGCCGTGACCTTGATGGGCATGTGGTTGGCCAACCAGAAACAGGTGCGCATCGAGGAGATTCTCAACTTCAAGGAGAATCTCAGCGTCGTGCTGATCTCCGGTCTGTTCGTGTTGCTGGCGGCACGGCTGACGCTGGATGACATCATCGCGCTGGGCTGGGCACCGCTGGCTTTGCTGGCCGTCATGCAGCTGATCGCCAGACCCGCAGCGGTGTGGCTGTCGTCGATCGGGTCGAGCCTGAACTGGCGTGAGAAGGCCTTGTTATCATGGATCGCTCCTCGTGGCATCGTCGCTGCGGCGGTATCGGCGCTATTCGCCATCCGTTTGCAGGAAGCCGGCTACGAAACAGCTCACACGCTCGTTCCCCTGACCTTCTCGGTGATCATCGGTACCGTGGTGTTGCAGAGCGCAACCTCGCGGGGACTGGCGAGATTATTGAAGGTGGCGGAGCCTTCACCCAGTGGCTTTCTGATCGTTGGCGCCAATCCGGTCGCTCGGGCTATCGCGCAGGCCTTGCAAGCGCAGGATTACCGGGTGCTGCTGACCGACTCACACTGGGAGCACATCCGTGACGCGCGCATGGACGGCTTGGACACCTTCTTCGGCAATCCGGTGTCGAGTTACGCCGACCACCACCTGGATCTGATGGGCATCGGCAAGCTGCTCGCGCTGTCGCCCCAGGCCGGGAACAATGTTGCCGCCGGCATGCGGTTTCGTTCCGAGTTTGGTGACGACAACATCTACACGCTGCTTTCGCCAGCCGATACCGATACCGCAGAAAAGCACCAGCTGGGCTCGGGGCACCGTGGCCAGGTCCTGTTCGGCCAGAACATGAGCTACAGCAAGTTCGCCAGCCTGCTGGCCCAGGGCTGGGAAATCAGAGAAACCAAACTGACCGATGCGTTCGGTTTCGACGACTTCCTCCAGGTACACGAGCACAACGTGGTTCCGCTGTTCGCCATCACGCCGAAAGGCCGCCATCAGGCGTTTGTCGAGGATGGCCAGATGAAGCCTGAGGCGGGCTGGAAAATACTCAGCCTTACCGCACCGCGGCCAGACGAAATCGTCCCGGCAAAACGCAGGGAAGGCCGCGCGACGCTGCCGCCTGACAACCCGGCATAACAGTTCGCGACAGCTTGCGAAGCCGGCGCGATCTCCGGCTGGCGTTCGCTCGCTGTGACAATTCGATGACAGATTCGGCGAACCGCAGGGCCGAAGACAGGTCGACTGATCAAGACCACGACTTCGACGCCGAGAACAATGATCGACACGCTTTTGCGAGACCTGCTCCCCCTGCTACTGATCGTAGCGGCCATTTACCTGACTCTCTTCACTGCACTGCGACGCATGCAGCCTGGCTGGTCGACCCGTCTGGAGGAACGACGCGTCGCGATTCTGCTGATTCTGGTGCTCATGGCCACGGCGCTGAAGGTCGGACAGGACGTGCTGGGCGCTGAAACCGGCGATTTCGACACTGCGGTTCTGCTGTATCTGAACGAACACACCCCTCCCGAGATAGTTCAGCTGTTCGCCTGGATAACGCTCACCGGGTCCTCCATGTTCCTCACGCCACTGATTGCCGCGGTTACCGCCCTGCTCTTCTTCCTGCGACAACGTGCCGAGGCGCTGCTGCTGGCCGCATCCGGCATCGGCGGCGTATTGATTGTCTACCTCATCAAGCGCGCAGTGGGGCGGGACAGACCCGCTCTGTGGGAGACCGAAGTCTATTGGGGATCGAGCTTCCCCAGCGGGCATACCCTGGGCGCCGCAGCCTGTGCCATGGCTCTGGCGCTATGCCTGCGCCGGGTGCGCCCAGGCACGCGCTCGCTGGGCTTGTGGCTGGCCTTGACCTGGATCGCGCTGGTCGGGCTGTCCCGTCTTGTACTTGGCGTGCACTGGCCAACGGATGTGATGGTCGCGGCCTGCATCGGCATCGCCCTGCCTCTGACGCTGAACCTCATGCTCGATACAGAGCGCGACCGCCAGCGCAGGCAACGCCGCGCTGGAACTTGATCAGCTCGCGCCTCTCCAAAGATGCACGGCCGTCGGACATCCCCCGGCTTTCAAAGGAGACCACCATGAGCGATCCAGTCCTGCTGATTACCGGCGCATCGTCGGGCATAGGCGAGGCGACCGCGCGCGAAGCAGCCAAGGCTGGGTATCGGCTGGTCCTTGCCGCCCGTTCGGAAGACAAACTTCGCGCAGTGCAGGAAGCGGTCGGCGGCCCTGAACGCGCGCTCATCGTTCGCTGCGACGTCCAGAGCCAGGAAGACCAGAAACAGATGGTCGAGCGCGCGCTGGACACCTTCGGGCAGATCGATGCGGTGTTTGCCAATGCCGGTCGAGGCGGCAGTGCCGGGGGCTTCAGCGGAGCCGATCCGGACAGCTGGCGCGACATGATCCTGACCAACGTCTACGGTGTGGGCCTGACGGTCCAGGCCTGCTTGCCCGCGCTGCGCGAAAGCCGCGGCCACATGCTGTTGACCGGCTCGGCGGCCGGACGCGTGACCATCGCAGGCTCAATGTACAGCGCCACGAAATGGGCGGTATCGGCCATTGGTTATGGGTTGCGCGAGGAAATCCGCGGAAGCGGTATCCGTGTAACGCTGATCGAACCCGGCATGGTCGATACGCCATTTTTCGATCAACCACCGGAGCAGGCCCTGGAGCCCGAAGACATCGGCCGGGCGGTGGTCTATGCGCTGTCGCAGCCGGCCCATGTGGACGTCAACGAACTGCTGATCCGCCCTACCCCTGCCATCAAATGAGCCCATGCTCCGCCGGAGCCTTCCGGCGGGTCCTGTGCAGCCACCTGCCAAATCCTGTGAAGAATGGAAACTCGCGTCATAGCCGACGCCGGCACGTCGTTCTACGATCGCCCGGTGTTCCGGCAAGCGGGACCAATCCATAACAATCGGCCCGAGCCATGCTCCCACGCGAGACGCAGCGGCAACGGGTGAGCCCTATAAGAACAGGAACAGCACATGTCGTTACACGATCACATCATGCCAGCTGGCAAATGGTTAGCCGGCGCCATCCTGGCCGCCTCTCTGACCGGTTGCCTGTCGAGCGGCGGAAGCAGTAGCAACAATACCGATCCGTTGATCAGCCAGACCAGCTCGGGCCCGGTGCGCGGGGAAGACCATACCGATTTCACCGCCTATCTCGGTATCCCCTATGCCAAGCCGCCGGTTGGCGAGCTCCGGTTCGCGGCGCCGGTGGCCCCGGACAGCTGGAGCGCTGTGCGCTCGGCCACTGAATACGGATCGGACTGCGTCCAGTCCACCGGCGGCGGAAGCGAGGACTGCCTGTATCTGAACGTATTCCGGCCGAAGACTGCTGGACCTCACCCGGTCATGGTGTGGATCCATGGCGGTGCATTCATATTCGGCTCGGGTGCCGGGAGTTACGTTCCGACTCGTCTGGTCAGCCATGACACGGTCGTGGTCACGATCAACTACCGCCTCGGACGCTTCGGATTCCTTGCGCATCCGGGCCTGTCGGCGGAAAGCGACGCCAATGCCTCGGGCAGCTACGGCATCATGGACCAGCAGCTGGCACTGAAATGGGTGAAGGAAAACATCGACAACTTCGGCGGTGATGCCGGCAACGTCACCATCTTCGGTGAATCCGCAGGGGGGCTGAGCGTACTGTCGCATCTGGTATCGCCAGCGTCGGAGAATCTGTTCGACAAGGCCATCGTGCAGAGCGGCTCCTATTCGCTGACTCAGACGCCGATGGCTACGGCTCAGACTGCTGGCGAGGCGTTTGCCACCGCAGTGGGCTGTGACAATGCAGACCCGGCGCAGGAAGTCGCCTGTATACGCGGCAAGACCCCCGGTGAGATCGCTGCCGTGTCGCCTGGCAGCGTGACCCCCACGCTCCGCCCGGACATTCTGCCGACATCGGTCGGCGCCGCCCTGGCTTCGGGCGCTTTCGCTCAGGTGCCTATCATCGCGGGCACCAACCTGGACGAATACGCCTACTTCCTCGCTTCGCAAACAACTCCGATCACCTCGGAGAACTATAAGGCGATCATTGGTGCCACGTTCGGCACTGCCGTCCTGCCGGCATACGACATGGCGCTATACGAAAACAGCCCGTCGCGTGCGGTAGTGGCTGCCTACACCGATTACGCCTTCGCCTGCAACGCATCGACTCAGGCCAATCGGATCCAGGCCAACGGCCAGGCGCCTTTCTACGCCTACGAGTTTGCTGACCGTGACGCGCCCCCGATCATTGATATTCCTGAATGGCTGGACGCCGGCGCCGCCCACGCGTTCGAGATCCAGTATCTGTTCGGTTCGGATGCGTCGTTTGGCACCCGCGCTACAGCGCAGCAGGTTGAACTCGCCAATGTGATGACCCGCGCCTGGACCAACTTCGCACGTTACGGCGATCCCAGTGCCACCGATGGTACCTTCGCCTGGCCGGAGTACAGCAGTGCCAACGGTCAGATGGTGTCGTTCGTGACGCCGGAGCCGGTGGTGTTCTCCGGCACGCAATTCCGCGCCACGCACCGCTGCTCCATTTGGGCACCGAACCCTTGAGCTGAATCCAAGGGTAAACGAACGCCGGCTGCCAGCCGGCGTTGGTTTTTATATACTGCGGCGAACACGACGGACCGCTCAGGACTTCAAGCGCCTGGCTCGACATTCAACAGTCCGCCCGTGCCCCGGAGCGTCATGGATTCAAACACCCGCATCATCCCGCTGCACCTGCATCCGCTGGGCTTTATCGAGAGCTTCGTGCAGTTTGGCGCGCCCTTGCCCGCGTTGCTTCAGCAGACCGGCATCGAACTCCATATGCTGGACAGCCCCACCGCAAAGATTTCCTACAACCAGCAACTACGCCTGCTGCATAACGGCATTTCGCTCTGCCACACGCCAGGACTCGGGCTGCTCGTCGGCATGAATTGGGACTGGGCGTTTCACGGCACGGTCGGCTTCGTTACGCAGTGCAGCCCGAGCCTTCGAGAGGCCGGCGAGGCATTCCATCGGTTCTCGATGATCGCCCAGCCTTATTACATGGTGTCGGTGGCCAAGCCGCTCGGCTATGTTGATGCGAATGACACCTACGTACTCCCCATACGTTGCTTTCAGACGTCGGACGCGCCGGCGGAGATGGTGCAGTTCGAACTGGAGTTCCGGCTGGCAATGTCGCTACGGTTGTGGGATGCGTGCGGTAACAAGAAGGTAGCCCGGCCGGATGTTCACGTCGAACTGGCGCAACCCGAGCCACGACACGCTGCGCTTTACCGGCAACTACCGTGCAAGAGCGTGACATTCGGCTGCACGGAATCGAGAATCGCCGCCCACCAGCAATTCTACTCCGAGCCATTCCGCCCGTACCGCCGGGCGCTGTTCGAGCAGCTGATCGCCCGCTGCGAGGAGGAGCTACGCCTGACCGGCTTGCAAATTTCCACTGCCGCAGCGGTACACATGCACATCCGCTCGCATTTCTCGCGCCAGCTGCAATTCCCGGCCAGCCCGGACAGGATCTACCGGCCGGTCTCGCTGGAAGATACTGCCCAGGCCTTGCACATGACACCGCGCACGCTGGCTCGCCGGCTGACCGACGAGAACACCTCGTTCCGGCGCATCCAGCACGACTTTCGCATCGAAGCCACGCTGTATCATCTCAAGGCGTCTCGTCTGGGCGTGGAAGAAATCGCCGAACTGATGGGTTTTTCCTGTGCCTCGAGCATGCGCCGAGCGGTCAAGGTCGCGATCGGCGAAACTATTGGGGTGGCGCGCTCGAAATAACCACGAACCGACGTTGTAGCTGACGGCGCCGCAGTCGAATCATACGATCAGCCCGCCCCTGGGCGAGCGATCAGATCTCCGGCAGCACCGGCGCTTCCGGCTCGGCCGCCGGCAGGTGGCGCTGGTTACGACCCAACAGGCGCTTGGCCAACCAGCTGTGGCGGTGCGGATTCCCGTAGTGATAGAGCGCAGTGGCGCGAAGCATGCTTGGATCGCACGGGTCGTTCGCGTGCAGGCTTCGGTATCCCCAGAACAGATATACGTTGCCTGGCTGCAGCTTGATTCGTACCGGTTTGAGCCATCCCCGTCCAATCAGCCATGAAGTCAGCTTCTGGCTCACCGTGTTGTGCAAGACCGCCTTTTCGATGACGTTGACCATCACACTGCGACGCACCGGCCGAATGTTGGGAAAGGTGATCAGGTCGCCGCAGTGCTGCCCCTCGGTCGGGATGACGATGGGTACCAGCGCGGTCAGGCCGGTCGCGTCGAAGTGAAAGAAGTGAGACTCCTTGCGCCCGGTGCGACCTTGCAGAAAGCGGATCACCGGGAAGGCTTTCTCATCTGGCGGCAGAGTCTGCTTGAGGCCTGTCTGGTATACCTCGTGAAGCATCTGCCGAAAGGCGGGTGAGGTACCTAGCTCTTCGAACAGGCTTCCATGCATGGCAGTGAGACCATGCAGGGCAAAATACTCGGGACCGTGCTCTTCCACCTGGCGCGAAATGAACTCACGCGCGTGCTGTAACTGCTCGCCAGAAATGAAATTATCCAGCACAGCAAAACCCTGGGTGTCGATGTCCCTGACGAGACGGACCACGGTGGCGGGCTCGACGGTCGATAACTCAAACATACAGAAACTCCTTTCCTGCATCTGCTGAGGATCATTGCGCGAAGCTGCAAGACTTCGGCTTTCTTTTGAAGCGCTCAGGCAGAACCGAATGCGGTCTGGTTCGGCGATGAAACGAAGCCGGGCGACGTCGACGCTTACGGCCGGCCACTGGAGAAAGCCCGAGGACATGCAGAAGAGGTCAGACGAGACCCACACTCGCTTCATCCTTGGCTGACGTTCCAGCTGTGTGGTTACGACTCGATGCGTAACAGGAAGTTTCATTGAATTCCTGTGAACGCCGAGGGCCGTTGCACCTCGAGGAGCCTGGCGCCGAGCGGGCTTCGCCAGCGGCCCACGAAGTCAGGCGCGGTTTTGCAGCGCCTCGAGCAGACCCGCGACGGCAGCTGACGATGGCACTCGGCAGGTCGCAGCGCTGGGTCTCGGTGTATCGGCGACCAGCACGCCGACCCCACCCAGCCCGGCTACGGACCGAAAGCCATCCTCGTCGGTGACATCATCGCCTATGAATACCGGCAGGTAGGAAGCAGGTTCGCTGCGCCGCAACTGCGCGCACAGCCACTCGATCGCCCGCCCTTTGTCCCAATCGATATCGGGACGCAGCTCCCAGACCTTCTTGCCCTTGGCAAGTCTCAGCCCGCTCATGCTCTGGCAGACCCGTTCGACGGATTCCCAGGCCAACTGCTTATCACCCTCCGCAGCCAGCCTGTAATGCACGGCAACGGCATAGCGCTTGCGCTCGATCAGTATGCCCGATGCAGAGCCAGTGTCTTCGAGCAGACGGTCGAACGCCTGATCGAGAGTCGGCAGCAGATGCCCTGCTTCAGGCGAATCCCAGCGCACGCCCGGGCCGGCAATATCGAGGCCATGGCTGCCGGCATAGATCAAGCCGGGCAGGCCGACGAGATCTTCCACATCGGTGCGTTCGCGCCCGCTGACGATGGCGACGGGATACCGCTGAGCCAGCTGTTGGAGCGTCCGTCGCACGTCTTCGCTGAGAGTGGCCTGCTCAGGCCGCGGCTGAATAGGCGCCAGGGTGCCGTCATAATCGAGAAACAGCGCCGGACTGGGTCCGAATCGCTCGACAAGCGAGTCGAGCGATTCACAATCTGGTGCCACAGTTGCCGCACTGGAACTCATGCCCACACATCACCTGCCTCACGGAGGAAAATCTCCACCGTCTTGGGTCCGATTCCCTTGAATTGTTCGAGACGCTTTTCCAGCTCCTTGCGGTCAGCGCTTGCTTCGAATATCGCTCCCACCTTGCCTCCATACTCCTCGTTGAGCTTTTTGCACATCTCAAGAAGCCGCTCGGCGGTCGACTCGTCGTAACGGGTGTAATTGCCTTCGCCGAGCATGTCGACAAGCTCCTGCCAGGTGCAGTTACACAACTTGCGCGGCGTATCGCGCCCGTGCTTTTCCACGATGACCTCATAGGTCTGCTTGGCAATATCCTGCTGAATGCGTTTGCCGAACAGGAAGCTGGCCAGGAACCACTTGAACAGCGACGACTCATCGCCCTTGCGCAACTTCAGGCCAAGATCGCCCGCGTTGATCTGTTCACTCACGGCTGTCTCCTTTATCGAACCCGTTATCAGCGGACCATGACACAGGGCCGGGGTTCGATAACCGCGACGGACCGTGAGGAACCCCGGCGGCGATGATCACTCAACTGTTCAGACAGGAATCGAACCCTAGGAGCGAGTCATGGCGACAGGCTGGGCAAAAGAAGGCGCGGTGCAGGATCAGATAGACGACACCGTCGGTGACGCCGTGCGCCGCGCGCGCAGCGAGCTACCCAAGGGCGACAGTCTCACCCATTGCGAAGAGTGCGACGAGCCGATCCCCGAGGCCCGTCGTCAGGCTGTGCCGGGCGTTCGCTACTGTATCGGCTGTCAGACCAAGCTGGACAAGGTGCGGCAAAATGGAGGTTTCAACCGTCGCGGCAGCAAGGACAGCCAGCTGCGCTAGCGACTATTCGGGTGACATTGATTTCCCCAACCCGGAACCCTTTGTGCCCGGGGTAGTGGCTACGCCTGGGCAAATACTCTTCCCTCCGCCACCAACCGGCCGTAGCTCGCGCCGAGCATCTGCTCTGGGCGTATGACGTGCGCGGAACTCCGGCCAGAGCGCAAGCGAGCGAACAACCGAAGCCATCGTTTATTTTTTGAGCCTCTCATGAAAGAGCGAGACTGGCCGATAAACACGTATGGCATGGTCAATCGACAGGCGTCAATGGAGTGACGAACGGCCAGCACCCAATAGCAGCATACTGATATCATCGCCGTCCTCGCTCCCCGGAACCAAAAATGCTCAAGAACTTGTCCCTTTCATATAAGTTGGCGCTCGCGCCTGCTTTGGCCTTGCTGGGCCTCATTCTTTACGTCGGGTACACCTCGTCTCAGCTGTCCACTACCGACTCACGGCTAACGGAGCTCGAATCGCGCAGCTATCCGACGCTGGAAGCCGCCGACAAGATCATTTTCCAGTTCTCGCGGCTGCCGGAAATCTTCAACAGCGCGGTCACCGCCGGCGAAGTAGCACAGCTGGAGGAGGCACGTCAGCTGACCTCCGATATAACCGCTGAGCAAGACACACTGAAAGCTCTCACCGCCGGACAGCCGGTGCTTGGCGATCAACTCGCGCGCTGGCAAGACGCGATCAGCCGCTACGCGGACAATGCCGCGAGCGCCTCCCGATCATTGATTGCCGGCGATGCATCGTTTGAAGATCTGCGTCCCAAGCTCAACAGAATGGCTTCGGATCTTGCCCAGGCGCAGGATCTCGGCACAGAGTTCCGCGCCAATGCTTACGCCGAATTTCAAAGCACCTTGGCAGTAACTCGCGAAGAAAACCAGGCTACTACCCGATTGGGAATCGCCCTTTGCGTGGTATTGATCGCACTGGTGAGTCTCGGGGCGATCGTAACCACCCGCAGCATCATGTCCAGCGTTCACGGTGTAATCGCCTCGCTGAAAGCCATCGCGAATGGCGACGGCGACCTGACTCGGCGAGTCAACGTCGACGCGCAAGACGAGATCGGGGAAATGATTCGGCTCTTCAATGGTTTCCTCGACAAGCTCCAAGACACTATTAGGAAGATCGTTACCGCAGCGAGCCCGCTCGGAGAAGTCTCACGCGAACTGTATCGCTTGACTCAGGACGCTTCCGATCACGCTCGCTCCCAACAGAGCCACACCGACTCGATCGGTCGCGACATTCTGACCATGACCGATACCATCCAGGACGTTGCCCAGCGCTCGCAACGCGCGTCGGAACAGGCGGAGTCTGCGGCACGCCAGACCGCGGGTGCCCGGCAGAGCATCGGCTCGCTGTCCTCGAGCATCAACGATCTCGGCGATAGCGTGATGGGCGCGATCGAGTCGATGTCGCGCCTGGAAGCGGAAACCCAGGAAGTGGGATCGGTGCTGACGGTTATCCGCAACATCGCCGACCAAACCAACCTGCTCGCCCTGAACGCGGCCATCGAGGCAGCTCGCGCCGGCGAACAGGGCCGAGGGTTTGCTGTAGTAGCCGATGAAGTGCGAAACCTGGCGCAGAAAACCGCCACATCAACGAACGAAATCCAACAGATCATTCAACGTCTTCAACACAGCGCCCATGAAGTATTGGATGTGATGACGGGCAACGGGGCGAAGTCGCAACAGAGTATCCAGCGCTCCGCCGAAGCAACGCATCTGCTCGACACAATCGCTGCAGCGGTAGACGAGATCAACCAGCTCAATGCCGGAATAGCCCGTCACACGCAGGAACAGATTGGGCTGTCGGCATCCATCGAACAAGAAACTCAAGTGTTGCAGCAGGACGCTCAAGCAACCGCCCAAGGAGCAGCAGCCACCGCACGCCTCGGCGAGCAGCTGATCGGTACCGAAGATCACCTGCGCGCGGCTACTGCCCAATTTCGCGTCTAATTTATCTGAGGAGCATTACCCATGACTATGTATCGCATGGTCGGCCTGGCCGCGTGCCTGGCCGCTGCGTTGCCGGCGTTTGCGCTGGACCAAAGCGACTACCGCTTCAACGGCTTCGGCACTGCAGCCGTTACCCGGCTCGGCGGCGAGGCCGACGGCCGCAGCTACGGCATGCAGGGCCAAACCAATGATTCCTGGCGTGGCGACGAGCTGTCGAAGCTCGGCGGTCAGTTTCAGTACGGCATCACCGACAGCCTGGACATCACCGCACAGGTAATCGCCCAGGCAGAGCATGATAGCTGGGAGGCCAACCTCGAATGGCTGTATGCCTCGCTCCAGGCCACCGACCGCCTGGTGCTGCGTGGCGGACGTTTGCGCAACCCGGTCTACATGTACTCGGAAACGCTGGACGTCGGCTTCACCTACCCATGGCTGCGTCTGCCTGACGAGGTCTACCATCAGGTGCAGATCAGCAACTACGAGGGCCTCGATGCGATCTACACACTTCCGTTGAGCTACGGCTCCGTGAGTTTGCAGGCCAACGCCGGAAAGGCGCTCAATCGCGACTATTTTCTCTACGACACCGTAGCGGACATGGACTATCGCAAGATCGCCGGCGCGAACCTGAGCCTGGCGACCAACGCCTTCGGTACCGTGCGTCTGAGCTACAGCGAAGCGGACCTAACGCTCGACGGCCTGCTTGATGGTCAGAAGGGCAAGTTCACTTCACTCGGTTATCAGTTCGATAACGGCACCTGGCTGACCGCCAACGAAGCCACTCGACTGGTAATGGAGGGCCCCGTAGCCAGCAAGAACGCGTTCTATCTCATGGGCGGCCGCCGATTTGGCAACTTCCTCCCGCATCTCACCTATGCCCAGCTTGACGAAGAAAAGGGCGGCGGTCGGCAGGTTTCGTGGACCTACGGGCTCAACTACAGCTTGCTGCCTAACGTGACACTGAAAGGCGAATACAAGCGTGTGGATACCTCTTCCGAAGGGGAAGGAGTGTTCGTCAAGACTGGTGCGGAATACTACAGAGAGCAGGTTCTGAAAGGCTCGTTTGGGATTCCAGCTCCTACCTACGACGGTGATATCGTCAGCGTTGGCATCGACTTCGTATTTTGAGGACACTTTATGAAACGTCTTATCTGCTCCATGCTGTTCGGTAGCATCTGCATCACCGCCAGCGCAGAAGTGGCCGTCATCGTCAATCCGGCTGCTTCGGCGGCGCCCAGCCAGTCGGAGGTCGCCAACATCTTCCTTGGCAAGGACAAGTCTCTGACAGCAGTTGACCAGCAGGGTTGGAGTGCTACCAAGGAAGCGTTCTATGCCGGTGTCGCCAGCAAGAACGAAGCCCAGCTTAAATCTTACTGGTCTGGACTGATCTTTACCGGCAAGGGCCAGCCGCCGGCAAGCGTAGCGGACGATAGTGCGGTGGTCGCAAAGGTTGCGGGTAACCCCGGCGCGATAGGCTATGTCGCCAGCAGCGCCGTCAACGATCAGATCAAGGTTCTCTTCACCCTTCCCTGACGTATCGCTCCCAATGAAAAGCCGGCCTTGCGCCGGCTTTTTTTGTTTGGCCTCACTGTGACTCGCACCATTAGGCCGTGTAGGCGAACCCCTCGCCGCTCCCCGAGGCACCGGCCCGGCTCAATTCGTATCGGCTTCGGCGGGAATGGCTTTCGAAGCGCTGTTTGGCATGGCTCGCGGAATCCCGCACAAGGGGGAACATTTTATGGCGTACAGCCATCGTAGCGGGTATGTATTGCGCTGGTATGACGACAGGAGGAACCTTGAGCAATCAGATGTTTCGCGACACGGTACCGTCCCCACCGACAGGACGCGACAAACTCAGTTGGTACGGGCCCGGCCTGTTGTGGATGCTCTCCGCGGTCGGCACCGGCTCCATCCTTTTCACCCCGCGCGTAGCCGCCGTATACGAATATCAGCTGTTCTGGCTGCTGCTGCTGGTGGTGTACTTCATGTGGGTGATGATCCGGGAAATGGCGCGTTTCTCCATCGTCACTGGCAAGACCATGCTCGAGGGCCTCTATGACCTCAAGGGGCCGCGTGGCTGGGCTGTGTGGCTGATTTTCGTGCCGCAGCTGCTGGCCGCCGCCGTCGGCATTGCCGGCCTGTCGGCAGTCGTGGGCAGTGCGCTGCAGTCATTCTTCCCCGGCAACACGGCGATATACGGCATCGCATTGGTGGTGCTGTGTACCGCCTTCGTTGCCAGCGGCCAATACATGCTGATCGAAAAGGCCAGTCGCTTCATGGCCATGCTGTTGATGATTGGCGTCCTGGTCGCGGCGGTGGTCGTCGGGCCCTCTCTACCGGCGATGGGTAGTGGACTGGTGCCCAGCTGGCCGGACGAGCCGGACCTGTACATCATCCTGCCCTGGGTAGGCACGATCCTCGCTGGGTCGATGGGCCTGGTCTGGTTCGGTTACTGGACCGCAACGCGGGGGTTCGGTGGCGGACTGACCAGCGCAGACCGCGAGGAAGATGAGCCGGAAGAGGCACAACGCGAGCGCGAGCAGGCGCAGAACGACCCGCAAGCGCGCGAAGATGCCGTCGAACGCGCACGCGCCTGGGTAAAACTGATGTCCGGCGCCGCTACGCTGGGCGTGGTCGGCGGCCTGGTGGTGATCACCGCGTTCCTGGTTCTCGGTGCCGAGTTGCTGGCTCCCGAAGGTGTGGTACCAGAGGGGACCGACGTTGCCGTGGATCTGGCGCGCCTGTTCTCCGACGTATGGGGCGAGGCCGGGCGTTACCTGCTGCTGATCGCCATCGTCGTCGCGCTTGGCGGCAGTGTGTTGGCTAATCAGGACGGTTGGGGTCGCAGCTTCGCCGACATGACGCTGATTCTGACCAGCCATCGCCGCTATGCGGCGGATCGCGGCTGGGCGCTTGGCTCGCTGGAATGGCTCAAACAGCGCACCGGACTGCCGATGCTGCAGCGCCGTTATATCAAGCGGCTGTACGTGGTGACCATTACCGGACTGGTGCCGATCGCCATCATTCTGGCCTTCAGCGATCCGGTCGCGGTCATGTCTGCCTCGGGCATCATTGCGGCCTTGCACACGCCGTTCATTGCGTTGAGCGCGCTGTACGTCAACCGCACGCGTCTGCCACGCGATCTGCAGCCAGGTCTGGCGATGACCATTTCGATGACGCTCGCCGGGCTGTTTTATCTTGGCTTCGCCGGGGTCTACCTGTGGGATCTGCTGAGCGGCTAGCCATTCGTCACGCCGCGCCCGGACACACGAGTTCACATACTTGCGCCGGTCCGGTGCGCTCACGGCCTGCCAGAGCCGGAAGATGGCGCTATGCTGTTGCGTTCCCGTGAGTAAGCAGGAGTGCTACGTTGTTCAGCCAATGGAGCCAGTGGAAGCGACCCTTGGGCCTCGCTCTCGGCGTATTCGCCCTAGCATTGACGCCAACCGCCGGAGCTCAGCAACCGGTGGTGCTGGGTGAGGTGGAGCGCGGTCCTTTCATCGACGAATACCGACTCAACGGCTCGGTGGTCGCCAGGCAACGCTCGGACGTATCGGTGCCCATCGGCGGGCTGGTGGTTGAGCGGCTGGTCGAGATCGGCGACCGCGTCGAGCGCGGCGACCTCCTGCTGCGGATGGACGACGAGCTGGCCCGCCTGGAGCGGGAACGAGCACAGGCCGAGGCAAGCGAAGCACAGGCGCGTCTTGAAGAAGCCCGCCGGTTGGCTGAAGAGGCCCGTTCGGTCGGCGCCGGCAACAATATTGCACGCACGGAACTGCGACGGCGGGAGAGTGAGGTCGGCATCGCCGAGGCAATGCTCCAGCGGACCCGGGCCAGCGAATCTCTGGCAGCCGCGCGCGTGGCACGCCACCGAATCACCGCGCCGATCGACGGCGTGGTCAGCAGCCGTAGCATCGATGTCGGCCAGTGGGTCGACCCCGGGACTGCGGTGTTCTCCGTGGTCGATACCGATGAGCTGTGGCTGGACTTCCAGGCGCCGCAGGCGGCTTATCCTCTCCTCGACGAAAGCACCTCCTTGCGCGTGCAGGGCTACGCCAGCCAGCCCGCCCACGAGGCCTCGATCGCCACCTGGCTGCCGGTAACCGACAGCCAGGCCAGGACTTTTCTGCTTCGCGCCCGCGCGCCCGATACGCTCAGCCTCACGCCCGGCATGGCCGTATCCGGAGTGCTGCGCCTGGCGCGGGAACAGCAGATGCTCTGGGTGCATCGCGATGCAGTCAACCGGTATCCGGAAGGTCGCACCACGGTGTGGGTCGCCCAACCGAAGGGCGATGAGCTCTACACGGTGACGGAAAAGCGGATCGAGATCGCCGGAACCGCTGGCGACCAGACGTATGTCAGCTCCGGCCTGACGGGCGATGAGATGATCGTTACCCGTGGCAACGAATCACTGCGCGAAGGCGCTGAAGTCGAACTGGCCGAGCGGACCGCCCGCTGATGTTCGCCGCGGTTGTACGCCACGGCATTCTGGTCACGGTGATCACGTTGATAGTGGTCATCCTCGGCATCGCCGCAGCGCTGCGCATTCCGGTGCAGATGATCCCCGATCTGGAAGTGCGCACTATCACCGTGGAAACCGGCTGGCCTGGCGCTACCCCGCAGGATATAGAGAAGGACATCGTCATCGAGCAGGAGCGCTTCCTGCGCAACGTGCCCAATCTGGATCGCATGGTGTCATCCTCGACCAGCGGCTCGGCCGAGATCGAGCTGGAGTTTCCCTTCGGCACCGATGTGACCCAGGCGCTGATCGACGTCAACAACGCCCTTAGTCAGGTCCCGGATTACCCGCGTAACGTCGACGAGCCGCGTATTGTCGCTGCCTCGTTCTCGGCCAATGCTTTCATGTACTTCCGCGTCGCCACGCTACCGGGCAATCCGCGGCAGCTGGATATCCGGCTGATGGAGCAGTTCGTCGAGGACCGGGTACGCCCACGTATGGAGGGCGTGCCCGGGGTGTCGGAAGTCACGGTTGGCGGAGGCGCATCGCGCCAGCTGCAAATCCTGGTCGATGCACAGGCGCTGAGTCAGAAAGGTCTCGGTCTGGTCGACGTGCGCGACGCCATTCGCGCCCGCAATCAGGATATCTCCGGTGGCGAGGTGACCGCGGGCAAGCGCCGCTACCTGTTGCGCACCATTGGTCGCTTCGAGACACCCGAAGCACTGGCATCGCTGGTGCTCTCTCGTGACGGCGACAGTATCGTGCGATTGAGTGACGTGGCCCAGGTCACCCAGGGTCGGGCGCGACTGCGTGGGCTGGACTTCTTCAACGGCGAGCCGGTGCTCGGCCTGCAGGTACGGCGTCAAAGCGGCTCGAACGTCATCGATATCAAGCAGGCCATGCTGGAAGAGGTCGAGGCAATCAATACTGAAGTCCTCGAACCCATGGGACTGGTACTGGCTCTGAATTCGGATGATGCACGCTACGTTCAGGCCTCGATTGCCAACGTCTGGACGAACCTGGGAATCGGCGCCCTGTTCGCCACGCTGGTGATGTTCCTGTTCCTGCGCTCGGCCAAGGCCACCCTGGTTGGCGTCATCGGCATCCCGCTGTGTACCGTCGCGGCGTTCCTCGGTCTGATGCTCGCCGGCCGTACCGTGAACGTAATTTCGTTGGCGGGTGTGGCCTTCGCCATTGGCATGACCATCGACAACAGCATCGTGGTGCTGGAAAACATCGAACGCTATCGCAGACAGGGCATGGATCGCCTCGCCTCGGCTGTGCAGGGCGTCAAGGAAGTATGGCCAGCGGTCCTCGCCTCCACCATGACCACTGTGCTGGTGTTTCTGCCCATCCTGTTCATCGAACAGGAAGCCGGGCAGCTGTATTCCGACGTAGCCATCGCCATCGCCAGCGCCATCCTGGCGTCGATGCTGGTCGCCACTACGCTCATACCTGCCATGAGCGCGCGTCTGGATTTCGGTCAGCGCGACGATCGCGACGATTTTCGGCGGCTCGGCTCGGCGCTGCGCTGGCTTCAGGCCTCGCGCGGGCGCCGCGTCACGGTGCTGGTGGTGACTCTGGCAAGCAGTGCACTGGTCATCCTCTTTCTGACACCGCCGGCTGAATACCTGCCAGAGGGCGAAGAGCCGAAAATCTTCGCTACCATGAGCCCGCCCCCCGGGTACAGTCTGGAAACCATGGCGTCCATCGGTGAGCAGGTGGAAGATTTCCTGCTTCCCCATGTCGGCGCGGATCGCGGCCCGTTCGAGCGTGGCGAAACGGCTATCCCTCCGCTGCGATCCCTGGGTATGACGAGTGATCCCAGCCGTGTGCGGGTCATCACCGAAACGCTCGATCCGGCGGATATCGAGATTCTCATGAAGGAAATCACCGCCTTCTATCGCAGTTTCCCAGGGATGCGCGCCTTTGCGGCGAAGGGCTCGATCATCTCCAGCAATGATGGCGGCACGCGCAGCATCAACCTGGATATTTCCGGGCCTAATCTAGCGGGAATATATGCCGCGGCCCAGGCCGCCGAACGCCGCGCGCGGGAGATCTTCGATGGGCCACGCATCCAGACGCAGCCACCTACGCTCAGTCTGGCGCAGCCGCTGATCCAGATTCGTCCCGACTGGACGCGCGCGGCCGAGCTCGGCTTGTCTGCCGATGACATCGGCTTCACCGTGGCCGCCCTGACCGAAGGTACCTACATCGACGATTACTTTCAGGATGACGAGAAGATCGACATCTATCTCTACGGCAAGGAGCGCGCCGAGCCGCAACTGTCCGATCTGCCGCAGCTACTGGTGCGTACGCCCGGCGGCGCGACATTGCCGCTGTCGACCGTCGCCAGCATAGAGGAAACCGTGGATACCAGCGCGATCCGCCGAGTCGACGGACGCCGCACGGTCACGCTGAACATCATCCCGCCCCGGGAAGTAGCATTGGAAACTGGCGTAGAACGCGTGCGAAACGAACTCATAGCCGTGTTGCAGGCCGACGGTACCTGGCCGGCTGACATCGCCGTCACCCTCTCGGGTGCCAGTGACGACCTCAACGCCACGCGCGACGCTCTGCTCGGCAATTTCATTATTGCGCTGGCCATCGTCTATCTGCTGATGGTCGCGATCTTCTCCCATTGGGGGTATCCGCTGCTGATCATGACGACCATTCCACTCGGTGTCGCCGGCGGCCTGGTCGGTCTGGCACTGATGAACCTGGTAGGCTCGCTGTTGCCCTTGTTCGGCATGCTGCCGCTCCGTCAGCCGTTCGACATGATCACCATGCTGGGTTTTCTGATTCTCATGGGTACTGTGGTCAACAACCCGATCTTGGTCGTCGAAGAGACTCGCAAGAACCTGAACGAAGCGGGCTCGGGACTGGTCGAAGCGGTAGGCGCCGCCGTGCAATCGCGGTTGCGCCCAATAGCCATGACCACCATCACCACCCTGTGCGGCCTGGCGCCGCTGGTGCTGTTTGGCGGAGAGGGCACCGAACTGTACCGGGGTCTCGGCGCCATCGTGCTGTTCGGTCTGTTAGGCACGGCGCTGGTGACCGTGACCTTTCTTCCGGCTTTGGTGATATTGGTGCTCGGACTCGGCAGACGAGTCAACAATCGTCCGCAGGCCGCGTAGCCGGCTGCGGCACAATAACCAGCGTGGCCAGGGACATCATGACCGCAACAGATACCATGCCGGCACCTTCTCCCGATGCGCTATCGGGACTCGAAGAAAAACCCTTTTTCATCGTTTTGAACGCAGGCTCCGGTCGTCGCGATGCGGACGAAACCAGCGAAGTCATCACCCGGCTGATGGCGGAGGCCGGACGCCGATTCGAACTCTTGCCAGTCACGGATCCCACCAGGCTGATCGAGACGGCCAGGACTGCGGTACGCCTTGCCCACGACCAGGGCGGAATCGTCGTGGCGGCCGGTGGCGACGGCACGCTCAACGCCGTGAGCAGCGTAGTGCTGGAAACCGGGCTGCCCTTCGGCATCCTTCCGCGCGGCACCTTCAACTACGTCGGCCGCGCCCATGGCATCCCTCAGGATACCGAGGCCGCCGTCCGTTGCCTGCTGCAAAGCCACATCAAGCCGGCGCAGGTCGGGTTGCTCAATGGTCGCCCCTTTCTGGTCAATGCCAGCTTCGGTTTGTACCCGCGACTGCTTGAGGATCGCGAAGCCTACAAGCAGCGTTATGGTCGCAGCCGGTGGGTCGCGCTCTGGTCAGCAGTCATGACGCTGGCGCATGCGCACCGTCAGCTCAAGGTTCAGGTGGAATATGGCGGCACGCATCGAACCCTGAAAACGCCGACCATTGTCGTGGACAACAACCCCCTGCAACTGCGCCAGATGGGCATTCGCCAGGAGGACGAACTCGAGCATGATCATCTGGTGGCCATCACCTCGCCACCGGTGGGCACGCTTGCGCTATACGGCATCCTCATCCGCGGCCTGCTCAGTCGTCTGGGCGAGGCGGATAACGTCATCACCTTCGCTTTCAACAGGCTGACCGTACACATGGGCAATCGCCGCCACATCAAGGTCGCCACGGATGGGGAAATTTTCCACGCCAGAGCGCCGCTGGTGTTCGAGGTGGCGCCGCACAAGCTGCAGTTGCTGGTGCCCCGCGCAGACGCCACGGAGGCCATACAGTGATACGTGTGCTGCAGATCTCCGACCCGCACTTCGGTACCGAACAGCAACAGGTGGTGGAAGCGCTGCTGCGCCTGGCCGACGAACTGGAACCTGAAGTGGTTCTGCTCAGCGGCGATATCACGCAGCGCGCCCGGCGCGAACAGTTCGAGGCGGCGCGGACCTTTCTGAAACGGTTCGAGCGCCCGGTGCTTGCAGTACCGGGAAATCATGACATCCCGCTGTTCAATCTGCCGGCTCGCCTACTCAACCCGTACGGCAATTACAGACGCTCGCTGGGCGAGGATCTGGAGCCGGAGTACGAGACCGATGACCTGCTGGTGGTTTCCCTCAACACCACCCGGCCCTCCCGGCACAAGGATGGTGAAGTCTCGCCCGAACAGGTAACGCGCGTTGCAGGGCGCCTGCGCCAGGCCCAGCCCCGTCAGCTTCGTATCGTCATGCAACATCATCCCGTTCGGGCGCGGGAGGAATGCGATGTGGAAAATCTTCTGCACGGTCGCGAAGAGGCCGTGCCGAGCTGGGTCGACGCCGGACTCGATGTCCTACTCGGCGGCCACATCCACCTACCCTATATCTGGCCACTCTATGGCAGCGAAGGCGAAGTGGGCCGCAAGGGCTGGACGGTGCAGGCCGGGACCGCCACCTCGGTGCGTATCCGCGGCGACATTCCCAACTCGGTGAACGTGCTCTGCTATGACAATAGCGGCGAGCATCGCATCTGCAGCGTCGAGCGCTGGGATTTCGTCTACGCGCAGGATCGCTTCGTCCGCGCCTTTGTCACCCCGATAGAGCTGGATTGACGCTTCACTCTCCGTTGGCGGCGACGAACGCGCCCGACTCAGCGCCGGAATGCCAGATGCTGACGGTGCGGGTTCGGGTTACGCCAGATGAACCCTTCGAAGTAATAATGCAGAAAGGTAACCGTCAGCGCGACGACCGCGACCAGCTGATAACTCATGTAGTGCGTGAGGCCGAAGGCAATCAGCACCGAAAGCGCCGGCAGCAGCACTACAGGCGGTAGCCGCGTGAAATGCGTCAGGCGATAAACGAGGTTCACCGGCCCGGATTTGTTGCGATTGTTGTCGTGGCTGATGTAGATCATGTACGCGGTGACGTCGTGGATCACGCGCGGTATGAGGATCACGAACACCGTATAGCCGATCTCGTTGACCACCAGCGTAGAGACCAGCATCGCCACATTGCCCCAGAGATACCAGCGGCCGATCGGAAAGCGGGACGTCGGGCTAAGACGCAACGACAGCACCACCACCGCAGCGCACATCAGCGCGGCGGACCAGGCGACCACGTCGTACCAGCTGAGCGGGCCGAAGGCCTCATAGCCCAGATAACTCGACGCGTAGACAGTGACATAGATCATGAACGCGCTGAAGATTGCCAACCATTTCCATGCCTTGAACAGGCGTGTTGGTGCGGTGCCCATCATCATCAGCGTAAGACCGAGCTGCTGCGCCAGCACGTGGTAGATAGTGTAAAAGCCGAGAAACACGAACAGCGCCTGGTTACTCAAAGGCTGCGGACCAAAGGTCCCCGCGCTGGCGATCAGCGCGAACAGAACCAGCGGCCAGAACAGGCTGCGCCGGTAATGCCCGATGTATTCCTTGTCCGCCATCGTCAGCAGACTGGCGACTATATGGGGCAGCCCGAAAATCACCGTCCAGAACGGCCAGTGCATCGGATCGGAAGGCAGGTATTGCCGTAACAGTGCGCCGTCGAGGACCCAGGCGTCGATCGCAACGAACGCCAGCACCGCCGGTACGATGGCGTACAACGCCAGCAGCCAGCGACAGTCGACGGAGTGCATGGGAGTGACAATGGCGTTCATGGCCGAACCTCGTATTGTTGTTGTAGCCACAAGCGAGTATTCAACAGCAGCTGCGGCTCGTTTGTGATCGCTTCGACGTCCTGCCAGACGCGCCCGTCAAACTGACGAAACGCTGCAATGCCCATCCGGGACATTGCGCAACACTGCATCGAACCACCCCGCCGGCTCGACCGGCTGCGTGTCGATGACGGGCGGCTGACGTATACTTCCCGCTTTTGCGGATCCCTCCCGTGTCGACTCCCTCAGCCCATTACGACGTGATCATTCTCGGTGCTGGCGCCTCCGGGCTGTTTTGCGCATTCACCGCCGCCCAGCGCGGCCGGCGCGTGCTGGTCCTCGAACGGGCCAATAAGGTCGGCAAGAAGATCCTCATGTCTGGCGGCGGGCGCTGCAATTTCACCAACCAGACCGTCGAGCCGGCCAATTTCATCTCGATCAATCAGCATTTCTGCAAGTCGGCGCTCAAGCGCTACACGCAGTGGGACTTCATCGCTCTGGTCGAGCGCCATGGCATCGACTACGAAGAGCGCAAGCACGGCCAACTGTTCTGTACCGACAGCGCTCGCGACATCGTCGATATGCTGCTTGACGAGTGCGCCGCTGCCGGCGCAGAAGTCCGCACCCAGTGCGAGATCCGCCAGATACTGCCGGCAGGGCCCGCTGACACAGGCACCGCTCGCTATAAAATGACCATCGACCAGTCTCAGCAGACAGCACAACTGACCTGCGAGTCGCTGGTGGTCGCCACTGGCGCTCTCTCCGTGCCAACCCTCGGCGGCAGCGGCTACGGCTATGACATAGCCAGACAGTTCGGTCTGCCGCTGACCGAGCGCCGTGCCGGTCTGGTCCCCTTCACGTTCAGCGACGCGCTCAAGCCCATGTGCGAGCGACTGTCAGGCCTGGCGGTGGAAGTCAGCGTGACCTGCAACGGCCAAACCTTCGTCGAAAACATGTTGTTCACCCATCGCGGCATGAGCGGACCGGTCATGCTGCAGATATCCAACTACTGGCAACCGGGTGACGAACTGGTCATCGATCTGCTGCCCGACCGGGATGCCAGCACCTGGCTGACCACAACCAAGCGCGAACAGCCCCGCACCCGCTTGCGCAACGTTTTGTCACCCTCGCTGGCCAAGGCCCTGGTCACCGAGCTACAGCAGTTCTGGTGGCCCGACCGCGACGAAACACCGCTGGCCGAGTGGAGCGACCGTCAGCTCTCCGACATCGGACAGCAGCTCAACGGCTGGCGGATCAAACCGTCCGGCACCGAAGGCTACCGTACCGCGGAGGTGACCCTTGGCGGCGTTGACACCGCCGCGATCAGCTCGCGGACCATGGAAGCCACGTCTCAGCCAGGCCTGTACTTTATTGGCGAAGTGCTCGATGTCACTGGGCATCTGGGCGGCTTCAACTTCCAGTGGGCCTGGGCGTCCGGTCATTGCGCCGGACTGGTCGTCTGACTGCTCCGGCGCGACGGATGCCATAGCGCCAGTCCTACCAAACCAGCCAGCAGGCAATACATGAGCAGTGCAGCCAGATGCGGGTGCCGGCTATAGAAGCTGCCGCCAGACGTGGCGGAAAATGGCAGGTCCACCAGCAACTGCGCACGCGAAAACGCCTGAGTCTGCGCCACTGTCCGGCCCGACGGCGTGGTAGCGACCGACGGTCCGTTATTGATCAGATGCACCATCGGGACCCGATTCTCCACCCCTCGCACGATCGACATCGCCTTGTGCTGGAACGGCTGGCTGGTCTCGCCGAACCAGCCGTCCTGGGACAGGAACAACAGCACACGGCCGGCCGCATCGCCGCCTACGGCTTCGGCGATGAATGCAGGAAAGGCCGTTTCGTAGCAGACCTTCGGAACCACCTGCATGTCGGCGATCTGGAAATAGGCATGCTCGGCCCCCGGTGTGAGCGGTTGTAGAAACTCACCCAGAAACAGGTCGCTGAGCGCTTTCAGGCCTGGCAGATGGAAAAACGCCGGAAGGTATTCGCCGAAGGGCATGCGTTGCATCTTGCGATAGGTGCCGGCGAGCTCACCATGAGTGTCGAGCAACGCCACCGAGTTGTAGCTCACCCGACCGGTCTCCTCCCAGCGGCGTTCGACGTCGTGAAATATCAACGGGACGCCAAGGCCCGACATCTCCTCGGCATAGCCGCGACGGACGCTGTACATGTCGAAGTAACCCTTGTAGCGCGCCTCCGGCCAGGCTATCCACTGTGCTCCGAGCTTGGCCAGGCGGCGCGTAGCAACCATCTCTTCGGGTTCCTCCCGACTGAAGCCAGGCGCCGGCGGCGGCAGGTCGAGCGAGACAGCATCGTTGGGCTGGACCAGCCCGATGCGCCGGGTCTCCCAGTCGGCTACGCGTTCGTCCCAACTATTCAGGCTGACCCAGCCGTAACCAAACCAGAGCGCCAATGCGAGCCCGGCAGCAACCGACAGCCAGCGCCGTCCGCTACGGCGCAAAAGCTCGAACGCCAGCGCGCTGGCGACCAGCATGATGAAGTCCATACCCTGCGCGCCAACCAGATCGACGGCCTGAATGCCCGGTAGGAAAAATACCTGCGCTTCGGCGAAGTGGGTCTGGAACAGTAGTGGGTAGGCGCTGAGCACCGCCAGGATGGCGCACGGGAAGCTGAGGACATCGAGTCCGGGCAAGCGCTCCGACAGCCAGCGATAGAGCACGCAGCCAAGCGCCGTCGCTCCGCCAACGTAGCTCCAGAAGAACACTGCCAGCAGCGCGCCCATCGGCCATGAGACACCTTTCAGGTTGACCGCGAAATCGATCATCCAGTGGCTTGCCCCGGCGAAGCACACCGTACCGGCGACCCAGCCAAGCAGCAGGCTGCGCGAATAACTCGCTCCACTGAGTGCAAACAGCAACGGAACCCAGCCAATCCAGGCGGTCCAGAACATCGCCGGCTGCAACCAGGGTGCGCAGAGCATCAATCCCGACAGGACCGCGAGCATTACGCGCCAGGACAGCGCCAGCGCGGCGGGAGCCGAGTCTGTGTCCGCCTCTTGGATGCGTGCAGGCCAGGACAGGCCGAACCGGGTAAAACTCAAGGTGCCTCCTGACGCTGATCGCTTATAGGTATTGGATTAAGGGCCACACTATGAAGCCGGCGGGCCAGCAACAATCACCCTTTCGGGTGAAGCTGCCGAACGGGCCCGAGGATTGTCCCGCGCGGCTTCGATTCGTCTATGCTAGCCCGCTGCGCAGAATTATAGGTGCCCCCATGCCCCATTGGCTTATCGGAATCCTGACATCGTTGATGATGCTGGCGAGCACCCTGGTCGGCATAGTCCCGATGTTGCTGCTCGCCTTGCTCAGACTGGTCATGCCGCACCCCGGTCTGCGTCGGGGACTGGCCCGCGGCGTGATGTGGATAGCCGAGACCTGGGCCGAATCGCTCAAGCGGGTGTTCGCCATCATGGCCCCGACGATCTGGGACATACGCAGCGACTGCGCGCTCGACCATCAGCATTCGTACCTTGTTGTATGCAACCATCAGTCATGGGTGGACATTCCGGCCCTGGTGCAGGCGTTCAACCGCAAGACTCCGTATTTCAAGTTCTTCCTGAAGAAGGAGCTGATCTGGATACCCTTCCTCGGCCTGGCATTCTGGGCGCTCGATTACCCTTTCATGAAGCGCTACAGCAAGGCACATCTGGCTCGGCACCCGGAAGATCAGGGCAAGGATCTGGACATCACTCGCAAGGCCTGTGAGCGCTTCCGCTCGCTACCTGTGACCGTGGTGAACTTTCTCGAGGGCACCCGCTTCACCGAACAGAAGCGGGTGCAGCAACAGTCGCCGTTTCGCTATCTGCTCAAACCCAAGTCGGGCGGCGTGGCCTTCGTCATGGCTGCGCTGGGAGAACAGATGCAATCGCTACTAGACGTAACCATCTATTATCCGGGCGGAAACCCGCCGGGCTTTTGGGCCCTGCTCAGCGGGCGCGTCGAGCGGGTAGTGGTCGAGATACGCGGGCGAACCATTTCGAGTGAAATGTTCGCCGGCGACTACGCGAACGATCCTGACTTCCGCGCAACATTCCAGGCCTGGGTCAACCGGCTGTGGGAAGACAAGGACCAGCGCCTGGCAGAACTGCACGCCGGAGACGACTGACAGGTCTCTGCGCTACAGCCCTTTGATCGCCTCGGCGGGCTCTATCGAGTCGATTCCCAGCGCCTCACCAACACTGCGGTTGGTCAGCCGGTCCTGCGCCACGTTCAGCCCGTTGGCCAAGTGTGAATCATCCAGCATTGCCTGCTTCGCGCCCTTGTCGGCCAATGCCAGGACGAACGGCAGCGTCGCGTTGTTCAGCGCCTGAGTGGAGGTCCGTGCGACACCGCCGGGCATGTTCGCCACGCAGTAATGCACAACGTCGTCGACGACGTAGGTAGGATCGGCATGGGTAGTCGGTCTGGATGTTTCGGCACAGCCGCCCTGATCGATGGCAACATCGACCAGTACCGAGCCGGCGCACATGCCCGATACCATCTCGGCGGTGATCAGCTTCGGCGCTGCAGCACCGGGAATCAGTACCGCGCCGACGACCAGATCGGCGCTGCGCACCTGCTTTTCGACCGTCGCGGAGGTGGAATACAGAGTATCGATCCGGTTGCCATACTGTGCGTCAAGCCGACGCAGGACATCCGGGTTTCGGTCCAGCACGGTGACATGCGCACCCAGCCCTACCGCCATCGCCAGTGCATTCGCACCCACCACGCCGCCGCCGAGAATGACCACGCGGCCACGCGGGACGCCCGGCACGCCACCCAGCAGTACCCCTCTGCCACCGCGGGCTTTTTCCAAGCAGCTGGCGCCAGCCTGAATCGCCATGCGTCCGGCCACTTCCGACATCGGCGCGAGCAAGGGTAGCCGGCCGTGAGCGTCGGTAACCGTTTCGTAGGCGATACAGGTCGCGCCGCTGGCGAGCAGGTCCTCGGTTTGCGGGCGATCCGGTGCCAGATGCAAATAGGTGAACAGCACCTGATCCGGGCGCAGCCGCTTGCGCTCCTCGGCCTGCGGCTCCTTGACCTTGACGATCATCTCGGCACGCTCGAATACCTGCGAAGCGGAGCCGAGTTCGGCTCCGGCGCGCTGGTAATCCTCATCACTGAAGCCTATGGCTGCCCCCGCCATGGTTTCGACCGTCACCTGATGGCCATGCCGGATCAGTTCGGCGATGGCTTCGGGGGTAAGGCCCACGCGGTATTCGTGATTCTTGATCTCTTTGGGGATGCCGATATGCATGGCTCTGCTCCTCTACGCGATGACCTGGAAAGTGTAGAAGAGCCTGAGAGAGATTCAAAAAAATTTACGCTTCGTTTGAAATTCGAAACATCATCGTGACAGGGAATAGTGTTGCCCGGCGGCTACCACCTGGTTGCGTCCGCCGCCCTTGGCCTCGTACATACGGCGATCCGCCGTTTGCAACAACTGGTCGAGCGAGCAGCCGTCCTCTCCCAGCGAGGCCACACCCGCGCTGAAGCTGAGGTTGACCAGCCCGCCCTCGAGCTGCAGCGGCGTGGCACATAGATGCTCACGCAGCGAGTCCGCCAGTTCGGCCGCCCGGCTGAGGTCGGCACCGGGGAGCAACAGGGCGAACTCCTCCCCGCCCAACCGGCAGAACAGGTCGGTCTCGCGCAGCCGAGTCGGCAGCAGAGCGGCCACATGGCGCAACACCTGATCACCGCCATCGTGCCCGAACTGATCGTTGATACGCTTGAAATGGTCCAGATCCAGCACCACCAGCGACAACGGCCTGTTATCGCGCAGAGCATGGCTGCGCTCGCGTTCGAACACGTCTGCCAGCTTCATGCGATTCGCCAGGCCAGTCAGCCCATCGGTGCTGGCCAGATCGAGCAGGCGTTGCTCGTTGTCGACACGGCTGCGTTCATACACGTGCGAGAACAACATCATCGCCATGCTGCTCAGGCCCACGTTTGCGACGATAACGATGTTGAACAGCGACGCTTCGGTCATGTACCGATAGTTGAAGCCCAGCACACCCAGGCCGACGAAGGCGGCGGACATGAACAGACCAGTGCGCAAACCCAGCAGCAAATAGCAGATGATCGGAATGGTCTGAACCCAGGCGAACACGGTGAACGACGTGCGCGGCAGCAGAACGGCGAAAATCATCAGTGAGAACAGCGGCAGGAGAAAAATCACCGTCCAGAACCGCAAACGCTCGGTGGTGCCGATGAAACGCAGCAAATGGAGCGAAAAAGCGGCGTAGGCGAACTCCAGCGCGGACAGCACATAAAGCTCACGGAAGATGTTGATGACGCCAAACAACAGGCCGGCAAAGATGACCAGACACATCAGCGCCTTGAGAACCTCGCGACGATGCTGTTCGCTGGCTTCGAGCTGTTTGGCCATGGGCGCTTCCCCTGCGTGCGGGTTGATTACCACTGTCTGATCGGATCACGACCGATTGTCGCAAATCCCTATTTAAATGTCTGACGTTATGAGCAATCTCTTCTCAAAAGGTCAATAAGTTGTCATGCTTGCGGAAAGACTAATTGATGGCTATTTAGTCTCATTTTGACGCTATCTCTTCGTACAGTCGACCTGCTGACAATGCAACAAGGACATCGAACGTGAGCGCCATCCCGCTACTGGTATGTGACGACTCTAACATGGCTCGCAAGCAGCTGATTCGGGCCCTGCCCTCGAATTGGCCGTTTCGCATCACCCAGGCGAGTAATGGCGTCGAGGGCCTGGAAGCGATCCGCCAGGGTGCTGGCCAAGTGGTGCTACTCGATCTTACCATGCCCGAGTTGGACGGCTTCGCCGTTCTAGCCGCGCTCCGCCAGGAAGGCCTGAAGGCAGAAGTCATCGTGGTGTCCGGTGACGTCCAGGAAGAAGCCGTACGACGCGCCAAAGCCCTCGGCGCCAAAGCCTTTTTGAAGAAACCGGCTGACCCGCTGCAACTGGCTGAAGCACTCAATGGATTGGGGGTCGAAGTGCCGCTGGTTCGGCCAGCCGATGCCGAGCGGATGGCCCTCGCCCAGTTGCCCAGCGTGTCCTTCCGCGATGCGTTCCGGGAAATTTCCAACGTCGCCATGGGGCGTGCCGCGGAACTGCTCGCACGGGTCCTGGGTGTGTTCATCAAACTGCCGATTCCCAACGTCAACATCCTCGAGGTCGGCGAACTGCACATGGCGCTTGCCGACGCACAACGGGGCGAAAGGCTGTCCGCAATCTGCCAGGGTTATATCGGCGGCGGCGTGGCCGGTGAAGCGCTGTTGATCTTCCATGACGCCGAAATCGATGATGTGGCCAAGCTGCTCAACGCCCACATGGACGAGAGCGCCAAGCTGGAGATGCTTCTCGATCTGGCCAGTATCATCATCGGCGCCTGTCTCAACGGACTCTCCGAACAGTTGAACATTACCCTCTCCCAGGGACACCCGCTGGTTCTCGGACAGCACTGTCCGATCGAAGACCTGATCCGCATCAACCAGCGTCGCTGGAAGCGCACCCTGGCGGTGGAGATCAGCTACGGTCTTGAGGATCTCGACATCCGTTTCGATCTCATGCTTCTGTTTACCGAGGATTCGGTACCTCGGCTGCGCGAGAAGCTCGACTTCCTGCTCAACTGATTCACACGGAACGCGCTCATGGCTGCTCAGTTTGACATCAACGAACTTCACTGGCTGCTGGACATCGTCCAGAGTATCGATGTGGGCGTGGTAGTGACTGACCGGGATTACCGCGTCGAAGTATGGAACAGTTTCATGGAAAACCATTCCGGGCGCAGCGCGACCGAAGTGGCACAGAAAACGCTGTTCGAGTTGTTCCCCGAGATCGACCAGGCCTGGTTCACGCACAAGGTCGAAACCGCCGTCATGCTCGGCACCAGGGCGTTCACCATCTGGGAGCAACGGCCCAATCTGGTCCGATTCAAGAGCTACCAACCGATTACCGGGCTGGCTGACGAGATGTATCAGAACGTCACCATCCTGCCGCTACGCAGCACCAACGGCGCCACCGATCATGTCTGCCTGATCATCTACGATGTCACCGGCGTGGCAGTAAACAAGCGTCAGCTGGAGTCAGCCAATGCACAGCTGCGGGAACTGGCATTGCGCGACGGCCTCACCGGCCTGCTCAACCGGCGGCACTGGGAGCAATGCGTCGAGCATGAGTTCGCCCGGCATATGCGATACGAAACGCCGGTCAGCCTGGTCATCTTCGATATCGACCACTTCAAGGCGGTCAACGATACCTACGGTCACCAGACGGGCGACGAAGTGATTCGCGAGGTGGCGCGGGTGACTCGCAGCATGGCGCGGGAAACCGATTATGCCGGCCGTTACGGCGGTGAAGAATTCGTCGTGCTGCTGCCGGATACCGATCTGAACGGTGCCCGGCAGTTCGCCGAGCGGCTGCGCCTGGCCATCAGCAAGTTGCGCGTCGAGCATCAGGACCGACCGTTGCAGTTCACCGTGAGCCTGGGCGTGGCATGCCTGGACACCAAGATGAGCAATCACGCCGAACTGATCGAACGTGCGGACAAGGCGCTGTACCGGTCAAAAGAGAGCGGACGTAACCAGACAACGGTGTTTCAGGACGAATAACACCGCCCCGTGAGGGGAGCGAAACCATGCTGATCCAGCGGATGGAGATAGCCGGTTAACCGACAGCGTCAGCGCAGGCTACGTTGGTGGGACAGCCGCGCCCCGCTTCTGGGTCATTTATAACCAGAAGAAAAGGGAAGCGATTCAATGGACGAGAACAAGCGCGGCTGGCTTTGGGTTTATCGAAAGGCACGCAGTTATCACGTGACCGGTCTTCAGGCCTTCTATCGGGCGACGCGATTCTGGATCACCGGTGACACGGGTTCTTTTCCCACCCATGGCGGATTCCGCAAGTCACGCATCAGGCGCTGAACAGCGTGGCCGGGCGGTAGACCGCCCGGCGCTGCTTCAGTGGCGGTTGACCGTTTCCCGGTCCGCCGCGGCCATGCCCTTGATCTGCGGCACGTTGTCCATGCTGCCCTTGCTTGCGGCCCGGCCGCGCATTTGATCCGGCGTGTCCGGAAAACCACTGCGGTCGCTGTAATCGAATGTGGTCACCGGCTCGTCTTCCTTCGCCAGGTCTTTAGCGCATTTCAGGTCCAGCGCTGCGACACCGGTCACCCCAACAGCGGCGACCATGGCCGTAGTGGCGTCGCCACGTTGCCCGGCGGCGCCGAGGGCCAGCAGGTCCAGCACATCGCCCGCCACTCTCGCCTGAATCCATGGCTTGGGGTTGTCGCTCATCAGGATGCCGGCGCCTGTGGCGATCTCGCGGAGGCCGCACAGCCGGACGAAGCTGCCGCGGCCATGCACGCCAAGCGCACTGGATAGCTGTCGCGGAAGCAGCAGCTCTGCCAGGCCCAGGCCGATGCTGAACCAACCGAGTCGACGCGCCAGTTTGCGTGCCGGATAATTGGTACGGTATTCCTCGTAGGATCTACGTTGTTCTGACATGACGAAACTCCTCAGGGCTTGAGCACGACTTTGACGCAACCGTCATGCTTGTCGCGGAATGTCTTGTACATTTCCGGGCCTTCTTCAAGACTTACGGTATGCGTGATGACGAAGGACGGATCGATCTGACCCTCCTGAATGCGGTTGAGCAAATCGTCGGTCCAGCGGTTTACGTGGGTCTGGCCCATGCGGAACGTCAGCGCCTTGTTCATCGCCGCGCCGAAGGGAATCTTGTCGATCAGGCCGCCATAGACGCCAGGGATCGACAGGATGCCGCCCGGCCGGCAGACATAGATCATTTCACGCAACACGTGCGGACGATCCGATTCCATCATCATCGCCTGCTTGGCCCGGTCGTACATGGCGTCGACCGAGCGCGCCGCGTGCGACTCCATGCCCACTGCATCGATGCACTTCTCCGGACCTTTGCCGCGGGTCAGCATCTGCAGCCGGTCAAGCACGCTTTCCTCGTCGAAATTGATGGTGATCGCGCCGGCGGCGCGCGCCATCGACAGTCGCTCCGGCACGTTGTCGATACAAATTACGTGTTCTGCGCCCATCAGGATGGCGCTGCGGATGGCGAACTGGCCAACCGGTCCGGCGCCCCAGATGGCTACCGTGTCGGTTGGTTCGATTTCGCACTGTGCTGCGGCCTGCCAGCCGGTCGGGAAAATGTCGCCGAGAAACAGCACCTGCTCGTCGGTCAGTCCGTTGGGGATCACCACCGGCCCTACGTCAGCGTACGGAACGCGTACGTATTCGGCCTGGCCACCGGCGTAGCCACCAGTGAGATGGGTGTAGCCGTAAAGGCCGGCGGTGGAATGACCGAAGACCTTGTCGGCAATCTTGGCGTTGCGATTGCTGCGCTCACATACCGAGAAGTTGCCGCGACGGCATTGCGGGCACTCGCCGCAACAGATGGTGAACGGCACCACCACCCGGTCGCCGACCTTGAGCTTCTTGTTGCCCGAGCCGACTTCCATCACCTCGCCCATGAACTCGTGGCCCATGATGTCGCCATGCATCATGCCGGGCATGAAACCGTCGTACAGGTGGAGGTCGGAACCGCAGATGGCGCAGGACGATACCTTGATGATCGCATCGCGCGGATCTTCTATCGTCGGGTCGGGAACGTGATTGTCGCAACGGATGTCTTTCTTGCCATGCCAGCGAAGGGCTCTCATGAAAATCTCCTGTCCGGGTTTTGAATGCGCCGCCTGGTGATTTCCTTCGCTTAGCCGCTGCTGTGCAGTCGGCACGCTTTCCTGCGATGAGTGTTCGATCGCGCGAACAAACTGCGGCGCGTGCGGTACAAGGTTAGTACACGATAAAGCGCGAGAGTTGCCGCGCCCCGGCAAATTCCCGGCCAGCTCCGACGAAGCGCGCCCCCGCACCAGGCTGGGCCGCTCTGCTACACTGGCGCCTCATACGCTACAGGTCCCATCATGACTGCCACCGATTTCAGCAGCCTGCCGCTTTCCTCCCCCATGCTCGAGACGCTGGATCACCTTGGTTACCGGCAGATGACGCCGATCCAGGCCGAGTCGTTGCCGCTGATCCTTGGCGGAGAAGACGTCATCGCCCAGTCACGCACCGGCAGCGGCAAGACAGTCGCGTTCGGCATCGGCCTGCTGGCACCGTTGAACCCTGCTTTCTTTGGCTGCCAGGCGCTGGTGCTGTGCCCGACTCGGGAACTAGCCGCGCAAACCACCACCGCACTTCGCACGCTGGCGCGTGCGCTGCCCAACGTGAAAATCCTCACGCTCGCGGGCGGTACACCGTTCGGTCCCCAGGCCAGTTCGCTGGAGCAAGGTGCGCAGATCGTTGTCGGCACGCCGGGGCGCGTGCAGGATCACCTGGAGCGCGGCACGCTCGACATCGGCCGCCTCAACTGTCTGGTGCTCGACGAAGCTGACCGGATGCTCGACATGGGCTTCATCGACAGCATGACGTCGATCATCGAGCGTGCACCAACGCATCGGCAGACCCTGCTGTTTTCAGCGACCTACCCGCCGGGTATCGAGCAGTTGGCCGCGCGCTTTCTGCGCAGCCCGAAACGGGTCAGCATCGAAGAGCAGAGCCCGAGCAACCCGATCACCCAGCAGTTTTACGAGATCGAACCAGGCCAGCGCTTCCAAGGCGTGCTGCGACTGCTTGCAGCAGAACGGCCGCAGCCGTGCATCGCCTTCTGTCACACGCGCCAGCAGTGCCAGGAATTGCAGCAACTGCTCGCCGCCAACCGTGTCAGCGCTCAAGCTCTGCACGGCGACATGGAGCAGCGCGAGCGCGACCAGGTACTAGCCCTGTTCGCCAACCAGAGCTGCAGCGTACTGGTTGCAACCGACGTGGCCGCTCGCGGACTCGACGTCGAGGGCGTCGCAGCAGTGATCAATGTCGAGCTGTCGCCCGATCCCGCAGTCCATACGCATCGCATCGGACGTAGCGGCCGGGCCGGCCAGCCAGGCCTGGCACTGAATCTGGTCGCGCCAGGGGAAATGGGTCGCGTACGGGCTATCGAGGAGCGCTTCGGTCCTCTGCAATGGCACGCCATAGACCGTCTGCCCGAGCATCTCGACCAGCCCCTGCTTGCGCCCATGCGTACCATCGCTATCGCCGGAGGACGCAAGGACAAGGTTCGCCCGGGCGATCTGCTCGGTGCGCTTACCGGCGAGGCGGGCCTGCCCGGTGACGCCATTGGCAAGATCAGCATCAGCGACTATCAGGCTTTGGTCGCGGTCCGTTGGGATCTCGCCAAAACCGCGCTCGAGCGGCTCGAAACCGGTCGCATCAAAGGCCGCAAGTTCAAGGTGCGCCTGCTTTAATCGCGGCCAGCTACGGATTCATCGATGACCTCCCAGCAGATAACCATCTTCATCATTCTTGCGGCCACCATCGGTTTGTTTCTCTGGGGACGCTGGCGTCATGACGTGGTTGCGCTCGCCGCGCTGCTGGCCTGCGTCATCACTGGACTGACGCCTACCGAGCAGGCCTTCGATGGTTTTTCCAACCCGGCTGTCATCACCGTTGCGGCTGTGCTGGTGCTGAGCAAAGGCTTACAGAGCACGGGCGCGGTCGAAGCGATGGCACAGCGTATCCTCCCTCAGCGCGGCAGCCTGCTGCCAAGCCTGGCGATGCTGGTAGGGCTCGGCGCGCTACTCTCGGCCTTCATGAACAACGTCGGTGCGATGGCCCTGCTGATGCCGATCGCCATGCAACTGGCAAACCGCCAGAATCTGCCGCCGGGAAAGGTGCTGATGCCATTGGCCTTCGGCACCATACTCGGCGGCATGACCACGCTGATCGGCACGCCTCCGAACCTGATCGTGTCGAATTTCCGCCGCGGCGCCACCGAGGTGCCGTTCGATATGTTCGACTTTCTTCCCGTCGGCGGTGGCATTGCTCTGGTCGGTATATTGATGTGCGTGTTTCTGGGTCGCTGGCTGGTCCCCTCGCGCGCGCGCTCGGATGGCGGCAGTTTCGACACCGGGACCTATCTGACCGAAGTGCACATCGGTGAAGGAACGAAAGCCGTGGGCCGCACGCTGGGCGATATCGAAAAACGCCTGGACGAGTTCGACGCACAGATCGTCGGTCTGGTGCGCAACGACTTCCGTGTAACGGCGCCCTATCCTGGCCGCCACCTGCAGGCCGGCGACATATTGGTGATCGAAGCCGATCCGGAGGGGCTGGGTGCGACCCTGACCCGGCTTGGCCTGAAACTGGAAGAGGCCGTTCCGACCGAGCCAGTAGAGGGCGATTCGGTCGAAGCCGACGCCTCGGAAACCGATGAGTCGCCACGGACAGACGCTGACGACCCGGCCCGGCATGCGACCAGTTCGCAGGCTCGCTCGCCAGCCGAGACGGTTGTCCCATCTGCCGATGAGGGCGCCGAGCGAGAGGAAAAGGAACCCGAAGAGCGGAAGAACGCCCATCAGGACATCGTCATTCAGGAGCTTGTCGTCCAGCCCGGCTCCCCGGTCATTGGTCGCAGCGCATCGGACCTGCAGATTCGCACGCGTTTCAGCATCAATCTCCTGGCGATATCGCGCACCGGTCACCGTTCGATCCGGCGGCTGCGCTGGACCGATCTTCAAGCCGGTGACGTACTGCTGATGCAGGGTCGCCCAGAAGCCATTTCCGGGTTCGCCAATGAGTACAACTGCGTGCCCCTGGCTCAGCGGTCGATCCTGATTCCCGATACCCGGAAGGCTTCGCTGGCACTGGTCATCATGGTGGCCGCGATTCTGCTGGCAGCATTTGACTTCTTGCCGGTCGCCCTGGCCTTCACCGCTGGCGTGCTGTTGTTCATGTTAACCAAGGCGATTCCACTACGGCAGGTCTATGAATCGATAGACTGGCCCATCGTGGTGCTGCTTGGGGCGATGTTTCCGCTCGCCGGCGCCATGGCCGATACCGGGGCGGCCGACTTGCTCGCGCGTACGCTACTCGCGCAGATTGGCGACCTGCACCCGGCTATCACCATTGGCGTGGTTATGCTCGTCACCATGACGCTGTCGGATTTCATGAACAATGCCGCCACTGCCGCGGTCATGTGCCCGATCGCACTGGGCATCGCCAGCCAGATGGGCGTTAATCCAGACAGCCTGCTGATGGCCGTGGCCATCGGTGCGTCCTGCGCCTTCCTCACGCCGATCGGCCACCAGAACAATACGCTGATCCTCGGACCCGGAGGCTTCAGCTTTGGTGACTACTGGCGTCTGGGCCTGCCCATGGAGCTCATGGTGTTGCTGCTCGGGGTACCGCTTCTCATGTGGGTATGGCCGCTCTAGAGCGCTAACGAGCGCCATCATTTCAATATCATTTGACGCGCTTTTCCCGGCGCGCCTATAGTTTGACACCGCTGCAAGGCATAGCGGAAACAGCCAATGTTCTTAGGGAAGAGACATGGACCAGGCGCTACGGATAGCGGGCATCCATCGGGCGGATGTTCCCCGCGAGAGTTGCAACGCCCGCTCGGCATGTTTGATAGCGGCGCGGCAGCGCGCATTGTCGATGTTGCTTTGGCTGGCCTTGGTCTGCATGAGCAGCGTTTGGTCCGCTGCGTCGCCGGCCGAGCCGAAGGTCCTCGAGCTTGATGAACAGCAGCAGATCGACCTCCATCGGTATCTTGCGTATGCCACCTCGCCGCGCGAGACTCGCTTCGAAGATCTCGAACAGAACTCGGCGGTATGGCGTCCAGCCTCCAGCCACAACGATCTGAACTTCGGCTATTCCCAGGATGCGGTTTGGCTCAAGCTGCGCCTGCGCTCCCGTGCTGACCAGCCGACGAGCTGGAGACTGCACTTCAGCTACTCCTCCCTGGACCGGCTTGAACTGTACGATGGCGTAGAGCCTCCGCCGTTGGCCGGCGACACGGTCAGGCTATCGCAGCGCCAGGCCAAAACGCGGGATCCGGTGTTCCACCTGACGCTGGCACCGGGAGAGGAGCGAACGCTGCATATCCGTGCCATCTCCGACGGCAGTCTGACGCTTAGTGCGCGAATGTGGGCTGCGGCCGACTACGCCGGCTTCAACGAAGCGTCGACCGCCCTGATCACACTGTATCTGGGCATGTTGCTGGCTCTGGCCGCCTATAACCTGCTACTGCTGACAGTCTTGCGCGAGCGTGCTTACCTGCTTTACGTCTGCTTCGTCATCAGCTTCGGCCTCGGCGCGCTGGCCTTTACCGGGATGGGCGCGCGCTACGTGTGGCCCGAAGCGGGCCCCTGGGGCAACCGACTGCTGCCGTTCGCGCTGTGCCTGTCTGCCACTATCGGCACGCTGTTTGTCAGACAGTTCCTGAACACCGCAGCCTGGCTACCGCGCTGGGATCGCGTTACGCATGTTGTGGCCTGGAGCTGCATGTTGCTGACGCTGGCGAGCCTGGTGTTTCCGGTGCGCTGGGTTATTCCCGCGATGTCACTGGTCGGGCTGACCGGCGCGCTGGTGATGATGGGGTGCCTGATCCAGGCGGCGCGGCTGGCGATCCCCGGCGCGCGCATTTTCCTGCTCGCGTGGTGCGTGCTGATCGGCGGCGTGATGCTTCTGGCCCTGCGCAATTTCAGCCTGCTGCCCTCCAACCTGTTCACTACCTACGCGATGTATCTCGGCTCGGCGCTGGAATTGTTGTTGCTGTCATTTGCGCTAGCAGCAAGGCTCAATACGCTCAAGGAGCAGACCCAGCTGGCACAGCAGCGCGCTCTGGATGTGCAGAGCGAGCTGGTCGAGACCTTGCGCCAGCATGAACTCGAACTCGAGCAGCGCGTCCGCGAACGCACCACCGAACTCGCCGAAGCCAACGCTCGCCTGGAGTCCATGGCGATGCACGATCCGCTCACCGGACTGGCCAACCGCAACTCACTGGAACGTCATCTGGATCTGGCTCTGCGGCGCACGCAGCGACGCCACGAATACCTTGCGGCGATGCTCGTCGATCTGGACGGCTTCAAGCAGATCAATGATCAGCTGGGACACGAAACCGGTGACAGGGTGCTGCGCTGCATAGCCGGCCGGCTCAAGGCGCTGGCACGCGACGCGGATTTCATTGCGCGATTGGGGGGAGACGAGTTCGTCCTGATTGCCGAGGGGATTACCGGGCGCGAGCAGGCGCACTACATAGCCGAACGCTTCCTCGATGGCTTGAGCATGCCGATCGAACTGGAGGGCACCAGCATCTCCGTGGGTGCCAGCATCGGCGTCGCGCTGACGCGTTCGGCCGAGCCGGATATGGCACTGCTGTTACGCCAGGCCGACATGGCCATGTACACCCGCAAGCGTAGCGGGCGACATGGCGTGAGTTTTTTTAGCGAAGCCGTGGTTTGAGTTGCAGGCTTACTCGCGGTAGACGCGAATCACCTGGCCTTCTTCGGCATCGGTGAGGAGGAAGATGGCGCCGTCCGGGCCGGTGCGCACGTCGCGAAAACGCTCGCCCAGCTCTTTGAACAACGATTCCTGCTCAACCTCTTCACGGCCGTCCAGGCGCACTCGCCGAACCTCCCGCGCAGCCAGCGCGGAAACCAGGAAATCGCCATCCCACTCGGGGAACATGCCGCCGCGGTACAGGGTCATCCCGGACGGCGCGATCGATGGCTTCCACATCACGATCGGATCCTCCATCCCTTCCATCTGTTCATGAGGGCTGATGACGGCGCCGCTGTAGTCCACGCCGTGAGTCACCTTCGGCCAACCGTAATTCTTGCCGGGCTCGATGATGTTGATCTCATCCCCACCACGCGGTCCGTGTTCATGGGCAACGATGCGCTGATTGGCCTGATCGTAGACGATGCCCTGAACATTGCGATTACCGATGCTGAAGATCTCGGGTTGAGCTCCCGGCTCATCGACGAAGGGATTGTCCTGCGGCGCACTACCATCACGCTTCAACCGGACGATCGAGCCAAGATGGTTCTCTTTGTTCTGCGCCTGTTCGCGATAGGTGAAGCCGTCTCCCAGCCCCAACACCAGCGTGTTGTCGGGAAGAAATGCGATACGCCCACCGTAGTGTGCTCCACCTTCCTTTGCCGGCTTGACTCTGAATATCTCGGTCACCTCAGTGAGCCGGTTGTCCTGCAAGCGGGCACTGATCAGGCAGGTATGATTGGCGCTCTCCGTACCGCAGGCGTAGCTGATGAACAGCCGACCGGTTTCGTCGTACTGTGGATCCAGCGCCACCTCGAACAGGCCGGCCTGGCTCTGGTTGAATATGTCGGGCAGACCGTCCACGGGTTCCTCACGCAGATTGCCGGCCTCGTCGATGACGCGTAGCCGACCGGCACGCTCGGTGACCAGCATGCGACCATCAGGCAGAAACGCCAGCGACCAGGGATGATCCAGACCCTCGGCAACGACCTCGGTCTGGTATCCGGCCGCGTGGATACCCAGACTCAGACCGAGCCCGACAGCGACCAGCAACGCGTTGCGCTTTGCAGACATGGCAACATCTCTCTTGATCAACGGTTAACCCAGCACGCGCAGACCGCGGCGCGTTTTCGGACGTGTAATCAGGCCGAACAGGGCGCTGCCGATTCCGACCGCAGCCATGATCGCCAGCGTACCCGGCCAATCGCGGGTGGCCGCAATGAACACCGGCGGTGGCGCGTACCAGTCAACGGCCTGGAAAGCGACCCAGATTCCCACCGCGCCAGCGAGGAAATACACCAACACGCGCATGGGCTTGAGTATACGGCTGGCGAGCTCCGCTACCGGCAGTGCACAGAGGAAACTCGCACCCACCAGAATAGTCATCAGCGGAGTGAAGCTCAGCAGATCCCGCCCGGTGGTCCTCAGGCGTTCATCGAAGGAAATGGGGGTATCAATTGCCTGCAGGTCGGCAAGATTGATCTGAGTCTGAACGATGGTGCCCAGCACAACCGCGATCAGTACGGCGAGCAAAAACACCAGAATGATTCGAACGACGGACAGCACTGACATAGGTTCTTCCTGTGATAGTCGGATGCCGCGCGCGGGCTGGTCAGGCCTGCGCCCCCGGCAGTTCCGGCAGGCGCCGCAACGCCTGCTCGTAACCGGCGAGATCGAACGGCTCGTCCTTTTCCAACATGAGGCTGATGCTGTGAGCAAGTACCTGAGCCATCAGGTCGAGGCTGTCTTCGCGACTGTAGCCAACCAGCGTCAACATGTTCAACGTCGCCTGGGCGGCTTCCGGCTGGTTAGCTTTCAGCTGATTTTCTACAGCCTCGACCAGCTTCTGGTGAGCGAAGGCATCATCGGCTTCGTCGGACTCGTGCATCAACAAACGCTCCTAGCATGGCGGGAGCTGCCGCCCCCGCCTCTTCCTATCAGTTGACCTTCGGATTCAGCTCGCCATTGCTGTAGCGCGTGGACATGGCTTCCAGGCTGATTGGCTTGATCTTCGAAGCGTTGCCGGCGGTGCCGAAGGCTTCGTAGCGGGCGATACAAATGTCGCGCATGGCGTCGACGGTCTTGGCCAGGTACTTGCGCGGATCGAACTCGCTGGGGTTCTTGGCCATGAACTGACGGATCGCACCGGTCGAAGCCAGACGCAGGTCGGTATCAATGTTCACCTTGCGCACGCCGTGCTTGATCCCCTCGACGATTTCTTCCACCGGCACGCCGTAGGTCTCGTTGATCTGGCCGCCGTACTCGTTGATGATCGCCAGCCACTCCTGCGGCACCGACGAAGAACCGTGCATGACCAGATGCGTATCGGGGATGCGCTTGTGGATTTCCTTGATGCGCTGAATCGACAGCGTGTCGCCTGTCGGTGGCTTGGTGAACTTGTAGGCGCCGTGGCTGGTACCGATAGCGATCGCCAACGCGTCGACACCGGTCTGCTTGACGAAGTCAGCCGCTTCTTCCGGGTCGGTCAGCAGCTGGGTGTGGTCGAGCACGCCTTCTGCACCGATACCGTCTTCTTCGCCGGCCATGCCAGTTTCGAGGCTACCCAGGCAGCCGAGTTCGCCTTCGACCGAAATACCGCAAGCGTGCGCGATCTCGACAGTGCGACGGGTGACGTCGACGTTGTATTCGTAGCTGGTCGGCGTCTTGCCGTCTTCACCCAGCGAGCCGTCCATCATCACCGAGGAGAAGCCCAGCTGGATTGAGCGCTGGCACACTGCAGGACTGGTACCGTGATCCTGGTGCATGACAACCGGGACGTGTGGCCACTCTTCCACTGCTGCCAGAATCAGGTGGCGCAGGAACGGAGCGCCGGCATATTTACGCGCACCGGCAGAAGCCTGGACGATCACCGGAGAGTCGGTCTTGTCAGCGGCTTCCATGATGGCGCGCATCTGTTCCAGGTTGTTGACGTTGAAGGCCGGCACGCCGTAGCTGTACTCGGCGGCGTGGTCCAGCAACTGGCGCAAGCTGATAAGTGCCATTTAATGTTCTCCCGAACGTAGTGCAAAAAGAGTAAAGCCTGCCGCGTCGGCAGCAGGCGTACAACAGGACGGCTCGGCGCCGCCTGGCTGTTACAGGTCGACGCTGCCCTTGGCTGCACGCTCCTCCAGCACCTCGACCGCCGGCAGCACCTTGCCTTCGACGAACTCGAGGAAGGCACCGCCACCAGTGGAAATATAGGAGATGCGGTCAGCAACGCCATATTTGTCGATTGCTGCCAGGGTGTCGCCACCACCGGCGATGGAAAAGGCCGGGCTTTCGGCGATTGCCAGAGCAAGGGCCTTGGTGCCGCCGCCGAACTGGTCGAATTCGAACACGCCCACCGGGCCATTCCACAGAATGGTGCCGGAAGATTTGAGCAGTTCGGCAAACTGAGCTGCAGTCTTCGGACCGATATCCAGAATCATGTCGTCTTCGGCGACGTCGTTGACCGATTTGACGATCGCCTCGGCATCCTCGGCAAACGCCTTGGCTACCACCACGTCGACTGGCAGCGGCACGCTTACCTTCGCGGCGATGGTCTTGGCGGTGTCGATCAGATCCGCTTCATGCAGCGACTTGCCCACCGGGTACCCGGCAGCCGCGAGGAAAGTATTGGCGATCCCGCCACCGACGATCAGCTGATCGCATTTGTCGGCCAGCGCGGTAAGGACATCCAGCTTGGTCGAGACCTTGGAACCGGCAACGATGGCAGCCATAGGGCGCGCGGGCTTGTCCAACGCCTTTTCCAGCGCGTCGAGTTCGGCAGCAAGCAGCGGACCGGCGCAGGCGACCTTGGCAAACCGGGCCACACCATGGGTCGAACCCTGGGCGCGGTGAGCGGTGCCAAAGGCATCCATGACGAAGATGTCACACAACGCCGCATACTCCTGGGCGAGCTCGTCGTCGTTCTTCTTTTCGCCCTTGTTGAAGCGAACGTTCTCCAGCAGCACGACCTGGCCTGGCTCGACCTGAACACCGGCGAGGTATTCGCGCACCAGCGGCACATCCATGCCCAGCGCATCGCTCAGATAGGCTGCGACCGGAGCAAGACTGTTTTCTTCACTGAACACGCCCTCTTCGGGGCGGCCAAGATGCGAGCAGACGATGACCGCCGCTCCCTTCTCCAGAGCCAGGCGGATTGTCGGCAGCGCTGCCTGGATACGCGCATCGCTCTTGACCTTGCCGTCCTTGACCGGAACGTTCAGGTCTTCCCGGATCAACACACGCTGTCCCTTGAGGTCCAGCTCGCTCATGCTCAGTACGCTCATATTGGCTCCTTGTTGATAAATCGGTGTGTCTCATCCCTGAATTGGGCGTGACGACGGGCACGTTGATATCGTTTGGCTTTTAATCGGGGACCGATCTATCCGGACCCCGGAAGCAGCCTCAAGTTCCCTCTGTCAGGCCCAGCCAATAGCCCGCGACGTCCAGCATACGGTTGGCGAATCCCCACTCGTTATCGAACCAGACCAGCAGGTTGACCAGCCGCGGACCCGACACCAGCGTCTGGCTGCCATCGACGATCGCCGAGTGCGGATCATGGTTGAAATCGCAGCTGGCATGGGGCAGCTCGCTGTATGCAACAAGCCCGGCAAGCGGCCCGGCGGCGGCTTCGGCCAGCAGCCGGTTGACTTCGTTAGCGTCGGTATCTCGCGAAACCAGCAGGGTGATATCGAGTGCTGATACGTTCACCGTGGGGACCCGTACCGCCTTGGCCTGTATGCGGCCGCTCAGCTCCGGCAAAAGCCGCTCGATGCCGCGGGCAAGGCCGGTGGACACCGGGATGATCGACTGGAAAGCCGAACGCGTACGACGCAGATCGCTATCGTGGTAGGCGTCGATCACCGGCTGATCATTCATCGCCGAATGGATAGTAGTGATTGAGACGAATTCCAGCCCCAACGCCTGGTTGAGCAATTTCAACAGCGGAACGCTGCAATTGGTCGTGCAAGAGGCGTTCGATACCAGCCGCGCGTCAGTCGAGAGCTGGGTATGGTTGACGCCATATACCAGCGTTGCGTCAATTGCCGATTCGCTGGCCATGGGCTGGGAAAACAACACGCGAGGCGCGCCGGCATCGATGAACCGCTGCCCTTGCTCGCGGGTGGTGTAACGCCCCGAGCATTCAAGCACCAGATCTGCATCCAGACCGCGCCAGTCGATCGCCTCCGGCTCGGATTGGCGGAGCACTCTGATCTGTCTGGAATCGATGTGCAGATGTCCGTCTTCCAGCCGGACCTGCCCGGGGAAGCGGCCGTGCGTGGAGTCGAACCGGGTGAGGTACTCGATACTGGCGGGGTCGGCAACGTCATTGAGTGCGACGATCTCGATCCCCTGGTCCCCGCGCTCATGCCAGGCGCGCAGGATGCAGCGGCCGATACGGCCGTAGCCGTTCAAGATGATGCGGAAGGACGCACGAGATGTGGGCATGAGCTACCGTCGTTGGCGCCAGCCGGGCGGGGTCCGGACGCATGAGGTCTATGCCCTGCATCCGAACCCCGCCTGGCGGCGGCGGGTTTAGTCTTCGAGTAGTTCGTCGGCGACCGCGAGAATATTGTCGACGGTGAAGCCGAATTCCTCGAACAGTACGCCGGCGGGAGCCGATTCACCAAAGGTGTTCACGCCGATCACTCGACCATCCAGGCCCACGTACTTGTACCAGTAGTCCGGATGAGCAGCTTCGATAGCGATGCGCGCCCCGACTTCCAACGGAAGCACTTGCTGCCGATAGGCCGCGTCCTGCTGCTCGAACACGCTGGTACAGGGCATGGAAACCACCCGAACGCGACGCCCCTGCTCGGCCAGCTTCGCCTGGGCCTGCATGGCCAGGCCGACTTCGGAACCGGTGGCAATCAGGATCAGCTCCGGCTCGCCTTCGCAGTTCTTGAGGATGTAGCCACCGCGCGCGATGGACGTTTCGGTCTCGTTGTCACGGATGTGGTACGGCAGATTCTGGCGCGAGAAGATCAGCGCGCTCGGGCCGTCCTTACGCTCGACCGCATACTTCCAGGCCACGGCCGACTCGACGGTATCGGCCGGACGCCAAGTGTCCAGGTTCGGTGTGGTGCGCAGGCTGGTCAGTTGTTCGACCGGCTGGTGCGTCGGGCCGTCTTCACCCAGACCGATCGAATCGTGAGTAAACACATACAACACGCGCTGCTTCATCAAAGCCGACATGCGTACGGCGTTGCGAGCGTATTCCATGAACATCAGGAAGGTCGCGCCGTACGGGATCAGACCGCCGTGCAACGCCAGTCCGTTCATGATCGCGCTCATGCCGAATTCGCGAACACCGTAGTAGATGTAGTTGCCGGACGCATCTTCCTGCACCACCGGCTTGCAGCCCTTCCACAAGGTCAGGTTGGAGCCGGCCAGGTCAGCCGAGCCACCGAGCAGTTCCGGCAACAGCGGGCCGAAGGCATTCAGGCAATTCTGGCTGGCTTTGCGGCTGGCGATGCTTTCGCCCTTTGTAGCCACGTCACGAATGAAAGCGGAAGCCTTTTCGGAGAAGTCCAGCGGCAGCTCGCCGGCCATACGGCGCAGAAACTCGGTCGCCAGCTCAGGATACTCGGCCTTGTACGCCTCGAAGCGCTGATTCCACTCGGCCTCGGCGCGTGCGCCGGCATCCTTGGCATCCCACTCGGCATAAATATCGGCGGGAATTTCAAATGGACCGTGCTTCCAGCCCAGCGCTTCGCGAGTCGCTGCCACTTCGGCATCGCCCAGCGCAGCACCATGAGATTCTTCCTTGCCCTGCTTGTTCGGCGAGCCGAAGCCGATGATGGTCTTGCAGCAGATCAGCGTCGGCTGGGTGCTCTTGCGAGCGGTTTCCAGCGCCATCCGGATTTCGTCGGCATCGTGGCCATTGACATTGCGGATCACCTGCCAGCCGTAGGACTCGAAGCGCTTGGGCGTGTCATCAGTGAACCAGCCATGCACTTCCCCGTCGATGGAGATGCCGTTGTCATCGTAGAAGCCGATCAGCTTGCTCAGGCCCAGGGTGCCGGCCAGTGAGCAGACTTCATGGGAAATGCCTTCCATCAGACAGCCGTCGCCCATGAACACATAGGTATGGTGATCGACCACGTTGTGTCCGGGACGGTTGAACTGCGCGGCCATGATCTTTTCTGCCAGCGCGAAGCCCACCGCGTTGGCCAGGCCCTGACCCAGCGGACCGGTAGTGGTCTCGACGCCCGGGGCATAGCCGAACTCGGGATGGCCCGGCGTCTTGCTGTGCAGCTGACGGAAATCCTTGATGTCGTCGATCGACAGGTCATAACCGGTCAGGTGCAGCAGCGAGTAAATCAGCATGGAGCCGTGACCGTTGGACAGGATGAAGCGATCGCGGTCAGCCCAGTTCGGATTGGCCGGGTTGTGCTTGAGGTAATCGCGCCACAGGACCTCGGCGATGTCCGCCATGCCCATCGGCGCGCCGGGATGGCCGCTATTGGCTTTCTGCACCGCATCCATGCTGAGGGCACGGATGGCGTTGGCTCGGTCACGACGGCTGGGCATGAGGTACTCCTGAGACTGGCAAGGCATGGGGCTGCCGGCGGAAGAAATCCGGCCAGCCATAGATAAGAGGGCAGCATTTTCGCGCAAACCGCGTCGGCGGGCAATCGAAACGCGGGGCCGACATCAACTCGCCATCGCAAGGAATCAGCTATATCAAAACTTTTTGATATAGCGCTTGCGAGAAGCCAGGTCGCTCACTACACTCGGCTGCATGACACAGCTTGCAGCTACGCGCGACGACGCCACTCCGATCGATCACCTGGCAGCCTTTTTCAAGGCGGCAGGCGACTCGCTGCGACTGGACGTATTGCGGGTGCTGCGCAATGACTCGTTCGGCGTGCTCGAACTCGCGCAGATTTTTCAGATGCGCCAGTCCGGCATGAGCCATCACCTCAAGGTGCTGGCCAACGCAGGACTGGTGAGTACCCGGCGCGAAGGCAATTCGATTTTCTACCGGCGCAGCCTGCCGGTCGGTGACAGCCTGATGCAACCGCTGCACCGGCAGATGCTGGAAACGCTCGATGCCATGCCGCTGGATCTCGATTTGCGAGCGGAAATCGAGCGCATCCATGCGCAGCGCGCCGATCTGTCCCGGCAGTTTTTTGCCCGCTTCGCTGCCGGCACACCGGCGCAACAGGATCTGATCGCCCACTTCGGGCTGTATCGTGAGCCCTTGCTCGGTCTGATCGATGAGCTGGAGCTGCCCGCGCGCGAACTGGTGATTGAGGTCGGTCCCGGTGAAGGCGGGTTCCTGCCGGATCTGGCGACACGCTTCGAGCGTGTAGTGGCGCTGGATAACTCCGAGGCGATGCTCGAACGGGCGCAAGAGCACTGCGCACAGGCGGGACTGGACAACGTCGAATGCCTGCTGGCGGATGCCCTGGCACCGCTGCAGTTGCCGCCAGCCGACAGCGTGATCTGCAACATGGTCTTGCATCACATGCCTGCGCCAGCTGAAGCAATCAAACGCTTCGCAGCCCTGTTGAAACCGGGCGGCAGCCTGGTGCTGACCGAGCTGTGCAGCCACGATCAGGTCTGGGTGCGTGACAGCTGCGGCGATCTGTGGCTGGGTTTCGACCAGGACGATCTGGCGCATTGGGCGGCAGACGCCGGACTGCTGGCCGGTGGCAGCGTATATATCGGATTGCGCAACGGATTCCAGATCCAGTTGCAGCAGTTCGCCAAACCCGAACATTGAAGAAGGGATGAAACCATGAGCGATTATTCGATCTTCACCTCCGAATCGGTCTCCGAAGGCCATCCGGACAAGCTGGCCGACCAGATTTCCGATGCCGTACTCGACGCCATCCTCGCCGAGGACAAGTTCGCGCGAGTCGCCTGCGAAACCATGGTGAAGACCGGGGTCGCGATCGTCGGTGGCGAAATCACCACCAGCGCCTGGGTCGACCTGGAAGACCTGGTGCGTAGCGTCATTAAGGACATCGGCTACACCTCGTCCGAGGTCGGGTACGACGCCGATACCTGCGGCGTGATCAACATCATCGGCAAGCAGTCGCCGGATATCGCCCAGGGTGTCGATCGGCAGAAGCCGGAAGACCAGGGCGCGGGCGACCAGGGCCTGATGTTCGGCTACGCCAGCAACGAGACCGACGTGTTGATGCCTGCGCCGATTACCTTCGCTCACCGGCTGGTCGAGCGCCAGGCCGAAGTGCGCAAGAATGGCTTGCTTGGCTGGCTGCGCCCGGATGCCAAGTCACAGGTCACCTGCCGCTACGAAAACGGCCAGGTGGTCGGCATCGACGCGATCGTGCTGTCGACTCAGCACAATCCCGAAGTCGAGCAGAAAGACCTGCGCGAAGCGGTCATGGAGCTGATCGTCCAGCACGTGATTCCTGAAGAATTGCTGCACGCCGACACCCAGTACCACATCAATCCAACCGGCAAGTTCGTCATCGGCGGCCCGGTGGGCGACTGCGGCCTGACCGGTCGCAAGATCATCGTCGACACCTACGGCGGCATGGCTCGCCACGGTGGCGGTGCGTTCTCCGGCAAGGATCCGTCCAAGGTCGACCGCAGCGCGGCCTATGCCGGCCGCTACGTGGCGAAGAACATCGTCGCCGCCGGCCTGGCTGACAAATGTGAGATTCAGGTTTCATACGCCATTGGTGTTGCGCAGCCGACCTCGGTATCAATCAACACCTTCGGTACCGGCAAAATTGCCGATGACAAGATCATCAAGCTGGTGCGCGAGCATTTCGACCTGCGCCCGTATGCCATCACTCGCATGCTCGATCTATTGCACCCGATGTATCGCGCGACCGCAGCCTACGGTCACTTCGGCCGCAATCCCTTCGAGATGACGGTCAAGGGCGAAACCTTCACCGCCTTCCCGTGGGAGAAGACCGACAAGGTCGAGGCGCTGCGCGCCGAGCTGTAAGCGGGAATAACCGGTTTACTGGCGATAGCCTTCGTGACATGCCTTGCAGGCCTGTTGCACGGCCTGCAGCGGCTCGCGGACTTCGTCCGGCGAGTCGATGCCGTCGCGGGCTACCTCCGCCAGCCGTGACGTAGCGGTGCGGAACTGCTCGACTCGCTCTGAAAAGCCGTCAGCATCGGACCAGACCGATTCACGCGCGGCTGTAGGTTGATCCGAGTCGCTCGGGTCGGGGAAATAGTGCCAGGGCGCGTCGGCCTTCTCGTCCAGCGCCAGGGCATGTATCGCAAACACCTCCGGGTCGAAGTCGATACGACCATTGAGCATGCCGGCCATTGGTTCGCTGTGAGACAGAAGCTGCTTGAACGCAGCCTGGCGCATGCCTTCCGGCGAATCCGGATCGGCTTCCCGGCTGCAGCCGGACACAGCGAGAACCAGCATCGCCGGAAGAAAGATTGAGCGGAGTGGGACGTGAGGCATCGTTTCATTCCATAGAGAAACCGGGCGCAATGATAACGCGCCTGATGAGACAGACCAGCGGACGCACCGAGCGTTCGCCGTAAACGACCCCGACCGAGGGGCGCTGCAGCGAAGATTGAGAACGGCCTCGCCCCTGGGACGGACCCAGCAACTCTCTCTTCGTCAGGCTCGGCCGGACTGAATCATGAAACAACCGCGCCCATTCGCTGACTACGAATGGAGAACACGCATGAGTGCTGTGATGAACGATAAAGACTTCAACGACTACAAGGTCGCCGACATTTCCCTGGCCGACTGGGGCCGCCGCGAGATCATCATCGCTGAATCGGAAATGCCGGCCCTGATGGCTCTGCGCAGCAAGTACGCCGGCGAACAACCGCTCCAGGGCGCGAAGATTCTTGGCTGCATCCACATGACCATCCAGACCGCCGTGCTGATCGAAACGCTGACTGCCTTGGGTGCGGAAGTACGCTGGTCCTCGTGCAACATCTTCTCGACTCAGGATCAGGCCGCTGCCGCCATCGCCGCAGCGGGCATTCCGGTATTCGCCTGGAAGGGCGAGACCGAGGAAGAGTACGAATGGTGCCTGGAGCAGACCATCCTCAAGGACGGCCAGCCATGGGACGCCAACATGATTCTGGATGACGGCGGCGACCTGACCCAAATGCTGCACGACAAATATCCGCAGGTACTCGAGCGCGTACACGGCGTGACAGAAGAAACCACCACCGGCGTGCATCGCCTGCAGGACATGCTCAAGAAGGGCACCCTGAAGATTCCGGCGATCAACGTCAACGACTCGGTCACCAAGAGCAAGAACGACAACAAGTACGGCTGCCGCCATAGCCTCAATGACGCCATCAAGCGCGCCACCGATCACCTGCTGTCGGGCAAGCAGGCCCTGGTCATCGGCTACGGCGACGTGGGCAAGGGCTCGGCTGCCTCGCTGCGCCAGGAAGGCATGATCGTCAAGGTCAGCGAAGTCGACCCGATCTGCGCCATGCAGGCCTGCATGGACGGTTACGAAGTCGTCTCCCCATACAAGGACGGCATCAACGACGGCACCGATGGCTGCGTCGACGCCGCCCTGCTGGGCAAAATCGACCTGCTGGTGACCACTACCGGCAATGCCAACGTGTGTGACGCTGGCATGCTCAAGGCGCTGAAGAAGCGCGCACTGGTGTGCAACATCGGCCACTTCGACAACGAGATCGACACCGCCTTCATGCGCAAGAACTGGGGCTGGGAAGAGGTCAAGCCGCAGGTACACAAGATCCACCGCACCGGCAAAACACTCGACACCGCCAATGACGACTATCTGATCCTGCTCGCCGAAGGTCGCCTGGTGAACCTGGGCAACGCCACCGGCCACCCGAGCCGCATCATGGATGGCTCGTTTGCCAACCAGGTACTGGCGCAGATGCACCTGTTCAACGGTAAATTTGCTGACCTGCCGGTTGCCGAGAAGACCAAGAACGTCACGGTCATGGTGTTGCCGAAGAAGCTCGACGAGGAAGTTGCCGCCGAGATGGTCAAGGGCTTTGGCGGGGTGATTACCCGTCTCACCCAGACGCAGGCCGACTACATCGGTGTGGAAGTCGAAGGTCCATTCAAGCCGGAAACCTACCGGTACTAAAACCAGCTCCGGCTGCCAGCGACCAGTCCCGAGCGGCGTGACGCACGCCACTCAGGACCGGCTCGGCAGACTGAAGCGAGCACGAGATACATCATGAGTACAACAAACCCACAAGCGGTGAGCTTCGAGTTCTTTCCAACCAAGACCGACGCGGGCCATGAAAAGCTGATGGCCGTGGCCGACGTATTGGCACAGGAAAGCCCGGAATTTTTCTCCGTTACCTACGGTGCCGGCGGTTCCACCCGCGACCGCACGCGCAATACCGTGCTGCAACTCGATCAGGAAGTGAAGGTGCCGACCGCCCCGCACCTATCCTGCGTCGGTGATTCCAAGGAAGACCTGCGCAGTCTGCTCAACGAGTATCGTGAGGCAGGCATCAAACGCATCGTCGCGCTGCGTGGCGATCTGCCTTCCGGCATGGGCCAGGCCTCCGGCGAGCTACGTTACGCCAACGAACTGGTCGAGTTCATTCGTCAGGAAACCGGCGATCATTTCATCATCGAGGTTGCCGCTTACCCCGAAGCCCATCCCCAGGCGCGGCACTTCGAGGCCGATCTGGAGCACTTCGTGCGCAAGGCTAGGTCTGGCGCCGACAGCGCAATCACCCAGTACTTTTTCAATGCCGACTGCTACTTCTACTTCGTCGAGCGCGTGCGCAAGGCCGGCGTTGAGATTCCGATCATTCCGGGCATCATGCCGATCACCAATTACAGCAAGCTGGCGCGCTTCTCCGATGCCTGCGGCGCGGAAATCCCCCGCTGGATTCGCAAGCAGCTGGAAGCCTACGGTGACGACAGCGCCAGCATCGCGGCCTTCGGCACCGATGTGATCACAGACATGTGTCAGCAGTTAATCAAAGGTGGCGCACCGGCCCTGCACTTTTATACTCTGAATCAGGCCGAACCCAGCCTGGCGGTGTGGCGCAATCTGCGCACCAGCTAGGCATTATCGCCTGACGGAGTGCTGATGAAGCTGACTGGATGCCTGCTGACAATCTGCCTGATCTACAGCGCGAGTTCGCTGGCCGACGCCTTGCGAGTCGTCAGCGAGCCATGGCCGCCTTATGTCTTCGAAGACAGGAGCGGCCCTGCAGGGGTGGATCTTGAAGTAGCCGGGCACGTCCTGCGCGCGCTGGGGCATGAAGTCACCTGGGACCTTCTCCCCTGGAAGCGCGCGCTGCGCACTGTAGAGTTCGGTGATGCTCAAGCCATCCTCGATATCGTGCCGACTGCGCAGCGTATCGAAGCGCTGTATTTCCCGGACGAGCATCTATCGACAAACGACACCGTTCTGTTCTATCACCGCGACCGCCCCCATCCATTCGACAGCCTGGCCGACCTGAGCGGGCTGACGATCGGCGTCGCACCCGGCTACACCTATAGCAGCGCCGAATTTACCGAGGCGACCCACTTCATACGTGAACCAGCGCCGAGTTTCGAAGCCAACCTGTTGAAGCTGATACGCGGCAGACTCGACATGGTCGCGATGGATCGTCGCGTAGGGCTGTATCTTGCTCAGCAGCTGGGCATAGCCGACCAGCTGGCACATCACTCCACGGCGCTCAGCAGCGGCAAACTGTATCTCGCGTTTCACCGTTCCGATTCACTGGAGAAACTCGCCCAATCGTTCGGCCCCGCGCTGCGCGCCTTCAAGCAAACCGCAGAGTACGCAGCGATCCTGCAACGCTACGGCGAAGCGGTCGATGCCGGAGCACAGGGCACCGTCCTGCCCTGACCGCCGGCCCCGACGAATCCGCGCGCAGGCGACCTTTCTGTTATACTCCGCGCTCTTCATCACAGGCCAACCGGGCTCAGACTTCTTCTGACCGGGCATTGGCCATCACAGGGTTATCTGAATGTCCTTTGCTTCTCTCGGCCTGTCCGACGCGCTGGTGCGCGCCGTGGCAGCCACTGGCTATACCACTCCTACCCCCGTTCAGGCACAGGCCGTACCGGCCGTCCTGGAAGGACGCGACCTGATGGTCGCCGCGCAGACAGGCACCGGCAAGACCGCCGGCTTCTCGTTGCCGATTCTGGAAAAACTGTTTCCCAATGGCGAAGCGGATGCGTCCTATCGCCGCACGCCCAAGCAAGTCCGCGTACTGGTGCTCACACCCACGCGCGAACTCGCGGCGCAGGTACACGCCAGCATCCTGGCTTACGGCAAGGAACTGCCGTTGAAAAGCGCCTGCGTCTTCGGTGGCGTTGGCCCGAATCCGCAGATCCGCGCCATTGCACCGGGTCTCGATATTCTCGTCGCCTGCCCCGGCCGACTGCTCGACCTAGTCGGTCAACGCGCCGTCGATCTCTCCAAAGTCGAGACGCTTGTTCTCGACGAAGCTGACCGCATGCTCGACATGGGCTTCATTCACGATGTGAAGAAAGTCATCGCCAAGCTGCCGACCAAGCGTCAAAGCCTGCTGTTCTCGGCTACGTTCTCCAAGGACATTACCGAGCTGGCCAACCGTCTGCTGAACAACCCGGCACGGATCGAAGTCACCCCGCCGAACACCACCGTCGAGCGTATCGCGCAGAAAGTCTATCGCGTCCCGGCCGGTCACAAGCGTGCATTGGTCGCCCACCTGATCACTCAGGGCGCGTGGGAACAGGTCCTGGTCTTCACCCGGACCAAGCACGGGGCGAATCGCCTCGCCGAGTATCTCGACAAGAACGGCTTGTCTGCCGCGGCGATCCACGGAAACAAGAGCCAGAATGCGCGCACCAAGGCCTTGGCCGATTTCAAGGCGAATGAATTGCGCGTGCTGGTAGCGACTGATATCGCCGCCCGCGGCCTGGATATCGATCAGCTGCCACACGTGGTCAACTTCGAACTGCCCAACGTGTCGGAAGACTACGTACACCGTATCGGCCGGACCGGTCGCGCGGGTCGCAGCGGCGAAGCGGTGTCGCTGGTCAGCCCCGACGAGGAAAAGCTGCTCAAGGCCATTGAGCGCATGACTCGCCAGCGGATTGACGAAGGCACGCTGGATGGCTTCGAGCCGCCGGCTCAGGCCGATCTCAACAGCGATCGCCCTGAACGCCCGCGCGGCGCGCAGGCCAACGGTCGGGGTCAGCGCAACAACAATCCCCGCGCTAACGCCAAACCCGCTGGCAGTGGCCAGAGCAACGGTCGCAACAGCCAGCCGCGCCCGGCCCGCAATAGCGGCGAGCAGCGCGCAGCCCGTCCGGCCAACGAACCATTCGACCGCGTTGCAGAAGAGCGCCGCCTGCAGGCCAACGGCAACAAGGCTGCCGCACCGGCTACCGCGCCCCGCCCCAATGGTCGATCGAACAGCCGTCCGCAGCGGGAAAAGCCCGCTCTGTTCAGTCCTCGTTGATCGACTCGAAGCCCGGCTCCTGCCGGGCTTTTTATGTTCGCAGTTCTGGGGTTCCGCTCGGCACCTTTGACTCCCGCAAAGGTCTGAAAGGCATTCGGCCGGCTTCCTTTACGGGGTTTCGCTCCCCTTCCTGCGGCCTCCCCTTGTCAACGGAGAAGTCGTCATGCCTCGCTACCTGTTAACCATCGCTTCGACTGCGGTCGCTGCGATCGCCTGTGCCAGCGCATCGGCCGAATCGATCCGCCCACAGCCAGAGCCCGGACTCTGGCGCAGCGAAGCACGGACGCTGATCAACGGGCAGGATCTGGTTGCGCAAATGCGTGCCGCGCAACAGCAGGCCCTACAGAGTCTGCCTGCAGAACAACGTGCACAGATGCAGACGATGCTGGACAACCAGGGCGATCCCGGAGTGCAGACCGAATGCATAACGGCCGACCAGGCGGCCAAGATGACCGACCCTCAGGCGATACTTGCCGAAGCCCGGCAGCAGATGCAGAACTGCAAGATCGAAATAGATCAGGCCAGTGAATCCAGGCTGTCTTTCACCGGTCGCTGCGACGGCAACGAGGGATTCACTGGCGATATGCAGGGCGAGCTGGTGATGGTCAGCGAACGCGAGATGCGCTCCCGATTCACGGGCAACGGGGTATACGAGATGGACATACCCGACATGCCGCCCGGCCAACCCGGGATGGATGGTGGACCGGTTGAAATCCAGCACAGCGAAACCACGCGGTGGATCGCGGCGGAATGCGCCGGGGCGCCGCCGGTCTCGAGCCGTTGACACGACCCAGGCGCATGGCTGGTTGAATTTCGCCGGAGCCCGGCAGTCACTGTAGGTATACCTTGTGCCAGACACGACAGAAGGAGCCTATACATGCTCAAGCATTGCATTCTCAGCGTTGACTACTCGGACGAGTGGGACAAGATCTACGACCATCTACCCAACCTCATTCAGCTGTTGAAAATCGAGCGGATGACCCTGGTGTACGCCGTCGAGCCGCAGAAGCGCCACCATCTGGAAGACAATGACACCGCCATCGACAGCCGTCTGCGGCGTCTGGGAGACGAACTCTCCGGCAAACTGGGCATCACCGCCGATCATGAAGTCCGGCATGGCTTCCCGGCGGCGGAGCTATCCGCAGCAGCCAGCAAGCATGAGGCAAACGCGATCATCGCGCTCAACCGCAGCCATTCCGCTGGTCGCGCGGCCTTGTTCGGCAACTCGGTCATGCATCTGGCACGCGTATCGCGCGTGCCGGTTCTGGTCATTCCCTACGATGGCAAGCCGGGCGAACGGAACGCTCCGCTGGTTCTGGCTACGGACGGCTCGGATGCCGCGCGCAACGCCCAGCGCCTGTTCGAGGGGCTCGCGCATGCGGCCTCGGGTAGCAAGGTGGTATGGGTAAAAGACGACGATGCCGGCCAGCATGACGAAGAACGTATGGAGCCGCTCCTTGACGATTTCCAGCGTCGCTTCAAGAATCTGGAATCCAAACGAATCATTGGCGACCCGGCCGAAAAGCTCACAGCCTACGCCGACCAGGAGAGTGCCGCTCTGGTGATCATCGGCAAGCGCGGCAACACGCCCATCCCCGACCTGCTGGTAGGAAGCACTGCCGAAGCCGTGGCGCGAAGCAGCCATCGGCCGGTACTGTTGGTGCCCTGATCGTTCGCGCTTGTTGCGGCCTACCTTGCCAGGTGGGCCGGGTGCAGCCAATCCAGCGATACGTCCTGGTCGTGTTGCCCCAGCAGCGGCGGGGCCAGCCGATAGCTGATCGGCGTGCGCGATAACCGGATCGGGTTCGCTACGAGCGGAACCTGTCCAGCAAGCGGATGCGCCATGTCGATCTTCAGCTGGCGATGACGAATCTGCGGATCATCGAACACCTCGCTCAAGTCATTGATAGGTCCGCAGGGCACCCCTGCCTGTTCCAGCGCGGCGATCCATTGCGCCGTAGTGCGGAATACAGTCACCTGGCGAATCAGCGGAACGAGCTCCGCACGATTCGCCACGCGCGCCGCGTTGGTAGCGAAGCGCGAATCATCAGCCCATTCTGAACGCTCGGCGACCTGGCAGAACTTGCGGAACTGGGCGTCGTTTCCCACGGTGAGTATGAAGTCACCATCGGAGGCGGGAAAATCCTGATAAGGCACGATGTTGGGATGGGCGTTGCCCAGCCGACCCGGTGCCTGGCCGGTCGTCAGGTAGTTCATCGCCTGGTTAGCCAGGCAAGCCACCTGAACATCGAGCAAGGCCAGGTCGATGTGTTGGCCCTGCCCGCTACGCTCCCGCTCGGCCAATGCCGCCAGGATCGCATTACTCGCATACAACCCGGTTAGGATATCGGTGACCGCGACGCCGACCTTGACCGGTCCCGCGCCCGCCTCGTCATCAGCTCTGCCAGTAATACTCATCAACCCGCCAAGCGCCTGGATCATGAAGTCATAACCGGCGCGCTGGGCGTACGGACCGTCCTGGCCGAACCCGGTGATGGAACAGTAGACCAAGCGAGGATTGAGCTCACGCAGCGATGCGTAGTCGAGCCCGTACGCCGCCAGCCCACCCACCTTGAAGTTCTCGATCAGCACATCAGCCGTGGTTGCCAGCCGTCGCAAGCGCTCCTGGCCTCCAGGGTGGGTGATATCGATTGCAACCGAGCGCTTGTTGCGGTTGGCTGAGAGAAAATACGCCGCCTCGGAGGTATCCCTGCCCTCTTGGTCCTGGAGATAAGGCGGACCCCAGGACCGGGTGTCATCACCGGCGCCCGGACGCTCTACCTTGACCACATCAGCGCCAAGATCGCCAAGCAACTGGCCGGCCCAGGGGCCGGCGAGGACGCGAGACATGTCGAGAACTTTGAGGCCTTCTAGTGCGGTAGTCATCTCAGCTCCCAGAAAAATTGACTCGAGTTTCGGTCTTGCCTCCAGCACCACCGCAACGGAAGCGGTGTCGGCCCAGCTCGGTGGCGGACCGTCGGCGCCCGACGGGCGCCGCCGAGCTTACAGGGATGTACTTGCAGCGTGTCCAGCATCGGGGCAGCCCGGTGCCGCCGGCACACGCCACGACCCAAACCCACTCTGCTATGGGTCTTGGGATCAGAGCGATCTGCACCGGTCAGGACAGACACGCCGTAAACCCATCCGTGGGGGCTCGACGGCGCCCGCCCGACCGCCATGGATGGCGGAAGTGTCGAAAATGCAGGAGCATTTTTCGACCAGGGCGCCAACGGCCTGACCTCACCGCTTCAGACCCCTCATTTGGCAGCGCAAGTGCTCACCGGCTTAAAAGCAAAACGGGCTGGTGGTTGCCCAGCCAGCCCGCCACCTTGATCCAGGCGAATCTTAGAAAAACGCCTGCAGGCCCGTCTGCGCACGGCCCAGAATCAGCGCGTGCACATCATGGGTACCTTCGTAGGTGTTGACAACTTCGAGGTTAACCACGTGACGGATGACGCCGTACTCGTCGGAGATCCCGTTACCACCGAGCATGTCACGGGCGACGCGGGCAATATCCAGCGCCTTGCCGCAGGAGTTGCGCTTCATGATGGAGGTGATTTCCACCGCTGCTGTGCCCTCGTCCTTCATGCGACCCAGGCGCAGGCAGCCCTGCAGTGCCATGGTGATCTCGGTCTGCATGTCGGCGAGTTTCTTCTGTACCAGCTGGGTTTGCGCCAGCGGGCGGCCGAACTGCATGCGATCCATGGTGTACTGACGCGCTGTGTGCCAGCAGAATTCTGCGGCACCCAGGGCGCCCCAGGAAATGCCGTAACGGGCAGAGTTCAGGCAGGTGAAGGGGCCCTTCAGACCGGTCACGCCCGGCATCAGATTTTCTTCCGGGACGAATACGTCTTCCATTACGATTTCACCAGTGATCGAGGTGCGCAGACCGACCTTGCCTTTGATCGCCGGAGCGCTCAGACCTTCCCAGCCCTTCTCGAGAATGAAGCCACGGATCACGTCGTCTTCGGTCTTGGCCCAGACCACGAACACGTCAGCGATTGGGCTGTTGGTGATCCACATCTTCGCGCCCTTCAGGCGATAGCCGCCGTCGACCTTGCGTGCACGCGTCACCATCGAACCCGGATCCGAGCCGTGGTTAGGCTCGGTCAGACCGAAACAGCCGATGAACTCGCCGCTGGCGAGCTTGGGCAGATACTTCTGCTTCTGCTCTTCGGAGCCGAATTCGTTGATCGGCACCATAACCAGCGAAGACTGCACGCTCATCATCGAACGGTAGCCTGAGTCGACGCGCTCGACTTCACGGGCGATCAGACCGTAGCACACGTAGTTCAGGCCGCTTCCGCCATATTGCTCTGGAATGGTCGCGCCCAGCAGGCCCAGCTCACCCATTTCGCGGAAGATCTCGGCATCGGTCTGCTCGTTGCGGAACGAGTTGAGCACCCGAGGCATGAGCTTTTCCTGGCAGTAGCTGGCGGCGGAGTCGCGCACCATGCGCTCTTCTTCAGTCAGTTGCTGATCGAGCAACAGCGGGTCTGTCCAGTTGAAACTTGCTTTGGATGCGGCCATGGGAACTCCATTGTGTTTATCGGGATGCCGGAGCGGCGTCTTGAGTGGCATTAAGACTAGTCGTGAGAAGCGCCTGCGACAACCGCGTTTTTTTGAAGCTATTGTGCTAATTTGGAACTCCGTGCCGGCACCCGCAAGCTTCAGGCCGCACGCTTCACGCTGAACCGAAGCAGAGACGAACCCGCAGCATGCACGTGTAGCTTGCAGCTTGTAGCTACCCGCTTGCCGCTGCTCCGCAGGAGCCCGCCCCAATGCGCCGAAAAATACCTCCGACCCAGGCCCTGATCTGCTTTGAGTCTTCAGCACGCCATGAGAGTTTCACCAAGGCTGCAGAAGAGCTGTCGCTGACGCAGAGCGCGGTATGCCGGCAGATTGCCAATCTCGAAGAGTTTCTCGACATTCAGCTATTCAGACGCACACGCCGGGGCGTGAAGCTGACCGAGGCCGGCCAGACCTACAGTAGGCGAATCGCCAGTCGTCTCGACGCGGTCGAGCGCGACACGCTCTCGGTGATGGGCAATCAAGGTACTGCCACGCTGGAGCTGGCTTTGGTACCGACGTTTGGCACGCAGTGGCTGCTGCCGCGACTGGGCAGCTTTCTCAAGACCAATCCGCAAATAACCATCAACCTCACCAACCGGACGCGGCCCTTCCTGTTTGCCGATACCGAATTCGACGCCGCGATCTACTTTGGCGACGGCGACTGGTCAGGCACCGAGGCGCACTTTCTGATGAAGGAGTCGCCGGTACCAGTGTGCAGTGCCGACTTGATTGCGCCGCGTACGGAGCTTTCTGCGGAAGAGATTGCCAGACTGCCGCTGCTGCAACAGACCACTCGACCCTACGCCTGGCGGCAATGGTTTGGATCGCTGGACATGCGCGTCGAACATGACCTGAACGGGACACGCCTGGAGCTGTTCTCGATGCTCTCGCAGGCGGCCATGCATGGGATGGGCGTGGCGCTGATACCGCCTTTTCTAATTCGCAACGAGCTGGCTGACGGGCGATTGATCAACCCATGTGCGCACAGCTTCGACAGCGACAATGCGTACTATCTGGTCATACCCGAGCGCAAGGCCGAATCGGCTGCGCTGTTGGCATTCCGGGACTGGTTGATCGCCGAAGCCGAGGTCTACCTCGACTCCGACAACCGGTAACGCCTGTTACTGTCGAACGCCTTCAACCGAGAGAATCAGCTCGACTTCTTCCGAAGCGGGGCCGAGGTTCTTGGTGATGTCGAAATCCTTGAGCTTGAGCGTAGTGCTACCCTCGAAGCCGGCACGGTAGCCGCCCCATGGGTCCTTGCCTTCACCGAGAAATTTCGCATCCAGCACCACCGGCTTGGTGACGCCATTGAGCGTCAGATCACCGGTGATCTTTGCGGTGTTTTCGCCGGTCATTTCCACATCGGTGGACTTGAACGTCGCCTCGGGGTGCTCTTCGACACTGAGAAAATCATCGCTACGCAGATGCTTGTCGCGCTCGGCATGATTCGAGTCGACGCTCGCGGTCTGAATGGTTACCTGGACATCGCTCTCCGCCGGCTTGTCAGCATCCCAGCTGAAGGTGCCGTCGAAATCGTTGAAGCGACCATACAGCCAGCTGTACCCGAGATGGCTGATCTTGAAGTTGATGAAGGCATGTTGACCTTCCTTGTCGATCACGTAGTCAGCAGCCTGTAGCGAGCCCGACAAAGCCAGCAGACTACCCAGTGCGATACCTGCAAACGTTTTCTTCATTTCAATTCTCCTTGCGGTTGCGAAGCCGCATGCCAAGCATGCGGCGCAGTGTGTCATCTCGATCGATAAAGTGATGCTTGAGCGCGCCCAGCGCGTGAACTGACGCCATAATGAGCACGCCGATAGCCAGCCAGTAATGAACCGCGCCAGCCCGGTCAGCCTGTTCCGGCAAGTCGGTGATCAACGCCGGCACTTCGAACCAGCCGAAAACGCTGACTGGCTGGCCTTTGGCTGTGGAAATCAGATAGCCGCTCGCCACGATGGTAAAAAGCAAAACATAGAGCAGCGCGTGAACCGCACCGGCCAGGCGCGTTTCCCAGCGTTTATGATTCGGGAGGTGGGCAGGCTGCCGATTCCCAAGGCGCCAGAGCAGGCGCAGCAGGAGGATCGCTGCCAACGTGACGCCGATGCTTTTGTGCCAGAACGGGGCGCTGCGGTAATAACTGCTGTAATAACCCAGATCGACCATCCAGAGGCCGAGGACGGCCAGCCCGATAACGGTCAGCGCAACCACCCAGTGAAGAAACACGGCCACCAGCCCGTATCGCTGGAAACTGTTGCGTACCTGCATCGAACCGCTCCGGTAAGTTGATCGCACAGATTCTTGCATCGAGCCAGCAACCGGAAAAGCGCAAAATCCGGTTACCAACGATCAACTTTTCAGATAGGTATCAGAGTCGCCAGGTCAGAAGAACAGTCTGCGCAATTCCGTGCCGGGCTCGACGGCCCGCATGAAGGCCTCACCAACCAGGAACCCGAACACGTCGTGCGCCAGCATCAGATCGACATCGGCACGATTCAGGATTCCGCTCTCGGTCACCAGTAGACGATCCGCTGGCACCCGAGGCAGCAGCTCCAGGGTGGTATCCAGCGTCACGTCGAACGTATGCAGGTTGCGGTTGTTGATACCGATCAATCGCGTATCGAGGCGCAGCGCGCGATCGAGCTCTTCACCATCATGGACTTCCACCAGCACATCCAGCCCCTGCTGCGCGGCCACACTGGCAAGTTCGACCATCTGACCATCTTCTAGAGCGGACACGATGAGCAGGATGCAGTCGGCGCCCATGGCCCGAGCCTCGACAACCTGATACGGATCGACCAGAAAATCCTTGCGAATGACCGGCAGGCTGCAGGCCGCCCGTGCCTGGCGCAAATAATCGTCGTGCCCCTGAAAGAAATCGACATCCGTCAGGATTGACAGACAGGCCGCGCCACCCTTCTCGTAACTCTCCGCAATATCGGCAGGCACGAAATGCTCGCGCAGCACGCCCTTGCTCGGCGAAGCCTTCTTGATTTCGGCAATGACCGCTGGCTTGCGCGCCGCCTTGCGACTTTGCAGCGCATTGGCAAAACCACGCACCGGCTCCGCCGCGGCGGCCAGGGTTTCGAGCTCGGTCAGACTCATCTGAGCACGGCGCTCGGCCACTTCTTCGTACTTGCGGGCAATGATGTTCTGCAGAATCGTCGGCACGCTCACTGGCTGGCCTCCTCACGAAAGACGTCGGTAAAGGCCACCAGTTCGTTGAGCTTCTCTCGTGCCAGCCCCGAAAACAGTGCATCCGAGGCAAGCTCGACGCCCTGTTTGAGCGTGGTCGCCTGATCGGCGGCGTACAGTGCTGCGCCCGCATTGAGGATGATCATGTCTGCCGCCTTTTCACCGGCCTCGGTTGAGCGCTTGCCCAGGGCATCGCGGATCAGCGCCAGCGAGGCTGCAGGATCGGCCACTTCGAGCCCGATCAGACTGCGGCTTTTCAGGCCGAGGTCCTCCGGGGTGACGCTGTATTCGGTAATCTCGCCGTTCTTCAGCTCGGCGATGTGGCTGCTGGTCGCCAGGCTCATCTCATCGAGCCCGTCCTTGGCATGCACGATCAGCACATGCCTGCTACCCAGGCGCCGGAGCACTTCGGCCATCGGCCGGCAGAGCTTTTCGCTGAACACGCCGATCACCTGGTGTTCGACCCCGGCCGGATTGGTCATCGGACCGAGCATGTTGAACAGCGTACGCATGCCCAGCTCGCGCCGTGGCCCGACCGCGTGTTTCATCGCGCCGTGATGAGCAGGCGCGAACATGAAGCCGACCCCGACCGCCTCGACGCAGCGTCCGACCTGCTCAGGCGTCAGGTTCAGATTGACTCCCGCTGCCTCGAGTAGATCGGCACTGCCGCTCTTGCCGGATACCGCGCGGTTGCCATGTTTGGCGACGCGGCCACCCGCGGCCGCAACCACTAGAGCCGCAGCGGTGGAGACGTTGAAAATGTTCGCGCCGTCGCCACCGGTACCACAGGTGTCGACCAGCCGATTGACGCCGATCTCGACGCGAGCGGCCAGCTCGCGCATGACCATGGCCGCGCCGGTGATCTCATCGATGCTTTCGCTCTTCATGCGCAGCGCGACGAGGAAGCCGCCAATCTGTGCATCGGTGCACTGGCCGGTCATGATCTGGCGCATGACGTCCTGCATTTCCTCGGTGGTCAGGTCGATATGTTCGACCACCCGTGCGAGTGCCGTCCTGATATCCATATGCATGCTCCTTAGCTGCGGCGAAGCCCGCCTTCCTGCTTGAGGAAGTTGGCCAGCAAATCGTGACCCTGTTCGGTGAGGATCGATTCGGGGTGAAACTGCACCCCTTCGATCATGTACTCTCGGTGGCGCAGTCCCATGATCTCATCAGGCTTGCCGCCCTCGCTCTGCGTCCAGGCAGTAACCTCCAGACAATCCGGGAGCGACTCCTGGCGCACCACCAGCGAATGGTACCGGGTGACCGTCAGCGGATCAGGCAGTCCTTCGAACACACCTTCGTGCTCGTGATAAACCGGACTGGTCTTGCCGTGCATCACCTGCCGCGCCCGCACCACTTCACCTCCGAACGCCTGACCAATGCTCTGATGGCCAAGGCAGACGCCGAGAATCGGCAATTTACCGGCAAAATGCTTGAGTACCGGAACCGACACGCCCGCTTCGTTCGGTGTGCAGGGGCCGGGTGAAATGACGATACGTTCGGGCTGCAGCGCCTCGATCTGTTCGATGGTCATTTCATCGTTGCGAATCACCTTCACGTCGGCGCCCAGTTCGCCCAGGTATTGCACGACGTTGTAGGTGAAGGAATCGTAGTTATCGATCATCAGCAGCATGTTCGTCTCCTCAGCCCAGACCCTGTTCGGCCATGGTTACCGCGCGGAACACCGCGCGCCCCTTGTTCAGGGTCTCTTCCCACTCGCTGAGCGGGACCGAATCGGCGACAACACCTGCGCCGGCCTGAATGTGCAGCGTCTGGTCCTTGATCACCGCAGTACGAATGGCAATCGCCGTATCCATGTTGCCGTTCCACCCAAGATAGCCGACCGCCCCGCCATAGACACCACGCTTGACCGGTTCGATCTCGTCGATGATCTCCATCGCCCGAATCTTTGGCGCACCAGACAGGGTCCCGGCCGGAAAGGTGGCGCGCAGCACGTCCATCGCGGTCAGACCCTGACGCAGTTTCGCCTCGACGTTGGATACGATATGCATGACATGTGAATAACGCTCGACCACCATCTTGTCGGTCAGCCGCACCGTGCCGATCTCGGCGACCCGGCCGGCATCATTGCGACCGAGATCGATGAGCATCAGATGTTCGGCGATCTCCTTGGGGTCGGCCAGCAGCTCGTGCTCCAGTTCCAGATCCTCTTCCTTGGTTCGGCCGCGTTTGCGCGTACCGGCAATCGGCCGGACCGTGACCACACCGTCTTCCAGACGCGCCAGAATTTCCGGCGACGAGCCCACCACATGATGATCGTCCAGATTGAGGAAAAACATATAAGGCGACGGATTCAGACAGCGCAGGGCGCGGTACAGATCCAGCGGCGGCGCGGTGTAGGGTATGCTCATGCGCTGGGCCAGCACTACCTGCATCACGTCGCCGTCGAGGATGTATTCCTTGATCCGGTCGACGCCAGCCTCGAAGCCCTGCTGACCGAAGCCGGAGCGGAAATCATCCTCGTGCACTTCGCGAGGCTCCGCTACCGGTGGGCGCGGAATGCTTTCCCGCAGGCGAATCACCAGCTCGTCGAGGCGCGCCTGGGCCTGATCAAAGGCATCGGCCACAGCCGGATCGGCATGGGTGATCAACATCAGCTTGCCGGAGAGATTGTCGAACACCAGCACATCGTCCGACACCATCAGCAGGATATCCGGTGTACCCAGCACATCCCTGGGCGCTTTACCGGCCAGCCGCGGCTCGATGTAGCGCACCGTGTCATAGCCGAAGTAACCCACCAGGCCGCCAGTGAAACGTGGCAGGCCTGGCACTTCGGCGACGCGATACCGCGCCTGGAATGTCTCGACGAAGCTCAGCGGGTCGGTGGTTTCATGACGCTCGGTCTCGACACCATCGGTCATGACCGTGATGATTTCGCCCCTCACGCGCAGCTGTGTCCTGCATGGCAGCCCGATGATCGAATACTGCCCCCACTTTTCTCCGCCCTGCACAGATTCGAGCAGGTAGGAGTAAGGCGCGTCGGCCAGCTTGAGATACGTGGACAGCGGCGTGTCCAGGTCGGCCAGCACTTCGCGTACAACGGGTACACGGTTGCAGTCCTGGTCGGCCAGGCGAAGGAATTCGTCTCGGGTCATGATCAGCCTCTCGGGGCAAGTAATTTGTCACACAAACGAAGAGGCCCGCGCGCGGCGCAGGCAGGCGAAATCAGGCGCGCCAACGCCAGCGGGCGAGCGCCTTGATCACTCTCATCAGTTTGCGGTTGCTGACAAACACGGCTGATCCATATAAATCGGTAGGAATGGATTGAAAGACTATATGAGCGCGGACAGTGAATCAACCAGCAGGTCGGGGTTTTCCGCGGCGATCGGCTCGCCATGATTGTAGCCGTAGCTGACGGCAACCACCTTCACCCCTGCGGCGCGCGCGGCCAGAATGTCGTTACGCGAGTCACCGACAAAGAGCGCTTGCCCAGCCACCACACCGACCTCCCCCATCACATGCAGCAAGGCTGCCGGATCCGGCTTCTGGGTGGGCAAGGTATCGCCCCCGATCAGCCAGTCGAAATAGCCGCCAAGGCCTACCTCATCAAGTAGCGGTTGGACAAAGCGCTGGGGCTTGTTGGTGATGACCGCCATCCGCACAGCGTTATCTTGCAGCCAGTCAAGAAAATCGAGGGCGCCCGGGTAGACCGTGGTCAGGTCATGTCCGCCACTGTAAGCCTCAAGAAATATCGCCAGCGCATCGGCGGCCTGCGAATCATCGACTCCATTGTGGTCAATCGAGCCGGCCAGGGCGCGACGCACCAGCACGGCTGCGCCGTTGCCCACCCAGTCACGGACCCGCTCGACGCCCGCAGGCGGCCGGCCGAGCCGGCCGAGCATCGTATCGACCGCCGCAGCCAGATCGGGAACCGAGTCAACCAGCGTGCCGTCCAGATCGAACATCACCAGATCGGGAAGCCGACCCTCGAACAGCCGAGCGAGTGCCGTCATATTCAGCGCTGCACCTGCGCCAATTCGCTGCGCATGGCGTCGATGACCGCCTTGTAGTCCGGCTTGCTGAAAATTGCCGAGCCGGCAACGAAGGTATCCGCTCCGGCTTCGGCAATGTCGCGGATGTTTTTCTCGTTCACGCCACCATCGATTTCCAGACGAATATCGCGCCCGCTCGCACTGATCAACGCCCGCGCCTCGCGCAGCTTATCCAGGGTGCCGGGAATGAATTTCTGCCCGCCGAAGCCAGGGTTGACGCTCATCAGCAGAATCATGTCGACCTTGTCCATAACATATTTCAGGCTGTCCAGCGGCGTCGCCGGGTTGAACACGAGGCCCGCCTTGGCCCCGCCGTCGCGAATGAGCTGCAGCGAACGATCAATGTGCTCGCTGGCTTCAGGATGAAAGGTAATGTAGCTGGCACCGGCTTCGAGGAAATCGCCGATGATCCGATCGACCGGCTTGACCATCAGATGCACATCGATCGGCGCGGTCACGCCATATTTGCGCAGCGCCGAACAGACCATCGGACCGATAGTCAGGTTGGGGACATAGTGGTTATCCATCACATCGAAATGGACAATGTCGGCGCCGGCCGCCAGAACCCGATCGACATCCTCGCCCAGACGGGCGAAGTCGGCGGAGAGGATGGACGGGGCAATGGCGTAATCGGGCATGACTAACTCCGGACAGGAACTGAACCTGTCTAGTCTACCCGAAGCATTTCGGGGCTGCTGTTATACTCCGGTGATTACTGCCAAGGAGTCGCGACGATGGGCCGCCTACTGCTAGTGCTTTTGATGGTTTGCTCATCGCTTCAGGCACAGACGCCCGAGGCGCCGCAAGCCGCCGAAGCCAGCCAGGCAAGACCGGACCTGTCATCACGCTCATCCGGCCAGGAACAAGCCCTGCAAAGACAGATCCCTCCTACCCAGCAGCGTCAACTTGGCGAAGGCGAGTCAGCCTTCCTCGGGTTGTTCCTCCCTGCGGCCCGTCCCGACCCGCTCGGAAGCGTTCTGGTGGTCGCCGACCTGGGGGAACATGCCAACTGGCCCGAATTGATCGAGCCGGCGCGCGCCAACCTGAGCGAAGCGGGCTGGAATACGCTGGCCATCGGACTGCCGGAAGCGCCGCCATCTCACATCGGTGCAGCGGACGATGACAGCGCCGCGCGCCAAAGTCTGTTCGAACAACGCATAGCCGAGCGACTCGAGCTAGGACTTGCACTGCTTGCGGAAACAGGGGCAGCTCCGGTGGCGGTCATCGCGCGAGGCCGGGCCAGCTACTGGGTCCTGCAGCAAGCCGATGCGCTGCCAGCGGTTAGCGCGCTGATCGTTTATCAGCCGCGCCCGGCCGGTCCCGAGCGACCGCTGCAGCCTTTGCTGGAAACCTGGGACAAACCTCTTCTGGATATCGCTACCAAAGGTGCGCTTGGGCGCAGCGACGCGGCCCGCGAGCGACAGCTGATAGCCCAGCGAACCGATCATCCGCATTATCGACAGATACTGGTCAGCAATCCCGGCAACACGCCACAGACCCAGCAGATGCTGATCAAGCGCATCGAAGGCTGGCTGCGAAAGCTGCCTGCGGCTCAGCGAAACCCGCGGTGACGCCGGACTCGCTCGTAGGCGTCCTGGATTGCCTGTATCCGCTCGCCCGCCTGAGCCAGGACAACTGTTGACGCACCGCGCATCTTGTCCGGATGGTGCTTGCTCAGTTGCCGGCGATAGGCACGTTTGATGACCTCTGGGCTGGCGTCCAGATCGACCCCCAGCAACGTCGCTGCTTCGCGCACGCGATCACGACTTGCCATCGGCGGCTTGGCGGCATGCGCACGCTGGTGGCGCTGATGCATGCGCTGATGTTCGGCCCGGCCCATCCCGGCAAGAGCAGACCATTCGTCCAGCAGGCTTCGCGAACGCGGCCCCAGCCCGCCGCTCGCCAGCGCCATGCGCCAGCAGCAGTCGATCACTTCGGCAGCCCGCGCTGGATCGTTGCGCTTCAGTCGCTTCAGACGTCGGGCGACGCTCACCGCCGGGTCCTTGCCGCGATTGAAGTCACGCATTGCTTTCAGGCGAGCCGGCTCGTCGAGCCGATACTGTTGCATGATGTCGCGGGCCAACTGCAGATGAACCGGCTCGACGCGTCCCTCGGCCTTCGCCAGTCTACCCAGGCTGAGGAACAGTACTTCCTCGAAAACGCCTTCTCTACCGCCACTGAAACGCCTTGCCAGGTCGCCCCAACGGCGCAAGCCCCAGTGCCGATCCAGCGCATGCCCCAGTACACCACCAAGCAAGACGCCTGGCAGCTCGGCGACAAGCCCGCCGACGAGGGCGCCGAGAAGGGTTACAGGCCAGAGCAAGTCAACTTTCCTGCGCCTGTCGGGTGGCATCGTCGAGGCGCTCGGGCGTTCCCACGTCGATCCAAACACCACGATAGTGTTCTCCCCCGACCCGGCCTGCATCGGCAGCGCTTCGCAATAGCGGGGCCAGAGCAAAGGCGCCTGGCTCGCAGCCGACAAAAAGCGCCGGGTGGATAACCGAGATGCCGCTGAAGGTGAGCCCGGCGGCGTCTCCGGGGTTGGAGATCCGGCCGGCTTCAAGGACGAAGTCGCCGCGCTGCTTGTGGGCGGGATTGTCGACCAGCACCAGATGAGCCAGATGCCCCGGCGCAAGCCGAAGATGACTGAAATCGAAGCGTGTCCAGACATCGCCGTTGACCAGCATGAACGGCTCATCACCTAGCATCGGCAGCGCCCGATGGATACCACCGCCTGTTTCCAGTGGCTCACCCTCTGGCGACCAGCTGATGCGGACGCCCCAGCGACTGCCATCACCCAACGCTGCCTCCAGTTGCTCGCCAAGCCAGGCGTGATTGATCACCAGCTCGCCGATGCCAGCACGCGCCAATGCCTCTATATGCCATTCGATCAGCGGTCTGCCAGCGACGGGCAAGAGCGGCTTGGGCGTGGTCAGCGTCAGCGGGCGCATGCGCTCGCCCTTGCCCGCGGCCAGAATCATTGCCTTCAAGCCTGCAGCTCCAGACTGTCGAGCAACCGCTGCAGCGGAGCGAGGCGCTGGTCCGCCGCGCACGCCTCGCGCAGGTAGGCTACAAAGCGCGGTGCGTCTTCGAGATAGCGCGGCTTGCCGTCGCGATAGCGAATACGCGCGAAGATACCCAGAACCTTGAGATGACGCTGAACGCCCATCAACCGAGACTGATTGATGAAAGTATCGAAGTTGGCAGGCACCGGCAGCCCCGCAGCCTGTGCCTTGTCCCAGTAGACCTGAACCCAGGCCACGCGCTCGGCCGCCGGCCAGCTGAAAAACGCATCGGCGAAGAGACAGGTCACGTCATAGCTCAGCGGGCCGTAGAGCGCGTCCTGAAAATCAAGCACAGCCGGCGTGCCCGTAGCCGCCATCAGATTACGCGGCATGTAGTCGCGATGCACGAAGACCCGGGGCTCGGCGAGGATGCTCTGCAACAGCACAGAGCACAGCGCCTCCCAGTCATCTTGCTCGGAATCGGTGAACTGGCGACTCAGGTGCCTGGCAACGAACCACTCCGGAAACAGGCCAAGCTCGCGTCGCAGCACCGCTTCGTCGTAGTCGGGAAGGACGCCCGGGCGGCTGGATAGTTGCCAGGCGATCAGCTGATCGATGGCCGAGCGGAACAGACGCTGCCGCTCCTCGGTGAGCATGCCTTCCTGCATGGCCTCGAGAAAGGTGCGATCGCCGACGTCTTCGAGCAGGAGAAATCCCTGCTCGACGTCCGACGCATAGATATGCGGAACGCGTACACCGGCTTCGGCCAGCAGCGCCGCTACCTTGACGAAGGGGCGGGTGTCTTCGTGTTCAGGTGGCGCATCCATGATGATGAGCGTGCGCGGTCCGTCGACCCAGCGAAAATAGCGGCGGAAACTCGCGTCGGCACTGGCGGCGATGAGCTCACCGCTGCCCGGCGATCCCCAATCGTGATCGGCGAACGTCTTGCGTAGCGCCGGTCCCAACCAGGCCTGAAGCGCTGTCTGTCTTGAATCCATGATTATCATCCCGATCTGGTCGATGCTGGCTCTGGCGCCGCACAATGCTTTATTATCCGTGATCTTTGAACGCAGACGCAGCATGCATGTTGCATTGCGCTCGCACAAGTTGCTGCGATCGCGCCGACTGGAAGCCCGGATAACTACATAATGGCCTACCGCAAACCTCCGTTCCGCCCCTCGTTTCCCATGTTGCTGGCCAGCGGTCTGCTGCTCGCTCAACCAATGACCAGTCTGGCGGTCGGGCAGGTCGAATGTCGCGCCAGCGAGGCCGGCGGCGGCTGGAATTGCTCAACGCTCGAAGCCCCTGCTGCCCTGCCACCGCGTCCGCAACGGCCTGCTCCGGCCGCAGCGCAAGCGGAGCAGGCGGACAACCAGCCCGCCGCGAGCGTCAGCGAGCCGCGCGACGCTACGCCCACTTCCGCATCGGAGTTCAACGAACTGGACTGGGTTCCGCGTGATCAGCTCAGCGCAGCCCAGCGAGCAGCGATCGCGCCCTACTGTGGCGGGACGTACATCGAACCGCCCCGCGCAGGCCGTGACGACGATACCCCGTTCGAAGAGCTGCCCATCTACGCCGAAGCCGACAGCAGTCGCTTCGAGCAGGGCAACCAGACCGGCACCCTGGAGGGCGACGTACTGTTGCGCCAGGGGCGCTTGCAGGCTCGCGCCGATGCAGCCAATTATGATCGAGGCAACGACATCATTCGCTTGCAGGATGATGTGCGTCTGCGCGACCAGGGCGTGCTGATCCTGGGCGACAACGCCAGCATGCGCGTCGACACCGGCGAAACGCGCATCGAAGGGGCTCGCTACGTCATGCATGAGGCGCATGCACGCGGCTCGGCAGCGACCATCAAGCGACGCGACGATGGTGTCATCGTCATGACCAACGGCACCTACACCACCTGCGAGCCTGGCGAAAACACCTGGACGCTGCATGCCAAGGACGTCGAACTCGACCGCGAGAAGGGCTGGGGCGAGGCCAAGCACGTCCGGCTGCACGTCAAGGACGTACCGGTGCTGTACACGCCCTATCTGTACTTTCCGCTCGATGAGCGTCGCCAGACCGGCCTGCTCACACCAAGCTACGGTAGCAGCACGGACAGTGGTGCCTATGTCACGGTCCCTTATTACTTCAACCTGGCGCCCAACTACGACGCCACTCTGTACCCCACATTCATGACCAAGCGAGGCGCGCTGCTCGACGGCGAGGCCCGCCACATGAGCGCGGTCAGCTACAGCCAGCTCAACGCCGCTTATCTCGATGACAAGGAATTTGGCGAGGACCGCTGGATGTATCGCGCGCGCCACGAGCAGCGCCTCAGCCAGCGCTGGTACGCCAATCTCGATACCGGCTCGCTGAGCGATCCGTACTACTTCCAGGATCTCGACACAGCGCTCGATGCGCGTCCGGAAATTTACATGGATCAGCGCGGAGCGCTGAACTACTTCGGTGAAAACTACACCTTCCGCGCGCTGGTCCACGGCTACGAGCTTGCGACCGTGACCGCCGTCACCCCCTACGAGCGCATGCCTCAGCTGCAGCTCGATGGCGGCAATTCGCTTGGCGCAGGCGTACGGTTCGATTACAGCCTGCAGTACACACATTTCGACCGCGACCTGAGTGACGGCCTCATCTATACAGAAAGCGGCGGTCAGTATGATGATCTGGGCGTGCTGATCCGCAAGCCGGACGAAAGCCTGGTCGGCCTGCAGCGAGCCACCGGCCACCGGGCCAGTGCGATACCCAAGGTGAGCCTGCCGCTACGCAACACCTGGGGATTCGTAACGCCCGCACTGAGCGTTTACTCAGTGGCTTATGATCTGCAGTTCGACGAGCGCGCCGACGGCTTCGATTACGAACAGGCCGATCGCACGCCGTCGAATACGGTTCCGGTGGCGAGTCTGGATTCGGGCCTGTATTTCGACCGCCGCACCAGTTGGCTAGGGCGCGGCATGCGCCAGACCCTCGAGCCCCGCGCCTTCTATTTATATTCGCCCTATCGAGACCAGAGCGATCAGCCCTTGTTCGATACGTACGAAACCACTTTCAGCTATGCCTCGCTGTACCGCGAGGACCGCTTCAGCGGTCGCGATCGTACCGGTGACGCCAACCAGCTCACCCTCGGCACCACCAGTCGCCTGATAGACGATGATGGCCGGGAGCGCGCACGCGCCAGCCTCGGGCAAATCTTTTATTTCCGCGATCGAGACGTGCAACTGCTCGATATGGACGGGCTCGACGATCCACGGGACGAGAAGTCCTCTTCAGCGTACGCCGCCGAGCTGGTCTACCAGATGCACGACGACTGGCGGCTGAGCAGCAACCTGCTGTGGGATCCGGACGACAGCGACAGCAACGCCGGCGACATTCGCGTAAACTACCAGCCGGAGCCACGCAAGATCATCAATGTCGGCTACCGCTATCGGAACGAGCTCAACACGTTCGACTCGCTTACGGGCACTTATTTTCAAGACCCGAACCGGCGCATCGACCAGTCAGACGTCTCGTTCATCTGGCCGATCAATCCGCAGTGGAGCGTTATTGGTCGCTGGCAGCACGATCTGGCCGACAACCGCACCCTCGAGGCCCTGGGTGGTATCGAGTACGACAGCTGCTGCTGGAAACTTCGTTTCATCAATCGTTATTGGGTCGATTACAACGAATACGAGTCGATTGCCACCGACGAACCAAACCGTGGGATCTTCCTGCAGATCGTGCTCAAAGGATTGGGCAACGTCACCGGCAACCGTGTAGAAGGCCTCCTCGATGAAGGCATCCCGGGTTATAGAGAGCGTGAAAACAATGCGTTTTAAGCTTCACAAAGCACTGGCCGGCCTGTGTGCCGGCCTGCTCTTCTGCACCGTCGCCCAGGCACAGGTGCAGCCGCTCGACCGCGTCGCCGCGATCGTCGAAAACGACGTCGTGATGATGAGCCAGGTCGAATCCCGAATGACTGAGGTTCGCCAGCAACTGAGCGCGCGGGGCGAGAGCCTGCCGCCAGACCCGGTCCTGCGTGACCAGGTGCTGGATCGCCTGATCCTTGAAAGCATCCAGCTGCAGATGGCCGAGCGTGCCGGAATGCAGATAGACGAAGCCAGCCTGAACCAGACCATGGAGCAACTGGCCCAGCGCAATAATGTCAGCCTTGCGCAGTTCCGCGCAGCACTTGAGCGCGACGGAATAAGCTACAACGAGGCGCGCGAGCAGATTCGCCGTGAAATGCTGATCAATCGCGTGCGCCAGCGGCGGGTAGCCGAGCGCATCCAGGTTACCGACCAGGAAGTACGCAATTTCCTCAGCTCGGAAGTGGGACGCTACCAGACCTCTGCCGATTATCGGCTGGCCATGATCGTGCTTCCGCTCTCGGAAAACGCCGATTCCGCCGAAACGCAACGGCGAGCCGAGCAGGCGCAGGCCATTCATGAGGAACTGCAGGGTGGCGCCGACTTCGAGCGCGTTGCCGCACGCCGCTCGGCCTCCGACAGTTCACTGGAAAGCGGTGAGCTCGGCTGGCGCAAGGCTGCCCAGCTGCCGGGCCCCTTCGCCGACGCCATCGCCAATCTCGAGATTGGCGGAGTTACCCAGCCCATGCGTTCCCCGGCGGGCTTTCACATCATGAAGCTACTGGAACGGCGCGGTGGTGATAACCAAATGGTTACCGAATTCAACGTTCGCCACATCCTGATCAAGCCGAACGAGATCCGTAGCGAAGAGGAAGCCGTGCAATTGGCACAGCGCCTGTATCAGCGTATCCAGAACGGCGAGTCCTTTGCCAAGCTGGCCCGTTCTTTCTCCGAAGACCCCGGATCGGCACTCAACGGCGGATCGATGAACTGGGTCACGCCGGAAACCATGGTGTCGGAGTTCCGTGACGTGATGACTACCATCCCGGAAGGCCAGGTTTCGCGGCCGTTCCAGACGCAGTTCGGCTGGCACATTCTTCAGGTCGAAGGCCAGCGCAACGTCGACATGACCGACGATATGCGCAAGCAGCAGGCGACCAGCCTGCTGCAGAATCGCAAGTACGAACAGGAACTTCAGACCTGGCTGCTGGAAATTCGCGACGAAGCCTACGTCGAGAAAAAGATCTAGTGGCAGCTTCCGCAATCGCACTTACTGCCGGCGAACCCGCTGGCATCGGTCCGGAACTTTGTCTGATGCTGGCGGCGCAGCCTTGTCGGCACCGAAGGGTAGTTGTCGCCGACCCGGACTTGCTGGCCGAGCGCGCCGAACTGCTTGGCCTCGACGTTCAGTTGCAAGACTACGACCCCTCTCGGCCGGCATCGGCCCAGGCGGCCGGCACGCTCGAAGTCCTTCCAGTTCGCCTGGCGCAGCGGAGTACACCGGGTCAACTGGATCCAGCCAACGCCGCCTATGTGCTGGAGACGCTCAGGGAAGCCGGAAACGGTTGCCTGGCGGGGCGCTTCGGCGCGGTAGTCACGGCACCGGTGCACAAAGGCATCATCAACGATGCCGGAGTCGCCTTCTCCGGCCACACCGAGTTCTTTGCCGAGCTCACCGGCACTGCCCAGGTAGTCATGATGCTGGCGTGCCCCGGACTGCGTGTGGCTCTGGCAACCACTCATCTGCCGTTACGTGCGGTGGCGGATGCGATTACTCCGGAACTGCTTGAGCGAGTGTTACGCATCACGCACAGCGATCTGCAGTCGCGTTTCGGCCTGAGCGCACCGAAGATTGTTGTATGCGGGCTGAATCCGCATGCAGGAGAAGGCGGTCACCTCGGGCGGGAAGAAATCGATGTGATCATTCCGGTGCTTGAACGCCTGCGTGGCGAGGGGCTGCACCTCGAAGGACCGCTCCCGGCCGATACCCTCTTCACCCCCCGCCATCTCGAACACGCCGATGCGGTGCTGGCCATGTATCACGACCAGGGTCTGCCGGTTCTCAAGCACAAGGGCTTCGGTTCGGCAGTGAATATCACCCTGGGCCTGCCGATCATCCGTACCTCGGTTGATCACGGTACTGCCCTGGACCTGGCGGGCACCGGCCGCGCCGACCCCGGCAGTCTGCAGGTCGCCGTGGACACGGCGATCGACATGGTAGAAGCGGGAGCCCAATGATGAATCAGTCCGCCCCGCACCGCGCGCGCAAGCGTTTCGGCCAGAACTTCCTGCACGATGCCGGCGTGATCAATCGCATCCATCGCGCGATTGCGCCGCGCGATGGACAGCATCTGGTAGAGATCGGCCCCGGTCAGGGCGCGATTACCGAAGGGCTGCTGGCCAGTGGCGCCCGACTCGATGTGGTCGAGCTGGATCATGATCTGCATCCGATCCTGCTGGCCAAGTTCGGTCATCTGCCGAACTTCTCCCTGCACAAGGGCGATGCGCTCAAATTCGACTTTTCCAGCCTCGCAGGTGAGCAGAAACTGCGCATCGTCGGCAACCTGCCCTACAACATTTCGACACCGCTGATGTTTCATCTGCTCAAGCAGTCAGCCTGCGTCGAAGACATGCATTTCATGCTGCAGAAAGAGGTCGTACAGCGCCTCGCGGCCGGTCCAGGCACGTCGCACTACGGGCGGCTGGGAATCATGGTGCAATATCATTGTCATGTTGAACACCTGTTCGACGTCGGGCCTGGCGCGTTCAGTCCGGCGCCAAAGGTCGACTCGGCGATCGTGCGCTTGGTGCCTCATGGTGAGCTCCCCTATCCGGCGGACGACCCTGGCATGCTCGAACGCGTGGTCCGTGAGGCATTCAATCAGCGCCGCAAGACCTTGCGCAACACGCTAAAGCCCCTGCTGGACGCCGACAGCATCGCCGCCGAAGGTCTTGACCCGACGCTACGGCCCGAACAGGTGGATCTGGCCGGCTTTGTCCGCCTCGCCAATCGCCTGGCCCGCCAGGCCAAAACAGACGGAGGCCCAGCATGACCGCATCAAGCACCTATACTGTTGCTATCAGCGTGCAAACGCGTTTTCTGCGCGAGCAATCCGATCCTGAAGCCAACCGCTTTGCCTTTGCCTACACCATCAGCATTCGCAACGATGGAGCGGTGGCCGCCCAGTTACTGGATCGCCAATGGACGATCCATGACGGCAACAACAAGATCCAGCAAGTGGAAGGGCCTGGCGTAGTCGGTGAACAACCGGTGATCGAGCCCGGCGCAACGCACACCTATAGCAGCGGCTGTCTGCTGGAAACACCAGTCGGCACCATGCAGGGCAGTTACGGCATGCGCGCCGCGGATGGCCACGAATACCGGGTGCCGGTACCGCTGTTTCGCCTCGCCAAGCCTAACGCTCTGAACTGAACCACCTACAGGGCTATAGCATGACGACCTACGCCGTTGGCGACCTGCATGGTTGCCTGAAGCCATTGAAATGCCTGCTTGAGGAGGTGGACTTCAATCCTTCGCGGGATGTGTTGTGGTCGGTAGGCGATCTGATCAACCGGGGGCCGGACTCGCTGGAGACCCTGCGCTTCATCAACAGCCTCGACAATGCCTGTATCGCGCTTCTCGGCAATCACGACCTGCACCTGCTGGCGGCTTCCCGGGACGCGACCCTGCTGCGCAAATCCGACACCCTGTTGCCGATCCTCAAGGCCAGCGATCGGGACACCTTGCTCTCCGGCCTGTGTCAGCTGCCGCTGGCGCACTACGATTCGCGCCTTGACTGCCTGATGACCCATGCCGGCGTTCCACCGATCTGGTCGGTCAAGCAAACACTCAAACGAGCAGCTGAGGTCGAAGCGGTCTTGCGCGACGAGGCCCTGCGAGGTTCGTTTTTGGACAACATGTACGGCAACGAACCGGCGCGCTGGAAGCCGTCACTTACCGGCATGGATCGGCTACGGGCAATCACCAATTACCTTACCCGCATGCGCTTCTGCAAGGCAGACGGGACACTGGATCTGAAGTCCAAGGAGTCCGTCGATTCGGCCCCGAAGGAGTTCGCGCCATGGTTCAACCACCCGCGCAAGAACCCCGAGACCAAACTGGTCTTCGGCCACTGGGCCGCGCTGGGAGGAGTATCCGGCGTGCCCGGCGTACATGCCCTCGACAGCGGCTGTGTGTGGGGCAACAGTTTGACCTTGATGAACCTGGACACCGGCGAACGGCATGTCTGCAGCTGCGGAGACGAGCATGAGTGAGTTCAAACGGATCGACCCGACCAGCGCCGCCGCGCTGCTCGAGCAAGGCGCCACCGTGGTGGACATTCGCGATCCGCAGAGCTTCGAAGCCGGACGGATCGTTACCGCCCAGCGTCTGGATAACGACAATCTGCCGCAATTCGTGGCCGGTGCCGACCGCCAAGCGCCGCTTCTGGTGTGCTGCTATCACGGCAATTCCAGTCAGCCTGCCGCCGCTTACCTGGCCAGCCTGGGCTTTGCCGAGGTGTACAGCCTCGACGGCGGCTTCGAGCTGTGGCGCCAGCAATACCCTGCCAAAATCGAACGCAACGACGTCTGACACCCCCCGTCACAATCCGTGCAAACTTTTTTTGCCAGACCGCTGTCAGCGGCTTGCAAAAGGACTATTCTGGAATCGAGGCTAATCAAATAAGAGAAGGCCGGTCTGCCGGCTTCCGATAACACGGGAGCTTGCCGGACACGGGGCCAGCTCCGGCTGACCCGGTCACTCCGACAGACTCTCGATGTGCCCGTTCGAGGTGGTATTGGGGGATTCACGCATCACCATATGCCGTCGCCCTGTACAGCGTCAGGCGGGCCCTTGCCCGGGAGCCACGGACCTCATCTAGGTAACAGCGAGGTCGTGCCATGAGCATATTCAGCCATTTCCAGAACCGCTTCGAGACTACCCGGCAGGAGGAATACTCCCTGCAGGAGTATCTTGAGCTCTGTAAATCCGACCCAACGACATACGCCTCTGCCGCCGAGCGCCTGCTCATGGCGATTGGCGAACCAGAGGTGATCGACACCTCGCTGGACCCTCGTCTTTCGCGCATCTTCTCCAACAAGGTCATCAAGCGGTATCCGGCCTTCGCTGATTTCCACGGCATGGAAGACGCGATCGAGCACATCGTTTCCTACTTCCGCCATGCCGCTCAGGGTCTGGAAGAAAAGAAACAGATCCTCTATCTGCTGGGTCCGGTTGGCGGCGGCAAGTCCTCGCTGGCCGAGAAGCTCAAGGCACTGATGCAGCAGGTCCCGTTCTATGCGATCAAGGATTCACCGGTATTCGAATCGCCCCTCGGGCTGTTCAACGCCACCGAAGACGGCGCCATCCTGGAAGAAGACTACGGGATTCCCCGTCGTTACGTGAACAGCATCATGTCGCCATGGGCGGTAAAAAGACTGCACGAATTCAACGGTGACATCAGCAAGTTCCGGGTGGTCAAACTTTATCCGTCGATACTGCAACAGATCGCCATCGCCAAGACCGAGCCAGGCGACGAGAACAACCAGGACATTTCCGCCCTGGTCGGCAAGGTGGATATCCGCAAGCTGGAAGACTTCCCGCAGAACGATCCGGATGCCTACAGTTACTCCGGTGCGCTATGCCGCGCCAACCAGGGCCTGATGGAATTCGTCGAGATGTTCAAGGCGCCTATAAAGGTGCTGCACCCGCTGCTTACCGCGACTCAGGAAGGCAACTACAACAGCACCGAGGGCTTGGGCGCGATTCCGTTCAACGGCGTATTGCTCGCGCACTCCAACGAGTCGGAGTGGCATACGTTCCGCAACAACAAGAACAACGAAGCCTTCATCGATCGTATTTACATCGTCAAGGTGCCCTACTGCTTGAGGGTCAGTGACGAAATACAGATCTACCAGAAGCTGCTTACCAACAGCTCCCTCGCCCATGCTCACTGCGCGCCGGACACGTTGAAGATGCTCGCCCAGTTCACCGTCCTGTCCCGCCTGAAGGAACCAGAGAACTCCAACGTCTACTCGAAGATGCGCATCTATGATGGCGAGAATCTCAAGGATACCGACCCCAAGGCCAAATCGATCCAGGAGTACCGCGATTCGGCTGGCGTAGACGAAGGCATGAACGGTCTTTCGACCCGCTTCGCCTTCAAGATCCTCTCCAAGGTATTCAACTACGATCACAGCGAAGTCGCTGCCAACCCGGTGCATCTCCTGTATGTCCTGGAACAGCAGATCGAGCAGGAACAGTTTCCCAACGAAGTCAGCGAACGCTACCTGCGCTATCTGAAGGAATACCTTGCGCCGCGCTACGTCGACTTCATCGGCAAGGAGATCCAGACCGCTTACCTCGAGTCGTATAGTGAGTACGGGCAGAACATCTTCGATCGTTATGTGATGTATGCCGATTTCTGGATTCAGGATCAGGAGTACCGCGATCCCGATACCGGGGAAATCCTCAATCGTGCGGCACTGAACGAGGAACTGGAAAAGATCGAAAAGCCAGCTGGCATCAGCAATCCGAAGGACTTCCGCAACGAGATTGTCAACTTCGTCCTGCGAGCCCGGGCGCAGAATAACGGCAAGAACCCGAGCTGGCTGTCGTACGAAAAGCTTCGCGTGGTGATCGAGAAGAAGATGTTCTCCAATACCGAGGACTTGCTACCGGTCATCAGTTTCAACGCCAAGGCCTCGAAGGAAGACCAGAAGAAACACGGCGATTTTGTCACCCGGATGGTCGAACGCGGCTATACCGAAAAACAGGTTCGACTGCTCTCGGAGTGGTACCTGCGCGTACGCAAGGCGCAATAACGGTACGCCGTCATTGCGCAGCGGCTTGCCGCCAGCTTCAAGCGGCAAGCCGCCCGTACGTGCCGACAGGTGCCTGCATAATTCGAAAGCAGCACGGTCAGCTTCAAGCTTGAAGCTTGAAGCTGGCCCCGGAGGGGCCAATGAGTTACGTGATTGATCGCCGCCTGAACGGCAAGAACAAAAGCACGGTGAATCGCCAGCGTTTCCTGAGGCGGTATAAAGCTCATATCAAGAAGGCGGTCGAGGAAGCAGTAGGGAGGCGCTCGATCACCGACATCGAACACGGCGAACAGATCAGCATTCCCGGTCGCGACATCGACGAACCCATATTTCATCACGGCCAGGGCGGGCGGCAGACCCGTGTGCACCCCGGTAACCGCGAGTTCACCACCGGCGATCAGATCGAACGGCCGCAAGGTGGCGGCGGCGGTCAGGGCGGACAACAGGCGGGTGATAGTGGTGAAGGCATGGACGAGTTCGTCTTCCAGATTACCCAGGAAGAATTCCTCGACTTCATGTTCGAAGATCTTGCCCTGCCCAACCTGATCAAGCGCCATATCACTGGCGCCGATACCTTCAAACCCGTGCGTGCGGGGATCAGCGCCCAGGGCAACCCGTCGCGCATCAACATCGTTCGCTCAATGCGCGCAGCCCATGCACGGCGGATCGCACTGTCCGGCGGCAGCCGCTCGCGATTGCGCGCTGCAACCAAAGAATTGGAGCTGCTGCGCCAGAACCAGCCAGATAACCTGACCGACATCCGCGCATTGGAAAACGAGATCGAGCAACTCAAGCGTCGCATAGACCGCATCCCGTTTCTCGACACCTTCGACCTGCGTTACAACCTGATCACCAAGCAGCCCAACCCGAGTTCGAAAGCGGTGATGTTCTGTCTGATGGACGTGTCCGGCTCGATGACCCAGGCAACCAAGGATCTGGCCAAGCGCTTCTACATCCTGCTATACATGTTTCTGCGGCGTAACTACGAACGCATCGAAGTGGTGTTCATTCGCCACCACACCAGTGCCAAGGAAGTCGACGAACAGGAGTTCTTCTACTCGCGCGAAACCGGCGGAACCATCGTCTCCAGCGCACTGCGTCTGACGCAGGAGATCGTCGAAACACGGTACTCGCCCAACGAATGGAATATCTACTGCGCGCAGGCATCGGACGGTGACAACTGGAATGATGATTCGCCGATCTGCCGCGAGCTGCTGATACGCCAGCTGATGCCGGCCATGCAGTACTACTGCTATGTGGAGATCACGCCACGCGAGCACCAAGCACTCTGGTACGAGTATGAACAGGTCGCCGAGCATTATTCGGAGAGTTTCGCCCAGCAGCAGATCGTCGACGCCGGAGACATCTATCCGGTGTTTCGCAAGTTGTTCCAGAAGAGGATGGCCACATGAAACGCCAACCCATATCGACTGGCTCGGAGTGGACCTTCGATCTGATCCGCGAATACGACCGTGAAATCGGCCGAATCGCGCACGACATCTACGGCCTGGATACCTATCCGAACCAGATCGAAGTCATCACCGCCGAACAGATGATGGACGCCTACGCCTCGGTGGGCATGCCGCTGGGATATCACCACTGGTCCTACGGCAAGCATTTCCTGCATACGGAGAAAAACTACAAGCGCGGCCAGATGGGCCTCGCCTATGAGATCGTGATCAACTCCGATCCGTGCATCGCTTATCTGATGGAAGAAAACACCATGACCATGCAGGCGCTGGTTATCGCCCATGCCTGTTACGGACACAACTCCTTCTTCAAGGGCAACTACCTGTTCCGCACCTGGACCGACGCCAGCGCCATCATCGACTACCTGGTATTTGCCAAGCAGTACATCATGCGTTGCGAAGAGCGCCACGGGATCGACGCGGTCGAAGATCTGCTCGACTCCTGCCACGCGCTGATGAACTACGGCGTGGATCGTTACAAGCGGCCCTACCCGATTTCCGCTGCCGAGGAGCGCCGGCGCCAGCAGGAACGCGAGGAACACATGCAGCGCCAGGTGAACGACCTGTGGCGAACCATTCCGGTGATGCATCCCCATGAGGACAAGCACCACGAACAGACCCGCTACCCGGCCGAACCGCAGGAGAATCTGCTGTATTTCATCGAGAAGAACGCGCCGCTGCTCGAATCATGGCAACGTGAAGTGGTGCGTATCGTGCGCAAGATTGCGCAGTACTTTTACCCCCAGCGCCAGACGCAGGTGATGAATGAAGGCTGGGCGACCTTCTGGCACTACACCCTGCTCAACCATCTGTACGACGAAGGCAAGGTCAC